>CAWUSW010000048.1:0-59417 GCA_963925675.1 uncultured Pseudomonadales bacterium
GGCGCGAATATTTTCGCCAATTGGGCGATGAATATCAACCACACCGATGCCCTCATGGGAGGTCACAATTTTGCTCATATAAAAAACACTGGACGCATCGAGCATGCTGCCTCGATCAGCTACCACTAGCTCTAGCACCAAGCTTTATTGGGGAGGGGAATTTACCTTGAGAGACAAGGTTATGAACATGTGATCGGCAAATGCCGACTCTTTGATTAACTTCAGGCCATCGCAGTACGCGGTCATTCAGAGGGATGTGAGGATGTTGTTGGTTGGTTGTTGCCATGTCGTGCCTCCTTGGGCTTTTCAAAACATGGCTAGACATTATTCACATATAACTAAAGATAAAAATATGCGTCTCGTACGTAAAATATGTTTCTCGTACGGCATCTATATTTATTTTCCCTTTGGGCGGCCTCCTTTTTTTGCATATTCTGGTGCAACTTTCCGCAACCAAGACTTTAATGAAGAGGGCATATCGGGCACTTCTTTTTTGAAATATTTTTTGTCTTCATTAGATATAGTTTTATTGCTGTCGATTTGAGTGAAATATGTGCCCCAAACAATTTCGCACATTTCACCTAACCTAATACTTTTGCTTTTATCATTACTCCAGAGTGTTTTTGCAATCAGTTGAATTAAGTTTTTGGTATCTTTCTTTTGTAAATTAATCTTGATTAAGCCACGCATTTGCCGTACTTTTTTTTTCTCAATATTTTCCAGCATAGCGTTATTATAATGTGCGGATTCACCTGTTATAGCTCCATAATTGACGCCTAGCCAAAAAGCCGACTCAGCATTCTTGGCCGAAGTATTACCTGCGAATTCCTTCTCAAAATTCTTTATATATTTCTGAAATGATACTTTTTGCTCTTCTGTTATCTGCCCTTCCTGACTCAATTTTTCAATCTCAACAGCTAAAAACAACACTAAAGCGATAGGTAGGTCATCAACATTGGCATTCCCCATGAGTACTGATGCTATGTAATTTTCTTTATCCATGAACCACCCCTTCTTTAGCCACGATTTTCAGATGCTTTTTGCTTGCTGAAGTGCTTAGATTGCCAGTAGATGCTTGTTCTATATGGTCAGACCACCACTGCATCATTACTCTTCTTTGCCCAAGGTATTCAGCACGATTGTATGCGGCTCTAACGGTGTTGCCGTCAGTGTGGGCAAGTGCGACCTCTATTACATCAGGATTGAAGGCCTGTTCATTTAAAGTAGTGCTACCAAGGGAACGCAATCCATGAGCCACAAGAATCCCCCTATAACCCATTCTCTTGAGTGCCGTATTTGGTGTTTGTGAGTTAGCGTGATTCAAGGGCTTTCTGTCAGACGGGAAGACGTATTCTCTATCTCCACATATCGGCTTCATTATTTTGAGTAATTCTAATGATTGGCCGGTCAATGGAACTGTATGAGGTTTTTTCTTCTTCATTCTTTCTAAGGGTATATTCCAGACCTTATTGATAAAGTCTATTTCATCCCATCTAGTCCCGGCGGCTTCAGAGGGTCTGGTCAAGGTATGCATCTGCCATTTAATCAGGCATCGAGTGGTTATTTTAATATTGGCATTAGAAATTGATTTCATTAACTCTGGCAGTTGCGACGGGGCGAGAGTGGGAAGATGCTTCTTTGGTGGTGAATTAAATTCTTGGGTAAGTTCTGTCAGCGGGTTGGATTCGATAATGTCGTTTCTAGTGGCATAAGACATAATTTCATTGAGTCTTTGGCAAAGTCGTTTGACTGTTTCTAGTGAGCCTTTTGCCTCAAGCTGTTTGAGAGTGTCCTTTGCGGTTTTGTTTCTGATTTCATTGATGGGAAGAGAGCCTATATAAGGGAATACATGTATTTCCAAAGAGCGAAGAATGTCTTGGCCATAGTCGGGAGATACCTTATTCTTTTTAACGTTAAACCACTCTAATGCCACACTTTCAAAAGTATTCTCAAGCAAGTTTCGTTTTTGTTGGGCTTGTTCTGTCTTGTGGGTGCTTGGGTCAATATTTTGGGCTAGTAGCTTGTGATAATCGTGTCTGATTGATCTAGCGTCTGAGAGTGAGATTGCTGGATAGCCACCAATAGTGCATACGGCTCTTCTTTTGGTATATGGGCGGTAGTAATTGAATATCCAAACTTTATAACCGCTGGGCTTAATTCTTAAATAAAGCCCTTGGCCGTCTGCTAGATTGAATTCACTCTTACTAGCTTTGGATTTCTTGATTTCCGTATCAGTAAGAGGCTTGGTAGTTCTTGGCATAGTAACATCCAAAAAGGAATATTCTTTCCGTGTTACTAAGCATGTTACTAAAGATTCTGGATATAGCAATACCTTGCTGGACGTTAATGGTCGGTAAATTAGGGGTAAAGTCAGTATTTTAGGTATGTTCAGTCCATCCTTGGACTTTGCTGAACAACTATTTGGTGGAGGCGGCGGGAGTTGAACCCGCGTCCGTCAGCCCTCTGCCGAGAGATCTACATGCTTAGCCAAATCTATTGAGTTAGCCCATCACGACCCGACCGGCAGGGTGTTTAGGGCGAGTTTACTAAATTTTAGCACCTTGGCGGTAAACACACTTCCGGCGCGGTCCTGTTCTATATGACAATTGCTTCCGGTTTACAGGCATCCCTTGGCAATCGCTAGCCTAACTTAAGGTCTTTAAGCGGCTAGAGCGTACGTATCGTCGTTGGCAACTAAAAAAGTTGCAGCAATTGTTTTACGAGAGTTACTACCCTCTCGACATGCACCCTGGGTTTTAGTACCGGCGTCGAATCCAAAACACCCCCAGAAGAAAGGACATAGTAACACATCCATGTTCTATTATATGGGGGCTGAATTCCAGATTTGCAACCGGAGGCAAAAAAAAGGAATATTGCTGCCTGCCGTAATAATGAACAGGTAAAGGGGGATTCCATGACGACAACTGCCATTTTCAAGAAAATTAACAGAAGTTTACTGATAACAACCGTTGGGGCTTGTATAAGTGCCGGAGCTTTTGCCCAGGATGTGGCGTGGAGACCAAAGCTGGCCAGTCTGTCGGCATCAGATGCCTGCGCGGCACTGAATGGTCTGAAAATTCCTGAATCAGGGATTGGCCTTGCTACTAGCGGTGCGACTATTTATTCCGCTGAACTGATTCGCAGTAATGCGCGTGATAATGCCAATGGTGAATTCTGTAAGGTCATGGGTAATATTCATCCTGTGACCTACAACGCACCGGATATTGAATTTGAAGTAAATCTGCCCAGCAACTGGAATGGCAAGTCACTTCAATTGGGTGGTGGTGGTTTTAATGGCAGGGTAGTGACTGGGCTCGGCCATTATGCCAAGCAACCATCTTCTGAACCAACACCGCTTGCCAGCGGGTATGTCACTCTGGGCAGCGACTCGGGACATAAGTCACGGTTACCGGGTTTTGATGGCAGCTTCTTTCTCTATGAGGAAGCGCTGCGCAACTACGGACACGAACAGATCAAGAAAACCCATGATGTGGCCATGCATCTGACACAGGCTCGCTACGGTACTGCGTCTCAGTACAACTATATTATTGGTGGTTCACAGGGCGGTCATGAAGCCTTTGATGCCGTACAACGTTACCCGGATGATTATCATGGTGCCGTGGCAGGTTACCCGGCTCACAATGTAGTGATGCTGCATTTGTCTGCCAATCAGTATGCCAGGGCGCTGTTGGCGAATAATGGTGACAGCTGGATCAGTCCTGCCAAAATTGAAAACTATGTCGCGGCTGTCTATGAAACCTGTGATGATCTCGATCGTGCAAAAGATGGCATTATCAGTAATGTGGCAGCCTGTCTGGAAGCAACTCAGGATTTCAGACTGAGCAGTTCAGATAATCCTGTACGTTGTGATAATGGCGCTGACACCAGTGATCGTTGTTTGTCCGATGCACAAATTGAAGCGCTGAATGTCCTGGATACGCCATACGATCTTGGTTTCAGTGTGTTTGCAGATGATGAACTTACTTCTATTTTTCCAAAGTGGACACCTTTTGAAGGGTCTACTTTTATGGATGGCGGTAGCACCAACCTGGGGCGTGAAGGACCGCAGCAAGCTCTGCAATATGGACCGGGTGATGCCACGCCACGCTATGCGATTGCCCAGGATCTGACTCTGGACACCATGCATGATTTTGACCCGGCCCAATATGCCGGGCGTATTGGTGAGCTGGTGGAGTTGATCAGCGCCAACAGTGCCAACATTGATCGCTTCAAGGAAAACGGCGGCAAGTTAATTTATTTCCATGGTCGGGTGGACGACTTTATTCCGGTCTATTCTTCCATCCAGTACTGGGAAAGACTGCAGCAGCGTTATGATGAAGATGCGCTTGCCGATTTTGTGAAGTTTTATACCATTCCGGGCATGGGTCATGTGACCGGGGTGTTTAATGCTCGCGTTTCTTCTCTCGATGCTCTGGAAGCCTGGGTGGAAAGAGGTCAGGCACCAGAAGAAATGGTCGCCAGTGATGCCAATCAGGCGACTGCCGGCCGCACACGCCCTGTCTGTCATTACCCGGAGTGGCCACGTTATAATGGCCGTGGTGATATCAATAGTGCTGACAGTTTTAGTTGTGTGGATCGTTAAGCACCGTTATTTAAGTAGGTCGGCAAAGGCCTGCAAGGCCGTCTTTCGACAGGGTGAACAATGTCCGCTTTCGAGCCTGATTGGAACTGGTGAGTTGGTGATACCCTGTCGGATGGCGCTGCGCACATCCGACCTACAGTGTAGTGTGAAATAGACATTATTTAGATTTAAAAAGCCCGGCACTTGCCGGGTTTTTTATTGGATGATTGATAATAGTAAGTTTTAGTTTCTGATTTCTTCGGGCGGCAGCGTCTGGCCTTCAGCATCGAGGATGTGGCGGTTGTTCTGTGAACAGATATATTCAATCTGTTCCCAGGTACGGTCACGACTGAAGGTGTGGGTCATATGCCAGGGTTGTGCCAAAACTTCTGGATCTTCAAAGGTGTAGTCCAGGTGTAACTGATCAGGATTTTCCGGGTCAAGGTAGATGCGCTCAGTAACCGTTAGCTGGTCACTATTTTTGATCCCGGCGCGTCCCAGTCGCTGGCCTGGCTGGGTGCCGATGGTAGTGACAACAAGTGTATCGCCTTCCCAGTGACCGCGAGAATAACCGAAGTAATTGGGATCCAGTTCGTCACGTGAAGGCATGGGACGGCCATCGGTAAAAATTCGGCGTACCTGCATCAAGGCTTCCTGAATCACAGTAATTTTGCCAGGTGTGAAAAGAAACTCCAGGCTGTAGGGGAAGTTCATAATGTAAGGGAAGCCATCGGGCTCACAGTTGTTGGAGGTTTCCGGGACTTCATAATTTGGATCAGCGGCCAGTCTGGCCTCATCCATTTCCCAGCTTGCCTTGGCTTCGCCAATCAGTACCGGTTCATCACCGCCAACCTGCCTGAAGGCAGGGAACCAGAGGCCGCGAAAGTCCGGTAGTTGGTCCAGTTCAGCATAACTGACATTTTCAGCATTGGCTGGATAAACTACATCGTCCTGAGCGATAGCGGTGGTAGTGCCAAAGATACTGGCAGCGAATAATGAGCAGAGTAAATATGGGGATTTCATAATTAAGTTCCAGCTAATTATTTTGATGATTACTTTATCAAAGGTCTTTTATAAGGTATTTAATTTCTTTCCTGACAGGTGCGCTGTGCTGCGCCAACATCACAGACATAAGTGCCGTCAGCCAGTTGCACCCAAAAGTATCGACCACCCGGGCTGCCATCGGCATAGGGGCTTACTGAAAAAGTGACTTCGTCACCAATGCTGAACAAGTCAGGGGAAAATCCACGGCGGGTCAGGTGTACCTTGCTGGTGAATTCAACTCCCCAGCTGACAGCGGTACCGTCATCCTGGGGCACATCGACCATAATCCAGACGTGTGGATTGGTCCATTGAACTTCAGAGACATAACCGGTGAATTCGACCTTTGTTGTCTGGTCGAACATGGCAAAAGAATGGTGAGCAAGTGCGGCCGCGGAAGTGGCTGACAGCAATACGGCACCGGCGAGAATAGTGGTTAAACTTTTCATTTTTTTCCCCTGTAATTTCAGTCTTTAATTGGGACTGGGAAATGAAAAAGCAGGATAGCATGAAGCACAAACCCTGCAAAACGTAAAAAGGAAAGATAATAAGGCAAGGCAATGACTCCTGTAGTATAAAGTTTACATGCTGAATGTAAGTGATGGTTAGTGATTGTCCTTGATAGAGGAGGGGGAAGAGATATGAAGAAAATCTGTTTTTACTTGTGTGTAGCCTGGGCTTTGCTTTTCCCTGTTCTTCAGGCTCAAGCTCAGGATGGCAGTGAGCTCTATAGCGCCCGTTGCGCCGCTTGCCATGAAACTCCAACTGCTAATTTAGATCGTCCTCCTCCTGCCCGTTCCGTCCTGGAATCGCTGACTACTGATGCGCTATACCGGGCGCTTACTCAGGGCGTTATGCGCATTCAGGCATCAGGGCTCACTAATGCCCAGATGCAGTCAGTATCGGAATATCTCACCGGCCAGCCGATGGTTCCCCTGGGACTGGAAATGACCAGCAATCTCTGTACAGAGAATCCAGCGCTGGGTAATCCTGTGTTAAGTCCTTCATGGAATGGCTGGGGCAGTGATCACCGAAATGCCAGAGCTGCACTGGATGCTGGCCTTAGCTCTGAAAATATCGACAGGCTGCGACTGAAATGGGTATTTGGTTTACCCGGAGAAGACCAGCCGCGAGCACAGCCGGCAGTAGTGTCAGGCCGTCTCTTTGTCGGCAACAAGGCAGGGGCCATTTATTCCCTTGATGCCTCCAGTGGCTGCGGCTACTGGACTTATTTGCCGCGTAATGGTGTGCGCAGTGCTCTGTCTGTAGGTCCTATAAATTTGCCTGGCGGTGGTGATGGTTATGCCGTTTATTTTCAGGATTTGCGCGGTAATGTTTATGCGGTGAATGCACAAAATGGTGAAGAGTTGTGGGTCTCGCGGGTGGAAAATCATCCGGGTGTGCGCGGGACCGGTTCTGTCACCCTGTTTGAAGGCTTTCTATATGTTCCCTCTGCGGGTGTCGTTGAGGAGACCAATTCCTCCGGGCCGGATTACCCTTGCTGTACTTTCCGTGGCAGCATCACCAAGGTGAATGCCAGTACCGGGGAGATAGTCTGGAAAACCTACACAATCGATGAGCCCGAGCCGCGCGGCTTGAGTAACACTGGTGTGCAGCTATACGGTCCGTCCGGTGTCGGCATCTGGAATGCACCTACCATCGATCCCGATCGAGGTCTGCTTTATACCGCTACCGGCAATGCCTATGGCGAACCTGCCCCGGCAACCTCTGATGCCGTCCTGGCCATGGATCTGGACAACGGCGCTATCGTCTGGGTGAATCAAACAACGCCCAACGATGCTTTTATCGGCGGCTGTAACAACAGTAATAATGGCAATGTCGTTGATAACCCCAATTGCCCACTGGAACTTGGTCCGGATGTGGACTTTTCTGCTTCCCCCATACTCACCTCGACTGATGATGGCAGAGAGCTGCTGATCATTCCTCAAAAATCCGGCATGGCTCATGCACTTGATCCGAATAACAATGGTGAACTTGTGTGGCAGTACTACGTAGCGCCTGGCAGTGCCTCCGGAGGCTGGTGGGGAATGTCAGTGGCTGACGGACTTGCCTATGTCGGTGTTGGTGGTTATGGCAACCCTGAATCAGGTGGCCTTCATTCCATTGATCTGGACAGCGGACTGGGAGTATGGGTCGCCCCCGCTCAGGACTTGTTATGTGCACCAGGTCGCGGCTGCCGAGCTACCCAGTCAGCAGCGGTGACTGCCATTCCCGGCGCCGTGTTTTCTGGTTCAGCGGACGGCGGCATGCGGGTTTATAGTGCTGAAGACGGAGATGTGTTGTGGACCTTTAACAGTAATGCTCAATTTGAAACGATCAATGGCGTGCCGGCTCAGGGAGGATCCTTTGATGCATCGGGAGCTGTGATCGTGGATGGCATGGTGTATTTCCTGTCAGGCAATTGCTGCATTGTGGGCCGGCCAGGCAATGCCTTATTTGCCTTTGAATTAGCACCGCAATAGAAAGTTTGTAGGAGGGACTTCAGTCCCGAACGAAAAGAATATTTAATTTAAAAGTCACTACGTCTTTCATCCCGCAGACGACGCACCAGCAGGTTCACGGCAATGTTCATCTCGATGTGATTAAATATCTTTTCGTTATGGGTGATTTTAAAGCGGCCATTGACAATGATACTGGGCAGTTTATCGATACCGTAATCACTGGTTCTCACGCTTGCCTGCTGTAATGCGGAGGCCACTTCCTCGGAATTCCATGCACTATTAAATATTTCGCTATCCACGTTGTTGGCCATAAAAAATTCCCTGATCTGCGTCTCAGTGCGCAAGGGATTGTTTTCTTCATGGACGGCATGGAAGGCAGCACGGTGAATTGTGTCTTCGGCTTTTACGGCAATTGCGGTGTAGTAAATTTTGGCATGCAGGGCCATCACCTCATTCCAGATGGCCGGGGTTCGGGATAAAAGCAGATCACCTCTTACCCCTTCACCCCAATCGCTCATGATGGGTTCCAGAGTGAAACATTCGGCGCAGCCATACCAGAAAATTTCCCGTACTTCGATTCTGTCGGCATCCGTCTCGGTGGGTACCGGAATTTCAAGTGCCTGGTAATGAATGCCTTCAACAGATTCACGTGGCTGCGCCATAGTGATCAAGGAGTAGCCTGAGATAATTAGGAGTAGTAAAAGCCGGATTGTCACTTGCATACTCTGAACCTGTTGTTAAATTTGGAGTTAAATTTGGAGTTAATTTTAATAAATAATTAAATTCAATAATAAAACTTTGATGGTATTAAGCCGATTTTTGTTCCGGATATTTATTTCAACTATTCCATCAGCACTGCCGACAAGGGTTCAATGTAGCAGAATCAGACAGGCAGACAAGCTGAATAAGGAGCAATTGACGGCCATCTTGCGACAAGCAATCTTGTGATGGTAATAGGCAATGTTATATAGTGCAAAAGAGCCACATGATACTGTTTTCGCGCTATTGTGCAGGAATCGTGAACCATTCGGTCGGATTTGCAGGCCAGCAATTTAAAGGCGAACAATACAGACCACTAACCGGTTGCTGGTTGCAGTTGGTTTTTCAGGGGCAAACTTTATGAAGAAAATTATAAGCATCGCCATGCTGTTCATTCTGGCTTGCACGCTACCGCTTACCTTGAGTGCCAATCAGGAGCTTGCGCGTTCAGCTGAAATGGGCATGGTCGAAAAAGTCAGTGATTTGCTGAAAGATGGCGTCGATGTGAATAGTCGTCTGAATGATGGCAGCACAGCGCTGCATTGGGCTGTACTCAGGGATCAGCAGGAATCTGTTGCGCTCTTGATGGAAGCCGGTGCCGATCCCCTGGCGCCAAATCGAAATGGCATTACGCCGCTATTCCTCGCGGTACAAAATGGCAGTGAAAAAATTGTTGCACGCCTGCTGCTAGCCGGTGCGGATCCGAACACCTTGTCAGAAAATGGTGAAACGATTTTGATGACGGCGGTGCACACGGGTAAACCCGAAGTAGTGAGTTTGTTGCTGGCCAATGGTGCCCTGGTTGATTACCGGGATCCTGACTTTCAACAAACGGCTCTGATGATCGGTGTGCGTGAAGGCCATACAGACGTTATCGAGATGTTGATCAGGCATGGGGCCAAAGTGGATGCCAGCACTCGGGTCGGACCTGTGCCGGCTTATATTCCCCCTTGCAAAGGAACGGGTTGCGGCTCTGAAGGCGTTGGTATCAATCGTAGTGGCGTTCCCCATCGTGGTGAACGTTATGATGCCAAAGGCGGTATGACACCATTGTTGTATGCAGCAAGAGATGGTCATGTGGAAGCTGCCAGGTTGCTCGTTGAAAATGGTGCTGACCTGGAAATGGCCGAAGCCAATGAAATATCCCCTTTATTAATGGCCCTGCTTAATAATCAATTAGGGGTGGCAGAGATACTGCTGGATTTTGGTGCGCGGATAAACGTCGATGATTTTTATGGTCGCACACCCTTGTTTGCTGCTGTGGACTACCGCAATCTGGATATGAACAGTGATCTGGAAGATGATCCCCAGGATAACCAGGTCGACAGGGAGCCGATTCTGCCGATGATCAAACGACTTCTGGATGAGGGCGCTGATGTCAATGCCAGAACCAAGGAATGGCCGCCAGAGAAAAAATGGCTGTATTCACTCAATGATGTAGCCTGGGTTGATGTCACTGGGCAAACGCCATTTATCAGAGCCTCATTGGCAGGCGACATTCCGGTGATGGAGTTGCTGCTTGAGTATGGGGCAGATCCGCATATCACCACTTATGAAGGGACCACTGCATTGATGGCTGCGGCCGGAATGAACTGGACAGTTGCCCAGACCTATACAGAGTCTGATGAAGCTTTACTGGCAGCTGTAAAATTAAATATTGCTCTGGGTGCAGATGTTAATGCGAAAAACTCAATGGGCTTGACGCCCTTGCTGGGAGCTGCCAACAGAGGGTCAAATGACATCATCCGTTATCTCGCCTCACAAGGGGCGAAACTGGATGTAGAAGATGCAGTGGGCCGCACAGCTCTACGCTGGGCTGAAGGAGTATTTCTCGCCGCAGTGGGCGCAGAACAAAAACCGGAAACCATTGCTCTGCTGAAAGAGTTGATGGATGAGGCTGGAATAAAATATGCGCCGTAACACTATTTTTAATTTGCCTTTATATAGCGCTTTGCTTCTCGGTAGAAAACTTACCTTTGGCCTTGTTATGTCCATCCCTGTTTTTGCCCAGGCTCAGTCGTCAACTGAAAGCCTGGATGCAGACCATAGGCAAATGCTGGATCAATATTGCACGGAATGTCATAACTTCGAAGATTATGCCGGTGGTCTTGCCTTTGAACTACTGGTAACCGGCAACCTGTTAAATGATGCCGAAACCTGGGAAAAAGTATTACTTAAACTAAAAGCCGGCATGATGCCGCCCCGGGGCAAAGACCGTCCGGCTGGGGAGTTGGTTAATAGTTTTGTCAGTGGCCTGGAACAAGCCATCGATAGCGCCTGGGCAGTCAGCCCCAATACTGGTGCTCCCTTATTACATCGTATGAATCGAACTGAATACGAGAATGCCATTCGTGATCTGCTGAACTTGCCGATCAATGCTGCAAGTATGTTTCCCGCTGATAATTCCAGTGAAGGCTTCGATAATATCGCCAGCGTGTTGAGTGTGTCGCCGGCACTGATGCAATCGTATATTTCTGCGGCAAATAAAGTGAGTCGGTTGGCAGTAGGCGATATGACCGCCAGTCTTACTACCGCTACCTACCGCGCTGATCAACAGGATCAGTCATCCCATCTGGAAGGTATTTCTCTTGGCACACGTGGCGGCCTGGTTTTTGAGCATGTTTTTCCCCTGGATGCGGAGTATCAATTCAGTATTAGCCGCAGTGGGGCTAATGCTGCATTTTCTCTGGATCCTGTTGGAATTGAAGATCCAGTGGAGCTGGTTATCGACGGCGAGCGGGTAAAACTTTTCCCGGCCGGGACGGGCAGTCAGGTCAGTCTCACCATTCCTGCCGGCCCACACACCATAGAAGCCGCTTTCGTGAAAACACAGTCACCCCTTGGCGTAGATGATTTACATACTGTCTGGTCGGATAGTACGGTAATGCGTTCAGTGGCCATTTCGGGTCCCGTTAAAGCGACCGGGCCAGGCAATACTCCCAGCCGCAGCGCAATTTTTAGTTGTACTCCAGCAAGCACCTCTGATGAGGAGCCGTGTGCTCGCCAGATACTGGAAGACCTGGCTTATCGGGCATACCGGCGTCCAGTTAGCGCTCGCTCTCTGAACACCTTGATGGCTTTTTACCGGGATGGTCGCGAATTGCGCGATTTTGATACTGGTATTCAATATGCCTTGGCGCGTGTACTTGTTGACCCCATGTTTGTCTTTCGCTTCGAAGAAGAGCCTGCCGGCCTGGAGGATGGGCAAACCTATGCAGTCAATGATTTTGAGCTGGCTTCACGACTGTCATTTTTTATCTGGAGCAGCATCCCTGATGAGGAATTATTAGCCGTAGCAGAAAGCGGTGAGTTGACTGATCCAGACATTCTTGAACAGCAGATTCAGCGCATGTTGCAGGATCCCAAATCCAGATCCCTGGTCGAAAATTTCGCTTCTTCATGGTTATCCCTGGGACAGCTCAACAGTGTTAATCCTGCTTCCACAGAGTTTGATGGCAGCTTGCGTGTCGCTATGAAGCGAGAAACGGAACTCTTGCTTGAGTCAGTTATGCTGGAAGATCAAAATGTCATGGAATTGTTAACAGCGAATTACACTTATGTAAATGAGCGCCTGGCCAAGCATTACGGCATTCCCAATATACGTGGCAGTCATTTTCGCAAAGTGGATTTAAACGGCACCGGGCGACAGGGCTTACTGGGTCACGGTAGCATTCTTACCATAACCTCTGCGCCTAACCGGACCTCACCAGTGATACGTGGGGCCTGGATTATGGAGAATTTATTAGGCACTCCGCCACCACCACCGCCTCCGGGTGTGGAAACCAACCTGGAAGAAACGGCTGCAGCCGGGGCAGCACCAACAACATTGCGTCAGCGCCTTGAACAACATCGGGCTGATCCATCGTGTGCGGCCTGTCATAACATGATGGATCCGATCGGATTTGCCCTGGAAAATTTTGATGAAGTGGGTAAATTCCGTGAGTACACTAACGGACAGCAGGTGAATACACAGGCTGTGTTCTGGGATGGCACTGAATTTCAGGGGCCACAGGAGTTACACGGTTTGCTGATGGTTCGCAGTGATCTGTTTGTGGAGAATTTTACCGAGAAACTAATGACCTATGCGCTTGGCCGTAAGGTGGAGTTTTTCGATATGCCCTCAGTACGCCGGGCAACACGACAGGCAGAAAAAAAGGGTAACCGTTTTAGTGTGCTGGTTAAGGAAATTGTGCTGAGCGAGGCATTTACTCGCCGCACGAAAGAGAATGCAAGCGATGAGGCTACCGCTAGTGCTAATAGGCCAAAGAGTGAAACGGCTCAGCGCTAAGAAATAAAAAGGTCATAGTTACTCCACAGTTAAGCCATAACATAGTGTTTTAGGTAAGTGGCGTAGGCAACAAAAAGCTATTTATACTATGCTGCATCCTTCGAACTGCTGAAAGTGGTGCAGGTCGCAGAAAACGCTAAGTGTTGTACCAAATGTTATACCAAATGTTGTAAGAGTTGTAAGCGCTGCAAGATTCAGGAGAAACAAATGTTTATTACCAAAAAACACTTGTCTCGTCGCACCCTGTTAAGGGGAACGGGCACGGCTATTGCTTTACCCTTGCTGGATTCGATGATCCCGGCACAGACCCTGCTGGCTCAGACTGCTGCATCACCAGCACCGCGTGTGGGCTGTATCTATATCCCTCATGGCGCCACTATGGCCTATTGGACCCCATCGCAAACCGGAAATAATTTTGACTTTACCCCCATTCTAAAACCCCTGGAAGACTACCGTGAGCAGTTAAATATTATCAGCGGACTTGCCAATACCCCGGTGGGTCCACGCGAAGGTGAAGATAGTGGCGGTGCCCAGAATCATGAGCGCGCAGCTGCAGCTTTCCTGACCGCCGCCCATCCAATTGCTGGAGACCGTGCCTATGTGGGTAAATCCTTTGACCAGATAATCGCTGACGCACTTGGGCAGGACACACCTTTGCCCTCTATTGAGCTTGCCATTGAGCCGTCCAACAATACTTGCGGGGATGTTAATTTCACGTGTTCCTATCGCAGTGCATTGTCATGGAAAACACCAACCTTGCCGCTACCGATGGAAAATAATCCCCAGCTGGTATTTGAAAGATTGTTTGGTGATGGCACTACAGACGCCGATCGCAAGGAAAGGCGCAGGCAGTCTGCAAGTCTTCTGGATTCCATTCGTGAAGATGTGTCCAGCCTTAATCTGAAATTACCACCAGCTGACCGGGTTCGTCTTGATGAATATCTGCAAGAAGTGCGTGAAATTGAACGCCGTGTAGCATTGGTGGATGCCAAGTTGTCAGCGGAGGCCCTGGACGTGCCAGATGCCCCGCGTGGTATACCAAATGGTTTTGAGAATCATATTAATCTGATGTTTGACTTGCAGGTGCTGGCATTCAAATCCGATATCACCAGAGTCTCAAGTCTGATGATGGCCGGTGAGGGCAGCAATACCCGTTTCCCTCGCAGTGGCGTTAGCGAGGGCTTCCACAATGCCTCGCATCATTCCAATGAACAGAAAAACAAGGATCAGTTTTCCATTATTAACAATTACCACATTAGCGTGCTGAAAAGCTTTTTTGACAAACTTGCCGCGACTCCAGATGGCGATGGCAGCCTGCTTGATCACTCGATGATTCTTTATGGCAGCAGTATGAGTGATGCTAATGAGCATAATTTTGACCCTCTACCGATTCTTCTGGTAGGTGGGGCTAGTGGTTTAATCGAAGGTGGGCGGCATCTTGAATTTGAAGCGCACACACCTCTGGCAAACTTGTACATGGGACTGTTTGATAAATTTGGCATACCCCAGGACAGTTTTGGTAACAGTACCGGTAAGCTGGATATCTGAAAAAATGCCCGAAAAATGCCCGAAAAAATGCCCGAAAAAAGAGTTCAATTATGAAAGCAGAAAAAAATGTTTTGATTCCACACTTAATCAGTAAAGGGCGCGCACTAGGCGTGCTTTTTTTCTGCCTCGGTTTATCTTTTAATCTGTCCGCTCAATCAGGTCTGGTGATGGAGCATGTGAGCGGCCCGGTCTGGATGCTCAGCGGCGGCGGTTATGCCAATATCAGCGTGCTTGTCGGTGATAATCGGGCCTTGATGGTCGACAGCAAACGTCAGGAACTGGTGAATGAAATTCGTGCCATGGTGCGTCAGCTCAGCGGTGGAGATGTTGAATATCTGATTAATGGGCATGTTCATCCCGATCACACTGATGGCAATCAAGGCTTTGGTGAACAGGGGGCAATTATCATAGCTCATGAAGAAGTTCGGCGGGTACTGATGGCGGGGCAACGTGGCGGACCTCCGGCACCAACAGCGGCTTTGCCGGTATTAACCATTGCGGATGAGGGCAGTATGACCCTGCACTTTGATGGTGAAACTGTTCATATCACCCACGCCCCGCCAGCACACTCGCTGGGTAATGTGATGGTACGTTTTGAGCAGGCAAACGTCATTCATCTGGGTGATCTTTATAGTCCGGAACGTTATCCGGTTATTGCAGGCGGGTCTGTTGACGGGTTTATTTCAGCCAATGAAAATGCCCTGGCTGTGGCGAATGAAGAAACATTTTTCATTGCCGGAAATGGTGTCGTCACACAAAGACAACAGGTACAGGCATATATCCACATGGTGCTGACAGTAAAGGATCGGGTCGCCGACATGATTGCGGATGGTCTATCTGAAGAACAGGTAATTGCGGCAAATCCCAGCGCTGAATTTGATAGCATCTGGGGTGACCCGGGGCGCTTTCTGCCAGCGCTTTACCGGGAACTTGCTGCTCTTTGAAGTGCTTTGATCGGTAAGCTGGCTATCGGTTGCCTGCCCTGACGGTACGCTGCTTGTCAATATTCCACTCTCTATCTTTCACCGAGTCGCGTTTGTCATGGGTTTGTTTACCCTTGCCAAGAGCAATCTGACATTTCACCAGATGGTTTTTCCAGTACATTTTTGTACATACACAGGTATTCCCTTTTTGCTGAATTGCGGCAAATATTCTAGCCAGCTCCTTTGCGTGCAGCAGCAGCTTACGGGTACGGGTAGGATCTGCAATGATATGAGTACTGGCTGTGTCCAGGGGGTTTATCATAGCGCCCAATAACCAGGCTTCCCCATTTTGGATAATGACATGACAGTCCGTCAGCTGGACTTTTTTCATGCGCAGGCTTTTTACTTCCCAACCCAATAGGGCAATGCCTGCTTCAAAGGTATCTCCAAGGAAATAGTCATGCCGGGCTTTTTTATTGACGATGATTGTGGAGTCGTCTGATTTGCTTTTCTTTGCTTTTGCCATGAGGTGCATTATAGGGGGAGCGCTATCATCTGCCTACTTAATAGGAGGCCGAGTCTGTAGAAAATTCTGGTAAACTCACTTTCGATTACCAATAAACAAAGAATACAGGATTAAATGAGAGGATATTCATGTCGGTTTTGAGAGGTCAGTTTAGTTCAAAACTGGGTTTTATCCTGGCATCTGCGGGATCGGCCGTGGGAATTGGTAATCTGGTTGGCTTCCCGGTAATGGCGTCCAAAAATGGCGGTGGCGCTTTCCTGCTAATTTACTTTCTGTTTATTGCTTTTGTCTGCTTCCCGGTAATGCTTGCAGAAATTTCCATGGGGCGCGCTTCACAGAAAAGCCCGGTGGGAGCTTTCCACCAATTGTCAGAGGGTAACCGGAAATGGCGCATGATAGGAGGGCTTGGTTTAATTACCCCTTTCATGATCGGCGTTTTTTATACGGTGATAACGGGCTGGATTCTGGTCTATATGCTGCAGTCGGCAATTGGGAATCTGGAGACGCTTGCCAACCCCGATACTTTTGGTGCAACGGTTGGCTCGCCCATTATGTTTGCCTATCTTCTGCCATTACTGGCAGTATTGTTTTACATTCTTGGGCGTGGGATAAATGACGGCATAGAACGTGTGGCGAAAATCCTGATGCCTGCTTTGATAGTAATGATGGTGTTGTTAATTGCCTTCGTGCTTACTCTGGACAATGCTTCTGCAGGTGTTGCATTTTACCTGATTCCGAATTTTTCCAAGATAGATAGCGGGGTGATTAATTCTGCGCTAAATCATGGATTTTTCTCATTATCCCTGGGGATGGGCATCCTGATCACCTATGGCTCATATTTGAATAAAAAAGAAAAACTGGTCAGCTCTACTCGTCTCGTAGCCCTGGCAGATACGGGGGTCGCTTTTTTTGCTGGACTGCTGGTAATACCTGCAGTGTTTGCCATTGATCCCTCTGTTAATGCGGATGAACTTTCTGAAAGTAGTATAAGTTTGATGTTCAGTTATTTGCCTCAGGTATTTTTATCTCTGCAGGATTTCGTAGGTTTTTTTGGAGCCAGTCTGGTGGCTACTATGTTTTTCACGCTGGTGTTTTTTGCAGCACTTACCTCACTGGTGTCAATATCCGAGATCCCTATAGCCTACCTGATGGATGAAAAAGATAAATCCCGGCGCGAGGCCATTGTGTATATCGCAGGCTTAATGAGTGTGTTTATTATCATTACCACTGTGTCATTTGGCATGAGTGATTTTTTTACCAGCTTTTTGAATTACGGTGGTATGAGTAAGTCATTTTTTGACCTGATCTATGACGTTTTCTATGAAACGATTCTTCCTCTTATGGGGTTCATTGTTTGTCTTTTTGTTTGCTACCGCTGGAAAAAATTCCGCATGCATGAAGAAATATCCCTCGAAGATGATGACTATCATGGTTCCTTGCTGGAAAAATATGTCAGTATTTCACTGGGAACGTTTATCCCCCTGATTTTGTTGGCAGTGTTTTCCAATAATGTATCGCGGATTTATTTCGCCCATAACCTGTTCGGTTTTTAACAGATTGTTCCAGTAAAGGCTTGTCGGTGACTATAATTGATCAAAGTGCCTTGCTACCTTATTCTGCAGGGCAGTTATTCGACCTTGTTAATGATATTGAGGCTTATCCGCACTTCATGGATGGCTGTATCGATGCTGAGATTATGTCGAAAAGCGCACAGGAAGTATTAGCGCGCCTGGTATTGGGTAAGGCAGGATTGCGCTATACCTTTACTACCTGCAATACATTGAGTGCACCAGATAGAATGACAATGGCGCTAGTGGAAGGACCATTTAAAAAGTTTTCTGCAACTTGGGATTTCAAGGAGTTGAATGACTCTGCCTGCAAGATCAGCTTGAAAATGGAATTTGAGTTTTCATCCGGTCTGGTGAATGTTGCCATGAAAAGCCTTTTCGATAACACCAGCCGAAACCTTGTTAATGCTATTTGCCAGCGTGCAGAAACAGTCTGCGTCAAATGAACGATAATTCCCTTGTAGATAAAAAAGAGCATGATGAGATCAGAGTAGAAGTGGCTTTTGCACTTCCTGAGCGTCAGGAGCTTGTCGCCATGTCGGTGGTTTCAGGATGCACTGCACAGGAGGCTGTTGACCTCTCAGGGATTCGAATGAAATTCCCGGAGTTTGATTTGGATAGTTTGGAGCTTGGTATTTTCTCGCGTCCGCTAAACGGTGTTGATTTGCCCTTAGCTGGTGCTTATGTGATGGAGGAGAATGATCGTGTTGAGATATACCGGCCTCTACTGAATGATCCCAAGCATGCAAGACTAGAGCGGGTCCGTATTGAGCAACGCAATATGAGAAAGGAGCGGGACAAAAAAAATAAAGAGAGAAAAAACAAAAGACAGGAGCAAAAATAAAAAATTCCGAAGGGAAGCCTTACTGTCCTCGTGCGGAAATATCTTCAGCGCTTTCAGCTACGTTGCCAAACTGTTCGTTTTCAGGTGTTTGTTCGAAGTCGCCAGCAAAGTGGGTAAGCTGATCATTTTCAAAAAATACAGTCAGTGTTTCCTGGACACGTTCGCCGCCACCAGGTTGATAACTATAGAGATAGTCCCAGCGATCCTGATCAAAAGTATCTTTAACCAGAGGGGTGCCAAGAATAAAATTAACCTGTCGTTTGGTGAGACCGGGGCGCAGTTGATCGACCATTTCCTGAGTAATGATATTGCCCTGGGGGATTCCCAGCTTGTAAACGCCGGGGAAAGCAAACGAGGTTACGCTCCCGCAACTACTCAAGAGCAGGGAAAAGACCGTAATAAATATAAGTGTAAGCGAGCGCAAAAGTGGTTGAGCCTTTCACATAAAAACAGGAAAAGGCATAATACCTGAAACTCAACAATCTTGTTAAGTGGTGATTGCCTGTAAGTGAATCTACCCTAGAGGCTGTAAAGACATGTCCGGAGAGAATCAGGAATTACGCAAAGCAGGGCTAAAAGTCACTCTGCCAAGAGTGAAAATTATGCAGATTCTCGAATCTGCTGAATCCCGGCATATGAGCGCTGAAGATGTTTATAAGGCATTACGGGATGCGGATGAGGATGTGGGGCTTGCAACCGTCTACCGCGTGCTCACCCAGTTTGAAGCCGCTGGCCTGGTAACCCGCCATCATTTTGAAGGGGGTCACTCCATATTCGAAATGACACCTGATGACCATCATGACCATATTGTTTGTACCAAGTGCGGGCAGGTGGAAGAGTTTTTTGATGAAATAATTGAGCAGCAGCAGAAAGCAGCTGCAGACAAGCATGGCTTCACTATCTCCGATCATTCACTCTATATTTATGGGCTTTGTGCAAATTGTCAGGAGTGATTAGTCGCAAGTCTCAAGGGGCCCAGGTAAGCATTGAGCTCAATCGGTAGGCCTGAAGAGCGAAGCGATGTCAGGCAAGGCGACCACAGGTCGCCTTTTTTGTGACTTGTGACTTGTGACTTGTGACTTGTGACTTGTGACTTGTGACTTGTGACTATATCAAGCCAGCATTTTCTCTGCATGGGCAAGCGATTGATCTGATAATTCCTCTCCACCGAGCATGCGGGCGATTTCCTCAACTCTTTCTTTTTTATTTAATTTATTAAGTTGCGTGGCTGTGGAATTCTTGTCTGAGGATTTGCTGACATAGAGATGCTGATGTCCCTGGCTGGCTACCTGGGGTTGATGTGTGACACACAAGACCTGGCCTTTCTCGCCAAGTTTTCTCAGTAATTCGCCGACAGACTTCGCCACGCCACCACCAATGCCGACATCAACCTCATCAAAGACTAGCGTGGGGATTGAAGAAGTGGCGGCAGTTACGACCTGGATGGCCAGACTGATACGGGATAATTCGCCGCCGGAAGCGACCTTAACCATAGGTCTGGGCGGCTGACCAGGATTGGTGCTTACCAGAAATTCTATGCCTTCCAGACCGCTGGATCTTGGCGTGCTGTCACTGAAACGGGTTAGAGCGACACTGAAACTGGCGGAATTCATACCGAGTATGGCCAGTTGTACATTAATTTCCTTTGCCAGCTTTTTTGCGCCTTTCTCTCTGGCCTTGCTAAGCTTGTTTGCCAGTTCTTCGTAGCGTTGCAGCAGCTTGCTCAATTCTTCATCCATTAAACTGATCTGGACATCTGCTTCACTCAGACCGGAAAGCTCATCAATCAGTTTATTGGTAAGAGCAGGCAGTTCAGCCGGGCGGACATGATGCTTGCGTGCCAGCTGATGGATCAGGCTCAGGCGCTGATCAATTTCTTCGAGGCGGTCAGGATCGAGTTCAAAGCCGTCGACAGCATGCTTCAATGTTGAAGATGCCTCTTCAACCTGGATCAGGGCAGTAGTAAGCAGGCTGCCTGCTTCTTCAGTTTGCTTGCTGGAATAAGGGATTTCCTGGAGCAGACTTATGGCGCGTGCCAGCGATCGCTCAAGATTGAAAGATTCATTTTCATTGCACAGATCCAGAACTTGCTGATTGACCTGCATGGAGGCTTCGCCATGGCTAAGTTTCTTGTGCTCTTCTTCCAGGGCCTCCAGTTCATTCTCTACCAGGCCAATTTCTTCCAGTTCTTTAACCTGATAGCTAAGTAACTGATACTGCGCATTGGATTCTTCAGCCCGGTTGCGGATATTTTCCAGTTCCTGATTGAGTTGTCGCCATTTTGTTGCCAGGGTTTTCACTTCAGTGGCATCCAGCTGCAGACCGCAATATTCATCGAGCAGACGCTGATGTGTCGCTGTTTTTAACAGAGACTGGTGCTCATGCTGGCTATGAATATCAATCAACATTTCACCCAGATCACGGAGATTGTTCAGAGTGGTGGGTTGGCCATTGATATAGGCGCGGGAGCGACCGTCACGGGTAATCACCCTGCGTAGAATGCAGCTGTTTTCATCCACATCAAAATCATTGTCTTTAAGCCAGGCGGCCACCGCCGGGTTCTCAGGAAGAGTCAGGCAGGCGCTGATGTCGGCTCTTTCGGCGCCGCCACGGATTACTTCACGGTCTGCCCGATCCCCGAGCGTCAAGCCCAGAGCATCCAGCATGATGGATTTTCCGGCGCCAGTTTCGCCTGTAATGACAGTCATGCCGGTCTCAAGCTCAATTTCGAGCTTATCGACAATGGCGTAATTGTTGATGGTCAGTTGTTGCAACATGCTTGAATTATAGCGACTTGTTACCCTGATGTTAGTAGAGATTTCATAATTTATCCGGTTTCAGTATTACCCCTTGATTATCAGCCGCTTGCCCCCATATTCCGCATAATGTGTTGGTGTAAAAATGAATTAGCTGGAGGAATAGGATGACAGGTGATGACGTTGACAAAAAGGTCACTGACGAAATAGGTGAAGATATCCCTGAATCTGAGGAATTAATGCAAGAAGAAAGCGATGGTAATGGTGCCGAGCAGGAGATTGATACTGAACTGGATGGATTGATTCAGGAAGCTGTGGCTGCAGCACTGGCCGAGCAACACGATTCGGTTCTCAGGGCTCAGGCAGAAGTTCAAAATATGCGTCGTCGTTGTGAACAGGACGTAGAAAGGGCTCACAAGTTTGCATTGGAAAAATTCAGCAGTGACTTGTTGCCGGTAATGGATAATCTTGAAAGGGCATTGCAGGCAGTCCCGAATGCTGAAGATGAAAGTGTCAGTGCGCTTTATGAAGGCGTGGAACTGACTTTAAAAGGTTTCCTTGAAACCCTGACTAAGCACAGCCTGGAGCAGCTGGACCCTGAAGGGGAGCCTTTTGATCCCCAGCAGCATGAGGCGATCTCCATGGTCGAAAATGATGATGTAGAGCCAAATACTGTGCTGACGGTGGTTCAGAAAGGTTATGTCCTCAATGGCAGGGTAATCCGGCCAGCGATGGTTATGGTGTCAAAGGCAGTAAATCAGTAGAAAAGTACTGAAAAATTAATAAATAAAGTCACGGCAACTCTTGAATTATCTGATGCCGGGCCAATATAGATCATATTAAAGATATTTAAGCGGAAGCTTAGCTGGAGAGTAAGAGATTATGGGCAAAATTATCGGAATAGACCTGGGTACCACTAATTCCTGTGTTGCGATTATGGAAGGCGGTAAAGCCAAGGTAATTGAAAATGCTGAGGGTGATCGCACCACCCCCTCAATCATCGCCTATGCCGAAGATGGCGAAATTCTTGTGGGTCAACCTGCAAAGCGTCAGGCGGTGACGAACCCGAACAACACATTGTTTGCGATCAAACGTTTGATTGGTCGTCAGTTTAAAGACGATGTTGTGCAGAAAGACATCAAGATGGTGCCATACAAGATTGTCGCAGCAGACAATGGCGATGCCTGGGTTGAGGTGCGTGGTGAAGCCATAGCGCCGCCTCAGGTAGCCGCACAGGTTTTGAAGAAAATGAAGAAAACTGCCGAGGATTACCTGGGTGAGCCGGTCACTGAAGCGGTGGTTACTGTACCCGCCTATTTCAACGACTCTCAGCGTCAGGCAACTAAAGATGCAGGCAAGATTGCCGGGCTTGATGTTAAGCGCATCATTAACGAGCCTACTGCAGCAGCTCTTGCCTATGGCATGGACAAGAAAGGTGGTGATGCCACTATTGCAGTATATGACCTTGGGGGTGGAACTTTCGATATCTCCATCATCGAGATTGCTGAAACCGATGGTGAGCACTCCTTTGAAGTGCTGTCCACAAACGGAGATACCTTTCTGGGTGGTGAAGATTTTGATTTGCGCCTGATTGATTATCTGGCAGAGGAGTTCAAGAAAAGCTCCCAAATGGATCTGCACAATGACCCCCTTGCCCTGCAGCGCCTGAAAGAAGCGGCGGAAAAGGCCAAGATCGAGTTGTCATCCGCTCAGTCAACGGAAGTGAATCTACCCTACATAACGGCAGATGCGACTGGTCCAAAACATCTGGTGGTGAAACTGACGAGGTCAAAACTGGAATCTCTGGTAGAAGACCTGGTTGATCGAACCATCGAACCACTGAAAATGGCATTGAAAGATGCCGGTCTGGATGTGTCCGAAATCAACGATATTATTTTAGTGGGTGGACAGACCCGGATGCCATTAGTACAAAAGAAAGTGACTGAATTTTTCGGTAAGGAAGCGCGCAAGGATGTGAACCCCGATGAGGCGGTTGCCATGGGTGCTTCCATTCAGGCTGCGGTTTTGGCTGGTGATGTTACTGATGTTCTGTTGCTGGACGTTACTCCTCTGTCTCTGGGTATTGAGACACTGGGTGGCGTAGCCAGCGCATTAATTGAAAAGAACACCACGATTCCCTGTAACAAGAAACAGACTTTTTCTACAGCTGATGATAATCAGACTGCAGTGACAATTCATGTGGTACAGGGTGAGCGCAAGCAAGCTGCGCAGAATAAATCTCTGGGTCGTTTTGACCTCTCGGATATTCCGCCAGCGCCACGCGGTATGCCACAAATTGAAGTGAGTTTCGATCTGAATGCTGATGGTATTTTGAATGTGTCCGCAAAAGATGTGGCTACAGGCAAGGAACAGTCAATTGTTATCAAGGCCTCCAGTGGATTGTCTGATGATGAGATCGAGAATATGGTGCAGGATGCAGAATCTCACGCAGCGGAAGATAAAAAGTTTGAAGAGCTTATAACTGCTCGAAATCAGGCTGACGGTCTGGTGCATGCAACGAGAAAGACGCTTACTGAGGCTGCCGATAAAGTGGAAGCTGAAGAAAAGGAAACTATTGATGCGGCAATCACTGCATTGGAAGAAGCCCTTAAAGGCGACGATCTGGAAGCGATAGAAACCAAGACCAAGGAATTGACTGAAGCTTCAACACCTCTGGTGCAGCGCATGTATGCCGAAGCACAGGCCGCAGGCGCTCAAGGCGATGCTGCGGGAGCAGCATCGGGTTCAGATGATGATGCTGTCGATGCCGAATTTGAAGAAGTTGAAGAAGAAAGCAAAGACGAAGCAAAAGAAGGCGAAAAATAATTCGTCAGGTCTGAAAACTTCTGGCTGAATAGAGCTAACTGAAAAAACTAACGTGGACAATTGTCCACGTTAGTTTTTTCGTATTAGGGATTAGTATGGATAAACGAGATTACTACGAAATACTCGGTGTAGAACGTGGAGCAGATAGTGCTGAATTAAAGAAAGCATATCGTCGCATTGCTATGAAGCATCACCCGGACCGCAATCCTGACAATGAAGAATCCGAGCAGCTTTTCAAGGAAGCCAACGAAGCCTATGAAGTGCTTGGTGATTCAGAAAAGCGCAGTGCTTATGACCAGTTTGGGCACGCCGGAGTAGGGGGCCAGGGTGGTGGCGCAGGAGCGCAGGGTTTCGGTGATATCTTTGGTGATATTTTTGGCGATATCTTTGGCGGCAGTGGCCGCTCACGCAGCCACGTCCAGCGTGGTGCTGATCTCAGTTATAACCTTGGTTTAAGTCTTGAAGAAGCCGTTCGGGGCACCGAAGTCAAAATTCGTATTCCCACTACAACAGTCTGCGAACCTTGTGATGGCAGTGGCGCCAAGACGGGCAGCACTCCTGAAAATTGTGCCACCTGCAACGGTGTCGGTCAGGTTCGTATGCGCCAGGGACCATTTTCAGTGCAACAGACCTGTCCGCGTTGTCAGGGTGCAGGGCAAACAATCAAGGATCCTTGTCATATTTGTCATGGTCGCGGCAATGTTGAAGAAACCAAAACCCTGTCAGTTAAAGTGCCAGCAGGTGTAGATGAGGGTGATCGTATACGTCTGACTGGAGAAGGCGAAGCTGGAATTCATGGCGGTCCTCCTGGTGATCTTTACGTGCAAATGGCCGTGAAAAAGCATCCTATTTTCGTTCGAGATGGCAGTAACCTTCATTGTGAAATCCCGATCAGTTTTGTTGATGCGGCTCTCGGTGGGGATTTGGAAGTTCCTACTCTGGAAGGCAAGGTGAAACTGAAGATCCCGTCTGAAACTCAGACCGGGAAACTGTTTCGACTAAGAAATAAAGGAGTAACACCGGTTAGAGGTGGTGCACCAGGTGATCTGCTGTGCAGGGTTGAAGTGGAGACCCCTGTACACCTGACCAAACGACAGAAAGAATTGCTTGCAGAATTCCAGGAAATACAGGACAGTCAGGGCAATAAACAGTCGCCCAAGAAGTCCAGCTGGTTTGACGGTGTTAAAAGTTTTGTTGATGCATTAAAGTCCTGAGCGGATTTTCCAGAGAACAATTATGTTAAATATTGCAGTGGCTGGTATTGCCGGCCGAATGGGAAAAACCATTGTAGAGGCTGTGGTCAAAACTGAGGGCGTTGCACTTGGGGCAGCTTCTGTCAGGCATAACAGTGCTCATATTGAAGAGGAGGTTGGCGCATTATGTGGCCTCCCTTCACTGGACGTGTTTGCCGTGGATGATTTTGCTAAAACGCCGGATGCTTTCGATGTGTTGATTGATTTCACCAGTCCTGCAGCGACTATGCAGCATCTTGAATTGTGCCTGGCGGAAAAAAAGAAAATGGTGATCGGGACTACGGGATTCAGCGATGCCCAGAAGAAAGCGATAGAAGATGCCGGCAAGGAGATTGCCATTGTTTTTGCTCCGAATATGAGCGTGGGCGTGAATCTGTGTATGAAGTTGCTGGAACAGGCAGCAAAAGTCATTGGTGAAGACAGCGATATCGAAATTATCGAGGCTCATCACCGCCACAAGAAGGATGCGCCTTCAGGAACAGCCCTGAAAATGGGTGAAGTCGTTGCCAGTGCCCTGGGAAGAAATCTTGATGATGTTGCAGTGTACGGTCGTGAAGGCAATATCGGGGAGCGTGACGGCTTGACCATTGGTTTTGAATCAATCAGGGCTGGTGATATTGTCGGTGATCATACTGTGATGTTCGCATGTGAGGGTGAAAGAGTTGAAATCACTCACAAATCCAGCAGTCGCATGAATTATGCCAACGGCTCTGTAAAAGCGGCATTGTGGCTGCAGGAAAAGGATTCGGGTTTGTATGACATGCAGGATGTGTTGAGCCTTTAACCCCTGCAACGGCTTCCATCTCAAGCGAGCAAAGCTTCTGCCAATTTGGCTAATCAGCTCCCCATTAATCCAATGTCATACCTATGCTCCAGGGCATTTTTTACCCCTGGACAAAATGTTCATGGCGTTTTTTGATGATTCTTTGCAATAATTTGCGTTTTCTAAACGGTATACATGGACAAGCACACCCATAATTGCATAGAATTCTGCTTCAGTATGAAGACACTGAAACAGGCAATAGCCCTACAAAAGAATTGATCAAAAAGCGGAATGGGATTTACCCATTCCGCTTTTTTTTAGGTTCTCTCCGGGCCAGTTTTCAGGTCCGCAAAGGGCTTTTTTCAGACCCGCTCAGGGTTTTTTAGTAAGTTCGGCTCAGGGCTTTTTAGTAAGTTCCGCTCAGGGCTTATTATTAGTTCCGCTCAGGGCTTATTATCAGGTCCGCTCAGGGATGCCTGTTTTTGAAGTTGTCTTGAACTCTCTTGTCATTGAATCGTGTCTCAGCCAGTTATCTGGTTGAAGCATCCTACGAGCTGAAATTTGCTCGCTGGATAAGACAAGAATAAGACTTTTACTTAGCGCGGTATAAAAAGCCCCGTTAACTGGAATCAAGCTTTTACGAGGAGTCTATGCAACAAAAGACCGCCATACTTGCTCTGGAAGATGGATCTTTGTTTGAAGGAATATCCATCGGTGCTGAAGGCAAGACCACAGGTGAAGTGGTTTTCAATACAGCCATGTCCGGTTATCAGGAAATCCTGACGGATCCTTCCTATGCACAACAGATCATTACCTTTACCTATCCACATATAGGCAATACCGGGACCAACTCTGAAGATGATGAGTCTGAAAAAGTCTGGGCATCGGGAATGGTAATTCGGGATCTTCCCTTACTGGCAAGTAATTTCCGCAACGAACAAATACTCAGTGATTTTTTAAAGCAGCGTAATGTTGTAGCTATCTGTGATATTGATACTCGACGCCTTACGCGAATTCTCAGGGACCATGGCCCGCTCAATGGCTGCATCATCACCGGTGCAGAACTGGCTTCAGATATGGAAAAAGGACGCGAGCTGGCACTTACCGCAGCCAGAGATTTTCCGGGTCTGGTGGGGATGGATCTGGCACAGGAAGTCTCTTGTAAACAGTCATATTCCTGGAAAGAAGGCAGCTGGGATCTTGTTGAAGGGCACCGTATTCCGGAAGCCCCTGGTCAGTATCATGTGGTGGCCTATGATTTCGGTGTGAAGCGTAATATTTTAAGAATGCTGACGGATCGTTCCTGCAGAGTTACGGTCGTGCCTGCCATGACGCCAGCCAGTGAAGTGCTGGCCTTACAACCTGATGGCGTATTCCTTTCCAATGGTCCTGGCGACCCTGAGCCCTGTGACTATGCCATAAAGGCAATTCAGGAAATTCTGGAAACAGATATTCCGGTGTTTGGTATCTGTCTTGGCCATCAACTGCTGGCATTGGCCAGCGGTGCACGTACAGTAAAAATGAAACTGGGCCATCATGGTGCTAATCACCCGGTTCAGGATCTTGACAGCCAAAAAGTATTTATCACCAGTCAGAACCATGGCTTCGCTGTGGATGGAGAAAGTCTTCCTGAAAATGTGAAGGCTACGCACAAATCACTTTTCGATGGATCGTTGCAGGGTATACACCGCACAGATAAGGCAGCCTTCGGTTTTCAGGGGCATCCGGAAGCCAGTCCCGGGCCACATGATATTGCACCGGTTTTTGATCATTTTATTGATCTGATGCAAGCAAGAAACGCCTGATTAAAAACATTAATACGAATTAATTAAAAAAGAAACTTTAGTCACCATGCCAAAAAGAACAGATATACAAACCATACTAATAATAGGTGCAGGCCCTATCGTCATCGGACAGGCTTGCGAGTTTGACTATTCTGGGGCTCAGGCGTGCCAGGCGCTGAGAGAGGAGGGTTACCGGATTGTTCTGGTGAACTCGAATCCGGCTACTATCATGACCGATCCCGGGATGGCGGATGCCACCTATATCGAGCCAGTTGAGTGGCGAACAGTTGAAAAAATAATCGAGAAAGAAAGACCTGATGCCATTTTGCCGACTATGGGCGGTCAGACCGCGCTTAACTGTGCCCTTGATCTGGATCGTGAAGGTGTCCTGGAAAAATATAATGTAGAGCTTATCGGTGCGAAGAAAAATTCCATCGATAAAGCAGAAGACAGAGAGCTGTTTGACAATGCCATGGTAGCGATTGGTCTGGAAACGCCCAGACATTTTATTGCCAACAATTTGGATGAAGCCTTTGCTGCTATGGAAAACCTTGGCTTCCCGTGCATTATTCGCCCTTCATTTACCATGGGTGGAAGTGGTGGTGGTATTGCCTATAACAAGGAAGAGTTTGAAGAGATCTGTAAGCGGGGAATGGATCTTAGCCCAACCAATGAGCTGTTGATTGATGAATCACTGATTGGCTGGAAAGAATATGAACTGGAGGTAGTCAGGGATAAAAACGATAACTGCATCATTGTTTGCAGTATTGAAAATTTTGATGCCATGGGTATTCATACTGGCGACTCCATTACGATAGCGCCTGCCCAGACCTTGACGGATAAGGAATATCAACTGCTCAGAAATGCCTCGATTGCCATATTACGGGAAATCGGTGTGGAAACAGGCGGCTCCAATGTGCAATTTGGTATCAACCCGGTCGATGGTCGCATGGTGGTGATTGAAATGAATCCCCGCGTCTCGCGTTCTTCGGCTCTGGCCTCCAAGGCAACAGGCTTTCCAATTGCGAGAGTAGCAGCCAAGTTGGCTGTTGGCTTTACTCTGGATGAGCTGCGCAATGAAATCACTGGTGGTATTACTCCATCCTCCTTTGAGCCGACCCTTGATTATGTGGTTACCAAGATTCCGCGTTTTACCTTTGAGAAATTTCCCCAGGCACCTGATCGTTTGACTACACAGATGAAGTCTGTGGGTGAAGTGATGGCTATTGGCAGGACATTCCAGGAATCTTTTCAGAAAGCTCTGCGCGGATTGGAGATCGGGATCTGTGGTTTCGATCCTATTCTGGATGTAGAGGCCAGTAATTCCAATGAAGTTTTGCTGCGTGAATTAAAAGATCCGGGCTGTGATCGTATTCGCTATATAGGAGATGCTTTCCGGGCAGGAATGTCTGTGGAAGATCTGTTTGGCTACACTCACATCGATCCCTGGTATCTGGTACAGATAGAAGACATTATCCTGGATGAAAAAAAGCTCGAAGACACCAGCTTGGAGCAGCTCGACAGAGATGCCCTTTACCGTCTTAAGCGCAAAGGCTTTTCTGATCAGAGGCTGGCATGTGTGCTGAATGTTCCGGAAGATGATGTAAGAAACAAGCGACACAGTCTGGGTATTCGCCCTGTCTATAAACGCGTAGATACCTGCGCTGCTGAATTCTCATCTGCCACTGCTTATATGTATTCCTGCTATGAAGAGGAATGTGAAGCGGATGTCAGTGACAAGAAAAAAATTATCGTTTTGGGCGGAGGTCCGAACAGAATCGGCCAGGGTATCGAGTTTGACTATTGTTGTGTGCATGCGGCTATGGCCATGCGCGAAGAAGGCTATGAAGCCATCATGGTAAACTGCAATCCAGAGACTGTTTCTACAGACTTTAATATTTCAGACCGCCTCTACTTTGAGCCTGTCACTCTGGAAGATGTGCTGGAAATTGTCCACATCGAAAAACCGGACGGTGTAATTGTCCAGTTCGGCGGACAGACACCACTGAAGCTGGTGACTCAACTGGAAAAACTCGGGGTGCCAATTATTGGTACCAGCGCTGACGCTATCGACAGGGCGGAAGATCGTGAACGCTTCCAGAGCATGATTGAAAAACTGGGTTTGAAACAGCCGCCAAACAGTACAGTGCGCAGTATGGAAGAAGCGGTAATTGCAGCAGAAAAAATTGGCTTTCCGCTGGTAGTACGTCCTTCCTACGTACTGGGTGGCCGCGCTATGGAGATTGTCTACAACCAGGCAGAATTGAAACGCTATATTAATAGCGCTGTGGATGTTTCCAACGAAAGCCCGGTACTGCTGGATCATTATCTGAATTCAGCTATTGAGATGGACGTGGATGTTGTCAGTGACGGCAAACAGGTAGTGGTAGGCTCAATTATGCAGCACATTGAACAGGCCGGAGTTCATTCCGGAGACTCAGCTTGCTCATTGCCACCTTATAGTCTGCCCATGGAAGTTCAGGACAAGATTCGAAATCAGTGTATTGAGCTTGCGATAGAATTGAATGTGATTGGCTTGATGAATGCTCAGCTTGCCTATCAGGACGGCGAAGTTTATATCATTGAGGTAAACCCGCGCGCTTCCAGAACGGTGCCTTTCGTGTCCAAATGCATCGGCGTATCGCTGGCGAAAATTGCTGCCAAATGCATGGTAGGCATTTCACTGGAATCACAGGGCTTCACGAAAGAAATTGTGCCTTCATTCTATGCCGTAAAAGAGGCAATTTTCCCGTTTAACAAATTCCCGGGAGTTGACCCAATTCTTGGGCCGGAAATGAAGTCTACCGGTGAAGTGATGGGAATCGGGGAAACTTTTGCCGAGGCGTATTACAAATCACAGGGACTTGGTGAGTTAAATTTGCCGCTCGATGGCAAGGCCTTTATCAGTGTCAGGGAAGTCGATAAGTGGGCGCTTCCTGAGTTGGCAAAAAATCTTCATTCCCTGGGCTTCTCGCTGGTGGCAACAAAAGGGACGGCCAAAATAATCGAGGCAGCAGGCGTACCTGTTGAACCGGTCAACAAAGTAATGGAAGGCAGACCTCACATTGTCGATATGTTGAAAAATGACGAAATTGATCTTATTGTAAACACTACGGAAGGGCGTCAGGCTATTGCTGATTCCGCCACGATCCGAAGTACAGCATTGCGACATGGAGTCTACTGTACAACGACTATTGCCAGTGCCATGGCAGTTTATGAAGCTCTCGTGTTTGGCGGTGATACTTCAGTGAATAGTCTGCAGGACCTCCATGCTGAACAAAATTCGTAATAGCGACAGAGTAAACCCCTTTTTTCGCTTTTAGAAAATGCGGGTTGAATTATTTAACTACTCGAATAAAAAGAGAATTTGAAATGAGAAAAGTACCCATGACTGTTGGCGGGGCTGAAACATTGAGATCGGAACTTACCGAACTCAAGAGTAAAGCGCGCCCAAGGATTATTCAGGCCATTGCTGATGCAAGGGAACATGGGGACTTGAAAGAAAATGCCGAATATCATGCTGCACGTGAGCAGCAAAGTTTTTGCGAAGGAAGAATTCAGGAAATTGAAGGCAAGCTGGCAGACGCAGAAATAATTGATGTGAAAGCGATTCCTGTTACCGGTAAGGTGATTTTTGGAACAACAGTGACGCTTTACAATATCGATACAGAAAAATCTGTCACCTACCAGATCGTCGGGGAAGATGAAGCGGATGTGAAAAATTCAAAAATTTCCGTAGGTTCTCCCATCTCACGCGCCATGATGGGCAAGGAAGAAGGTGATGAAATCACCGTCAATGCGCCAGGTGGTGATGTGTTATATGAAATTGAGAAGGTAGAGCATCTTTGATGGCTAAAGGCTAAGGCTAAAGGCTAAAGGCTAAAGGCTAATGGCTAAAGGCAAGCTGGATGTATGGGTTCAATTCCCTTAAGCCTTAAGCTTTAAGCTACTAGTTTATTTCTGAATTTCTCTGGATATTTGATAAATGTGGTTTTAGCTCCGCAGCCTTCCGATAAATCAGTGCAATATTGCCAATGGTCTGCACCAGCTCAGCCTTTTGATGCTCGCAAATCTCCCCGATGACAGCTTTTTTAGCATCTCGGTCAGCAGTATTAATCCTGATCTTGATGAGTTCGTGATCTGAAAGTGCCCGGTCTATTTCAGCCTGGACATTTTCTGTCAGACCATTGGAGACAATTACCACGGGATCAAGGTGGTGGCCGATACTGCGGAACTTCTTCTGTAATTTTTTATCGTGTTTCATGCTTGGGGTATAGTTACCAGTTCATGCCAAAAGGGCTGTGGATTCTAACATGTCGAAATCTAAAAGCAGTAAAAGTTGGCTAAAAGAACATTTTGATGATGCCTGGGTACAGCGCTCCAAAGCAGATGGCTATCGCTCGCGAGCCAGTTATAAGCTGCTGGAAATTCAGAAGTCTGATCGACTGATTAAACCTGGAATGACTATCGTTGATCTGGGCTCAGCACCTGGTGGGTGGTCTCAGGTGGCAGCCCAGCTGGCAGGGGTAAAAGGAACGGTGATTGCCTCGGATATTTTAGCCATGGACGCAGTAAATGGCGTTGTTTTTGTTCAGGGAGACTTCACCGAAGAGGATTGTTTTAAGGAAATTCTGTCACAGATACCTTCCGGTGAAGGTGTGGACCTTGTAATTTCAGATATGGCCCCCAATTTAAGTGGTATGTCTGCTATAGATCAGCCAAGATCTATGCATCTTGTTGAACTTGCACTGGATTTCGCCCGTATAACACTGAAGCCGGGTGGTTGTTTGCTCACCAAGGTATTTCAGGGTGAGGGCTTTGAATCTCTGTTAAAAGAGGTAAAACAGGAGTTTTCCCAGGTTCTGAGCAGGAAACCCGGGGCCTCACGTGCACGTTCCAAGGAAATATATCTCCTCGCTAAAGGCTATAAGAACTGAGAGATCAAGGCAAAACCCCGTTAATCCGGGGGTTATTGCTGTAAGCAGCATGCCGATACTGGTAGGCAAAGCATGCTTTTCATGCAAGAATTAAATCAGGAAATACGCTTGAGTCCGGAGCTAAATGGGACTTTTCAGGGTCTTACCAGGAACTTACTGGAAAAATGTCTGAAGCTCGCTAGGAAAAAGACTTTTCCAATTTCGTATTTTAATTACATTAATTAAGAAATTAAGAGGGATATACCCTTGAACGATATGGCAAAAAATTTACTACTTTGGATGATTATTGCGGCAGTCCTGTTGACCGTATTCAATAATTTCAATCAGCCCACTAATGCAGAGCAACTGGATTATTCGGATTTTATCAGTGAAGTTCAGCAGGGTAATGTTACTGAAGTCACTATCAGTGGTGTGAAGATCGTGGGCCTGAAAAGCAACGGCACAACTTTTAATACCATTCGTCCCTATATCGAAGATCCCAAGCTGATTGATGATCTGCTATCTCACAATGTAAGACTTCGTGGGCAGGAGCCTGAGCAACAAAGTATCTGGACACAATTACTGGTTGCCTCTTTCCCTATTCTCATCATTATCGCTGTGTTCATGTTTTTTATGCGTCAAATGCAGGGCGGCGGCGTGGGTGGTAAAGGCGGCCCCATGGCTTTTGGTAAAAGCAAAGCCAAGATGCTCAGCGACGATCAGGTGAAGGTAACATTTGCAGATGTAGCCGGAGTTGATGAAGCCAAGGAAGATGTAAAAGAACTGGTGGATTTCCTGCGGGAACCGGACAAATACCAACGTCTGGGCGGCAGAATACCTCGCGGTGTGCTTATGGTAGGGCAGCCAGGTACGGGTAAAACCCTTTTGGCTAAAGCAATCGCTGGTGAGGCGAAGGTGCCTTTCTTTTCTATCTCCGGTTCCGATTTTGTAGAAATGTTTGTCGGTGTTGGTGCCTCCCGTGTCCGAGACATGTTTGAGCAAGCCAAGAAACAGTCACCCTGTATTATTTTTATTGATGAAATTGATGCTGTTGGTCGACATCGTGGCGCTGGTGTAGGTGGTGGTCATGATGAGCGCGAACAGACTTTGAACCAGTTGCTTGTGGAAATGGATGGGTTTGAAGGCAATGAAGGCGTTATTGTGATTGCTGCAACAAACAGACCTGATGTACTTGATCCGGCCTTGTTGCGTCCTGGACGTTTTGATCGTCAGGTTGTAGTTGGTCTGCCGGATATCCGTGGCCGTGAGCAAATTCTTAAAGTGCATATGCGCAAAGTGCCTATTTCTGATGGTGTTGATGAGTCAGTACTGGCCAGAGCTACCCCTGGATTTTCAGGTGCTGATCTTGCCAACCTGGTGAATGAAGCTGCTTTGTTTGCTGCTCGTGGCAGTAAGCAGCGAGTAACCATGGAAGAATTTGAAAAAGCCAAAGACAAGATCATGATGGGCGCTGAGCGCAAATCCATGGTGATGTCTGAAAAAGAAAAATTGAATACCGCCTATCATGAAGCAGGGCATGCCATTGTTGGTCGTCTGGTTCCTGAACATGATCCGGTCTATAAGGTCAGTATCATCCCTCGCGGTAGAGCTCTCGGTGTCACTATGTTTCTGCCGGAAGAGGATCGCTACAGTCTGAGCAAGCAAAGTATTCTTAGCCAGATTTGCAGTCTTTATGGTGGACGTATTGCTGAAGAAATGACACTAGGCGCAGATGGCGTTACAACTGGCGCCTCTAATGATATTCAACGTGCTACCCAAATGGCACATAACATGGTCAAAAAATGGGGCCTGTCAGAACGCCTGGGACCCTTGCAGTATGATGATGAAGCAGATGAAGTTTTCCTTGGGCGCTCCTCTGCCGGTCAAAACAAAGTACTGTCTGGAGAGACTACCAAAGCAATTGATGAAGAAGTTCGCAGCATTATTGATACGTGCTATGGGCGTGCTCAGAAAATTCTTGAGGATAATCGAGACAAGCTCGATGCTATGAAAGATGCCTTGATGGAATGGGAAACTATTGATGCAGGGCAGATTGATGACATCATGTGCGGTAAAAAACCACGTACTCCTGAAGGCTGGCATGATGATGACTATGGTTCAGGGAAATCAGCGAAAGTTGAAACTGAAGAATCGAGTGATAAGGATGATAAGAAAGAATCCAATCCACCGATTGGTGGCCCAGCCGGCGAACATTAACAATAAAAAAAACAATTTTGATAAGGAGCTCTTCTGAGCTCCTTTTTATTTTTACCGAATTAAACTATTTTTAGTTGATGCCATGAGCAAGCCCTCAAACCTGTTTAATTTTTCCGGAAAGTTTCTCGATTTCTCCATATCCCATGTTATGGGAATTTTGAATATCACCCCGGACTCCTTTTCCGACGGGGGTGAGTTGATGAGCGACACGGGACAGGTCGCATTATCCAAAGTGTTGCAGCGGGCAGAAACCATGCTTGCTGCAGGGGCTGCTATTCTGGATGTAGGTGGTGAATCTACTCGCCCTGGTGCTCATCAGGTTTCCAGTCAGGAAGAATTGGACCGTGTTTTACCCGTAGTTGAAGCAATAAATAATAATTTTGATGTGATAATCTCGGTGGATACATCTAATCCACAGCTTATCAGTCAATGCGCGGATTCTGGCGCTGGCTTGATTAATGATGTCAGGGCCTTGAGCCGGGATGGGGCGCTGAGCGCAGCGGTGAATTCCGGTTTGCCAGTCTGCCTGATGCATATGCAGGGCACGCCCGGGAATATGCAGGAAGCTCCAGTTTATGCAGATGTAATTGACGATATATCCAATTACCTGGCATCACGTGTTAAGGCTTGTAATGATGCGGGTATGGGTAATGACAGGATTATTCTTGATCCAGGATTCGGGTTTGGCAAGACGCTTGAGCATAACCTTGAATTACTGAGCAGACTTGATGAATTACAGCGGTTAGAATTGCCTGTATTGGTGGGAGTGTCCAGAAAAAGAATGATCGGTACGATAATAGGGCGCGAAGAAAAAGACAGGGTGTCGGGTAGTATTGCCGCATCTGTTATCGGTGTAATGAATGGGGCGCGCATAGTGCGCACTCATGATGTTGCAGAGACAGTTGATGCGCTGAAAATATGCAACGAAGTGCTGAAAATATCCTGATACTTGTGCAGGGTGAATTATAAAAATTAAAAAGTGAGTAAACAGGTGGGTGATAAAAAATATTTCGGTACTGATGGTATCAGGGGCAAAGTAGGTGTTTATCCTATCACTCCGGATTTCATGCTTAAACTTGGCTGGGCCACGGGAAAAGTATTTGCAAGTCAGGGTAAAGGAAAAATCCTGATAGGAAAAGACACGCGGATATCAGGTTATATGTTTGAATCCGCTCTTGAGGCAGGACTTACCTCTGCCGGCCTTGATGTGAACTTGTTGGGGCCTATGCCAACACCTGCGGTTGCTTATTTAACTCGAACTTTTCAGGCGCAAGCGGGCATTGTTATCAGTGCTTCACATAATGCTTTCCAGGATAACGGTATTAAATTCTTTTCTGCGGACGGAATGAAACTGCCGGACGAAATTGAAAAAGCTATCGAAGAAGCAATGGATGAACCACTGACAACCGTGGAATCTGATGCAATAGGAAAAGCCTCGCGCATAGTAGATGCCAGTGGCAGATATATTGAGTTTTGCAAAAGTACTATCCCGAATAATCTAAGCCTTAATGGTCTTTCCATTGTGGTGGATTGCGCCAATGGGGCTACCTACCACATCGCACCCAATGTCCTGCGGGAATTAGGTGCTTCAGTCACCACCATTGGTACAGATCCAGACGGGCTCAATATCAATCGGGATTGCGGCTCCACGCATCCTGAAGAACTGGCGAAAAGGGTGTTGGAAGAAAATGCTGACCTGGGCATAGCTTTTGATGGCGATGGTGATCGTCTCATTATGGTTGATGATAAGGGCGAGACTGTCGATGGCGATCAGCTTCTTTACATCATTGCCCGATACAAACTGGGTAAGCTGGGTAAAGGCGGTAAGGATCAGGGTATTATTGGTACGGTAATGAGTAATCTAGGTCTGGAAATAGCCTTGAAAGAACTGGATATTCCTTTTCTGCGCACCAAAGTGGGCGATCGTTATGTGATGGCTGAACTACTGACCCGGCAATGGTTGTTCGGTGGAGAATCGTCCGGCCATATTATTTGTCTTGATTCTACCAGCACGGGTGACGGTATTGTTTCTGCCTTGCAGGTGCTTTCAGCGATGCAGGTATTTGATCAAAGTTTGCATGACGTGAAGGCTGGTATGAGCAAATTTCCCCAGACCATGATCAATGTTGAGCTCAGTACTAAAGATGGGTTAATGGAAAATAAAGCCATTCAGGCTGCGGTAAAAAAAGTAGAAACAGAGCTGGGTAATACTGGCAGGGTATTGCTCAGGCCATCTGGTACTGAGCCGGTGGTCAGGGTGATGGTAGAAGGCGAAGATACTGATCAGGTTAGCAGACTTGCTGCGGACATATCTGAAGTGGTCAAAGCTGAAATGCATTAAGCGCCCTTTATAGCGTCGAATGGCTGGTGATGAGCTGAAAAGTTATTTTCATGTGTCGCAATAGCGAACTTATTTAGTGTCTTTGCAAACCTTGCTTTGTTGCAACTTAACCCCATCTTGGTTAGTATTGGCGCCCATTTTAGCGGGGCTAGACCCCTGAGCTGAGCAGGCTTGGATATGCGTAAAGGGCTGATAGCAGCTAACTGGAAAATGAATGGACTAGAGCAGAGCAATGAAGCTCTGCTCAGTGCGATTCTGAAAGCATTACATGGGCCCTCGGCAGATGATTATGCGCAGACAGAAATTCTGATTTGTCCTCCTGCATTATATTTGCAGCAGGTTGGAAAAAAGCTGGAAGGCTGTCAACTCCAGTTGGGAGCACAAAATGTGCATCCCGCCGAGTCAGGGGCATTCACCGGTGAGATATCGGCGCAGATGCTCAGGGATGCAAAATGCAGCCATGTAATAATTGGGCATTCGGAAAGAAGAGAAATTTTTGGTGAAAATAATCAGTTTATTGCTGAAAAGTTTTCAGCAGCGCAGGCTAGCGATTTAATTCCTGTGCTATGTATCGGGGAAACCCAGGCTCAGCGAGAAGCCGGTGAGACATCAGAAGTAGTGCTTGGACAACTCAAGTCTGTTCTGAATCATGCAGGTGTTGATGCCTTTAAGAATTCAGTAATTGCTTACGAGCCAGTGTGGGCAATCGGGACAGGATTAACCGCCAGTCCGGAACAGGCACAGGAAGTTCATGCGCTGATACGTGCAAAGATTTCTGAAATGGATGCAGGTGTAGCTGAGCAGATAAGAATTATTTATGGCGGTAGTGTTAAAAGTACTAACGCAGCTGAGTTGTTTGCACAAAAGGATATCGATGGCGCGCTCGTAGGTGGAGCTTCATTGGTAGCTGAAGAGTTTGTAAGGATTTGTTCTGGTTATCGTTCAAATTGACTGATTTATGACATTCAGGGTTTTTCAGTATTTAACAGCATATTTTGAGAATTGTTAGAGAAATTTTATGGAATCGATGATTATTTTTGTACATGTAATTGCTGCCGTAGCGATTACCGGGCTTGTTCTTATTCAGCAGGGCAAGGGTGCCGATATGGGTGCTTCCTTTGGTAGTGGGTCCTCGCAGACTATCTTTGGCAGTTCTGGCAGCGGAAATGTATTGAGCAAGTCGACCTCTATCATTGCTGTGATATTTTTTATTACCAGCCTTGGCCTGGCGGTGCTTGCCAGACAACAGGCAGATTTAAGTATTGAGGATAGCGGATTGATCCAGAACCTTGATGAAATAACTCAAGCTCCGGCAGCGCCTCGCGTTGCAGATGAAATTCCTTTTGTAGAAGCATTTACTGAAGAAAGTCTTGCTGAGAGCGCTCTAGTCAGTGATATACCAGTTGCGGAAGTACAAGCTACTGGTGATCTGCCGGTCATAGATGCAGGGGAAACAGAATAAGCCGAAGTGGTGGAATTGGTAGACACGCTATCTTGAGGGGGTAGTGGCCTCGGTCGTGCCGGTTCAAGTCCGGCCTTCGGCACCAAATATCCTGCAAAGTATGACTAAATACCTGGTACCTCACCAATAACAAGGTATTTACATACTGCAGGCCGGAACTCGAAGAGTTCCTGGAACACTAATGCCAAATCAAGGATTCGAGCCTGACAGCTGAAGAGAAAGGCTGCTTGCAGGCAATGGCAACAGATGACAAGGAATTCAAGGAATTCCTTAATCATTGACGTTTAATCCTTTAGCAGATGTTCCTTGACCAAATAGGGAAGGACACCTATAATTTGCGCCCTTCCCGGGGCTCTGTAAGAGTTGCGGAAAGAATGGTTTTAAAGGTTCGAAAGTTAGCAGCTTGTTAATTTTATAATCTTTTAAATTTTAAAAGTTTTGTTGCGGGGTGGAGCAGTCTGGCAGCTCGTCGGGCTCATAACCCGAAGGTCGTAGGTTCAAATCCTGCCCCCGCTACCACTTTTAACTTGGTATGTTGTAAAGAGATGATCCCGATGGATTTGACCTTTATTAGCCCGGGAAATCGTAGATTTAATTACTTTCCTGAGCTGCCAAATTTTAAGGCCGGTATTTTTAGCCCCTATATGGGGCTTTTTATTAGGCTGAAAACGGTTGCTGTAGTATTTATAGTAGTAGTTGGAGTGGGCCATTGGCCCATTTTTTGTTTTTCTTGAAGGTGAATTTGAATGAGTGCTTTTTAAATGACTACAAGGAATTCAGAGTTGAATGCTTTACTGGAGCCAGCAATTAATGCGCTGGGTTTCCGACTCTGGGGAATTGAATATAACCCCCAAGGTAAATATTCCATGTTGAGAGTTTATATCGACAAGGAAGAAGGCGTTGGCATTGAGGATTGTGCGCAGGCCAGTAGACAGATTAGTAGCATTCTTGATGTAGAAGATCCGATCAGTGGTGAGTACACGCTGGAGGTTTCTTCCCCGGGCTTGGATAGAGTTTTATTTTCTCTTTCCCAATTCGAAGAATACCTGGGGTGGCATGTAAATGTCAGATTAACAGAGAATTTTGAAAATAAGCGAAAGTTTGTAGGACAAATAAAGAAAGTCATAAATGACGAAGTTGTAATGATAATTGGCGAAGAGGAATACACCATTCCTTATGAATTGATTGATAAAGCAAATCTGCTCAGCCAGGTCTGAATCTGGCATAAACCACAGATTGTTTTGGTGAATCGGGTGAAATGGAGCGTTTAAAGGGTTTAATGAGATGATGAACAAAGAAATTTTAATGGTGGCTGATGCAGTCTCCAATGAAAAAGGTGTCTCAAGAGAAGTAATCTTTGGCGCCATTGAATCTGCCCTGGCGTCTGCCACAAAGAAACGCTACGTTGATGAAGAAATTGATTGCGAAGTAATTATCGACCGGGAAACCGGGGATTATGAAACCTTCCGCGTGTGGACTGTTGTTGCTGATGATGAGATGGCTCTGTTAGGTTCTCAGTTCACTACTGAAGAAGCAACTGAAGTAAATCCCGAGTTGCAGATTGGTGATGTGCACAAGGAAAAAGTTGAGAACGTTGAATTCGGTCGTATAGCTGCGCAGACTGCCAAACAGGTTATAGTACAAAAAGTAAGGGAAGCTGAAAGAGAGCTTGTCGTTGCCGAGTATCAAGACAAAATAGGTCAGCTAGTTTCCGGGACTGTCAAAAAAGTTACCCGCGATAATGTCATTGTTGATCTTGGTAACAATGCCGAAGGACTTCTGCCTAGAGAAAATTTGATTCCCAGGGAAACTTTCCGCATCAACGATCGTTTGCGTGCACTGCTGGTGGAAGTAAGAACTGAATTGCGTGGTCCGCAGCTTTTGTTAAGTCGAACAGCATCAGAAATGTTGGTGGAATTATTTAAAATTGAAGTGCCGGAAATTTCCGAAGAAATTATTGAAATCAAGGCAGCCGCCAGGGACCCTGGTTCCCGTGCAAAACTCGCAGTCAAAACCAACGATGGCCGTATCGATCCAGTCGGCGCCTGTGTTGGTATGCGTGGTTCCAGGGTGCAGGTAGTTTCCAACGAACTGGCAAATGAACGAATAGATATTATTCTGTATGACGAGAACCCGGCACAGCTGGTTATCAACGCTATGTCTCCTGCAGAAGTGGCTTCAATTGTGGTGGATGAAGATACACACACCATGGATGTTGCAGTAGCAGAAGAAAATCTGGCTCAGGCTATTGGTCGCAACGGGCAAAATGTTCGCCTTAGTAGCGAGCTTACCGGCTGGACCATCAATGTTATGAGCGAAGAAAGTGCTGCCGATAAACTTCAGCAAGAGTCTGCCGGCACCATTAAAATATTTACCGATGCGCTTGATGTGGATGACGATGTAGCCGAAATTCTGGTACAGGAAGGATTTACTACTCTTGAAGAAATCGCTTATGTCCCTCTGGATGAAATATCCCAGATTCAGGATTTTGACGAAGAGATTGCTAATGAATTACGTTCAAGAGCAAAAGATGCTCTGCTTACCAGGGCTCTTGCTTCCGAAGAAGATATTACCAATGCTGGCATCAAGGAAGACTTGCTAAATATGGAAGGTATGGACAATGGCTTGGCTCTTGCGTTATCAAAAATGGAAGTACTTTCCATGGAAGATCTTGCAGAATTGGCCATAGATGAGCTGATGGAAGTTTCAGGCATGACTGAAGAAAGAGCAGGTCAGTTGATCATGACAGCCAGAGCGCCATGGTTTGCAGATGAAGTTGAGGAAGATACAGCTGAAGCCTCTTCCGCAGAAGCAACAAAAGAGTAACTTTGATGAATATTTAAAATTTCATCAGTAAATATTTTTAGCAGGTTTTCACTAAAGCAGCAAATAGTGGGTGAGTTGAATGGCAGATGTAACAATCACTGAGCTGGCCAAAATGGTCGGTGTACCGGAAGATCGTTTACTTGAGCAAGTCAAGGAAGCCGGCCTGCCCCAAACTAAAGCCGAAGATACAATGACAAATCTTGAGCGCACTACTTTGCTCATGTCATTAAAAAGCAAACATGGCGAAGACACATCCGGCGGAGCAACGCCCCGTAAAATCACTCTGAAACGAAAAACTATTGAAACCCTGAAAACTTCCGACAATCAGGGTCGCAGTAAAGCTGTGAATGTAGAAGTGCGTAAAAAACGTACTTATGTGAAGCGTAGTACTGAAGAAGCACAGGTTGAAGCGGAGCGTAAAGAAGCAGAGCAGCGTGCACAGGAAAAGCTGGAACTTGAAGCAAAAGCGAAAGCTGAACAGGCAGAATTAAGCAAGGCTCCGGAAAAAACGGAGAGTGATACGAAATCTACATTCAGTATTAAGAAAGAAACTCAACCGGGCGTAGCTGAAGTACCGGGTGAAGAGAAAAATGAGACACGCAGAGATCACAAAAAAGGGGCTACCAGAAAAGACGGTCAGAAAGATACCGTCGAGCCTCTCGACAAGAAAAAAACCAGTTTGCATCGCCGTGGCAAGGTAGAAGAGGCCAAAAAATTCCAGCCACTGCGCTCCAGTGATGATTTTATTCTGGATGAGGATGAAGTGTTTGATGACAAGACACGTAGACGTGGACGTCGCAAGCTAAGTCAGGGCCAGAAAGAGCATAAGTTTGAAAAACCTACCGAATTTATTTCCCGTGAAATCGAAGTGCCTGAAGCAATTTCTGTTGGTGATCTTGCGCAGCGCCTGTCGTTAAAGAGCGGTCAGTTAATCAAGTCTCTGATGGGTATGGGGGTCATGGCGACGATTAACCATATTCTGGATCAGGATACCTCTACACTGTTGGTTGAAGAGTTTGGCCATAAAGTGAAATTGGTGTCTGACCATGCAATTGAGGAAAATCTGGTAGAGTCTATTGTCTACGAGGGTGAAGACCTGCCAAGGGCGCCGGTTGTAACAGTAATGGGCCATGTGGATCATGGTAAAACTTCATTACTCGATTATATTCGTAAATCTTCAGTCACAACAGGTGAAGCTGGTGGTATCACGCAGCACATTGGTGCTTATCATGTGGATACTGATCACGGCATGATTACTTTCCTTGATACTCCTGGGCATGCAGCCTTTAGCGCCATGCGTTCACGTGGAGCACAGGCAACGGATATTGTAATCCTCGTTGTCGCTGGCGATGATGGTGTAAAACCACAGACTGAAGAAGCCGTCCAGCATTCCCAGGCTGCTGGTGTTTCTATAGTCGTCGCTATTAACAAGATGGATAAGGAAGGCGCTGATCCGGACAGAGTTAAAAATGAACTGGCTGCGAAAGGATTGACCCCGGAAGAATGGGGCGGTGATACACAGTTTATTGAGGTATCTGCCCAAACGGGTGCAGGTATTCCGGAATTACTGGATGCTGTGCTTCTGCAAGCAGAGCTTTTGGAGTTGAAAGCGATTGTAGATTGTCCTGCCACCGGTGTTGTCATTGAATCCAGGCTTGATAAAGGCCGCGGTCCAGTTGCCACTGTACTGGTACAAAATGGCACTTTAAAGCTGTCAGATGTGATTCTGGCTGGGCATGAAGTCGGCAGAATCAGGGCAATGATAGATGAGACAGGAAAGCAGATTAAAGAGGCTGGTCCATCCATACCTGTAGAAATACTTGGGCTGAATGGAACACCTGATGCTGGTGATGATTTCCTCGTTGTTAAAGATGAAAAGAAAGCCAGGGAAGTTGCCCAGTTCAGAATGAATAAATTTCGCGAAACTCAGGTGGCGAAACAACAGATTGCGAAAATGGAAAGCATGTTCGCGACCATGGGCGCAGATGAAAAGAGCCTGCTTAATGTCGTTTTGAAAACGGACGTAAGGGGTTCTCTTGAAGCAATATCAGCAGCATTACTTGGTCTTGGTAACGAAGAAGTATCGGTAAATATCATTTCTTCCGGTGTGGGCGGTATTTCAGAAACTGATGTACAGTTAGCCCAGACATCAAAAGCTACTGTTATTGGTTTCAATGTTCGAGCCGACAAGGCAGCAAGAACACTGGTTGAAAACGAAGGTCTTGAACTGCGTTATTACAGTGTCATCTATGATCTGATTGATGATGCGAAAGCTGTCATGAGCGGTATGCTTGCTCCTGAACTACAAGAAGAAATTCTTGGTGTCGCTGAAGTGCGTGAGATCTTTTCATCGCCAAAATTTGGATCAATCGCAGGTAGCATGGTGATAGAAGGAACGGTCTTTCGTAGCAAACCAATCCGTGTTCTCAGAGATGATGTGGTGATCTACGAAGGCGAACTGGAATCACTGCGTCGTTTTAAGGATGAAGCCAGTGATGTCAGAAACGGCATGGAGTGTGGTATCGGAGTTAAGAATTACACCGATGTCCGTGTTGGCGACAAGATTGAAGTCTTCGAGCGTAAGGAAGTGGCCAGAACCCTTGCCTGATCCCATGCTTTTTCCAAGATACTAATCATGCCCAGAGTCTCAAAAAGAGTAGACAAGGTTGCTGACCTCCTGAAGAAGGAACTTGCTCTGTTAATTCAGACAGAAGTGCGCGATCCCAGAGTGGGGATGGCATCCATTACAGGTGTAAGGGTTAGCAAAGATCTTGCTCATGCAAACGTTTTTGTCACTCTCCTCGGTAAAAACGGTGAAGAAGAAACTCAGGAAGGTGTAGCTGCTCTTAACCAGGCCGCTGGCTTTCTGAGGTCTATGCTTGCCAAAAACATCAGTCTGCGGACTACTCCCAAACTTAAATTTATCTATGACAACAGTCTGGTTCGTGGTCAGTACCTGACCGATCTCATTGATGAGGCCCTGGCAAGTGATGAAAGGGATCATCATCTTAATGAAGATGACCAGGACCAGGACCAGGAATAAGAGTTCATTGAGCTCAGCAAGATAAACAATAATTAAAGATTTGGTGTAAGAGTTGGCAAAGCGACGACGAGGCAGAAACGTAAACGGCATTATCGTGCTGGATAAACCCGCCGGAGAATCATCCAACCGCAGTCTGCAAAGAGTAAAAAGATTACTTGATGCAGCTAAAGCCGGACATACCGGAAGTCTGGACCCCCTGGCAACAGGTGTTTTGCCTCTGTGTTTTGGAGAGGCCACAAAAATCTCACAGTTTCTTCTTGATGCTGATAAAAAATACCGCACTACCATTAAGCTTGGTATTAAAACTGCCAGTGGCGACTCCCAGTCTGAAACCCTGAGTACCAGTTCAGTTAATCTCACCCGGGAACAGGTAGAGCGTTGTCTGGACTCATTTCGTGGTGAAATCGAACAAATCCCCTCAATGTATTCTGCCTTGAAGCACAATGGAGTGCCGCTTTATAAGCTGGCCCGTAAAGGTCAGGAAGTGGAGCGTAAAGTACGTCATGTCACTATTCATCACCTTGAACTACTGGATTTCAGAGAGGATGAAGTCGATCTGGAAATAACGTGCTCCAAAGGTACTTATATCAGGATGATTGCGGACGATCTTGGCGATATGCTGGGGGTGGGTGGGCATGTCATTGTATTGCGTCGGCTACAGTCTGGCCCGTTCATGGAATCAGCTTCGGTCACTATTGAAACCCTTGAAGCTGAAGCGCAAACCCTTGGCCCAGCAGGGCTGGACCACTATCTACAGCCGGCAGACATAGCCGTTGAGGGGTTGGAAAAGGTCGATTTGCCGACAGATACAGCAGATTATGTGCGACAAGGCCAGGCAGTAATTTCCCGTGGCCTGCCCACCAGCGGAACAGTAAGACTCTATGATAATGGTGAGTTTTTCGGTATCGGTAAGATCCTCGATGATGGCCGTGTTGCCCCGGTAAGGTTGATGCTGGCAGGCCTCGAAAACGACTGAAGTCCCAGTGCCAAATGCTGTATCCGCATCAGAATTTATGCTATTGTACGCCCCCCTTGTGATCCGGGTATTTTGAATACTTGGGAACAGGGACCAGGGATGAAGATCAGGTAACTCTAAATATGCATGGTTATGCTGATTGAAAGGATTTCAAGAATTTTTACGCATATTCACAGGAGTAATAAATATGGCCTTATCCGCCGATCAAAAAGCTGAAATTGTCACAGAATACGCATTAGCTGAAGGAGATACTGGATCTCCCGAAGTTCAGGTTGCACTTCTGACAAGCAATATCAACCACCTTCAAGACCATTTCAAAGAGCATAATCACGATCATCATTCCCGTCGCGGTCTGATCCGCATGGTGAATACTCGTCGTAAGCTGCTCGACTATCTGAGAAGAAAAGATGTAAGTCGTTACACTACTCTCATCAAGAGATTGGGATTGCGTCGATAACATTTATAACCTGGTCAACATGGGGTTGGCCAGGCTCGTACGCCTAGAAAAAAAAGAGAATAAGATATGTTTAACACTGTAAGAAAAGAATTTAAATACGGAAATGACACTGTAGTAATGGAGACGGGAAAAATTGCCCGCCAGGCTACAGGCGCCGTTTTGGTAACAATTGGTAATACTTCTGTATTGACTACAGTTGTAGGTAAAAAGACTGCTAATCCAAATGCAGACTTTTTCCCCCTGACTGTTAACTACCAGGAAAAAACCTACGCTGCCGGTAAAATCCCGGGCGGATTTTTCAAACGTGAAGGTCGTCCAACAGAAAAAGAAACACTGACTTGCCGATTAATCGACAGGCCTATTCGTCCTTTGTTCCCCAAAGGATTTTTAAACGAAGTTCAGGTTGTTCCTACTGTTGTTTCTGCTGATAAAAATGTTGATCCTGATATAGCAGCAATGATTGGCACTTCAGCCGCTCTGGCAATTTCCGGAATTCCTTTTGCAGGCCCTATTGGTGCAGCAAGAGTCGGTTATACCGATGAAACTGGTTATATTCTTAATCCAAGTTATTCACAGCTGGAAACTTCCGCTCTGGATATGGTGGTTGCTGGAACAGAATCTGCTGTATTAATGGTTGAATCTGAAGCTAAAGAGTTAAGTGAAGACCTGATGTTGGGCGCAGTACTTTTTGCTCACCAGGAAATGCAGGTTGTTGTGCAGGCTGTTAATGAACTGAAAGCTGAAGCTGGCAAGCCTGATTGGGAATGGACTGCTCCAGCGGTGAATGAAACTTTGACAGCAGCAATTTCTTCAAGCTTCAAAGAAGGCATTAACGCAGCTTATAAAGTTTCTGACAAAATGCAGCGACAGGATCAGTTGTCTGAATTACAGGGTCAGGCTGTTAGCCAATTTGCTAATGAAGAAGCTGAGCCTCCAGTAAGTGCTGGTGAAGTTCAGGACATATTCTCAAAAATTGAAAAGAAAGTGGTACGCGGCAATATTATTGCGGGTGAGCCAAGAATTGATGGACGTGATCAAACTACCGTTCGACCAATTCTTGTTGAAACCAGCGTTCTTAACAAAACTCATGGTTCAGCCTTGTTCACACGTGGCGAAACTCAGGCTCTGGTCGTCGCGACTTTAGGTGCTATGAGAGATGCGCAGTTGCTTGAAGGGCTCGCTGGCACCAAAAAAGATGCCTTCATGCTGCATTACAATTTCCCTCCTTTCAGTGTTGGCGAAACTGGCTTCATGAGTGGTCCCAAGCGTCGAGAAATTGGCCATGGCCGTCTGGCACGTCGCGGTGTTGCTGCGGTATTGCCAAGTGAAGAAGATTTTCCCTATACCATTCGCGTGGTATCGGAAATTACTGAATCCAATGGTTCCAGCTCCATGGCGAGTGTTTGCGGAACGTCTCTTGCGTTGATGGATGCCGGTGTTCCTCTGAAAGCGCCAGTAGCGGGTATCGCTATGGGTCTTATTAAAGAAGACAACGGTTTCGCTGTGCTCACCGACATTCTTGGTGACGAGGATCATCTTGGCGATATGGATTTCAAGGTTGCTGGTTCAGCTGCCGGTATTACTGCATTGCAGATGGATATCAAGATTCAGGGAATCACAGAAGAGATCATGGAAACGGCATTACAGCAGGCACTTACTGCAAGAATGCATATCCTTGGCGAAATGAATAAAGTTATTTCAGAGTCCCGTTCAGAAGTATCTGAAAATGCGCCAAGTATGGGAATGATGAAAGTTCACACCGACAAGATACGTGATGTTATCGGTAAAGGTGGCGCAACCATTCGTTCTATTACGGAAGTAACTGGTGCCCAGGTTGATATCGATGATGATGGCAATATTCGTATTTATGGTGAAGATGCTACTTCCCGTGATGCGGCTGTCGCAATGATTGAAGAAATCACTGCTGAAGCTGAAATAGGAAGAATCTACAAAGGTATTGTTTCCAAGATTGTAGACTTCGGCGCCTTTGTTACCATCCTTCCTGGTAAAGACGGACTTGTCCACATCTCACAAATCGCTCAAGAGCGCGTTGAAAACGTTACTGATTTCCTGACTGAAAAACAGGAAATTTTAGTGAAAGTTTTAAAGATAGATGACCGTGGCAAGATCAGTCTCAGCATGAAAGATGTGACTGATGAAGAAAAAGCGAACTTTGTCTGATTGATTCTTCTTCCCCGCTAAAGGGAATGTAAGAAGCAGTAAAAAAGAAACAAAAAAAAGCCGGTGATGCCAAAAGCTCACCGGCTTTTTTATTGGGGTCAGAACACCTTTCTTATATAAAGATGTTCACTTCTCTTTTAAAAGTTTTGAACCAAACTCTTATAGAGATATATTTTTACGCAAAAACTCGTCTAATCTTTATATACGAAAGGTGTTCTGACCCCAATTTACTAGATGATCTGTTTTTTAATTTCCTGGTGTTGTTCACCCGTCAGGCGAGGACCGAAATGACTCACTGTGGTAGCAGCTGCGAGGCTGGCAAGATTGCCGGCAGTTTCGAAATCATGTCCTGCTGAAACGGCATACAGGAAAGCGCCGGCAAACATATCACCTGCGCCATTACTGTCTACTGCTTTTACAGAGTGTGGAGCAATACTGATATTATTCTCACCGTCGAAAAGTAGTGCGCCTTCAGAGCCACGTGTGATCACAATCTGTTTTGAAATTTTCTTCAATTCTTCCAGAGATTCTTCTACGGTGTCTTTGCCAGCCCATTCCCTGGCTTCCACGTCATTGGCAAATAATAGATCGACGCCATCGTCACCAATCATGTCCTGAAGTCCGCCACGGAAGAACTGCACCATGGCCGGATCAGATAAAGTAATAGCCGTTTTCACGCCATTTTCTTTGGCAATTTCACGAGCGTAGATACAGGCCTCACGACCGCTGTCTGAGGTGACCTGATAGCCTTCCAAATAGAGATATTCAGAATCTTTCAGGGCTTCAACATCGATTTCATTTTTGGACAGAGTTTCGGAGATGCCCAGATAGCTAAGCATGGTGCGTTCCGCATCAGGGCTAACCATCACCAGACATTTGCCCGTGACACCATCATCTCGGGTCTGATTATCCAGATTAGTGTCTATATTGAGATGACCGAGTTCTTCCAGGAAAAAATCCCCGAATTCGTCATTTGCAACTTTGCATGAAAAGAAAGTGCTACCACCAAATTGCGAGATAGCATAAATGGAGTTGCCAGCGGAGCCGCCGCCGGCACGTTTTTTCAGTCCAAACTTGTCCATTAATCGTTGCAGTAAAGTGTCCTGAGATTCCCCGTCCACCAGAGTCATAATGCCTTTTTGAATACTTTCATGTTCAAAAAAGCTGTCTTCAACTTCAAACTCCTTGTCCACCAGCGCTGCACCGATGCCATACACGTGATACTTCTTCATAACTTCACCCTTTTTTATTTCTGTTTTAATTGTTTATAAGGCTGCGAATGCTTTTTCTGCAGCATCAAGAGTTAACTGTAATTCTTTATCGCCATGAGCTGCAGAGACAAACCCCGCTTCAAACGCAGATGGTGCAAGATAAACGCCATCTTCAAGCATAAGATGAAAATACTGCTTAAAGCGTTCAACATTGCAGGCCATAACCTGATCGAAGGAAGTGATTTTCTCTTCTTCAGTAAAAAAGCAACCGAACATCCCGCCCACTTGATTAGTACTAAAGCCAATGCCCGCGGCTAAAGCCCGTTCAGTTAAGCCGGTAAGCAGAAATTCAGTTTTGGCTGACAAGGAAGCAAAAAAGTCAGGCTTGCTAATTTCTTGTAGCGTTGCCAAGCCTGCACAAACCGCCAGGGGGTTGCCCGATAAAGTCCCTGCTTGATAGACCGGCCCTAGTGGTGCCAGCAGGTCCATAATTTCTTTTCTGCCACCAAAGGCTCCAACCGGAAGGCCACCGCCAATGACTTTTCCCAAAGTGGTCAAATCAGGCCTTACGCCATACACCGATTGCGCTCCGCCCAACGCGGTTCTGAAACCGGTCATTACCTCATCAAAAATCAGTAAAGTGCCATAGCTGGTACAAATTTCTCTCAAGCCTTTCAGGTACCCCTCTTTGGGAGGGACAAGATTCATATTGCCCGCTACCGGCTCAATAATGATGCAGGCGATTTCCTTGCCGGATTGTTGAAATAGTTTCTCAACGCTTTCCAGGTCGTTGTAAGGCAGAACAAAAGTTTCGGCAGAGGTAGAGGCGGGCACCCCCAGCGAGTCCGGTGCGCCAAGTGTCAGAGCCCCTGAGCCGGCTTTAACCAGCAGCGAGTCCACATGCCCGTGATAACAGCCTTCGAACTTCAGAATTTTATCGCGCCCGGTGAAACCTCGCGCCAGACGTATGGCGCTCATGGTGGCTTCAGTTCCGGAATTCACCAGTCTTACCGACTCTATGGAGGGTACCAGTTTTGTGATCAGCTCAGCCAGACTTCCTTCCTGAGCAGTTGGCGCGCCAAAAGTAAGCCCTCTCTCCATTTGATTTTTTAGTGCAGAGATAATGGATGGATGTCGGTGGCCTAGAATGAGAGGTCCCCATGAACCGATATAATCGATATAACGGTTATCATCCTCATCAATTAACCAGGCCCCTTCGCCCTGCTTGAAAAAAACCGGATTTCCACCAACGCCGCGAAATGCACGGACCGGGGAATTTACGCCGCCGGGTATAAAGTTTTTGGCAGACTCAAACAAGGCTTCTGAGTGTGGATGATGGTAGGTAGATGACATGAATATTTCCTGTGCTTAAAAAGGTTTTACTACGACCAGAATGACAATAAAAATAAGCAGAAAAACAGGAATCTCGTTAAATATCCTGAAATATGTATGACTGCGTACGTTTAAATCGTCCCGGAATAACTTCAGATGCTGCCAGCAGAGAAAATGGTAGACAAGAAGCAGGGCCACGCAAAAAAGCTTAACATTCATCCAGGCGGAGGCCATGTAGTACTGGGGGTTATAACTATAAACAATAGCGCCGAAAATAATGGTCAATACTGCAGAAGGAGTCATGATTCCCCGGTAGAGCTTTCTTTCCATTATTTTAAAACGTTCACGCGTGGCAGTGTCCTCACTCATTGCATGATAGACAAACAGGCGCGGCAGATAAAAGATGGCAGCAAACCAGCATATCACCGCAATTACATGAAAAGCCTTGAACCAGAGCATTATTGATACAGCAGTAGTTTCAAACAAAGAGGCGAATGATAACATCACATTCTGGAAGGCAAAAACACAATAGACTTTATCTTTTGGCGGCGGACTCTTATCATACGCGCCCCGTTAACCAGCGGGGGAAGTTAAACAGGCCATGAGCAGAGTTATTACAGGGGTATTCACTTGAATAAGGCAGGTATAAAGGCAGGAATAGTAGGAGCAACCGGATATACGGGTCAGGAGTTGCTGCGCTTGCTGGTAAAACACCCTCAAGTCACCTTACAGGCAGTCACCTCAAGAGGGGGGGCTGGAAAACCAGTTGCCTCCTTATTTCCTAATTTACGAGGCTGTCTTGAGCTGAATTTTGTTGCCCCGGATCCAGAACTGTTAAAGACATGTGACGTCGTGTTTTTTGCCACCCCCAATGGCACAGCCATGACGATGGTGCCCCAATTGCTTGAGGCCGGGGTAAAAGTAGTGGATTTATCTGCAGACTTTCGGATTAAAGATGCTGCGCTCTGGTCCAAATGGTACGGGATGGAGCATGCTTGTCCTGCGCTTATTGAAGAAGCGGTGTATGGCCTGCCAGAAATGAACCGTGAACTGGTTAAAAATGCGCGGGTGCTTGCTAATCCAGGCTGTTACCCGACGGCTGTCCAGCTGGGTTTTCTGCCTTTGCTAAAAAACAATCTTATTGATACCAGCCGTTTAATTGCTGACTGCAAATCCGGGGTAAGTGGGGCCGGGCGCAAAGCCGATATTGGTTTTCTGCTTTGCGAAACCAGTGAGAGCATGAAGGCCTATGGCATTAATGGGCACAGGCATTTGCCGGAAATAACCCAGGGGCTCAATACGGCAAGTATTGAGCCGGTTAATCTGACTTTTATGCCGCATCTGACGCCTATGATCAGAGGGATTCAGGCGAGTTTGTATGCGACCCTGCTGGATTCCGGTGTCGACCTGCAAGGCCTGTTTGAGGATTTTTACCGCGATGAGCCCTTTGTAGACGTGCTTGAAGCTGGTATGAGCCCGGATACTCGCAGCGTTCGAGGAACCAATAATCTCCAGCTGGCAGTTTGCCGCCCTCAGGATGGTAATACTGTAGTTGTTCTGGCAGCCGAAGATAATCTTGTGAAAGGGGCAGCAGGACAGGCAGTACAAAACATGAATATAATGTTTGCTCTTGACGAAACTTCAGGGCTGGAAATTGTAGCGGCATTACCCTGACGTCTGTTGAATTAATTTTCCAGGAAAGTGACTTTGAATAAAGCACCAATAGTCAAAGGCAGTAAACAGCTTAAGATGGTAGTTGTTCCCTATCGTCCATGGAGTAAGACGCTGTCTCGTCTGGGCGTAATAATTATGCTCGCTGCCTGTGGCACCGGCTTTTACTTCTATGGCCATAGCCAGGGTGTATTTGTGAACGGCGATGCAAGGGAGCAGCGCGATCAATTAATGGTACGCGTAGAAGTGATGGGCGGACAGCTTGATGGCCTGCAGCAGGAATTAATAAATAGGGAACAGGCCAGTACCGTGGATCGCCAGGCGCTCGATGAGGTAAAGGGCACGATAATGAATTTGCGGGAAACCATCTCTCAGCTGGAAGAAGATGTACTTTATTACAAGCAGATCATGTCACCTGAAAATAATGAGACAGGACTGATGATCGGGCAGCTTGATTTGCTGCAAACAGACCAGGCAAACCGTATTCGTTATCGCCTTGAGCTCAGACAGGTTGGCAATAATGACAATCTGATTTCCGGTTATACCAATGTAAATATCCTCGGGACTCAGGATCGTCAGGAAATATCCATACCTCTGCGCAGCCTGGCAGTGGATGAAGATCAGATAGATATTAAAATTCAGTTCCGTTATTTCCAGAATATTCAGGGGGAGCTGGAGTTGCCACAGGGTTTTGTTCCCGTGGGAGTACAGATAATTGCTGTGGCTGAAGGTGACAATGAAAAAACAATTCAAAAGAGCTTTGCCTGGCTTGTCGAATAAAGGGTCGAATGAAGAGTCGGGTAAACAGACGAATAAATTTTGTAAAAGTCAGTGCCATTAATTTTTCGGAGATTACGTGAAGAAACCATTCAGCACAGAAAATATTACTACTCTGATTTCGAAAGCCACTGAAATTACCGGTGACCTGCATTTTAGCGGCGTGCTGGAAGTTGAAGGAAAAATCCGAGGCAACATTTATGCCGATGACGACTCTTCTGCTGAAGTGCGAATCAGGGAATGTGGACTTGTGCAGGGTGAGATCAAAGTGCCTTCTGTTATTATCAATGGTCTGGTGGAAGGGGATGTCCATTCCACTCAACATCTGGAATTGGCAGCAAAAGCCCGTGTTGTTGGTAATGTTTATTATCACCTTATCGAAATGGTCATGGGCTCTGAAGTAAACGGTAGCCTGTGCCATCGTACTACCGCTGATATGAAGCCAAGGCAGATTGGTATTGAAAAGTCTGATGTTACAGCGAAAGATGAAGTCCCCACCTTTGTGGAAAACCCGTAGAGATCACCTCAAATACTTGACCATTTTGCTTGGTTATTAGATAATCAAGCCCTCATTAACACCCGTTTCGGAACAAATCCATGACAGCTGTAGAAAATGTCAATGACCCTGTCGTTGGTACCCATGATGCGGTAGCGATTTCGCTTACCGATAATGCGTCCAAAAAGGTCAAAGCACTGATTACAGAGGAAGGAAACCCTGCCCTCAAGTTGCGCGTGTTTGTGACTGGTGGGGGGTGTTCAGGATTTCAGTATGGTTTTTCTTTTGATGAGAACTCAAACGAGGATGATACGGTGATCAGCAATAATGGTGCTGAATTACTGGTAGATCCTTTAAGCTTTCAATATCTGGTGGGTTCCAGGGTGGACTATACCGAAGGGCTGGATGGTTCAAAATTCATCGTGAACAACCCTCTTGCAACAACTACCTGTGGTTGCGGCATGTCCTTTTCAATGTAATTTCCAAATAAACTCTGAACCAAGGCGCCGCAGGCGGCATGCCACGGGACAGACTTTGGTCTCACAATATCCTTGTTTTTTGCTTAAACTGATTGTAGTAAACAGAGATTGAATACCAGTTAATCTTTAGGGTCTGTCCCTGCTGGGAAGACTACCTCTTACCCCCGTAATAAACACCACCGGCAATCACAGGGTGTGCTGAACCGGTAATTTGTGTGAAGTCTACCGGCCGTTGCATCAGCGTTTGCAATGCCAGCCAGGCAAACGCGACCGCCTCCATGCTGTCTTCCATCACGCCAAGAGCAGAACTTGGCATAAGGTCAAACTCTGGCAAGGTCCTGGCAAGGCTTTTCATAAGAAAGTGATTACTTGCTCCGCCTCCACATACTATTATTTCACCTTCCTGCCATTGGTTGAGAATTGCATTACTGATGGTCTGAACAGTGAGCGCAAGCAAGCTTGCCTGGATATCCTGCGGTGAAGGCTGTTGTTTTAGTTCCGCCAGTTTACCTTCCAGCCACCTTTTGTTAAATAATTCCCGGCCAGTGCTTTTTGGCGAAGGGAGCCCGAAGTAGGGCTCTTCAAGCATTAACGCCAGTAGCGCGTCATCAACCTTGCCACTTTCAGCCCACTTACCGGCCTTGTCGTAAGGGTGTCCCTGGTGTTCCTGAATCCAGATGTCCATCAGGACATTTCCCGGACCGGTATCGTATCCGGATATAGTGCCGATTTTCCCCAACAGGGTGATATTCGACATACCGCCAATATTTACAATAATGCGATTTTGCTCTGCAGTGGAGAATATCTCCCGGTGAAATGCTGGCACAATTGGTGCACCTTGCCCTCCAGCAGCCAGGTCCCGACGCCTGAAGTCAGACACGGTTGTGATGCCGGTTAATTCGGCGATGGTGTTGGGGTCACCTATCTGCAGTGTAAACGGTGTAGCCGAAGTATCTTGCTGTGGTTGGTGACGGATAGTTTGGCCGTGACTGCCTATAGCGGCAATTTGTGAGGGCTTTAATCCATTTAGCTCAAGAATATGCTCAACGGATAAAGCCAGCTGCCTGGCAAACTCCACATCTGCTTCCCCCAGCAAGGGAATTTGACTGTCATGATCTTCGCAAAGGTGCAGAAGTTTTTCTCTGAGATCATGGGGAATTTCAGTATTGATGAAATCCAGTTGATAAGGCTTGCTGTTACTGAAATCTACCAGTGCGCAGTCAATGGCATCCATGCTGGTGCCGGACATCAAGCCAATGTATATCGAGGAGGTCATTACTGTTTGGGATTAACAGTAAGCTGAGCAATATTCCTGGTAGTACTTGCGTGAGTTTCCAGTTGCGCCAATAAAATCTGTGATTGCTCCATGAAGCGCTGCATCTCAGCGTCGGGAACAGATTCGGCTTTAGGTAATTTGTCATGAATGGTTCTTGAATTTCGATGCACGCCATCCATCAGGAATTCATAATGGAGATGGGGCCCGGTGGCGCCACCAGTTGAGCCTACATAACCTATTACCTGACCTTGTCTGACGCGGCTGCCGGTCTTCACCCCTTTGGCATAATCATTCAAGTGGGCATATTTAGTTTGAAATTTCTCGCCATGTTGGACGACGACCAGTTTGCCAAAAGAACCATTGCGAGATGCCCAGGTAATTCTGCCGTCACCAGCAGCGACAACCGGTGTGCCACGAGGAGCCGCATAATCAGTGCCTTTATGAGCCCGGATAGTATTGAGTATAGGGTGTTTTCTGCGCGGATTAAAACCATCACTGATACGGGTAAAGTCGACAGGGTTGCGCAGAAAGGCCTTGCGCATGCTTTCCCCTTCCGGATTATAGAAGTCAGTACTTCCTTCGCTATTTCTGTAGCGTACAGCGGTATAGGTTTCGCCCTGGTTGGTGAACTGGGCTGCCTGGATTGCGCCATAGCCGATATATTCCCCATCAATATACTGTTCTTCATAAAGCAGGTTAAAGGTATCGCCTTTTCGTGTGTCTAACAGGAAATCGATCACCCCGCCAAAAATACCCGCCAGCTCCATGGTGACGCCAGCTGACATCCCGCCACGCTGGGCGGCAAGGAACAGGGAATCGTCAATAGTTGCTTCACGGAAAACCTGGCGAACTTCAGGTTGACGATAATTCTCATTGGCGGTGAAGTAGCCTTCTTCAATTTTTTTGAATTCTACGCTTTCCAGTTTATTTTTAATGACGTTAAGGGAAACCAGCTCATTGCCTTTCTCAGTGGTGTGATCAAAATAGAATTCCAGCTCGTAGCCAGGATAGAGATTGCTGAGCAGGGAAGATTTCGGTTCACTGTTGCTGACTTCGTAAACATCACGAGCAGACAATCCGGCACGCGCAAAAATGAGGGTCAGATTATCACCGGATTTCACTTTGGTGACGAAATCAGGACCTGATGATTGCCCTGTAATTTCCGTTTTAGCAGGTAAAGGCATGGTCGAGGGTGCTGAAAGGTTGGTCGGTAAATCAAATGATACTTCCGAGACTATAAAGGAATCGATCTCGCCTTTATCGATCAATGCTGTGTTTATAGCAGGATCTTCTTCTATAGTTTCAGCAATAGTTTCTGCAATAGTTTCAAAAGCAGGGCTGGTTGCAGCCAGCTCTGCTGCTGAATTTCGAAGTATAAGAGTCGGTCCTGGATACTCATTTTGATGAGTAATAATGATCAGGAAACAGACAAGGCCAAGCAGCAATATTCGATGCTTGCCTGGCAAAAAGCCGTCTAGGCGGCGTTTGATAGAATCAATAGTATCCATAGGATTCTTATAGTGTTTTATATAGTAACGGACGTAATTGCTTGGATTATAACAAAAATATTTAAATGGTATAGCTTTTGTGCCGCGTCATTGTAATAGGCAAATAGTGGTATTTGCCAGTGATTTGCAGGGGTTTTTTAAGAAACGGCCATTTTTCTTATAAAAATCAGTGTTTGCGGCGTTTAGCTGGCACTTTGCGTGTCTTGATTGCCTAGCAATATGTAGGAGGTTTTAGTAAAGTTGCGCCTCTTTTATAAACCGGCATAGCAGATTATTCCCGTGACAGAGCAGCATTTAACAGAAAACCTCAATAAACGCGGCCTGCTGATGCAGGCCTCAGCCCAGGAAGAACTGGATGAACATCTGGCAAGTGGGTGTCGCACTGTTTATTGCGGCTTTGATCCCACGGCAGATAGCCTGCATATCGGCTCCCTGGTTCCTTTATTGGCGTTGAAGCGAATTCAGCTGGCAGGTCATCGCCCGATCGCGCTTGCCGGTGGTGCCACTGGCATGATTGGTGATCCAAGCTTCAAATCCAATGAGCGAAAATTGAACTCACTGGAAGTGACGGCGCAATGGACAGATAAGATCAAAGACCAGTTGTCGCGTTTTATCGATTTTGATTGCGGTGAAAACTCTGCTCTGGTGGTTAATAACCTGGACTGGACAGCCGATAAAGATGTGCTGACCTTCCTGCGCGACATTGGCAAGCACTTTTCTATCAATGCCATGATCCAGAAAGAAAGCGTTAAACAGCGCATAGAAAGGGAAGGGGAAGGGATTTCCTATACTGAATTCAGTTATATGATTCTCCAGGCTTATGATTTTGCCATGCTCAATGAAATGCATGACTGTACTTTGCAAATCGGGGGCTCAGACCAATGGGGCAATATTACTGCCGGGATTGACCTGACGCGCAGGCTTAACCAGCAGCAGGTATACGGATTGACACTGCCGCTGGTCACTAAAGCCGATGGCAGCAAATTTGGCAAGACGGAGGAAGGTACCATCTGGCTGGATTCAGCGCGTACCTCTGTCTATGCTTTTTACCAGTTCTGGATTAATACCGCTGATGCCGATGTATACAAGTTCCTTAAATACTTTACCTTCCTGGACGTAGCTGAAATAGATGCTATAGAAGAAGCAGATAAATCTGCTGTTGGACGTCCCGAGGCACAAGGGATTTTGGCCAGAGAGGTGGCTCGGCTGGTGCATGGCGAAGAAGGGCTGCAAGCGGCCCAGCGTATTACGGAGGCCTTGTTTAGTGGCGATATAAGCGGTCTGACTGAAGATGATTTCGGGCAACTTAAGCAGGACGGTCTTCCTGCTTCTATTATAGCTAGTGAAATAGCAGCACAGGGCTTGTCCCTGGTTGAGCTATTGGTTCAAACGGGCCTTGCGCCTTCCAATAAAATGGCGCGGGAATTCATCACTAACGGCGCCGTTTTGGTGAATGGTGAGAAGGCCACTGACCCAGGCGTTATGCTGGATATGAAAAAAGGGTTATTTGGTGAGTTCTTTTTGCTGAAACGAGGAAAAAAACTGTTCCACCTAGCCTATAGTGAATATGCCTGTAGCCTATAAAAATAGGGCATTTTGGGCGAAATTAAGAATGAATAAATTCTTTTCAAATAAATTTAAAAAATCCTTGTGTGTTATCGAGTAATAAGTATAATGCGCCTTCCCTTGAGACAGGGACGCTCTTTAACAATTAGATCAAGTAATAGAAGTGGGTGTTTGCTGGTTGATTTTGTATCGAAAAATACAAACTCAGTGAGTAAACAACTGCTAATAATTTATTAGCTTTAGACCTATATTTGCTTCGGCAAACTTAGGATCTAACAGTAGTTTTATTAACTGAGTCATAAAGCTTTTAAGTGTGGAGTCTGGAATTTTGTAGTCGGGCATCATGCTTTGAAAAACTTAAACTGAAGAGTTTGATCATGGCTCAGATTGAACGCTGGCGGCAAGCCTAACACATGCAAGTCGAACGGTAACAGATCGCTGAGATTCCTTCGGGATGATCTTGATGCTGACGAGTGGCGGACGGGTGAGTAACGCGTAGGAATCTACCTAGTAGTGGGGGATAGCTCGAGGAAACTCGAATTAATACCGCATAATACCTAAGGGTGAAAGTGGGGGATCTTCGGACCTCACGCTATTAGAGGAGCCTGCGTAAGATTAGCTAGTTGGTGGGGTAAAGGCCCACCAAGGCGACGATCTTTAGCTGGTCTGAGAGGATGATCAGCCACACTGGGACTGAGACACGGCCCAGACTCCTACGGGAGGCAGCAGTGGGGAATATTGGACAATGGGCGAAAGCCT
>CAWUSW010000049.1:0-14863 GCA_963925675.1 uncultured Pseudomonadales bacterium
CGCAAATTCAACGGGCATTTCCCGGTCAAATTCAGCGTTAAAAGCATGATGCGCATTCCCGGACAAGGGAAATATTACCCATACCAGACAAGTTAGTTTTGTTAGTAGTTTCATAGCTCTATTCATAGATCTTTCTCCATGAGCAAATCGCACAATGTTGATCAGGGATCAAAATATGGTGAAGACTGCTCATTTTCATTACAAATAAATTCAAACAGATCGGTATCTAGCATAATGCCGTGTTCTACCCGGACCGTAAAAGCTTCGGTATATGATTGCGGATCTTCAATGGTGGTATCTACTGTCATATGACCAAAAGTATCGCGGGTAAAGCGTTCTGTGACTTTGCCCGTTCCTGTCAAAGGGCTTCCGTTGACGTCAAGCCAGACATCGTCTCGAAAACCATTGGATTCAACGACAAGCGTACCGCCTTCCCAGCGACCTATTGAATAACCATACCACCAGGGCAATGGATCATCATCCGGGAGCGCCCTGCCATCCATAAAAATCTGACGCAAGCCGCCGTTACTTTCCCAGATCATAACAATCAACTCTGGCGTCTGGATTATTTTATGGGGCTGGGGATGTTGATGAAGCTGCATATAACCAATAGGCAAACAAAGGGCATCGGGATTGTCCTTCATATTATTTGCCATGCGCTCGCTTTTTAGATCAAGTGCCCATTGTGTATAGGGCAGCCCCTCTTCCATATTGGCACCCAGATCAAAAAAGGTGGCCTGAGCAGGTGCATTGGGATCGAGGACTTCATTTTCATTATCCTGGTTTCCGCCAAAGCCTCCGTATCTTTCCCAGATTCCTGACAAATCCGGATCACCCCAGGGGGTGCGCGGCGCTGGTGCATCCAGATCCGGCTCACCAGAGGCTGTCATTGGTACGTTGGGAGTAGGAAAAGGCGGCCATTGCGCCATAACTGGCAGATTGAACAGCAAAATAATTAAGCTGAACAAGATTACATTGCTCTTTTTCATCGTGGTTCATACTCTGGTTTTTCTTAAAAGATACCCTAGAACGACACGGAAAAAAACAACTATAGTTTATACAGGGCGGGAGTTATTCAACGACAAGTTATTGGCAATATTTTCTGATCTATTGCTGATTTATTCCAGCGCAGTGCCATAATTATAATAATCAGCCAGGGCAAGGCCTGCTGCGACGCTGGTAAAGGGGTCATGTTCAACTACTTTACCGGGAAAATGCTGTTCCAGAATATTGCGTACTGCTGGAATCAGGCAAGAGCCACCGGTTCTTAATACCAACTGGATATCATTTTTGTCCATCCCTGCTTTTTTAAGCGTGTCGTCTACAGCACCTTCAAAGCGCGTTAAAAGACCGGCAATCATATTTTCGAAGTCTGTTCTGTTAATTTCCACTTCAACGTCTATTTCCGGAATATCCAGTACACATACTTCCTTGACTGACAGTTCTGCCTTGCAGTCCTTGATTGCCTGAAAAACCTGATAAGAGTAATTCTGGGTTATCAATTCATACAAACGTTCGAATTTAAGTGCGCACTCGCCCCCCTGCTGAATTTTATCAATCACTGGGGTGGTGTATTCGTTCTGGTTCAGAATATAGCTTACTGTCCAGTTGATCAGCAGATCCTGGTAAGCATCAAAAGGAAAAAGTGTCTCAATAGTTTTGCCTTCTACCTCACGGCGCCAGCGCTCCCCTTTGCCAAGCAAGGGAAACAGAATATGACGAAACATACACTGGTCAATGTGATCTCCACCCAAGCCGATGCCATGTATCGCCACCACATCAAAGAATTTTTCATTACGTTTCAAAATACATAAATCCAGTGTTCCACCACCAAAATCCACTGTCAGGATTACGTCACTTTGCTCTTCTGGATTGGCATGCAGATAACTCATCGCTGCAGCTGTGGGTTCAGGGTAAAAGGTCTGCTGGGTAATGCCGGCATGTCTATAGGCTTCACTCAGCCGCTCCATTGCCACATTGTTGTGCCCGGTATCGCGCCCCTCGAAATTAACCGGATGACCAATACAGGCTCGATTAACCTCTGCGATCGGAACAGGCATGGTCTGAACAAATAGATCAAAGGATTGTCGAATGCGTAACAAAATTGGAGTGATTAGCGCCACCAGTCGAAATGCCCGGTCAAATACCATGATACGTTGAGTATCCACACTGCCAAGAAGCCGTTTTGTTCCTCTGAACAACCTGCCCGGCAAACTGCCATCATTAAATGCCTGGCCGTAGACAAGTTGCGTGTCCGGCTCCCCAGGAAGCTGTGAGGACATATCCATCTGCCCGGTACTGGTACGTGCTTCACCGAGCACTTCCAGGCTCATTTCCACTTTGCGCCCCTGATTTCTGGCTATATAAGTGTCAATCGCCTCCTGGCCGGTACTGGTGACGAAATCCCGATCAATATAGCTCGCCGAGGGCATGATGGGATTATTATCTTCCAGATTGACCAGGGTGAGTTTCTCCCCATCATAGATTGCTGCGGTGCTGTTGGAAGTGCCAAAATCAATGCCCATGCCCACAGAAACGTGTTCTGGTCGATTATTTGCCTTGGAGATTTCAGTCATTGCTTACGTTCTTGAATGCCGGAGTCAAAGAGATGGCAAGATACCGAAGAAAAAATTCCAGAACAACTGGTTATTCAGGTAATCCTTACGCAAACCGCTTACAGGCTTGTATCGTTGAATTCAGCAAGACACCCTGCTAGTCTCATCTGCCATATTCTTGATTCGAATCAGGGAGAAATAATAGAAAATGAATAAGCTAACGATGCAATCAGGCTACCCGCTGCCAATACAGAAAGCCTGCTAGATAAGAGGAATCAAACCATGTCAAACCACTATGTCACACGCTTTGGCTCTTTACAGGATTATGAAAAGGGTCGTGTTGAACCAATTGCTGATGATGTCAAAAACTATGCTTTCTCAAATTGCTTTGAGATTGCCAGCAATAGTGCTCCTTATGAAAAAATAGTATTTGGCCAGAATATGCAGTATGTCCTGGAAACCCTGCGTGCCGAAGGTGAATCTCCCTGGTTTACCTGCGCTCATGACGAGTTTGCATTATGCATGGATGGTGAGCTTGAGATACATCTGATCAAACTGGCTGCAGAAAAAGCTGTTCAGGATGCTGAAAAGGAAGGCTCAGTGCTTGTGGAAGGTGAACCGGAAGGTGTCAAAATGGGGTGGATCAAAATGGGCCGCGGCCATCAGGCAATGTTACCTGCAGGTAGCGCCTATCAGTTCCGCAGCAGCAAACCCGCTGTCATTGTACTGCAAACATGCAAAGGCGATTTAAGCATTGAGCGCTGGGCAGATATCTGTCAAACCACATAATGGTGTCAGAGGAGATAAGTAACATGCAAAACGAACACGGTTATCAGAATTTTTCTCTGGGAGGCTTTAACTTCCAGCGCGATGAATATTTTACTCACATCACCTGGGAGACAGCAGACGGTCGTCCAATGAGCCACACTATGGATGTCGGCAATTTCCTGCGCGCTTTGATGCGAGATGTAGCCTGGGGTTTTTTCTACGGCTGGGTAAATTTTGACGAGGTTATCGGCACCGTTAACCATTACAGCACGGTAGATCTCTATGCAGGCTCCTATAACGGCGCCATGAAAGATGCCAAAATTGATCGTATTGAAAATTTTCCGACCGATGACATTCGCCAGTTGTTTGAAGCCATGCTGGCTGATTGGACCAACGCCGGTTTCGATCCCTTTGCCGCTCCCCAGGAAACCGAATCTCCCTACGGGCCAAAAAATGGTGACAACATGCCCGCCATCACCAGGGCGCGTGAACTGGCAAAAAGGTGTGTTGGTCTTGAAGGGGACCTGCCACTGCGCACCGATGAACGCGGTGCCCCGGTTAATAGAGCATTTGCCGATGTTCCTCAGGATAAGCCGGAGCTGCACCCGGAACCAGGGTTTGAAAACGAAGTGCATGCTTTTAATCTGTTTGCATTTTTGTCCCGCTCTCAGGTTACCTGGAACCCTTCTTTTACCTCGGTGGTGAAAAACAGTTTCATGTGTCCTACCAGCGAAGAACATATCCTGCCGATTATTCATGGCAATGACAGAGTCGAATGGTTTTTCCAGATGTGTGATGAAATTCACTGGAACTGTGATCACAAGGAATCCGGCGAACCACTTGCCAGAGTCATTATGAAAGCCGGCGATATGGCCGCCATGCCAGCCTACTGCCGTCATCAGGGCTTTAGCCCTAAACGCTCCATGTTGCTGGTCTGGGAAAATGGTTCACCAACACTGGTGGATGACATCAAGAGCGGCGCGGCCCCGCAAGTACCCGTACAGTTCTAAATCACGGAAAATAACTATGAAATGCTTTAATTATGCCTGCCTGATAGGATCAATTGCTTGTTTAGCGAGCGCGTGCAGCGAGCAAGCCCCTGAAAACACCTCCAGCGACATCACCGATACTGTTACCATCAATCTTCCACAGGCTATTGAGCAAGCACTTCCATTAGCTCTTCCATTAGATATGCAAACCGATGGGGTAGTAACTGCCTTTACCATGCTTTCGGAAAATGCCGGTCCTACCACAATCTCCATAGCCCCTGATAATTCGATCTGGTACACCCTCAGCTCAGGCAATGCCATTGGCCGAATGAATCCCGATGGCAGCGACATGGTGGAATTTCCGATCCCTACTGCCAACTCATCCCCGCGTATTATTGCCATGGGTGCAGACGGGAACATGTGGTTCTCTGAACACGAAGGCAACAAAATGGGTCGCATTACCCCGACAGGTGAAATAACTGAATTTCCTTTTTTGTCTGCTAACAGTCAACCCAGAGCTATCGCTCTTGGCAGTGATGGCAATATCTGGATTGGCATGTTTGCCGCAAACAAAATCGGCCGCATTACCCCTGCCGGCATGATTACTGAATTTGATATCCCCACGCCCGATAGTGGCCCGCGCGCCCTGGCAGCAGGCCCCGACGGCAATATCTGGTTTTCTGAATTCAAGGCCGGAAAGATTGGCCGCATTACACCACAAGGTGAAATAACAGAATTTACCCTGCCACGTCCCCAGACTGGCCCGGGTGATATCACTGCCGGTGCAGACGGCAATATGTGGTTTTTAGAATTAAATGGCACCATGGACAATAGACCCTTAGATGGAAATCGCGTCGGACGCATAAGCATGACAGGACAAATCACGGAATTCGCTATTCCCAGTGAAGGCTCTACCCCCATCAATATTGCTGTGGGTCCAGACCGGAATGTCTGGTATACCAAAAACAATACTTTGGGTCGCGTAAGCCCTGACGGGGAGATCACAGAATTCTCTATATTCGATGGACCAGCCAGAGCCGTCGGCCTGAGCGCGGGAAGTGACCGACAAACTCCGCAACGTCTCACTGACAAACTGTGGTTCAGCGATCCAGTAAACAATCGTATCGGTTATCTGGGTTTTGAATAAGCAGCGGCGATTAGCCCGAATGTTTTTTCTACCCTGTAAAGGGCAATATAAAAAACAACCGTTACTATCAGGAAGGCCCAGGTGAATACAAACACGTCTCTTAGTCGCCTCTTTGCCAATGCGCTTGCTGGAAAACAAAACTTTGCCAATGAAGCCTTAACCAAGGCCAGTTTTTGTTTGCTGGATTTCCTCGCCTGTACCTTTTCTACACAGCACTTTCCCTGGGTGCAGCAGGCCCAACGGGTAGCCTGCATGAATTCGCAAATGGCTGGCGCTGGTGCTCCAATTATTGGCTCTTCATTTAAAGTCTCCATGCAGGATGCCGCGTTTGTTAATGCCGTCGCCGGCCATTCTCTGGTCAGAGATGATATGCATGTAGCGAGCGTCTCTCATCTCGGTGTTGCCGTACTGCCAACAGCCCTGGCGCTTGCAGAACAAGAACAAATAAGTGGCAGAGAATTTCTGGAAGCTGTGATCTGTGGTTATGAAGCCGGGGGTAAATTAGGGGCATTGCTAATGGATGTGGAAACAGCTAAAACGTTTCGTCCTACCGGTCTGATTGGCGCTTTTGCTTCTGCGGCCACTGCCGCCAGGTTGGCAAAACTTGATGCCGAGCAAACAGCTAATGCGCTGGGGTTCGCCGCCAATTACATTACCGGCTTGAATGAATGGGCTGCCTCGGGCAGCGATGATATGTACTTCCATCCGGGTATCGCTGCCAGAAATGGCATCACCGCCATGCTCATGGCCCGTGAAGGCGCTAGTGCCGCTACAGGCTCTCTAGACGGCAAGGCGGGTTTGTTTGCCGCCTTTGATAAATCAGTCCCGACACCACCACCCTTGCCATTTAGTCATGGGGCGGAAATATTGCAGGTATTTTTCAAACAGGTGCCAGCCTGTAATTATGCACAAACAGCTGCCCAGGCAGCCCTTCAGCTAAAAACACAATACACACTAAAAGCAGATGCCATTGAAACAGTAAGGGTCAAGGTGCCTTATGCGGCAGCCAATTATCCAGGATGTGATTACCCCGGGCCCTTTAACAGTATTTTACAGGCCCGCATGAGCATCCATTTCAATGTTGCCAGTGCCCTGTTAAAAGGTAATTTTGAAGACAGTAATTACCATGATTTTAACAACCCGGATATTAGTCAGCTCATTGCACTTATTGATGTAAGCATTGACCAGCACTTAAGTGATCGCTACCCCGGACAGCAAGGTGCTGCTGTGATCGTGACAAGCACAGAAGGCAAAACTCTCACTGTAAATCTCGATGATGTAATCACAGCAAGCTTTGCGGAAGTTTCAGCACGTTTTTTGCTTGCTGCTGAAAACAATCGCAACAGTGAAGATGCTGCCACTCTGCATGATGCAATAATGAACTTGTCTGCAAGCCAGAGCCTGGATTGTGTCTTACCCTTGCTTATTAAATAATAATGTCAAAAAAGAAATCAAAAGCTGAAAACGATATTGCTCAGGCCGGACTCCCGGGGGCTGACCCCCATGTGGAAGCACCACTTATTCAAGCAGGTATTGATCCTGATCGCCTTTCTATTTTCAAATTCGGGCAAAAACCTCTTTCCGTAACACCCCATCTCTCTGCCTGGACAAAGCGCTTACTGCTGGGCTTAATCCTGTGGCTGTTCTCGGAGTTCCTGCAAGCGACCGGAATACTTCAAGAGAGTTTTTTCCATGCAATTTTGTCACTATTAATTGGCTTAATTGTCCTTCAGGTAGCCTGCGAAGCATTACTCAAAGCAACCGAAAGAATAGCCGCCCGCTTGCACTGGAACCATTACGTTGCCGGCACTGTTGCAGAAATTCTCTCGACAATTCCGGAGCTGGTCGTTATTGCCTTCGTCATTTCCGTCAGTCCTGTGGTGGCCTTTATCATCACACTGGTCACTATTTACAACAATGCTCTGGTGTTTAGCTTGTACTCTTACTTCCTCCCCAAAGACAAGCATGGAAAATTCCTCATGCCCAAACCAATTACCGAAGCTGGCACCCAGATTTTAATTGGTGGTGGCGCGATGGGGTTGATACTTGGACTGGTGATGCTCGCGTTCACCAGTGAATCGCCAACCAAAAACAGTTTTATGCCCATTGATTTGTTTTTTATCAGTTTCTTCCTGCTCATCATTTTTATTGTCTATACCTATAAACTGGTGACCAGCTATGCACAGGAAGAGGATGAAGTCCGGGAAAGCCTGGGCATGTCTAAATCAGATATTCGCCAACGGCTGGAAATTGTTTATGAGGATGTGACTGACAATTCTACCGCTCACATTGCCGGCCTGTTACTGATAGGTATCATTGGCGCTGTACTGGGTGGCGAGCAGGTCTCTGAGTTTGCCCGAGCCATGGTTAGTGAACTCGATGTTAACCCCATTCTCACAGCACTTATTCTTGCCGTTTTTGCCGGCATGAGCGAGTACGTCATCGTTTGGAAATCACATCAAAAGAAAGAATATGGCATTGCTCTGGCCAACGCCTTTGGCGGCATAACCCAGGTAATGTTTCTGGTGTTTCCTTTCACCCTGTTAGGTATCGCCGTTTACCAAACTTTTATTAATCCAGGACACGTGGAACTCCCAATAACTTTTTCATTGTCCAATATCTTTCTGTTACTGTTCCTTTTCCCAACTTTCTACATATTAACGTCTCTGCTGGAAAAAGATCACACGCTTGGCATACTCGATACGGTGATCATGTCTGGCGTATTCCTGTTTTTGATCGTGTTACTGGTAAGTTATGGCTCCAGTGCTGGATAAATACTGCTGAAATTTATCTGAAAACTTATCAGCCTAAGGCCAATAGTCTTAACGACATTGCATCAGGCCTACTTGTAAGGCGTCGACTATTTCCTTGTCTTCACAATTAGGTCTCAACTCACCTGTTGCAGCAATGCCAATTGCCTTGCAGTCCAGATGCCTCACATTTCCTGGTACCACACGCCTTCCTGACTCATCTCCCCCGGCCGGGCATATAGCGGGAACTCTTGCCTCGCAGTTAACTTCCTCGTTCACAATACAGGCATAGAAATTTGCCTTATTGCCCTGGACTAGCTGATATTCCCAAAACACCAGCTCATTGCCCACCCGGCCATTATTGCCTGTCGCTGTTGCCCCCACTAATTGAGGCACCAACTCTGATACCGGCTGTTGAAATACCATATCGGGTCCATTACTGACACCCATGGTGCGATTAGGGATTCGTTCAATAGGGACACAGGCGGTACATAAAAATACCAGAACAATAGTTAAAGTCCTGTATCTCATTGTTGCTTCAAAAGTAGATATTTCCATGGTATTGGTCCTGTTCTTTAATAATTAGAGCTACCTTTTCAGCGCACAATAAGTGATAGAGTCAGTGTAATCCTAGACTTCATTATGACTGTATGTCCAGTTTCTCTTGATGCACTATCTCTAGTTCTTTATCCTGACCCTTGTTAGCGAATAAGTCATGTTCAATAAGCCACATGGCCCTGGGGGCTTGATATGAAACACACACTTTTTAAAACCGGCATGCTGACAACTCTGCTTGTCAGTTCCCTGTCAGTTATAGCGCAACCTGCACAATATAAAGACATTATTTACGCACGCCCTGACGGTCTTGTTCTGGGTCTTGACATTTATGTTCCAGAAAACATTGATAAGCCTGCCTTAATCGTTCAGATACATGGAGGGGCATGGCGCTTTGGCAACAAAGACGGCGGTGTTCCCATGGAATTCGTCGACCATGCTTACGCAGTGGCCAGCCTGGATTTTCGTCAATCCACTGATGCCCCCTTCCCCGCAATGATTCATGACATCAAAGCCGGAATCCGCTTTTTGCGCGCCAATGCCGATGCATATGGTTACGATGCCTCTAAAATCGCCATTACTGGAGCCTCGTCCGGTGCCCACTTGGCGCTGTTGACTGGCGTTAGTAATGGGCATGCAGAACTGGAAGGAAATTTGGGTGACTATCCGGGTACTTCATCCGATGTACAAGCCATCCTCAGTTATTTTGCCGCCAGTGACCTTACTTCAATACTTTCACAATCTACACCTTTTGGGCTGAGCGTAAGAGAACCTGCTCTAAAATTATTGCTGGGCTCATTGCCAGAAGACAACCAACAATTGGCAAAACTGGCCAGTCCGGTTTACCTCGTAGATGTTGATGATCCTCCTCTGTTGCTGTTGCACGGAGATATGGATCCACAAATGCCCATTAACCAAAGCCTGCAAATGCTCGGCGCCTACAAAGCGATGGGGCTGGACGTCAGTTTTGATCCGGTCCATGGCGCCGTGCATGGCGGGCCGGGCTTTTTTGATGAAGAACATCTTGCCAATGCGCTTGAATTTCTCGACCGAACCATCGGACAGTAAATCAGGCTCAGGTAATGTCTGTAACTGGCTGTTATTATCCAAAATCGCAATTAAAGGCCCCGGATATGTTTCAACATAAAGGTATAGCTTTCTTTTCTTCGGGACTAGGGTCCCTCCTACAGGAACTCATGTATGCATTGTAGCAGCGGTTTTAACCACGAGGAATTCATAGCAAATATTTTGCTATGCAAATAGGCGACATTCAAATAGACCGCATTGTGGAAATGGAAATTCCGTTTCTGTCACCGGCTGATGCCTTTCCGGGTGCTCCTGTCGATCTAATTAACACCCACCGAGATTGGCTGGAGCCTGCTGCATTGTGCCCGGAAACCGGCATGTTGATCATTGCAATCCAGACCTGGATTATCCGTACGCCGCAACACCTGATACTTGTAGATACCTGCATAGGCTGCAATAAAACCAACCACTATTTTGAAAGCTGGCATCAGCGTAGTGACACACGCTGGTATCAATCCCTTCTGGACAAGGGTATCGACCCGACTCAGGTAGATTATGTGTTTTGCACTCACTTGCATGGCGATCATTGTGGCTGGAATACACGTCTGGTGGATGGTCGCTGGGTCCCCACTTTCCCCAATGCAAAATACATCATCGCAAAAGACGAAATAGACCATGTCGCCTGTGAAAACACCCCCGCCTACCAGGAAAGTGTATTACCCATAATTGAATCAGGTCAGGTTATAGCAGTGGCATCAGATTTTGCCCTCGATGATCATGTCTGGCTGGAACCAGCACTGGGTCATACGCCAGGTCATGTTGCCGTCCATTTGCAATCAAGGGGACAACGAGCGGTTCTGTGCGGAGATCTCATACACAGCCCCCTGCAATGCCTGTACCCGCACTGGGAATACTGGATCGACTACAATCCACAACAGGCAATAAGCACACGCAAGAAATTTTTGGAAACACAATGTGAACAGCAAAATCTGGTGCTCACCGCCCACTTTCCTTCCCCGTCAATCGGCCATGTAATCGCCAGGAATGATGCCTTCTGGTTTGATTTCATTTAATAAAAATAATAATTATTATCTATATTTTTCAGCAAGTTAGCTTATATTTTGAAAGGCAGGCGTTGATTCTTATCAAGAGCAACTAAAGTCGCTAAAATATTCCCGCTTTCCCCAGAATGATTCGTTATAATGACGACCCTTCGCAATTCGAAAAAAACTAAAACAGTAAAGCAGGAGTCTTTTTATGGCCACGATAGTCGGCGGCATTGCTACTTCCCACACCCCCACCATTGGCTTTGCACTTGATGCACACAAGCAGGAAGATCCCGTGTGGGCGCCAATTTTTAAAGGCTACAAGCCGGTACAACAGTGGCTAAAAGACCAGGCACCGGATGTCATTTTCTATATTTTCAATGACCACATGACGTCATTCTTTATTGACCACTATTCTCATTTTGCTTTGGGTGTCGGTCAGAATTTCCCTGTCGCAGACGAAGGTGGTGGCCCGCGTGATTTGCCCCCCCTGGTAGGTCATCCCGCTCTGGCTGAACATATTGCCAAAGGCCTGGTGGCTGATGAATTCGACTTATCCTATTTCCAGGAAAAAGCGCTTGATCATGGTTGCTTCTCACCCCTGTCACTGCTGCTTCCCCATGAAACAGAATGGCCATGTCAGGTAGTCCCATTTCAGATCGGTGTACTGCAATCACCAACACCTACCGCAAAACGCTGCTACAACATCGGTCGCTCTCTGCGCAAAGCCATCCAGAGCTATCCCGAAGACATCAAGGTTGCTATCGCGGGAACTGGCGGGCTTTCCCATCAGGTACATGGGGAACGTTGTGGCTTTAATAACACCCCCTGGGACATGGAATTCATGGAACGCCTTGAAAAAGATCCTGAAGGACTAACCAATATCACTATTGCAGAATATGCAGAACTTGGCGGTATGGAAGGTGCTGAAGTAATCATGTGGCTGATCATGCGTGGCGCATTGTCAAAAGAAGTTGAAGTCACTCATAAGACCTATTATCTGCCTTCAATGACCCCAATCGCCAGTATGATCCTGGAAGAGCGTTCCGATGAGGTCTCTGATGAAAGCCAGGAAGATTACATGAAGCGCATTAATCACCAGCTGGCAGGCATCGAAAAACTCGAAGGTACTTACCCTACAACAATCGGTAGTAGTGTTAAGGCCTATCGCTTAAACAATTTTCTTCATGAGCTGATCATTCCGGAACATCGCAAGCTGTTTCTCGATGACCCGGAAACTGCTTTCGAAAAAGCGCAGCTTAGCGAAGAAGAACGCACAATGCTTCGGGATCAGGACTGGCGTGGGATGATTCATTACGGGGTAATTTTCTTCATGCTGGAAAAACTGGGCGCTGTTGTGGGAACCACCAACCTGCATATTTACGCTGCCATGCGTGGAGAATCTCTGGATGATTTTCAGAAGACCCGAAATGCGCAGGTGCTCTATTCTGTTGCAGGCACTGAAGAAGGCAAGACGGACTGGGATAAAGATCAGTAAATAATATCCGGTGAAAAATTTCACTAATCCTAAATAGGTATTTTAGATGGTCTGGTTAGTTATTGGCTTAATCGTTTTTTTCAGCATTCATTCTGTACGCATCATCAATGATGACTTCAGTAGCAGATTCATCGCAGAAAAAAGCAAACTCGCCTGGCGTGGACTTTACGGCGTACTGTCACTACTGGGTCTTGGGTTAATCATTTACGGCTTCGGGGAAGCGCGTGCCGATCCGGTTTTTCTCTGGAACCCGCCCCTGTGGACACGTCATGCTGCGGCATTACTGGTGTTCATTGCCTTCCTGCTCCTAGCCGCTGGAAATATTCCGCGTAACCATATCAAGCAAAAGCTGGGGCATCCGATGTTTGCAGGCACCAAAATCTGGGCCTTTGCTCACCTGATTGCCAATGGTAGTCTTGGCGATACATTATTGTTTGGCTGCTTCCTGATCTGGGCGATTGCAGGTTTTTCTGTTTCGCGCCGGCGCGACAGAAAAGCCGGTGTTATTTATGAACAAGGTAGCTTATTCGGCACAGCGATGGTGTCTTCTGCGGCAACGGTGCTGTATGCCATTTTTGCTTTTTTCCTTCACCGGCTTTTAATAGGCGTTTCACCATTTTGATTCTTTGCTGTTTATTTTTTCTCTTTACAAAGTGAAGACTAGCAGGAAGACAGTTAAAGCAAAGACATAAAAAAGCCCGGAATCACCGGGCTTTTTATTTATTCACTTTGAATAATCAATTACATCAAAGGCAAACCATGTCCCTGTCCAACCATGCACATCAGCATGGGAATGGATAACATGGTATTGGTCCTTGAAGCCATCAGTGCCACAAACTTGGCTTTTGTTATTTCTTCTGCACTGGCTTCTACCATGCCCAGAATCTTTTTCTGATTTGGCCAGATCAATACCCAGACATTAAACAGCATGATGGTGCCAAGCCAGGCGCCAAAGCCGATAACTGCCGCACCATCTGCCAACATAAAAGCATTACCAATGCCGATACCCATTGCTTCGAGCGCTCCGGCTCCGGTAATCCAGGTCGCCAATGCGCCCCAACGAAACCAGAACAAGGCTCGCGGTGCCACATATTTATTAATTGCAGCAGGACCTGGACCATCGGTGTCGGCTGCGGCTTCGCCCACGGCGGGGACCTGAATAAAATTAAAGTAATACAACAGGCCGATCCATATCACACCGGCAATGACATGCAGCCAGGTAAGCGTTGACCATAAATTAAAGCTGGAAAGTCCATGACCCACCAGATAAAGAATCGCAAGTACAAAACCTGCGATGATTGTACCGGCTACTGATTTTAAAGGATTCATATCCGCCCCTGTAGTGATTAGTAGTTATTATTTTATTACTAGTAAAAACCCGGTCAGTCGGGGCCCTTTATACTTGAAGACTGCATGACATCATCTGGACACCTCCTGATAAGGCAACGTTAACAGGATAACCGGCATTGGCAAAGTAATCTGCTGGTTTGATTTAAAAAAAACACCTTGAAAAACACTGTTTTAGTAAGGTTATTTATTTTGCAAGAAGTGCAGAGGAATAATTACTTACGAGTAATGGCTTTACTCTCGGCGCCGTTTAGAAAATTCTGTCCATCTCGCATTGCCGCGGTTAATGCCATGATGTGTTGTACCGTCACGCCGTGATAAGTCGTGTAGGTAACATCAAGCGCACTTGAGGCCATGTTCAACACTCTGGTGTATAAACGTGCTGGAGGATTTTTGTCACCAAAGCGTGGTGCATTTTTAAACGTGCCGGCCCGGGTTAGTTCTCCCAGAGAGACCATCACCTGGGTCAGGTTGCTTTCCAGTTCACCGTCCATAGTAAATGCAAGATCCAGAGCACCTTGGGCAATTTCATCGGCACTGGCATTTTCTGGCATCAGTCCATCTGGCAGAGCATTAATAATGGCATTATGGGTAGACTCATCATATGCTATCTGTGCGCTGGCGCTGAATCCTGTCAAACACAGGGACAGGAATAAAATTGTTAAAAAACTTCTTATCGCCATGACTACTGATCACCCAACAAGTCGTCGATGAACTCCACCGTTTCCATATGTCCCATGGTCAAGGCCAACTCTCTTGGCGTGTAGCCCCCCACATCGCGGGCATTCAGGTCGACACCCTGCTCAAAAGCATATTGCAGCGCCGCATTCCAGCCAGCCTTGGCCGAGCCGTGGGCAACATTCTGACCATTGGCAGCAAGTGCATGGATATTGGCACCGGCATCCTGCAACAAACGCATAATCTCTGCGGCATCCTCCGCGGTGGTAAATGCTCCGGAGATGGGTGATTCCATAAAAATACCATACACCCGCCAGACACCGGCGGCGGCATGCATGGGCGTCACTTCATAGACCATATTGGCAATGTCCACGCGGGCATCGAATTCCAGCAGCAGTTTTACCGCAGCGATATCACCACTCTTGGCCGCCTTATGCAGGGCAGTTGCGCCGCCACTTAACACCCGTGAATCTGGGCTGGCATCGGTATATCCACGATCACCAC
>CAWUSW010000050.1:0-8448 GCA_963925675.1 uncultured Pseudomonadales bacterium
GCGCTAATTCAGGAACCCCAGCTCCTTGTTCTCGACGAACCTGCACAGGGAGTTGACGTCAATGGTCAGGCTGAGCTGTATCGCTTGATAGCCGACATTCGCAGCCGACATAAATGTGGGATTTTGCTCGTCTCACACGATTTACATTTGGTTATGTCTGCTACTGACGAAGTTATTTGCCTTAACCAGCATGTCTGCTGCCATGGTCATCCTGAACAGGTAAGTAACGATCCTGCATATCTGGAATTATTCGGCAGAAAAGATGCGGAAACTCTGGCTGTTTATACTCATCACCACAATCATAGTCATGAGCTGGGTGGTGAAGTCATAAAAGGTAAAGATAAGGGAAGCTCTGAATAATCATGAATAATTTCAGCGAGACCAGGAAAGCGCAGTCGCAAGGTGGAAACCGATGGGCATGGCTAGAGGCTTACAACACGGCGAGCGTACGCTCATTGTCATGCCCTAAGGGGCTTACCAAGAACTCCAGGCACTAAACGGTATTTTTATGGCTGATTTTATTCTACGAGCATTACTTGCCGGATTGATGGTGGCCATCATCGCCGGGCCGCTTGGATGCTTTGTCGTATGGCGCCGGATGTCTTATTTTGGCGACACTCTGGCGCATTCCGCGCTATTTGGCATTGCACTGGGCTTGCTGCTGGATATTAATCTGGAACTTGCCGTCATTATGGCCTGCATGCTGTTAGCCGTAGTTCTTGTCATGCTGGAAAACCGCCGCGGCCTGTCTACCGATACAATTTTAGGGATTCTGGCCCATAGCTCGCTGGCTCTTGGCCTGGTAATTATAAGTTTTACAGACAATCAGGTAAATTTGATGGCTTACCTGTTTGGCGACCTTCTGACAGTTTCTACCAGTAATTTAATATGGATAGGCCTTACTGTAGTAATCGTTCTGGGCGTTTTATTCAAAAACTGGAATCGGTTGTTAACCATTACCCTTCACGAAGAACTTGCACAAGTTGAAGGGCTCAATGTTTTGCAATTGCGCTTGTTGCTGATGATGCTTATAGCGCTAATTGTCGCTGTTTCAATGAAAGTTGTAGGCGTGCTACTTATCACTTCTCTTTTAATCATTCCTCCAGCTTGCGCTCGAGCCTTTACCAAAACACCGGAAACGATGTCCGCTTTTGCCAGCATGGTCGGCTGTATTGCTGTTTGTGGCGGTTTGGCAGCATCCTGGTTCTGGGACACACCTACCGGCCCCAGTATTGTGGTAGCAACCAGTATTTTGTTTGTGATTTCCAGGCTTGCAGGTATTGGTGAGAAAAGCTGATTAAGTTGGGCTTTCAAACTTTAAACGCCCGAATTATTTTACCAGGTATTTTTTTACTGCCTGGAAATTTTCCAGCATCAGCTCTGGTTGATATGGCGCTTTAAAAAATCCCACATTATTGCCCTGAGGATCAATCAGCATAATTTCACCATTGTGGGTAATCAGGTAATTTTCATCATCAACCCTTAAGTAGGAAAATGCCACATTCATTTGTCTCGACAGTGAGTAGAGGCTTGAATAGTCACCCGTAAGCCCAATAAAGGCGGGATTAAAAAAGTTGACATAGCTGGCCAGCTTTTCCGGAGTATCCCGGTTCGGGTCCACACTAATCATTGCCACTTGCACATCATTTATTGCGGAGTTTTTTTCCAGTAAATCATAAAACTGCCTGATGGAGGCCATGGTCAGTGGGCAGATATCCGGGCAAAAAGTATAACCAAAAAATACCAGAGTCCATTTATTGGCTAATAATTCCTGCGTTACCGTATCGCCCAATTGATCTGTCAAACTAAAGTCATCAATGTGGATCGGCGCATCATAGACAAAGAAACTATCATTGCGCAGTGACTCTTTAGTTATTGGATTAAAGACAAAAACCAGATAAACAAGGAAGGCGCCAAGCAGAACCGAAATTCCGGCAAGTATGGTGAGGAGTATTTTAATGCGGGCATTATCCATTACGGCTTTTTCCCCAACCAGGTTTTACCTGAAGAATTTATCCGCCTGACCTGACTAGAGATAGTGGTCTATCAAAAGCGCAATAAAAAGCACTATCAGGTAAGCAATGGAATAACGAAAAGTAGTTAATGCCGCTCTTGGATTGTCAGTAAAAAACAAGCGTAAAGAGTGATAAAGGAATCCAGCGCCCAAAACTATCGCCGCGGCCAAATAAAGGGGTCCGCTCATCCCGGTCAGAAACGGCAAAATGGTGACCAGGCACATGATAATTGTGTAAAGCAGTGTGTGTAATTTTGTCAGCGGATCGCCGTGGGTTACTGGCAGCATCGGAATGTCAGTTTTTGCATAATCACTTTTGCGATGAATCGCTAATGGCCAGAAATGCGGAGGAGTCCAGGCAAAAATGATTAATACCAGTAGCAGGCCATTGGGATCAATGGTGCCCGTGACAGCTGTCCAGCCAAGCAGTGGTGGCATCGCACCGGAAAGCCCTCCAATGACAATATTCTGCGGAGTTGCGCGTTTCAGAAAGCCTGTGTAAATGATTGCGTAGCCAACGAAGGATGCGAGTGTCAGCCAGGCGCATAAAGGATTAACCAGAAATATAAGAATCAACATGCCAAGCAAGCAAATCCCAAGGGCAAACAACAGGGCCTGAGTTGGACTGACTTTGCCCTGGGGTATCGGGCGCTTGATTGTGCGCTGCATGATTGTGTCTACCTGATGATCAATCAGATGATTAACTACGGCACCGGCACTGGCCACCAAAGCAATCCCCAGATTGCCCCAGATTAAAATATTCAGGGAAACCATGCCCGGCACAGCAAGGAACATGCCTACCAGAGAAGTCAGGATCATCATCATGACCACCCGGGGTTTACACATTTCGTAGTAATCCCGCCAGCTGGCAACTTTTTTATCTGACTGCTTGTAAAGTATTTCTGTCATGGTTTTAAAACGTTGAAACTTTGTTTAAACGATAATTGAGGGTGACAAGGGTGAGCAATAGTAATGCACCCCCCGCGTTATGTGCAACCGCGACCCATAAAGGCAAGGCAAACACGATATTGCTAATCCCCAGGCTTAACTGTAATACCAGCATGCCCAGTAAGACATTAGTGAGCCTTTTCATTTCCCGCCCACCGGAATTCTTGTAAAGCTTGAAGATCAGTAGCCCAAGCACCAGTGTCACGACAATGGCGCCTATGCGGTGGGCGATATGAATTGCAACTCGTGCCTCTCCGTCCATTTGTCCACCAAGATAATTGGGGCCGATCTCCTGGGCCACATTAAAGCCATTGGCAAAATCCATCGGCGGTATCCAGCGTCCCTGACAGGTTGGCAAATCGGGACATGCCAGCGCCGCATAATTAGAGCTGGTCCAGCCGCCCAGAGAAATCTGCATTACCAGCAGAACTAATGCTGTCATAGCCAGGGGCTTGAGGCTGGTCCATTGGCTTATTGGGATGTTCGGTTGTTGCCAGGGTCGATTATTAAGTCGCAAACTTAATAACCACAATAAGCTCAGAGTAGTAAAACCGCCCAACAAATGCGTGGTAACCACTTGTGGCCATAGTTTCAATGTGACCGTCCACATGCCAAACAAACCCTGAGCTATAACTAAAGCCAGCAGAAACAAGGGCAATTTAAAGGGTTGGTCAGTGGCCTGACGATTTTTCCAGGCAATCACGTTAATACCAATGATGAGCAAACCCAGGATGCTGGCGAAATATCGGTGTATTACTTCCGGCCAGGCTTTTTCAGCTTCAAAGGGCGCATCTGGAAAAGCGGCTTCTGCCTGAGCAATTTCTTCAGCTGTTTCAGGGACGCCTATAAAACCATAACACCCAGGCCAGTCAGGACATCCCAGGCCGGCATCTTCGAGACGCGTCCAGGCTCCCAGAATCACAACAACCATGGCAAAGATCGTGGCAAATAAAACTAAAAAATATGAGGGCTTTCCGCTTTTCATAGTGTTTTCAAATTATCTTTATTTCAGTAACGGGCTTTGCCTCGCCAGACAAAGTTTGTAAATTCTCAAATTACTTCAGGGCAATTTGCTGCTGTTGCTGCTCAACATGCTCTACCTGCATGCTTTCAGCTTCGCCACTTTCTCCCTTAATTTCTACCTCAATCTCCCCCTTATAGAGCCGGGTCAGTACTTTTGCAGCAGGTATCGTCATGGCAATAATGATCACTAGCGGTATTACTGTCCATGCAATCTCAGTGGCTGTGTTTTTATGAAAGGAAGCTTCCTGCTTTTTCGTTTTCCTGTAAGCCACCAATGACCAGATTATGACGGCATAGACCACCGCAGCTATGGCCACACACACCCAGAATACAATCACATTCATGTCATTAGCCTGCATGCTTGTCTATTTCCATGTTCTGGATGCAGGACAATCGGTAACTTGCACCTTTTACGAAAAGCACTCGTATTTGGATTATCCCGATAAGCTCATTATCAGTCTTTGTTTCGCTATAAATACACAGCGAAGCTTGCCCAAATCACTGAAGTCCGGCGGGCCAATTCGGGGCGCGCATTATACCAGCAATTTTTTCGCTATTACCATTTAACGTCCCTTGTTTAAATATCAAATTTGGAAAATAATCAATCTCACAATAAACGGAGTTTTAATCAGGAATATGCCATGACAGTTCGCAGTTACATGGAATTCAACCCCAGGCTTGGCGACAGGGTGTATATCGACAACAGTGCAATCGTTATTGGCAACGTAGTACTCGGTATCGACTCTTCAGTATGGCCCCTGTCGGTCATTCGCGGTGATGTTCATAGTATACGCATAGGTGACCGCACCAATATCCAGGATGGTTCAGTTTTACATTGCACCTCCCCCGAGTCTTTTGGCCCTGACGGCTTCCCGTTGACAATCGGTAGTGATGTCACGATAGGCCATAGGGCAATACTGCATGGCTGTAAAATCAACGACCGGGTGCTTATTGGCATGGGCGCTATTATTATGGATGGTGCGATTATTGAGTCAGACATCATTCTGGGGGGCGGGAGCGTGGTATCCCCCGGGAAAACTCTCACCAGCGGCGGCCTCTATGTCGGCTCTCCGGCCCAGCGAGTGCGGGACCTACGCCAGGAAGAAATTGATTTTCTGGTCTACAGCGCCAAGCATTACGCGAAGCTAAAAGACCTGCATCTGAACTCATCAGAAGTACTGAAATAATTAGTCAGGCTGTTTGCTCTTCCCAAACCGGTTTTCTAGGGTTTTCTGAGCAAGGTAATCAAATCGCTGGTCGTAGGCCTGATTCCGCGCCAGGTCAGGAATGATTCAGCAGCCTGTTCCACCAACATCCCCAAACCGTCCATTATTTTGCCTGCTCCGGAATCCTCTGCCCACTGACAAAATGGTGTTGCCTGGTTACTGTACATCAGGTCGTAGCACCAGCTATTGGCATTAACCAGGCCATCGGCAAGCGGCGGGATTTCACCCTGAAGGCTCGCAGAAGTTGCATTAATTACCCAGTCAAAAGAAGTACTGCCCAGATCATTAAATCCACAAGCGCTGATTTGAACATTGTCGACCTCAGCCAATTCTGCAAAAGCCTTGGCCAGCACCTCAGCTTTACTTACAGTTCTGTTGGCAATATAGAGTAGTGCCGGGCTTTGATTTAATAATGGCTGTAAAATTCCGCGGCTAGCGCCTCCTGCGCCAAGCAAAAGGATTTTCTTGCCCGACAAAGAGCCATTATGATTTTCAAGAATGTCAGTAACCAGGCCTATGCCGTCTGTATTATGCCCGCATATTTTCTGCTGGTTGTTCAGATAAAGGGTATTCACTGCGCCGGCAGTCTGCGCTTGCGGAGAAAGAGTTTCCGCCAAATCATAGGCATCCTGTTTAAACGGAACAGTGACATTAGCTCCTTTCCCCCCAGTAGCGAAAAAACCAAGCGCTGTTTTGCTAAATTCACCTTCTTCAGACAGCAAGGTATCGTACTTCATCGCCTGACCTGTCTGCCGGGCAAAATGGGCGTGAATTAGTGGAGACTTGCTATGACTGACCGGATTGCCAATAACGACATAACGATCCAAAACAGATCCTCTTCAAGAAAATTACTGTGCAAGCAGTATACCCTACTAACCTTCAGACACTGCCTCAGATCATACCGAGCTAAAAGGAATTTCTAAGCTGAAAATTAAATTATCAGGCCAGCCAATCTCTGGCATTGAGAAAATCAGTATACAAACGCGCTTCTTCAGTCCCGGGCTCTGGCTCCCAGTCATATTCCCAACGCACCTGTGGTGGCAGTGACATCAGGATTGATTCTGTTCTGCCTACGCCCGAGCGCAAACCAAAAACAGTCCCCCGATCATAAACCAGATTAAATTCAGCATATCTTCCGCGGCGATATTCCTGAAACCACTTTTCCTTTTCGCCAAAGGGAATATTTTTCCGTTTTTCAACAATGGGCACATAGGCTTCTATAAAACTGTTACCAACCGATTGCATGAAAGCGAAACTTTTCTCGAATCCCCATTCATTAAGGTCATCAAAAAACAGGCCGCCAACTCCTCGGGGTTCTTTTCGGTGTGGCAAATAGAAGTAATCATCACACCAGGTTTTAAAGCGCGGATAAACATCTTCACCAAATTCGTCACAGGCTCTTTTTGCTGCCTCATGCCAGAACACACAATCTTCTTCAAAACCATAATAGGGCGTCAGGTCAAAACCACCGCCAAACCACCAGACTGGCTCCCGGCCCTCTTTTTCAGCAATGAAGAATCGAACGTTGGCATGTGAGGTGGGAGCAAAAGGGTTGTCCGGGTGAATAACCAGCGAAACCCCCATCGCCTGAAAGGGGCTGCCAGCAAGTTCAGGGCGATTTGCCGTTGCAGATGCCGGCATGGAGTCACCATAGACATGTGAAAAGGCAACACCGCCTTTTTGCAAAACATCTCCAGTGATCACTCGGGTTCTCCCGCTACCACCCTTTTCACGATCCCATTTATCTTCCTTGAATACTGCACTGCCATCGGCATCTTCCAGGCCCTTGCAAATTCGATCCTGAAGATCCAACAAAAAAGCTTTTACCTCTTCACTGTTTACTCTTTCCACAACTTCTCCCACACACTGCTAATTTTATCGATTTACTACCGGCTAATCAGAGCCCTTGATGTACTGCGCATTTATTTGGCCTGAATGTCGAAGAATCAAATTGTCCATGAATCCAGCGCTGAAAAAATTGATCGACATCATGCTTGATTCAGTTTCCAGCGGCTGTCTAATTGCCGCGTATTCTCGCACTTTTTTTGAGCCGGTCATAATCAGGCCGGCGTTAGCGCAAAGCCATTGTTTTCTCTTTGAATAAGCCCCTTCAGTTCAAGTTCGATTAAGGCTGCGCTTACTGACTGCACATCAAACCCTGTTTCAAGTACCAATTCATCCAGAGACACCGAATCAAAACCGATTGCCTTCTTAACTCTGGCAAGGTTCTTCGGCAGATATGGTTCAGGCTTATTTTCATCAGCCAAAAAGTTTTCCACCACAACCAGCTTCTCCTCGAGAATATCCTCAACACTCTGAACCAGCTTTGCGCCTTCTGCTCTCAATTTATGGCACCCCCTAGCAAGCGGATTATGTATAGAGCTCGGAATAGCAAAAACATCCCTGCCTTGTTCAAGTGCAAAGCGCGCCGTAATCATGGAGCCACTCCTTATCCCCGCCTCAACAACCAGAACGCCTTTACTTAAACCACTGATGATTCGATTACGTTGCGGAAAATTTATCGGGCGAGGTGGTGTGCCAATATTAAATTCACTGACCAAGGCGCCATTTTCTGCGACTGCTTCAAACATTGCCTTGTTGGCCTGCGGATAGATTTTATCGATTCCTGTACCAAGAGCGGCGACCGTACTATTACCTGCTTCTATAGCTCCGCGATGACTCTCAACATCAATTCCCAAAGCAAGGCCACTAACAACGCCAAGATTGTTAACGGCAAGTTCCCGAGCAAAGCGACGCGCATTTCGCCTCCCCCCTGCACTTGGCTGTCTGCTGCCAACCATCGCTATCATCGGTAAATGAAGACTCTCTGGCTTCCCTTTTACATAAAGCAGTGGCGGCGGATCAGGAATACAGGAAAGCAGCACAGGATAGTCTGATGATTGACAGGTCAACACGTGGTGCTCGGGAGAATCCAGCCAGCACAGACAACGCTCCAATGTACATTTCATCGCATCTGGAATAAGTCCCCGACCTGCTTTTGAAATATCCCGGGCAAAATCTTTATGCAGGCCTGCTTCCTGTAACTGTTGAGGATCACTGCTCAGGATATTTTGAGGAGTTTTAAAAATATGCAGCAAGCGATTGTAGAGACGTGATTGCATGCCATTAAAATGACTTAAGAGCAGCCAGGCATGCAGTGATTGTGAATCTTGTTTTCCCGCGTGGGGATTGCCGTCCTTGGTAAACAATTTCGATCCAGGCTTTAAAAACCGGAAA
>CAWUSW010000051.1:0-15129 GCA_963925675.1 uncultured Pseudomonadales bacterium
GACATCGCTGCGCTCTTCCGGCCTACGGAATAATGAAAACTGTTGTAGGCCGGAAGAGCGCAGCGATGTCCGGCACGAGCTAAAATGAATCGCAAAAAAGAATTATTTAAACATTTGATATTGAGGAACCTATGCAACTAGCAGCAAGCATGTCCCGATTGGGAACAGAATCCGCTTTCAAAATTCTTGCCAAAGCCAAGGCTCTGGAAGCCGCAGGCCGTGACATTATTAACCTGGGAATTGGTGCACCTGACTTTCGCACACCGGACAACATTGTCGAAGCCGGGAAAAAAGCGATGGATGATGGCTTCCATTTTTATACGCCTGCCAAGGGCTTGCCCCAGTTGCGTGAAGCAGTAGCTAATGACATCCAGAAATACCGTGGCGTGAATGTGGATCCGGAAAATGTCATGGTTGTTCCCGGCGGCAAACCCACCATGTTTTTTGCCATCATGATGTTTGGTGAACCAGGCGCGGAAATCATGTATCCAAATCCGGGCTTTCCCATTTATGAATCCATGATCAACTACTCAGGTGCCAAGGCGGTACCAATCGAGTTACAGGAAGAAAACGGCTTTGCCTTTGACCCTGACCGGGTGCTTGCCCAGATCAATGACAACACCAGACTCATCATAATCAATACACCGGCAAACCCTACTGGCGGCGTTCTGGAACGTGATGTCATTGAACGTTTTGTCAAAGGGCTGGAGAAATTTCCCAATGTGGTGCTGTTGTCTGATGAAATATATGCACGACTGCTTTATGACGGACTGGAACATGTGAGCTTTCTGGAATATGAATCTATTCGTGATCGCACCATTTTGCTGGATGGCTGGAGCAAGACTTACTCCATGACTGGCTGGCGTCTGGGGTACGGGGTATGGCCGAAAAACCTGATCGATCATGCTGAACGTATGCAGATCAACTGCACCTCCTGCCCTTCAGCTCCGATACAAATGGCGGGTCTGGAAGCACTGACCGGACCTCAGGATGCTGTAGACGTAATGCTCAAGACTTTTGATGAGCGGCGCAAGCTGATTGTTGATTTACTCAATGATGTGCCAGGATTTTCCTGCATCAGCCCCAAGGGCGCGTTTTATGCCTTTCCCAACATTACCGGTACCGGCTTAAAATCCAAACAACTGGAAGAACTGCTGCTCGAAGAAGTGGGTATTGCCACTGTCGCCGGCACCAGTTTTGGTCACATGGGTGAGGGCTATATACGCTTTTCCTATGCCAGCAGTACAGAAAATATCAAGGATGCTCTGGCTCGAGTGAAAGACTGCATGGCAAAACGGGTGTAAATTTTGCCTTGCAAGCAAGGCAAGGGAAGAAAAACAAAGGGAAAGAAGTATTGGGAATGCAGGTCTCTTTAAGGGGCACTTCAAAAGTACATACAATATTGCAGGAGACCAGCGATGAAACGCATTCCCAGTATCCGCATTTATGCTTTGGCCGTTTGTTTTGTCAGCATCATCTGCGTCGCAATCACCTCCGGTTTTGCCTTGTATAACCTGATCACATTGATTGCGCCTGAAGTCACCATAGATCCGAGCCGCCTGCAGCCTTACAGCTCCAATGAAGTGTTCGTGCGCTCACCTGGCGGCTATTTAATGCGTGGAGGCCCTGTGCCGGCTTTCATTGGCAATGAGGGAATTGCAGCCGCCAGACAACAACAGGATCCCTATGCCGATAAGAGCGAAGAAGAGATTACAGCCTTGCGGCTGGCCCAACGTCAGGCTGAAATTGACACCCATACGTCTCGTGCCCGCCTTTCAATACTCCGCCAGGGCATCATTATTCTGATATCATCAATCTTATTTTTCAGCCATTGGCGTCTCGCCAAAAGTATTGATAAAAAAGAAGAGCCTCACGGAGTCACATAATGAAAAACCTATTCAAGGCACTACTGTTTTTAACCACAGCATCGCTCTGGGCAGGCAATGTCATTGCCGACCCGGTGTGGATCGATGTGCGTACTGAAGGCGAATATACAGCCGATCACATTGAGGGCGATGCCAATATCCCTCTGGCGACCATAGACCCGGTGCAGCTGGCCAGCCAGTTTGGTAAAGATGCCGAAATCAATCTTTATTGCCGCAGTGGCAACCGGGCTGGGCAGGCAAAAGAAATCCTCGAGGCCGCCGGTTTTACCAACATCAACAATGTGGGCGGCATCGATGATGTCAGGGACCTTCGGGATATAGCCATCAGCAGCAACGCTCAGTAATTACGAATAAAACATGATCGAAGTTAAGCCTTTCAGGCTCGGTGTAGTCGAAGGCTTTTTTGGTAAAAGCTGGTCATGGGAAGCACGTACCCAGTATGCCCAATTCCTCAGCGCCAATGGTTTCAGCACCTACCTGTATGCCCCCAAAAACGATCAGTACTTCCGCAAGAACTGGATGCAAGCCTGCCCTCAGAGCCACATGGACGCCCTTACCCGACTCGCCTCACATTACAAAGAAGCGGGGGTTGAGTTTGGTGTTGGACTAAGCCCCTTTGAGTTGTATCTGGATTTTTCAGAAGCAGGTCATCAGGCACTGGAAAGAAAGCTGAATGAAATCAATGCCATTAATCCCGATACCCTGTGTATTCTTTTTGATGATATGCAGGGCGCTATGGAAGGCCTGGCCAGCCAGCAGTTGCGCATCATGGATTTCGTCACGCGCCACAGCAATGCCAGGCATTTCATTTTTTGTCCGACCTATTATTCTGATGATCCGTTGCTAGTAAAACATTTTGGTGAAATGCCCGCCAACTATCTGGAAGACCTGGGTAGCCAGCTGGATTCACGCCTGGATATTTTCTGGACTGGTCCGAAAGTGTTTTCTGCGAATTTCCCTGAAGATCATTTGTTTGATGTAGCAGAACGTTTGCATCGCAAGCCTCTGCTGTGGGACAACTACCCGGTAAACGACAGCCAGAAACTGACCGATTACCTGCATCTGGGTCCCTTCCAACAGCGCGATCCGGAGCTAAAATCACTGGCACAGGGACTGGTGTCCAATCCAATGAATCAAGCCAGATTGTCCCAGCTTTCCCTGTATTCCCTGGGTAAAATTTTTCAAAGTGAAGAGGTTAACCTGGATGAAATTTTATATGAGGCTTGTACCGTGCTTTGCCCGAAAAAATTGGGAGAAATGCTGTTTGAAGACAGTATGCTGTTCCAGGAAAAGGGGCTTAAAGAAATCATTGCTACAGAAAAAGACGCACTCATAAAACGCTATTCACCCTATCAGGATCATCCAATGGCACAAGAGATCATTGACTGGTTAAATGGTGAATTCACCTTTGATCCCGACTGTTTGACCTGAGCTATGCCTACAGAAACCCAACAATTAAACACCTCCCTTGGACACAGCATTACGGCGTTCACCAATGATCATGTAGGCGACAAAATTGCACGTAACGGACTCTATGAAAAAGAAAACCTGGCTCTGCTCCTGCAACTGTTGAAAAAAATCACCACGCCTGTGGTTCTGGATATTGGCGCTAATATTGGCAACCACGCCCTGGCTTTTTCCACAGTGGCGAATAAGGTGCTGGCCTTTGAACCCTTGCCTGCCGTCTATGCCCTGCTTGACAGTAATGTCACACAAAACAACATCACCAATATACAGACCTTTCCCTTTGCCTTGTCTGATGTGGAAGAAGACGCCACCATTTTTATGGTCAGTGAAGGCAATGTCGGGGCTTCCAGCTTTGATAAACGGGATGACAATGTAGAGGCCGTCACTGTCAGTAAAAAAATCGGCGATAAGGTGTTCGAGGATTCCGGGCTTAAAAAGCTCGACATGGTAAAGATTGATGTAGAAGCCCACGAGGTCTATGTATTGCGCGGATTAATGCAAACTCTGCAGCAGCATAAACCCATTATCACCATGGAATGGAATGACCCGCTCACCATTGAGCGCCTGAATGGTTCCGACGAATTACAGTTTTTATTTGAACAATATAATGTCTATGTACTGGGCAGTAATTATGATCGCGGCTACTGGGCCAAGCACCGCTTTGCTTTTATCCGGCGCAAATTAACCCGACTGTTCAAAGCGCGCGAGGCCAGATTGTATGCCTTTAATCCTGCGCGACTGTATAAGAACCTGTTGCTCATCCCCAAAAGTAAACAGGCTATTCTTGACGGCATTTTGTGAAAGCACCTTCAAGACCTTCAGTAAAAATATGTCTTAAAGTGGTCCCTGGTGCAAGCAGTGAAGGATGGGAATGGCTGGGTGATGACAAGTCTCTACTCAAGATCAGAGTGAGTGCTGCCCCGGAAAAAGGCAAAGCCAACAAAGCGGTGGAAAAGTATCTTTCCATATTCCTGGGTGCACCTGAAAATGCCATCACGATTACCAGCGGAGCCAGCAGTCAACAAAAGGTCGTGTCTATCAAGGGCTTGACGCTAGCAGAAATCCAGGCAAAATTTACCGTGGTGTGATGAAAGACTTTTCCTTGAGCGCGGTCAATTACTGCACAAGATAATTGAATACCATGTAAAAAGAGCTATACTTATAAAGTACATTGAGTTAAATGATAATGAACAAGGTGTTTAGACAAAGTGTTTAGACAAAGTGTTTAAAAAAGGGCTAACAGTCTTTCTGCTTACCTTGACGCTGCTTGGTGTCCAGATAGTTCAGGCGTCCCCGCTGCATGATCATCTTAACCATGTATCAGGTTGTGTGTTGTGTCACGCCGACACCAACGACGATGCCCTTACCCCATCTGACAATCTTTCGCCAAGCTTTGAACCTGCAAGTGCCTCATCTGTTACTAGCCAACAGTCACTGAACTGCAATACCCGGCTCTCCTTTCAATCGCGCGCCCCACCCTCTCTATACCTCTGATTTTCACCTTTTCGTTTAATGGGTCGAATCCTGCACCATTAAATACATTCCATGAAATTATTGGTAGAGAGTTTTATGAAAACCCTGAAATTATTGTTTTTCACTCTGGCGAGTGTCTCAGCTGCGGCCCAGGACGCAGACTATGAATTGTCCACCACCGCCATGCACACTATTCGCTCACAAACGGCCCTGCCGGTCACCATCCTCAGTGGTAAAGAGCTTCGAGACGCCACTCGAGCCACTATCGGCGATACACTATCCAACCAACCCGGCATAAGTAATGCGTCTTTCGGCCCTGCTGTCGGGCAACCGGTGATTCGCGGCCAGCAGGGGCGCAGGGTGATGAACCTGAGCAATGCTGTACCCAATGCCGATGCCTCGGGAAATTCGGCTGATCATGCCGTATCCGTAGAACCTATTCTTGCTGATGCCATTGAAGTATTGCGCGGGCCTTCCACCTTGCTCTACGGCGGTGGCGCTATTGGCGGCGTGGTCAATATCATTGATAACCGCATACCACGCTCACTTCTGGACACCCCTGTGTTCAATATTGAAGCACGCCATGACTCCGCCGCTGACCAGGATACAGTCGCCACACGCCTGGAATTCAATACCGGAAACTTTGCCTGGCACCTTGACGGTGTGCAGCGGCAATGGAATGACCTGGACGTCCCGGGCTTCCCCATTAACCCCGCATTACTGGCAGAACCCGATCATGATGATGATGAAAACACACAGGGATACATCGCCAATACGAGGGGGACAACAGAGTCAGCTACCCTGGGACTGTCCTGGATATTTGACAGTGGTTTTCTTGGCATGGCGGTGAATCGTATCGATAACACCTATGGCTTACCTCCCGGCAATCATGGCCATGATGAGGAAGAGCCGAGTGAACCAGGTGAAGAAGCTGACGAAGAAAATGTGTTTATTGATATGGGGCAAACCCGCTATGACCTGACGGGAGAGTGGCGCAATCTCACGCCCTGGATTGAGCATCTGGATTACCGGCTTGCCTATACCGATTACGGCCATGCAGAAATGGAAGGCCCTGGAATTGTCGGCACACGTTTCAGTAATGACTCCTGGCAGCAGCGCCTGCAATTTACCCATGTAGAGACTGCAAACTGGCATGGCGTACTGGGCCTGCAGACAGCAGACGAGGAATTCGGAGCCATAGGTGAAGAAAGCTTTATCCCGGTCACTGACATTGAGACCCGCGGCTTATTTCTGGTGGAAGACTACCATGGCGATTCTTACACCGTAGAGCTGGGTGCGCGTCTGAGCAGCGATTCCTACAAACCCGAAAATGCCAGCGCTCCAGCCAGGGATTTCAATACTTTCAGCTATTCGGCTTCAGCACTTTGGGACCTGAACGCTGCGGCGTCGCTGGGCATTATTGTGTCCCATGCTGACAGGGCACCTTCCATTGAAGAGCTTTATTCCAATTATGCACTTTCCTCTGCGGAAAACTGCGTTATTCATTTTGCGACTTCTGCCTGTGAAATTGGCGATATCTCCTTGTCGGAAGAAAGCTCAAACAACATCGATCTGACACTTTATCTGGAGAAGGGAAGTTTCAATATCACCTTCACTGCTTTTTATAATAATTTTGCAGATTACATCTCACAGATTAATACTGGTGAAGAGATTGATGGTTTTGCGATCAGGGAATACCAGCAAGTGGATGCCCGCTTCAGTGGTATTGAAGTTGATGCTGCACTGATGCTGACTGATTACCTTGAGTTGAAAGTATTCGCAGATACCATTGATGGACAGCTTGACGGCAACGGTGATGCACCCAGAGTGCCACCATCACGTATAGGTTCACAGCTGAATTACAGCGGCAATAACTGGTCAGCCTATATCTCTTTCATTCATGCAAACCAGCAGAAACAGGCAGGTAATTTTGAGAATATCAGCGACGGGTATACCCGCTGGGATATGGGCCTGGATTACAGTTTTACTGTTGGACGTAACAGTGAGCTGATGTTATTCGCGCGCGGCCGCAACACCAGTGATGATGAAATCCGCGTGGCTACCTCTACCTTGCGCGATTATGCGCCGGAAGCCGGACGCTCCATTGAAGCCGGCGTGAGATTCAGCTATTAACATTGTGAGAATCAATGCTGAATTCATTATTCAGCATTGATTCAGGATCACTCTCCTAGACTGACAGCATCAGTAAAAGGAACAGGAGAGTGCCCCATGAAACGGCTTCAGATTCTTTCTTCCCTGCCAATGCTGGCAGTAACAGTGATCTTTGCTACAGCAAGCAGCACTGCCATGGCGGATCAGCAGCATCGTAATCGAAACTCTGGCTTCAATTCTGGTTTCAACTCTGGTTTCAACTCTGATTTCAACTCTGGCTTTAACAACAACACTGTCAGCAGACACATACAAAATAAGCGCTACAACACTTTAGTTGCCTCTACGTTCAGGTCTTCCTCAAGCTGGAATCGACAGAACAACAGAAATTTAAACCGTAATGCTTTTCGAAATAACAGCTATGGGACTTATTTTAACCAGTACCAATCCAACACTTATCGGCATGACAACAACTGGTCTGTGTCGCTGAATTTTGGCGGCGGATATTACGGTGCCAACAATCTCCCCTATGGCCGTGGTTTATCTTCAGCCGCCTCCAGCTTCAGAGCCAGACAATATTCGCCAGTAAACACCCATACACGCGTGATCTATAACCAGCCCACCGTAGTTTATGTGAACAATAATTCCGAAAATCCCGGTCATTAGATTACTCGATCTTCCGAAAGGCGAAATGAATCAAGTCTATTACGGGACATCAACGGGTTTTGTTTTGAAAGAAGTTATGACAGCCGCGGCCTGGAAATCCGGATTCAATTGCCAGATTCGGCGTGTAATTTCTAAAGCGCCATCAATGCACTTATCTCTCTTGTGGCCGCTCTCTAAAAAGAGCTGCCGTGTTGAAAGAGATGCACCTCACCCTGTGTGCAGGGTTTTTGGAGCCAGAGTATGAGGAGGAGTAAGCCTACACATGAACTCCTTGAGTAAAATCGGGGATTTATACTCATTCATACTCTGGCTCCGCTTTTTTTAAGTATTTGCTTTAGCAGGGTCTTATTAAAAAGAGCTTTATATTTTAACGTGAATACTGGCACCACCAAGTTCGCTGGTACCCACACTGATTTCTCCCTTGTAGGCGCTGACGATATCGACGGCAACTGCCAGACCAATACCCTGCCCGCTTTTCAATGTATCGCCACGAGCACCACGTTTTAGCACCCATTGCCGATCCTGTTCTGCAACGCCCTGACCATCATCTTCGATATCAATCTGCAGGCCCTGCCCTTTTTTGCTCACTCTAACTCGTATCTCACTGCGGCAATATTTAAAGGCGTTATCCAGCAAGTTACCGCACAATTCCATCAGGTCACTTTCTTCACCTTGAAAAACAGCTTCCGCATCAAGATTCTTTATCAGAGAAACAGACTTATCCAGATAGACTTTTCCCAGGGCTGAGATTATTTTTTCAACCACAGGAACGGCATGCACGCTAGTGCCAAGGTGTCGTGACTGCTCCGATCGGGTTGCTCTTTTTAGCTGATAGGAAACAATTTGATTCATTCGCTCAAGCTGCTCATCAAGCTCTTGCAGGGCGACATTATCCCCTTGCTCAACTGGTCCGGATTTCTGCCGTACTTGCTGAACAATGCCTGAAATCACCGCCAGAGGGGTTTTTAAACTATGGGCGAGATCTCCCAGTGTGGTGCGATAGCGGCTTTGGCGCTCTCGCTCACTCTTGATCAATAAATTCAGATTTTTGCTGACCGCCTGTAATTCAGGGGGGTATTCATGTTCCACCTGGTCTTTTTCTCCAGCTTCAATGCTGGACACTTCCATCGCCAGTTGCTGAAGGGGTTTCATTCCCCAGCGCAGCAAGGTGAGTTGGGCGATGGACAGAAATAATGCCAGACCACCAAACCACAGGTACAAATTGGACTGAAATTCGCGTATTTCTGCGGCAGTAGGTTCCACCGATTCCATCACGATGAAGGAATATTCCTGATCAAGGGCAGACCAGAAAGTGCCGTAACTGGCATAGGACAGACGCCCCTGGACTGGTGAATCCATGGCGCCAAACATTGTCTGTCCAGGTGCTACATGCTGACTCATAAAATTAGCCTGCTCCAGATTGACATCCAGAGCAGAGGGACTGCGCCATACTTCTGTGCCGGCAGCATCGACAATAAAACCATACAGACCAGAGTTGATCTGCGCAAAACGTGCTTCCTGCAGATCGGGAAGAAAAAACCCTTCTTCATCAGGCTCTGCCACACCCAGCAAGGCATAAACCTGCAACTGTAATCTTTCTTCTACTGCCGCTGCGACACTTTCCTTGAATGCACGGTCCAGTACAAAACCGGCTAGGCCAAGAAACAGAATCAGTAAGATACCAAACGCCAGAACCAGACGAGTTTGAAGTGAGTAACGGGATTCAGGAACTTGCGGGGACATTAAATCGATAGCCCTGACCGCGGATAGTATCGATAGGCTTCAGGCTTTCATCCGGGTCCAGTTTCTGGCGCAGGCGACGAATAAAGACTTCCAGCACATTAGAGTCCCTGTCGTAATCCTGATCATAGAGATGTTCGGTCAGCTCGGTTTTTGATACAACCTTGCCGGGATGCAGCATCAGATATTCCAATACTTTGTATTCATAGGCTGTTAATTCGACTTCATTACTATCAACGCTGAGTCGTTTGGATGTGGTATCGAGACTTAAACTGGCAAAATCCAGTGTCGGTTTGGCAAAGCCTGCTGCACGTCTTAGCAAGGCATTCAAGCGCGCCTTGATTTCTTCAATCTGGAAAGGCTTGACCACATAATCATCAGCCCCTGAATCAAGCCCTTCTACTTTATCAGTCCAGTTGTCACGGGCGGTAAGAATAAGGATAGGAAATTTTTTACCTTCAGTCCTGATAGTTTTGATGAGGTCTATGCCATTAATCTTGGGCAAGCCAAGATCAATAATTGCAGCATCATAGTCACATTCCTGAGCCTGAAATAAACCGGTCTCGCCATCACCAGCACTGTCTACCACATAGCCGGCATCGCTGAGTGCTTTGACAAGCTGAGCCCTAAGGAGATCTTCGTCTTCAACAATTAACAGGCGCATTTTGAATTCTTGTAATAAAGATTAATTAATCAGAAGGGGCGCTTACTGCACCAGAATTTGCGTTCACAAAAACATCGAATACTGTGCCTTCCCGATCCATACGCACTCGCCAGTTATTATTATCCAGAAGAATGCTGCGCACCCTGCCTTCATAAAGGTCACTGGCTAAATTTGAGGCCTGACTGCGGGAGATTTGTGTGGACTGTTGCTGTACTGTCTGGGGAGAAAGGTTATTAACGCCATTTTCAGGCAAGAGGGCTCTTTGAGCGCGAGTCTCTGCCCGCTCCGAAAAACCACCATCATCTGCAGCCATCGCACTTATGGGTAAAAGTGTAAGCACAAGGCACAGGCTGATAATTTTACTTTTCACAATCTGTTTCTCTATCTGGATCAGCAGGGATTTTTAGCTTACTCGCCAAGCTAAAAAAGTTAGCCTAAACATGCCGTTCGGGCAAAACCTGTTCATCTGCCAATCCGCCAATTTCATCATCGAGCACTGATTAACCACTACGAACACAGAGAAACCAAACCCTGGCTACCTTTAAATAACTGGTTCAACATTCACTCTGACACGTATTGTAGCGCCCGGATCCTCTGGCATCCTTACTTGATACTCAGCGCCATTGTAGCGATACAATACATCATAACCAACTAATTTCTCTTCCTGCTCATAGTTGTAAACCGTATCACAACGCTCAACTGTTTCCATTGAGACCACTGGTGCATTTTGGGCTACCACCAGATCCCGGGCAATTGAGCTACCCAACATGGCACCAACTACTGCACCTACTTTCTGACTGTTACTGTGATGACCCATCGCATTACCAATTGCGCCACCAATTACCGCCCCCAGGAGACCCGGAGTATGAGAGCGGTAACGGTGACGACTACTGGATCGGACCTGCTCTTCTTCCCAGCACTGCCGGGTAGGCACCGAAGTTTCTATAAGCCTGTAAATTGCAGTAGACTTAAGTACTTGCGCATCATGATAAGAAGTTTGTGCGAAACCAGGCGCACTGATAAATGCGCCAGTAAGCAAAGAAATCGACAAGTAAAACCCTGATCTGTTCATAGCAATTGTCCCGTTTTTGATACCGGGGATACCATAACAAGCAGTAAATGAATACTTCCTGAATATGTGAAAATTCCTGACATGGCGTATTTATTTGTCACAGCCTCTCAAGTATGAATAGTGAATACTCAAGCGGTTGAAAAACAACAAAAATCAAATAAACAGGTGTTGCTTAAACGCACTTGAAGAGAAGTCGCTGATGGAAGTCTTAATACTTTTTTTTAATCTCGTGATAGGTCACTGTGTGGGCGACTATGTCCTGCAGCTTGGGCCCATGAGCTCAGCAAAAAGCAGGCACAGTAAGCTCAAGGAGCAATATGGGGAAGATTTTCCCCAGTGGTATTACTGGCTGACAGCACACGCACTCACTCATGCCGGTATTGTAATTTTAATAACCGGCAATTATATGTTCGCCATCCTGGAACTGATCAGTCACTGGTTTATTGATTTCTGTAAATGCGAAAAATGGATCACCTTGCATCAGGATCAAATGGCCCACATGGTTTTCAAAATTATTTATTGTGCAATTTTCTTCATGTCACAAACTGCTTAACATCTTTATCCTGCCTTTACCGATTTTTTCAGCCTGGAATAACGCCTTCTTTTATTTTTATACTAAATCGGAATTTCTAATGGAGCTTGCATGGCGGAACAATTCCCTAAAAGGAATAGACAGTCTGAAAGTTCAATCTCCGCAAAAAATAATCTGGCAACATTTTACTGGTAGCGGTAATGAAACTGCCGCACATCTGCTGAACAATAATCGTATGCCCCTGATGTTCTGCTCTTTCGACAAAAAGCGGTTAATTTTGCGGTTCTATGGCAAAGCTACTGCAGCACATCCCGAGGACTAAGACTGGAAAGAAAAAAAGCGGATTAGCCTGGATGGTTTTGAAATTGATCATTTTGGTGGGCACTGCTGATTTATCAGGGCTTACAGAGGAAATAGAATTTTAAACTGTAATTTTTTTGCTGTAATACATTAAATAAAACGCTGCCCCGGTAACAGCGGTGGAATGGGACAATCAAGCAGTGCACCCACTGCACGTAATAATTCAGTCTCCTCTGCCGTCACCTGACCATCGGCATTAATACAGCTGACCATAGCTTTCAACAACAGAGGCTTTTGCAAAGGCTTGAGATGAATCAGTCTATCCAGCGCCTTTTCCAATGCAAAAGTATCGCTGCCCAGCTCTGCCTTGAAGGAAAGATCTTGTTTCATTTCCAGATATTTTTCTGCTGCCTGGAAGGCTGAAGCCGCACCAGCTGTATCAGTGTGTCCAGCCGATGCCAGTATAGAAAGCAATATTTCACACTCTTTGGCCAGGCTTTCTATGGGAATATATTTAAGTCGGCGATCTACACGTTCATCCAGTGTGTAACGCAAAACCTTGAACAATGACCATTCAAACAATGAAATCTCCTCATCTGCAAACATCAATGCGCTCAAGGTAGTCATAAATTCCCGATACTGAATTCGTGACAGTTGTTTCAAACTGGGCATGGTCAGGTCAATGATGGACAGATATTTTTCCCGCGGAATGTCAACGCAATTGTTAGCAATTTTTTGCAGCGAGCGGTAATCATTTTCGTCCAGCTTTTCCTGCAGGATAAGGTGTTGTTTGGCTTTGAGTTCCTGATCAGAAAGGGCAATTAACAAACTATAAATCATTAACGATGCGCCAATGGTATTGTGCGCTTCTTCCCGGACAGCAGCTGAAATATCACTGAGCGTGGTTGCCGCCATAATGATATGAGCGGCACTTGGATTGCCGATATTCTCAACTGCAGAGTCTGCATTAGCAGCACTGTTAATTGCAGATGCCGAGCTGGAAAAATGAGAAACGCCTTCTGCGCTGGCCATACTTCCCGGGGCTGGCGGAGATTTCTCCATCTGCTTCCAGCTCGCATCAATACGCTGAATACGCTCGTTCATCGGTGGATGGGTAGCAAACAAACCCATGACACTGCTCTTCATACCATTACAGAACAGCATATGACTTATTTCCGAGGCATCTTTTGAATGGATTTCAGTACCCTTCGTGTAACCGCCAATTTTTTTCAGCGCCCCACCAATGCCATACGGATTACGCGTGAACTGAACGGCAGAAGCATCGGCAAGAAATTCCCGCTGCCGACTAACCGCAGACTTGATCATATTGCCGAAAAAAGTACCGCCATAACCCACTACCATGAGACCTACACCAAGCAGAAGTATGCCGCCTGCGCCGCCTTTGCCTGAACGAGATCCGGAGCTGCGAAACCTTGATCCACGTAAGATATGAAAGCCGATTAGTCCAATCACCATAATGCCGTACAACAGTCCCATCAGCCGTATATTAAGACGCATATCACCATTAAAAATATGGCTGAATTCATGGGCCACAACGCCCTGTAATTCATCCCGATCCAGTTCCCTGATACAGCCACGGGTAATACCAATCACCGCATCTCTTGCCCGGTAACCGGCAGCAAACGCATTGATGGACTCATCTTCCATAAGATACACAGACGGTACGGAAATTCCCGATGCAATGGCCATTTCTTCAACCACATTGAGAATTTTACGTTCATCAGCATCACGGGTATTGGTATTGAGCAAGCGCCCGCCCATGGCTTCGGCAACGCTCTTGCCACCCCCGCGCAACTGCGCCATACGGATCAGGGTCCCTATAGCGACAACGGCTATGACAACAAGGCTTACCTGGATGAAGATTGTGGAACTGAGAACATCGGTATTCAGACCCATTTCGGTCTGACCTTCGGCATAGAACAAAACCGCGACTACCAGAAAGGAGGTAATAATGATGAGAGTAATAACCGCACAAACAAACAAAACAACCAGCTTACGTGTGTTGCTTCTAGCCTGATCCTGATGTGCAAAGAAATTCATAAAAAAAGCCGTTAAGAGTGTCTATAAAATTTGCATTTTTTCGTGAGAGCGAGGAAACGCCGCGCGGAAAACCGGAGTTTACATGACAGTAAATGAGGATTTGAGCACGGCGTTGACGAAGCTATCGCGGAAAAAGGCAATTTTAGAGGTACTCTTTAAAATGAGACCTTGGGGGCTTCCTGCATAGCCTCACTGTCTTCAAATTCCAGTAAGCTGGCACTGCCTGTATGCCCGAAAGTAGCCGCAAAAATGACCGGCGGAAAAGTCTGCTTGTAAGTATTGTATTCAGTCACCGCATCATTAAATGCCTGACGGGAAAAAGCCACCTTGTTTTCTGTACTGGTCAGTTCTTCAGAGAGTTGCATCATATTCTGGTTGGCTTTGAGATCGGGATAAGCCTCAACCACCACATTCAGTTTTCCCAATGCCCCCGTAAGCATGCCTTCCGCCTGACTCAAATCAAGCATGGCAGCAGGACTGCCCGGGTCAGCAGACGCTTTTTCCAGACCGTTCATCGCCTGGTTACGCGCATTGATCACCGCTTCGAGGGTTTCCCGTTCGTGCTTGATATAGCCCTTGGCGGTTTCAACCAGGTTAGGAATCAGGTCGTAACGGCGTTTGAGCTGCACCTCTATTTGTGAAAACGCATTTTTATAACGGTTTTTCAGGGTGACAAGCATGTTGTAAATACCAACAACCCAGAAAATTGCTACAGCAATGATGATCAAAATAATAATGGTTGATACTGACATGTTCCTGTCCTTGTTTTATAGATTGTTTGCTGGATTGTTTATTTAGCTTGTTTGCTTATAGTTAATTGATCGATTTGCTCACCGGCAACACCGTTTGCTAATGCTTGTTCCTGGCTGCTGACTTTCGATGATAACTCTATAGTTGCACGGAATAAAAGCTTCTCCGGTTTTACTCATCTTCAGTTAAACGATTAATTACCCTCTTTATTCCTTCAAATTTGCGGCTTTTTATCGTTGAATAAGTGAAGACCAGTATAAACGATATAAAATCCACTCAACGGGCTTTCTACAAAGCGGGAATATCAAAATGTCACTAAGCAACAGAATCGGAAAATTACTCAACTGTACTCTTGTTTTACCCTTATTAATCGCTGTGTTGTTATCCAACATTGCTATTGCCCAGCCCC
>CAWUSW010000052.1:0-23950 GCA_963925675.1 uncultured Pseudomonadales bacterium
AAGTCCATTCAAAGATACACGTAATTGGTAAAAAGAAAAACGGACAAATCCAGGTCTGGTAAAGTACAACGCAAGGCATGGACTTTCACTAAAGTAGTCCCTATCCTTTCCAGTCACTGTCTCATTCAACGTCAAACCCAAACCAAAGAAGAAAATATTGTCATCATGAATAAATTCATCAGAAAAATGCTCTTGCAGGCCAGCCTTTTAAGCTCTTTATTTTTCACCCTCACTGCATGCGCACAGCTTAGCAGTGTTATTTACGTGACCAATGAAGACTCCAATTCAGTCACCATGATCTCCGGTGACACCCATGAAGTCATCGCCACTATTCCAGTAGGTAAACGCCCCCGTGGCATCAAGGTCAGCCCCGATGGCAGTGTATTTTATGTGGCCCTCAGTGGATCACCAAAATGTCCGCCGACTATGGATGATGAGGTCTGTGAAGCCATGACTGCAGACAAGGCCGCTGACGGTATTGCCGAAGTAAACCCACTTACGCAGGAAGTGGTACGTATCCTGCCCAGTGGCTCTGATCCTGAGCAATTTGACGTGAACTGGGAAACAGGGAAGCTTTATGTCTCCAATGAAGACACGCATACCGCTACCATACTGGATCTGAATCGGGGTGAGATTCTGATGACTATCCCTACCGGCCTTGAGCCTGAAGGGGTCAGGCTTTCACCGGATGGCAGCTTTTTTTATGTCACTGGTGAGGTCGCCAGTGATATCACTGTCATTGATGCCAACAGTGGCGCTGAAATCACTCGTATCAAAGTTGGCCTGCGTCCGCGCGATTCTTTGTTTAGCGCAGATGGCAGCACAGCCTATATCTCTGCCGAATTTGGCGCGCTGATTAATATCATTGATGTGGCGAGCAATACTGCAACTGGAGAAATCCCCTTGCCAGAAGGCTCCTTGCCTATGGGCCTGGTAATCTCACCTGATGGATCCACATTGTATGTCGCCAATGGTCGCGGTCAGACAGTGGTAGCCATCGATTTGGCAAGTCGGCAAGTTGTAAATTCAGTGGTAGTAGGACCACGTCCATGGGGGCTGGCCATGAGTCTTGATGGCACTACTCTCTACTCGGCTAATGGACCGTCTGATGATATTTCAGTAATTGATATTGCCAGTTTTGAAGTGATCAAGAAAATCACTGTCGGTGAAACGCCCTGGGGCCTAGTGGTGGGACCCGCCCCCAGATGAGTTCCTGTTTATATTTTCAACACCATGCGCACAACCCCTTCCGCGCGACCATCAATCCGATACATATCCTGAATTTCACAGAGTTTTTCAAAACCGGCAGTTTCATAGAGCTGAAATGCCGGTTTGTTATCGCACAAGACTTCAATATCAATCCATTCAAGTAAGTTAGTCTCTCTAGCCCATTGGCAAGCAAATTCCAGCAGCGCCCGGCCAATACCCTGCTTGCGCCAGGGAAGAGCGACGCCAATGCCGAGCAAAGCCCGATGTGAAGTATTGACGTCCTGATGCGCACGCAAATCCACATTACCAAGAATATTTTTATTTTCATCATCTACAGCAAGCCATGCGCGACGCCAGCCAGCTTGTCCGATATTTTTTGACAGCCCAGCCACAAATGCCGCCTCTTTTTCAGCGGGCAGTTTTACAATTTCTCGGGGAACAGGCTGGAAAAGTGGCGAACCCAGTTTTCCGTTTTCTTCCAGCTGGGCATTTAGATAGGAAAAAAAAGCCGGATAGTCCCCTGCTTCCAGCAAACGAATTTTAATATTCACGGTAGCCTTTGCTGAGCAATATCAGAGCAGCAGGCCGTTTTCCGACAGGCCTGGTACTTTTGGCTGGAACAGGCATGAATTGCAGGATTTGAACACGATTTGGCAAGATGGAATTTCCTGGATAATGTCGAATGTATCGGTTTTATTAGCAACTTGCTGAATTGATTCAATAGTGCCATATTCTGCCCCAAGTTTTTCAACTTTATAAAAAGAAAAAGGGGTGAAAATATGAAAAGACACATCAAACCACTATACACAGCGCTCTTCATCATGATCTGGATGGCAAGCCCGGTTACCATGGCACAGGACATGGATCACGACATGGCCGGCAACATGGCGTCACACATGGCGCTGCTGCAACGGATGGAAGACCGGGAGCAGATTGAACACCTGATGTGGAGATATACCAGAGCTCTGGATTCCTTCGATCCGGATGCCTATGTGGCTGTGTTTACCAAAGATGGTGCTTTCGGTTCAATCAAAGGCAAAGACGCATTGCATAAAATGATGGCTGACCTGCGCAAAGGCAGAGAGGAACAGGCCGCAGACGGCAATCCACCGGCGCCGATGTTCCATGCCACAGAAAATTACTGGACAGAATTTGTCAGTAAGGACCATGCCCGCCATCATGCTTACTGGGTCACTTATTTTGGCGCCAATGGCACCGACTCTCCGGCGCGTATGGTATCCGTGGGTCGCGGTGTGGACGATATTGTTCGCGTCAACGGTGAATGGCTGATCCAGTTACGCAATATTGCCCCAGAAGATTAATTCATCACTTACGGAAAACTTATGTCAGCAGTACAGGAAGATTTTGGTTTGCATTTACAAACAGAAAAGAGTGCCGAGGAATTAACGTCAAGACTCAAGGAGTACGAACCCTGGGGCCATAAAATAACTTTCAGCAATGGCGTTTCAACAGAAAATCTCGAGCGCCGGGTTCCCTTCAATGAATACACCCTAAACAAGGCCAAAACCATTGAAGCGGAAATTCCACTGGAAAGTATGCGCGGTGGCAAGGTGCTGGATATAGGCAGTAACACCGGCCACAATTCAATATATATTGCTGCGCAATATGGACTATCCCCCACCGGCATAGATATTTCCCAGCGCCACCTGGATGTCGCCAATATGCTTGCAGAAATGGCGGGCATAGAAGGCAGATACCTTATTGAAAATGCAGAAACCTTTGTTGAAGCTGAAAATTATGACATTGTGCTGCATTTCGGCACTTTGTATCACTTGCCTAACCCTCTGCTTGCCCTGAAAAGTACCTGGCAAAATCTTAAGCCAGGCGGCTATCTGGCTCTGGAAACCCAATGCTATGAGCATGAAGACCCGAATATCTGCTACTTTATGCATATGCATAACAATGACAAATCAAATTTCTGGGCATTGAGTACTCATGTCATCGAAACCTGGTTAGCCCTGCAAGGCTTTGTAGATATCAAAATATTAAAAACTGTAAAAATGGATTTCCTTGGGCCCGACATGGCGCGAGTAATCATGATTGCCCAAAAACCGAAATAATAAAAAGAATACATAAAGATATACAAGTATATATAAAGGAAGAGACACAATGACTTCACATAAAACATTCACCATAGCCCGACGACAATTACTGAAAAAGGGCATGACAGCTTCGGGCGTATTGGGCGCCGGAGCACTATTGTCGCCTTACTCAAGTCTACTGGCACAAGACAGCCGCTATGCCGATACATCGCGCACGGTAAGAACACAACATGGCCGCATGAGTGGACTGACCTTTGATAACGGCAATGTGAATGCTTTTTATGGCATCCCTTACGGCAGGACCACTGCCGGGGCAGGTCGCTTTCAGTTAGCCCTGCCACCCGAATCCTGGAGTGGCGTAAAAGAAATGAACAGCGTGGGCAACCGTTGTCCACAAAACCATGATGCCGAAGGCATGATCAGCGAAATTTTTGCACTCGATCGCAGGGAGCCGATGAGTGAAGACTGTCTCAATATCAATGTCTTTACCCCTGCACTGGACAGGCGCGAGCGTCCGGTAATGGTCTGGTTCCATGGTGGCGGCTATTCCAGTGGCAGTGGCAACTGGATTTTATATGATGGCAAAAACCTGGCGCAGACTCAGGACGTAGTGGTTGTTACAGTAACTCACCGTCTGAATGCTTTTGGTCATCTGAACCTTGGTGAATTACTGGGTGAGGAATTTTCTGATTCCGGCAATGCCGGCATCATGGACTGCGTTGCTGTTCTGCAATGGGTACGTGACAATATAGAAAATTTTGGTGGCAATCCAGACAACGTTACCCTGTTCGGTCAATCCGGTGGTGCAGGCAAGGTCAGTACCTTGTTGGCAATGCCTGAAGCGAGCGGTTTGTTCCACAAGGCCATTGCCATGAGCGGCGCCAATGTTCAGGCCATTTCTGAAGATGCGGCAACTGAAAATGCCGAACGCTTCCTGACAGCGCTTGGCATTGAGCGTAACCAGTTCAGCCGTATAGTGAATTACCCATGGCAACAAATGTTAAGCACTTTCCTTAACACACCAGGCATGAATTTTGGCCCGGTTATGGATGGTAATCATTTACCAAGACATCCCTTCTCACCGGACGCATCTCCCCTTGCAGCGAACATTCCCCTGATGATGGGAACTACCGAGCATGAATCTTATTTCTTTCCGGGCCAGCCCATTGAGAATATTGATGATGCCGAGCTGCTGAGCAGGGTAAAACAGGTCACTGACGCCAATGATCAGGATGCCCAAAATGTAATTAACGTTTATCGAGACGGACGTCCCGGGGTCAACAATGTGAAGCTGTATCACATTATCAATTCCGATAGTTCCTTCAGTCCTCGTGTTTACACACAACTGGAATTGAAATCCGATCAGGGCGCGGCACCCGTCTGGAAATATTTTTTCAGCTGGCAATCCAGAGTGCGTGAAGGACGCCTGGGTGCCTATCATTGCATCGACATTCCCTTCGCCTTTAATAATGTCGATGAGTGCGCATCCATGCTGGGCGCAGACGAAGGCCGTTATGCCCTGGCCAGCAGAATGAGCGGTGCTTTTGCACAATTTGCCAGAACCGGGAACCCGAATATCGAACTGTTACCACAATGGGATCCTTTCGAGCGAACCAGACGAGCAATGATGCGTATGGACAACACACCTGAACTTCTCATCAATGCCTGGCAAAAAGAAAGGGATGCCTTAAGTAAAATTGGCTAAATCTGACAGCAATTGACCTGATGAATAATTATTCAACACCACCATGACTTGCATAAATGACCGAAAAAGGATTTTCGGTCAGCACGCCACCTTAACGCTTATTCGTTCAGATATTTTTATACCTTTCAGTCAGCAAGGGTATTAATTTCTATCATCCATGTCGCTTGTTACAAAAACCAAAAGTTTTACCCAAGGTCTATCTGTAATAATTATGGATTTAGTGAATGTCATTTGTTCTTACCCGCGAAATTATGGAATGTTCTACAGTATTGCCAGCTGGTGGAACGGAAACCATGCTTACTGACCGTGCCTATCGTAAAGCTTGCACGAGGGATGAATGCCCTGGAGAACTTGAATCCATCAAAGGCATACTTTATGACGCCTGGGTTGTTGATGTCACCCTCAGTTGATCCGCGAAGAAAATTATTTTTTAAACCATATTCAAATCAATAATTTTTTAGGAAAATTTTTCCCCGTCAAAACTACTGTTGGAATTGATGACTATGCCAACAAGGCCCCTCTCAGCGATTAATATTTTCCACCTTTATTAATTTGAATGTTTATTCAGCTAAATGCAGTTATTTCATCCCCAGTGCTAATCATGGCATCAATTCTCTATTACACTGTTGCCGTATTTCAGGACTAGCCCCCTTTACACACAAGAAAATGCGTAACAAAAAATATATTCGCGAAACAGCTATAAATTACGAAAAGAAATTTTCAGAGTAACTATACTGTTTTATTCCGTGACCAAAATCAATTTTTGTGATTAAATTGTTCACATATTTAAACAATTAGCTATTGTTGCAGGGAGCCCGTTATGAGCCGCTGGGAAGGTTTTGAAGAACTGGTAAAGGTTGTCGAGGTAGGCAGCTTTTCTGGTGCTGCACGCTCCATGGGCGTCTCTAAAGGGCATGTCAGCCAGCGTATCAGTCAGCTGGAAGATCGATTGGGAACACGCCTGTTACACCGAACCACACGTAAGTTATCCCTGACAGAGTTGGGCAACCTGTACTATCAGCGTTGCAAACAGGTGATTGAAGATCTGGAGGAAATTGAAGACACGGTTTCAGAATTCCAGCAACGTGCAACCGGACTCCTGAAAGTGAGTTCGCCTAACCTGCTCGGTGAAATGCACATTGTGCCGGCTATTGCTGACTTCCTGAAAGAAAACAACTCGCTGGAAATTGAGTTAAATTTTTATAGCAAAAAAGTTGATTTGATTGAGGATGCCTATGATGTGGTTATTCAGGTTGGCGCCCGCACTGACATCAACGTCATCAATAAACCGCTAGCTAAAACCACTTTTAAACTGGTGGCCAGTCCCCACTTCCTTAACCAGTATGGTTCACCTGATGATCCCCATGATCTTAAACATCTGCGTTGCCTGCGCTTCACAGAATATGGCACCAGCAAACCCTGGAAGTTTATTCGCAATGACGAATCAATAGCGGTTAATGGCCTGACCTACTGGCACAGTAACAGTGGTCATTGCTTGCTTGCTGCAGCCCGTGACGGACTGGGAATGGCTTACCTGCCTGATTACTATCTTGCTGAAGACATTAAATCCGGCGCGCTGGTTGAGGTACTTGAACAATGGCATGGCATTGAAAGAGACATAGTTGCTATCTATCAGCAAAGACGTCATCTTTCGGCTAAAGTAAAACTATTTGTAGATTACCTTCAGAAAAAATTTGAACAGGAAAAACCCTGGTGATGATCAGACACTTATCGGCAAACACGCTCGCCTTACATTTTAGCCGCAAATTATCGTAGGTTTTCCGAATGGTAAGACATCAAATTCTTGACCCAATTCAACACTTTCTTGGTAAAGAATACGCCAGTGGCATCTTGCTTTTCGTTGCCGCACTACTGGCAATGATTGCAGAAAACAGTGGGTTTTCCGAGCTTTATGATTCCTTGCTTGGCACAGCCGTGGAAGTACGCATAGGGGAATTCCAGATTGCCAAACCCATGTTGCTTTGGGTAAATGATGGCTTGATGGCAATTTTCTTTTTCCACGTAGGCCTGGAAATCAAACGCGAAGTTCTGGCCGGAAAATTAACAACTATCTCAGCAATAGCTTTTCCTTTTTGCGGGGCAATGGGCGGCATAGCTGTTCCGGCACTCTTCTATGTAATGATTAATCTTGGCGACCCTCAGGCTTTACAGGGCTGGGCCATCCCTACGGCAACTGACATCGCTTTTGCTCTCGGTGTGCTGGCCCTGCTTGGCAACCGGGTCCCCGCAGGTTTGAAAGTGTTTCTCTTGTCCCTGGCCGTAATTGATGATTTGTGTGCCATTCTGATCATTGCATTTTTCTACACTTCGAGCCTGAGCGGCTCTTCCCTCATCTTTGCAGCCATCATGATCTGTATCCTTTATATCCTGAACAGGATGAAAGTTTGCTCCCTTGTTCCCTATTTATTTATTGGCCTGGTGTTATGGGCTTGCGTATTGAAATCCGGCATTCATGCCACGCTGGCTGGGGTGATCGTTGCGATGTTTATTCCTCATATTAAAAGACCTGACTCAGGAGTGAACCTGCTTGAAGAACTGGAGCATGATCTTAAGGGTTTTGTTTATCTGACAATTCTGCCTTTCTTTGCTTTTGTGAACTCCGGCGTATATCTGGGAGGCCTTTCCATCGATAGTTTACTGCGCCCAATTCCCATGGGAATTGTGGCCGGATTACTGCTTGGCAAACAGCTGGGAATTTTTGCTTTCAGTTGGCTGGCAGTAAAAACCGGGCTTGCCAAATTGCCTGAGGATATTAGCTGGAAGCAGCTCTATGGCGTTGCACTGATCTGCGGAATAGGATTTACCATGAGCCTTTTTATCAGCTCCCTGGCTTTTCAAAGCGGGGATATGACCAACATGATAGATGATCGGCTCGGCATTATTGCAGGTTCATTGCTGTCTGGTATTGCCGGTTATTGCTTTTTGCGGATGTCGGCAAAAAACAACTCCGTATAGACTTTAGTCGAGACCCAAAATATTCCGCTTATGCCCTGCATCTCCTTCTGACGCTGCAAAATCATCAAAGGTCATAAGATTAATGCCTTTTCCAGAGCCACAAGATTTCGTAGCATAGTGCCCCTAGTAAGAGCTGACTTTCATGAATGTAGCTTAAATGACTTAAACTCTTATTTACTATAGGCTGAAAAAATCTTTTCAGGAGAATTGAAATGAAATCATCCAGGCGTCAATTATTACAGGCACTTTCTCTTACCCTCGCCGCTCAAGCCATTCCTCAGCAGTTACTGGGCCAAACAAAGAAAAGGCTCGGGCTGATTTTTCCGGTGATTGATCGTGGTGTGCCTGAAGAAGGTTTGACCCTTTATGGCGATCAGATTGATTACGTGATTGAAAACCTGGATCTGAAAACAATGACTCCCGAAGGTTATGATGCCGTCATTGCTGACATTCCTGAAAAAGCCCAAAAACTGGCAGCACAGAATGTTGACGCAATTATGGTGATGGGGACTTCACTGACTTTTTACCAGGGGCGTGAGTTTAACGAACGCCTTGCCGAAACAGTGGCTAATGCCACCGGCCTACCCACCTCAACCATGAGCAATGGCATTATTAATGGACTTAAGGCAGTCGGCGGCAAAAATATTGTCTGTGCCACCGCCTACAACGATGAAGTGAATAATCGTCTGGTGCGTTTTCTTGGCCAGCATGATTTCAACGTACTCAATATCCAGGGGCTGGGCATCGAAGCAGTGGAAGATATTTTTTCAGTGACGGATTCCCAGCTGATTGGATTTTGTGCGGACGTCACCAATGCCGTTTCAGATGCTGATGCCATTCTGATCAGCTGCGGCGGATTAATTACTCTGGAGATTCTTGCGCCTGTCGAAGCCAGGGTTAACATTCCAGCTGTATCGAGCACGCCACACGGGCTGTATGAAGGTGCAAAATTACTGGGGATGGATCCCCATGTTGCTGGTTATGGTCGCCTGATTTCCGGCTAACAATTATCGGCGTTTATTGTGGGCCAACGATATGCTCAAGGTCCACATTATTGTCCTGACAGAAATATTCACTCATCTGAAATTCTGACCAGGGCACATCCCAGGAAGCCGTCCATGGACGCGTATAGGCACCGGGATCATCAATGGTGACTTCATAGTGCAAAGTATCATGATCAGGTCGTGAGATTTTTTCCATCAAGTGCAGTTGTACCGTATGGGGCATCCCGGAGGGACGTCGGGCAAACCAGAATCTTTCATTAAAACCCACCGTATCAACAAGCAATGTATCGCCTTCCCAATGTCCTACTGAATGGCCGAAAAATGTCGGTGAAAACACCTCCAGATCAGGGTGAGCCCTGCCATCCATCCAGATTTCACGCCAGCTTCTGTTAGCACCACCAGACATAATCAGGATTCGATCCTGTCCCCGGTCATGAACAATTTCCATTCCCCACGGGGTGTGAAACTGGCGCGGTCCGCCATTGGGCATACAGCGCGGATGAGGGTCATCACGTCCCAGAGTAGCCAGACGTTCCTGCACAATTTTTTTCGCCCAGGGTCTGAAAGGCGCAACCTTGTCGATCTCTTCAGGATTTATCAGGTAAGCACCATCCATCTCTACAAAATTCTCAGACAGGTTCCCTACCCCGGTATTCCAGTGACCGGTTTCGCCGCGCATGGCACCCAGATTGACCGTGCCATCTTCAAATCGAGGAGTGGCAAGCTGAGCATTAAGCGCTGGGGACATGCATAAAGTAAGACTTAAAAATAAAATGGGGTGTCGCATCATGATCTCTCTACCTGGAAGTTTTTTCATCCTGACTGGAGCCGGCAAAGAGGCGTCTGCCACTATCCGCTAGCATCACTGAACTGGCATTAACGAGATTGCTGCCATCCCTGGCCAGGCTGCCTGACACTTCCAGAATATCGCCTACCTCTACAGAATTTTTGTTCCAACCATTGCGTTCCATGGCGATTGGGGAGCCCATCTCAAAGGCCCATTCTTCCCAGTCATCCTCAGTTTCCACTTCAAGATAAAAATAGACATGGGGATTGCGCCATTCCAGTTTAATTAAATAACCACTCAAGGTAATTGGTTTATCCGCATCATACTGTGCAGGAAAAGAGTGATGGCTACTGACCGTTAATGGGCACAGGGCAATAGCTGCAAAAAACAGGAAAGTTCTGACTAAAGCGTGCATATATAATTCCCCTTCTATCTCGAACATAATTTGATGTAGCGTAAACGCCCGACAGATAAAAGTCTACGCCAACGCATCTGGTATCTTTATATAAATCAGGCATAAACTTGAGCAAGTTGCTGACTCCATAATATTATTCTGTTCACAGAAAAGAATACAACAATGTAGAGATCTGGATAAGCCAACGAACACATTCTAAAACCAGGAGGTTCCAATGGAGTTTGACATGGAAAAACGTAAACAAGGCTGGATGAGCGGGATCGCCTTCCTCGCATTATTATTCGGAGGAGGTGCTGGCCTTGCCTCACTTATCGCGCCCTTGGGTACATGGTTGGGATTGTGGCAGTTTGGTACTGGCTTTGAGATTCTGAGGGCCGTAAACCCTTACACGGGATGGATAGGCCTGGTTTGCCTGACAACAGGCTTTGCTCTGCTTGCTCTTGCCCACCATAAAGGGACCGGTAATGGTGTAACTCTATTTAATCTTGCTGCCGGTGGGGCTCTCGCAGCAGGGATTGCCTGGTATATCCCTACCACTTTCCAGGCGCCTGAAGGACAGAGCTATCCCCCTATCCATGACGTCTCTACTGATCTGATAGACATTCCCCGCTATGTAGCAGTTATGCCTCTGCGCGCTGATGCACCCAATACCACCGTATATGGTGGCTCTCCCCGCATGACCCCGGAGCGCAATGCCCAGCTTCAGCAGGAAGCTTTTCCAGACCTGGTGTCGCGTTTTTATGATGAGCCAGAACAAGCTGTTTTTGACCGCGCCCTCGCTGCGGTCGATGCAATGGGCTGGGAATTGGTTGCAGCAGTCCCTGAAGAAGGCCGCATTGAAGCTACTGCGACCACCTTCTGGTTTCGCTTCAAGGATGATGTGGTGATTCGTTTACGCGCAGAAAATGGTCAGACCAAAGTCGATGCGCGTTCGCTCTCCAGAGTGGGTGGCGGGGATGCAGGAACCAATGGCAAGAGGTTGCGGGCGTTTTTTGAGATGCTTTAGGGACAGTCTCAAGTTACAAGTCGCAAGTCACAAGCGGCGTCTTGCAGCCGCCATATCGGATGACGGCCTTGCAGGCCTTATCCGACCTACATTACTCCTGTCTCTTGTCTCTTGTGACTTGCGACTTGCGACTTGTAACTTGCGACTATTCCGCAGGAATATAATAAGCATTCCCCGCCATCAACAGTCTTGCTGTTCTCATTATCGCCGTACTTTTCGGCGCCAGTTCTGCGGGGTCATCACTGAGCTCAATTTCAACGGCCAGCGCTCCGGTAGGGTGTTCCACGTAGCATAGTTTTCTATCACCCTGCGGAATTGAAGCAAATTCAAAACCTACTGCGCCCGTCGTGGTTGCTGCCACGGCCACGCTAGCTGCCGCCAGAACACCGACGGCATCATGTACCCGATGAGGAATGAAACTGCGCGTATTGATCAGCCCGCCATTTTTGGCCGGCGATACAATGGTCATTTTGGGAACGGTCTTTTCTTTTACATCGCCCAGATTCATCATTGGCCCTGTTTTCAGGCGAATAGCCTCAATTTTGTCTTTTAGGGCCTGATTATTTTCCAGCGCCTCAATGGTTTCATCGCCCTGCAAACCAAGTGACTGGGCGGCAATCATTACCACAGGCATGCCGTTATCCACCATAGTAACGGGTAAGCCATCTATCTCATCAACGGCATTACCCGAAGGAAACAGTGCACCGCAGCTTGAACCTGCTACACCGACAAATTCAATCATGATGGGGGCATGCGTTCCCGGAACACCATCAATGGAAGCCTCGCCATCATATTGCACTTTCTTACCCGGCGTGAGAATGCGCTGCCTGGCAATACTTTCGGTATTTTCCATAAAGACACTCACGAGCGTTTCATCTTCCTGCGCTTCTACCAGGCCATTTTCGATGGCAAATGGACCTACACCGGCAAGAATATTGCCACAATTCTGCGCTGTCGAGGTGCGCGCCTCATCTACCACGACCTGAACGAAAAGGTAGTCCACATCAATTCCTTCCCGTTCAGACTTCTTCACAATGGCGACTTTGCTGGTCAGGGGGTGTGCCCCGCCAACGCCATCTATCTGTCTGATATCTGGTGAACCCATGATACGCAGTAGCGCTTCTTCCCGCGCAGCAGGGTCCGCAGGAAGGTCAGCGTCCAGATAATAGGTCCCTTTTGAGGTGCCACCGCGGAAAAGCATACATGGTATGGTATTTTGCATTCATATCGCCTGAATTGGGTTAATCATTCACAACAGTGCGGCATTATCTTTATTTATCGCCTGGATTGGAACTCCTGGAATAAATAGTGCGCTTTCAGGCAAATCAGATTTGTGACTCGGCCACTCAATTCATATAATGTGCCTCCCTAATATCTAGCCCAGGAACTATTAATGCACAAACCCGTAGCAGTTCGAAACATACCGCGCGCAGACCAGTCTGTAATTGAAGACCTGCAAAATATGGGCGTCGCCACCGTGCATGAAGCCCAGGGCCGTGTTGGTCTGATGAAACCTTATATGCGCCCCGTTATTGACGGAGTCAGACTTGGTGGCAGTGCAGTTACTATTCTCGCCCAGCCTGGTGATAACTGGATGGTGCATGTGGCTATTGAGCTTTGCCAGCCTGGCGATATCCTTGTGGTCGGACTGACGGCAGACAGCACCGATGGCTTTTTTGGCGATCTGCTTGCTCATTCCTGTATGGCACGCGGCGTCAAAGGTCTGATCATTGATGCAGGGGTTCGCGATACCCGTGATCTTAAGGAAATGGGTTTTCCAGTCTGGTCCAAAGCTATTCATTCCAAGGGCACGGTAAAAGAGACTCTCGGCAGTGTAAATATCCCGATTGTTTGTGCCGGTGCTCTGGTCAATCCTGGTGATGTGATTGTAGCTGATGAAGATGGAGTCTGCGTCGTGGAGCGTATGCATGCTGAGCAGGTACGTGATAAATCCAGACAACGTGAAGACGCTGAAGTTGCCAAACGCGAACGTTTACTCAAAGGCGATCTGGGCCTGGATATTTACAATATGCGTGAAAGGCTGAAAGCAGCTGGTCTGGTTTACGTGGACTCACTGGAAGATCTCGACAAATAATTTGAATTCATTTTTAGAGGAAACTAAATGAAAGTATTAATGGTTGGACATGGTGCCTTTGCCCAGAAACACATGGACGGTATTGATAAAATCGATGGCGTTGAAGTAACCTCAATTTGCGGTCGCCGACCGGATGCAACCAAGGAAGCCGCAGACGCGCGTGGTATTCAACACTGGAGCACTGACCTTGATGAGTGCCTTGCTCAGGATGTGGACTGTGTCATTATCACTTCGGCCACCCAGGTGCATGCCGAGCAAGCGATAAAGTGTCTTGAAGCAGGTAAACATGTGGAAGTTGAAATCCCCATGGCTGACACTCTGGCAGACTGTATTGCTATCCACGAAGCACAACAGCGTACTGGCCTTATCGCCATGGCCGGGCACACCCGCCGCTTTAACCCCTCGCATCAATATGTCCATAACGAAATAACTGCCGGCAAACTCAATATTCAGCAAATGGACGTGCAAACCTATTTCTTCCGCCGTACCAATATGAATGCTGCCGGTGGAGTCAGAAGCTGGACCGATCATCTGTTATGGCATCACGCCTGTCACACGGTGGATCTGTTCCAGTATCAAACCGGTGAAACAGTCTCGGAATGCTTTGCCCTGGAAGGCCCCCACCACCCCGATCTTGGCATTGCCATGGATATGTCCATTGGCATGAAAGTGCCTTCAGGCGCAATCTGCACCTTATCACTTTCTTTTAACAACGATGGTCCACTGGGGACTTACTTCCGTTATATCGGTGACAACGCTACCTATCTTGCCCGTTATGATGACTTGTTTACTGGCAAGGAAGAGCAAATAGATGTCAGTAATGTCGATGTCAGCATGAACGGCATTGAACTGCAGGACAGGGAGTTCTTTGCCGCCATTAAGGAAGGGCGTGAACCCAACTCCAGTGTTGCCCAGTGTTTACCTGCAATGGAAACTCTGGATAAACTGGAAAGATGTCTTAATTCCCAGAAGTAAACAATTCGGGGTCAGAACACCTTTTTTATATAAAGAATTACATAAGTCTTTATATAAAAAAGGTGTTCTGACCCCAATTTATTAGGAGAGAAAAGTGTTAACCAGAAAAGTCGGTCCTTTTGAAGTCAATGCCATTGGCCTTGGATGCATGAGCATGTCTCATGCCTACGGGACACCTGATATTGCTGAAGCAGAAATTGCTCTGCATAAAGCGCTCGATATTGGTTACAACTTTCTCGATACTGCGGCCCTTTACGGATTTGGTAAAAATGAAGAATTGCTGGGTCGCGTGCTGAAAGATCGACGCAGCGAATTTGTATTGGCGAGCAAGTGTGGCATCTTCCTCGATCCCGAAAGCGGTAAGCGTAAAATCGACGGTAGCCCTGCTGTAATCAGAAAAACCTGTGAAGATGCCCTGTTGAGACTGCACACTGATGTGATTGACCTTTACTATCTGCATCGCTGGGACAAAAGTGTTCCTGTCGAAGAAAGCATTGGTGAGATGTCACGTCTGGTCGAAGAAGGCAAGGTTCAGTCACTGGGCATTTCTGAAGTGTCTGCCGAGACTCTGCGCAAAGCTCATGCAGTGCATCCAATGGCTGCCATCCAGACTGAATATTCCCTGTGGAGCCGTAATGCGGAAATAGCCGTGATGGATGCCTGCAAGGAATTAGGAATCACCTTCGTCGCCTTCAGCCCTCTAGCCAGGGGTTTCCTTACGGGTAAATTAACCGACCCTGCCGCGCAACTGGAAGACGGAGATTTGCGTCTTAACATGCCAAGATTTCATGCGGAAAACTATGCCATGAATATGGCGCTCTATGCTGATTATGAAAAAATAGCTGAAGACGCAGGCTGTACTCCTGCGCAGTTAGCATTGGCCTGGACGCTTGCCAAAGGCGATCATATTATTCCGATCCCGGGTACCAAACATACAGCTTTTGTAATAGAAAATTTTGGCGCTGTTGATGTGGTACTGGATAAGAATACAGTGGCGAAACTGGACGACTTGATCAACAACGATACTGTTGCTGGCCCCCGCTACCCTGCCGGTGTTCAGGTTGAAATCGATACCGAAGAATTTTAAATAAGCATCAGGTTATTTGGCAAAATAATTAAGCAAAAAAGTAATTAGCCCTACTTAGTCGCTGCTATTTTTCTGCTGATACTCTGATATGTGATCATTGATTTCAGCCAGCGCATCGGAAACAGCCTGCGCCTTGGCTTGCTTGCGCTGTTTTTTCTACGCCTTTCCTGTGGCGCCGTAATCCTGTCTTAAGGAATCTACAATGTGTTCTGCGTTTTCTTCAATTTCCTTAAACTGTTCCATTTTCTCTGACAGCACACGAGTTTTCTTCCTGGGACAAATGATGAATCTCAGGTAAATCGGCGCCGCAATACATACAGCGATTGGAAATACCTGGCATAATTTTTCTGCTGCATTGCAGGCAGTGATTTATCTCTGGTGTCATCTCGTTAGCCATCTTGCATGTGTCTTTTTGTCTTTTTGTCTTTTTGTCTTTTTGTCCCGTTATCCCCTTTTCTTCAACAATTGCAGAATAATTCACCCCTCCCCATTTCTCTAGTTGAGCCAAGAGATTAAATATTGCGACTTCCCCACGGATACAGGATGTGGTTATATTTCTTTCTTGGTTTTACTCCACAACCTGTAACTACGATCCGGAGAACTTTAATGCAACGATTACTCATCTCTTCAATCGCACTAAGCCTGTTTTCAATGTTAGCGGCCTTACCTGTGCTGGCTCAGCGCCCAGATCGGCCTTTAATTCCCTTGAATGCCTATGAGCTCACTGATTATCAGGCAGTGGATGTAAGTGAAGCCTTCAATTTTCCTGAAGGACTGGGTTTTGCAGGAGTGTCTGGTCTCGACATCAATAGCGAAAAAAACATTGTTGCTTTACATCGCGGTGAATATCCCTTTCTTGAATTTGATGCCGAAGGGAATTTTTTGCGTCAATTTGGGCCAAAAGAGTTTTTCGCTTTTTCCCATGGTTTACATGTCGATGAAGACGATAACCTCTGGGCAACAGACGCCTTCGGTCATTTAGTGGTCAAATTTGATAAAAATGGCAATGAACTTATGCGCCTGGGTACACAGGGAGAGTCTGGCATCTGGGATGAGGCCGCTGGCGATCACTTTTTTGATCAGCCTAACGATCTTGCCTGGGACAGTCAGGGAAATCTGTATGTCGCTCAGGGACATGGTCGGGGTGAACCCAGAGTGCTTAAATTTGATTCACAGGGCAACTTTATTCGCCAGTGGGGATCACGCGGTGAAGCCATTGGTCAGTTTGTCGTGGCTCATGCTATTCAGATAGATGATCAAGACAATATTTATGTTGCCGATAGAGAAAATTTCCGTATCCAGATCTTTGACACTGACGGCAATTACCTCAGGCATTTGCAATTTAATGCCATGGTCTGCGGCCTCTATCTGCATGATGGTTTTATCTATATGACTTCAGGTTTTGATGGAGAGTGGGCCAAAGTGGATATGGAAGGCAATATTATCGGAGCACTAGGACGTCCAGGCAGTGGCAATGGTGAGTTCGGGGAAGGTCATCTGATGGTGGTCGATGAATTTGACAATGTCTATATTGGCGATGTGCTCAACCAACGTATTCAGAAATACGCGAAAAAGAATTAACACAATTCGATAAGGATTAATCGTTCCGGCTTTGCCTGTCTTCCTGTAAACGCTCCAACAGAAGCGACAAACGATTCTCTACAAGCTCCCAGCCTGGTTCGATTTCGAGTGCACTGCGAAACATCTGTTCTGCCGCCGTATCATTGCCAAGCTTTTCATAGGTCATTCCCATGTTGTATTGAACAAAATGCAACTGACGAATCCCCAAGGCCACTGATGCTTCATAATCTTCCAGTGCCATCACGTAGTCCCGATTCAGAAAATAGGCATTGCCACGATTGACATAGATTTCTGCGGTTGATGGCCTCAGCTTCATGGCCTTTTCATAGTCCGACATCGCCGAATCCAATTGCTGATTCGCTGCCAGAATGATGCCCCGGTTAGAATAGGTTGCGGCTCTGTCCGCAAGACTTATAGAACTATATTCCAGCGCAAAATCACACGGCTCTTTCAGCGACCTGCTGACACCCGGCAATTTTTTTGCCGCATATTCAGCATTATCAAAACATTCCTGCGCTTTTTTATCGCCACCAATTACTGTCATTGCCTGGCCGAAAACAAGGAATGGGAAGTGTAAAGCCAGTAGCAGGGTTAAAGTTAAGCATGAAATTTTCATCTTTCCAGCACCTTTTGATCAACAAGTACTGCTGAAGGGGTTGGAGCCAGCTTAATCCGCTGGCAAAAATTTGTCTATAAGTCAGCTTGATAAGCCCATTCATAGCACTTTGTAGACACGGACAAAAACCATACCTGGACGTTCTGGTTTCACCACCAGATTGGTGAGAAAAACTGTTTTATTGAGCCACTCATATTTGCCAAGCGGCGCCTTAAATTGAGGAGTCGTTCTAATGTACGGCGCTGCGCCATTTTCTCCGGGTACGATTATTCCATCATTGACTACATTGATGAGAGCGCCGTCATTGGTGCGAATCATATAGACAGCATGCACTTCAGTGACGCCATCAGGTCTGGTTGTCTGATAGTCAGCCCCGCCCGGCAATACGATGCCCTGAATATCCGGACCTGAAAAATCACCACCGGTAATCGGAATAGCTTGGCGCATACCATCACTGGATTCTCCAATCACTTCTGCTGCGCTGAGTTCGGCACGCACTTCAAAAACAAACTCTGCCTGCAAGCGATCTTCCGTGCTCTGCCCATATAACGATAATGGAAAACAGCTACAGAGCAGAAAAATTTGCATTAGACTTTTCATGCTATTGTGGCTCCCTGCAACTGAAATGTTCAGCATCATTTATATCACCACTGCCATCGTAGTGTGGATAGGATGGCCATGGGCAAAGTGGCCGGCTTACTCCTGGCATGCTTGCACCAGTGGCAACAACCTGTTCTGGCGCTTCATCATTTTCGACCCAGTCAACTATCGCCGACAACATATCAAAAGAATCAAGCGTCTGCTCTCCGCCTGCACAATGTGCCATGCCCGGTACAGGAAACATCCTGCTCCAGTTACTGACAACCTCAAGTCCACCATTGAACTCTGCCATCTCGTTGTAGTAACGAATGGTTTCATTAACCGAGAACCAGGGATCTGCTGCACCATGATAGAAAATCTGTTTGCCGCCACCATCAGCAAAACTGCTCATCATTACTGAAGTACTTTCACCCATCACCAGATGTTGCCGAGAAGCTTCAATCACGGCAGTGTCCACATCAAATTCCAGCACACCAGTAGAACCAGGTCCTTCGGGAGGGTTATTAGTGCTGTTTAGAATGCCAGGCAAGCCAAAGCCATCATCTATACCCGGGTCATATTGAAAGCCCGGATAAACCTGGACACCGCGAGAATCTGTTGGCCCCTGCATAGCCATATAAATAGCCTCTGCCTTGGCTGGAGGGAGACAGATATTACCGAAGTCGCCCGCCCCACAGGCTATTTGCCGCGGATCGAAATCACAGGCCTGAGGATTAAACAGCAAACTATCCGGTGCACCATCGAGTTCATCACAGCGAGCCAAAAGGGACTCAATAACCAGCTGTCTTTCTGTTTCTGTAAGCAAAGGACCGGCAAGTGGCAAACCATTCGCATCTCGATCGGCAGCCTGATTAAGTTGAACGCCAACCCAGCGAATCCCCAAATTGGATGCACTGGTGCGCATTGCCGGCGCACCGGAAACTACGCCGTCAAAATAATCTGGGTAGCGCTGGGTCATCAACATCCCTTCCCTGCCTCCAGTTGAACAACCGACAAAATAGCTGTAAGCAATATCCTGGTCGTAGTAGGCCTTTATTATTTGCTTCGCCACCTCAGTAACTTTAGGGTTAGCCTTGTAATAAAAATTCAATGTCGCTTCCTGATCATCAAAGAAGCTGGCATCAAAGGGGCCGCGAGCCTGATGCCCGGTATCGTTACTGACAACTGCAAAGCCTTGTATCAACCCGGGACTACTCCCTGCTACCTGCGCACCAACTGGCTCAGCAACTGAGCCATTGAGACCTCCACCTCCCTGAAACAAAAATCGTCCATTCCAGTTATCAGGAAGATTAAGCGCAAAGCGAATGCCGTATTCCACATCATTCACGCCAATGCGGCGATCAATGACGCCTTCCACATGACAGTGCGGAGGTAAATCCATACCGGGGCCATTAAAACCTCCAGGTAGAGAACGCTCCTCAAACCATTCTGCGTCAGTAATTTCAAGATTACTGCCACTTAGCGAATAATTCACAAGTGCTTCGCACAGCACTTCACTTTGCGCATAAGACAAGTTTGCAAATCCAATACAGCAAATTACCAAAATTAGTTTTTCCATGAGTGAGCTCTTTTATTTACACGAAAAAAGCCGAAGACAACATCCTTCGGCTTTTTTTATTTCTTTCATCTTGTATCTTGTATCTGTTTTACGCAGAAGGCAACTGCGATTCAGGAACCCACCAGCCGTGTATCTGCCCTGTTGCCCTGATCGGCAAATGAACCACCGCTAGCGGACCATCTTCCATATGCTCTGCATCCAGAATAACAAGGTCGCCACGACCTTCTTCATTACGGCGCGTAGCCACTCCCATCAGATACCCTTCCCCTTCTCTTGCATTATCACGTTTCGGTGCGAAACAGCATTCTGCCAGAGAGGTCTCAGCACCTGCATCCCAGAAGACAGTGGAGCGGTTAGAGTGATCCATGCGGATATAGCCCGCGTTGGCCTGACGAGGATTTGCCGCCTCTTTATCGCGAGTCCCCAGAAAGCCGTATCGATAAGACGCCGTGTTATATCGATCATCCTGACGCGGTAAGGCACCGGTGTAATCATAAAGCCTTTCAATGTCATAACCCGATATATTGCGATTATTCATATTCGCAGATAATCGGGTCATGTAACTCGTACCACGAACCGGGTCCCATGACTTCCCTTCCTGCATAGGCATGAAAGGAAAGGGATTAGACTCTGACATTTCCACATCAACATACACTCTGCCGCCATCTTCAAATGCGCCCATCACATGAGTTGCACTTCGGGTAGGACCGGTAAACCATCGCATATCACTGCCATCACCATCGCGGCGTACTACACCAAAATGCGTGCGCTCTGAATCATTCCAGGCCCAGTGGATACCCCCTTCCTGAATCTGCTGACGATCAATCACCATGGGAATCACATAGATCACAATATAGTTTTCGGTAACGGCAAAATCATGCAACATGCCGACATAAGGCACCTTCACCATGGCATTCCAGACAAGATCACCCTGCGGAGTAAACTCAAACAGGCTGACATCATCACTACCAAAGCCAGTGGCTTCGTAACCAAAGCCCACCATATTACCTGTGCGCGAATCTATTTTTGGATGCGCCGTAAAAGTCTGGCTGGGCAGTTTTCCGCCGAAAGTAAAATTAGGCTCAATAGTTTCCAGAGTCAGAAGATCCATCGCAGCAGGAGGACTGTCTTCCTTCAGGGCCAGCAGATAATCACCATGATTGATGATATGGGTGTTGGCAGTACTGCGACTGAGTCCGGCAACGCTGGGGTCATCCATATAAGGATTACGGTACATGGGGAAAAGAATTTTCCCGGCCTCGTTCTGCGCCTTCCAGCGATCATTTTTTACATAGCGGGTTTTGTAATCCGCTCTGCCATCCTTGATGCGAAACATGCTGACATGTCCTTCGCCATCAAAAGGGATGTTGTTGGGATTCATGGGATATTGCGCGTCCGGACCAACCCGGTAAAAAGCACCGTTCAAATCATCAGGGATTTTCCCCGTGACCTGGCAATCATGCACATCTGATTCCAGTCGAAAAAGCTGTGGTGTCTCAAATTCAGCGGGCATTGGACGAGCAGCTGCGCCCGAAGGCTGCGCTTGCACATTTCCTACAAGCCCCGCCCCTGCAGCCGCACCGGCCAAGCCGATAGCACTGCCCAGGATTTGTCGACGATTGAAATTATGTTTATCGTTTTTACTATTATTATTGTTTGAATTGTCAGTCATCGTGTTTCCTCTGAATAAAATCCTGCGACATATTTACTATGAATTTTCTTAAATTCTACATCAATGTTCGGCATTTTATCATCTGAATGAATTACAGCCCTTTATTTTTCAAGTCTTATTGATCCTTGGCAAGTCAGGTGACACTTGCAATGACATTGCCAACAGCGTTTCTGCTGGTAGAAATAAACCAGGCTTGAGGTTCTATTCCCGGATAATACAGCTTACCAATAGCCAGGCCATTATGACGCAGAATGTTGTAAGTAGTTGTGAGATGGAAATAAAAATTGGGGTAGACCCACTCTCTCACATAGTTTTCACCCATAAATTCCAGCTCAGCGGGACCAGCTTTAAATTTAACTTCCTTGTTGGCAGAGGCGTCAATATCGCTTTCTGAAAGGCTCCAGGTAATAGATTGTTTTTTGCACTGGTTCAGGCAATTCATCAAAGCTGGTTTCAGTATCTTCAAAACCAGGATTGTCCACACCTGCCGGACCTGCCCCGCATCCCTTGCTCATATCGCAGGTAATTTTCACCTGTCTGCTCAGAGGGAACATATCGGGATACAATCGACCAGAGGTCAACACAGTTTCTTCAATTTTATTTTCCTGTGCACAGGTTTGTGCTTTCTTTAAAATGACAGAAAGGCTGACAAGGCCACTGGTCAGAACCGGATTGGAAAAACGCACATGGGAAGTGACATGATTAACAATCCTCTGGAATCAGAAATATTATTTGTGTTTAATGACCTACTATAAAAAAGTAACATCCTTTAAACGGAGCTGGATACTAACTTAACTGCTTACCACCAGTTACCAGCACATTTCAGGTAAAGTGGTGGGATCGATGAAAAATCTCAAGTATTAAACGCTTATGAAATTTTTATTGCCTTTTATCTTCTTTTTGTTGGCCCCGCCCAGTTTCGCCAATGTGGAAATTGATGGCGATCTCAGTATTGGCACTAATGACAATATTGCCAATGCTGTTAGTGACTACGATATTTTTGATGACCGCTTCCTCTCCGGCAACCTGAATGTCGCTAAACTCTGGGTACCTGCTACCAGTAAATCGATTTTGCTCAGCGGGCATCTTGGTGTGCAGCAATTCAACCACAGTGGGGGGCTCGACCGTCGCAGTTTAGGGGGCTCTGTGTCCTATATACAACGCATGGGAATGGGCGCTTACGCTCCCCGCTTTTCTATTTCTATGCGAGCAGATTATCGGGATTTTGACAGCGACATCAGGGATGGCTGGCTTTACCGTACCGGTATCAATCTGGAAAAGCGTTTTACACCGGCACTGCATGCCAGAGTCGGCTTCACCCATGAAAAGCGTACTGCAGAAAAGCAAAATGCCACCCCTTATGTTCATACGATCTCCGGTGACGTCTTCAATCAAAGTAATAATGAATTCAGTGCTGCAATTGATTACACCTTGATAAACAACTCGATGCTTTCTGCACGCTATACCTATCGGGATGGCGAAATAGATGCCAGCACCAACCCTGGTTCCGCTTTTTTCGCATTTTCCAAAGCTATTGCCCAGGATCATCAGCTTTGTGATAGCTGCCAGAAGTATGTGGTTTATCTTATCAATGCTGCCTCTCATGGTTTTGTCATCGACTGGAACTGGCCTCTGGGTAACGACAGCTCGGTGAGTGCCAGTATCGAACGCAGAATTACTGATACTGATGGGAATAACACCTATACAGCCAATATCCTTCAGATCAAACTGAACCGGAGATTTTAAGCAATGAATCACAAGGTAATTATTCTTGTTTTTCTACTTCTCCAGTTAAGCCCTTCTGTCAGGGCCAGCGATCTGGGCGTCAGCTTTCGAAATGCCGATGGAGAGCCCGTTGTAGATGCGATAATTGAGATTGTGTCTCCTGAAATCCCTGTTCCTGATAACTGGGATTACAGGGGGTTGATAGATCAGGTAGACAAGGAATTTATTGGCAACGTGATAACCATCGTAATTGGAAGTTATGTGTCATTTCCTAACAGCGATGACATACAACACCATGTATATTCTTTTTCCGACAACAACAATTTTGACCTGCCGCTTTACTCAGGCACTGATGCCGAACCGGTTTTGTTCGACGTGGCCGGGGTTAGCGTAGTGGGCTGTAATATCCACGACTGGATGCTGGGCTATATTTATGTGGGCGAAAGCCACTTGATGGCAAAAAGCGACGCCACCGGTTTAGCAACAATCAATAATTTATCCCCAGGTGAATACACATTTAAAATCTGGCATGAACGTACAAGACGTAGTGAGCAGTTTAGTACCTATGAAGTCAGCATCCCCGAAAGTGGTGTTGCATCTGTTGAGATTGAACTGGACCTTGGCCGCGATCGCCGCATCCGCCGAGCACCTTCAGGATCAGGCAGCAGTTACCATTAACTGTTATTATTAAGTCCCTTCCAAACAATATAAGATCATGCCTGCCCCGTTTAATTTACAGTTCAGAAGTTATAGCTCGCGAATAATTACCTATCTGGTTATTCTGTTTTTGCTGATTCTGGGTATGGTATTTTTCTCAGTCAATCGTTCCACCTATAACAACACACGTGACGTTATTGATGACAGCCTGGATGTAGG
>CAWUSW010000053.1:0-48275 GCA_963925675.1 uncultured Pseudomonadales bacterium
GCCGGGCCGTCAGGCCTGCTCAACTGAAATGAAGATTTAATAGAAGTAGATAAGTAACACCATAAAGAATTATGGGACATTAGCTCAGTTGGGTGAGGACAAGCGTTTTCAACGCATCGCGTTGAGCGTAGGACGAACGCGCCAATCTATGATTGGTGCCGGGATGCGCACCGGGTCGTCAGGCCTGCTCAACTGAAATGAAGATTTAATAGAAGTAGATAAGTTACACCATAAAGAATTATGGGACATTAGCTCAGTTGGTAGAGCACCGGACTCTTAATCCGATTGTCGTTGGTTCGATCCCAACATGTCCCACCAAATAAACAACCGGGCTTGCTCCCGGTTTTTTTGTAAAGAAAATTTTTGTTGCCTTCTATGGATGATGAAGCCGAGACAATGAACAACATTGAAGAAAGCATTTCCCGATTAATAAAGCGTCTTGATCTGGATGCAGTAGGGAATGACTCTGAAGTGATTTGTGATGCGGTAAAGAAAACGCTTGTCGAGGAGGTTGGTCGAGACAGTTTTTTACTGCCAGAAAAATTTAGCAGACCCGGAGATAAATATTATACCCGGCGCTTGTTACATAAATCCGACAATTATTGCATCGTCGTTATGGTATGGGGAGTGCAGCAAGGTACGCCTATCCATGATCATGATGGCAGTTGGTGTGTAGAATGTGTTAGCCATGGCACTATTCGCGTGCGCTCATTCGATCTTATTGGTAAGCCTGAAGATGAAGTTGTAGGCTTCAGACAAACTGATGAAATAGTTGCGAGCCAAGGTATGGCGGGTTCATTGATACCACCGTTTGATTATCACATGATCGAAAATCCTGAGGCCAATGCGGCTGTGACTATTCATGTGTACGGTGAGGAGATGCAGGGATGCCATATCTTCCAGAAAATCAATGCTGAGGATTATCAGCGGGAATGGAAAACCTTGAGCTACACGGATGATGTTGAGGCGTGATAAACAGTAATAAGAGAGTTCTCAAGCGGGTTGATAAACTATCTGGCACCGGGGTAATAAAAGCTTACTAAACTCCTTCGCTTTCTTACACTGCCATTGTATTCAATAGCCACGCCACTACCAGCACCTGCGGTACCGTTAATAAAGGCACGGATCAAACTGGCCAGGATCACACCAAATAATATCCAGCGCATGACCATGCGTGATTCCTTGATACCATTTTTTAGAGTAGCGCCGATAAACCCTGCGCTGAACTGAGTTTCTTTAATAGCTTGCCTGGCACTTGCCCAAAAGCGAAAACCATCGGGTAAATCTATTTGTTGTGGATTGGCCGGTAGTGTCCCGCGAGTGACCAGTGCATCAAATATCAGTCCCACTATGATGGCTATCAGCATGGACATGACAATAAAACCCAGCGTCCACCACAAGCCGACCAGGGCAATCAGCACCAGCGTTAAAGAAAAAGAATTCCATGGGCTGGCAATTAAAAATGCTGTGACCTGACCAATGCTGGCACCACGCTCATAAAGTTTTGCACCTACCATCAGAATGCCGTGGCTGCACAAATCCAGTAGCACACCTGCAGCCGTTGCTCTGAGAATGCCGGTAAGTCCATGTCTTGTACCAAGAATAGAAATGACAAATTCTCTGGGAATGCGTGCTAATACCGAGATCATCAGGATGCCAATTGTGACTCCCCACCACATGGTGTTGACCAGGTCGAAGACTGATAACGCCAGAGTGTTATACCAGAGAGCGAAATGCGTGGAGGCTTCGAACAGGGCAAGGTGGAGATAGAGAAAGATAATAGAGAGCCCCGACACACGAAGCAGGATGTCCGGTTTATTGGCAGGGGGATGGCAGCAATGTTCAGTCACCTTTAGTACCAGACCCTGAGACCCAGGACAAAGGAAGTCTCGCTGGAATCCTGTCCTGCAAAGCTCAGCAGGTCAGCTGTGTCGCCAAAGGATTTCTCCCAGGCTACGCCAAGGTAGGGCGCTATTTCACGTTTGAATTCATAGCGCAGACGCAGGCCCAGATTAGCTTTGTTTAAGCCCTGACCAATGCCAGCGTCAAGATCCTCACTGAAGGCGTAGTTGAGTTCCAAACGCGGCTGCAGAATCAAACGTTGCGTGAAGCGTAACTCATACTCTGCTTCGAGGCGGGCACTGGTATCACCATTTTCACTAATAAAGGCTGCCGCATCCATTTCAAACCAGTAAGGCGCCAGTCCCATTAGACCTATTACTGCATAGTCTCTGGAGGTGTCCTCAAAATCATGACGCCAGCCCGCCTGGATATCCCAGAACGGTGAAATGGCATGACTCCACAGTGCCTGCAATTCGAATTCCCCGATGTCATTACTTTCATTGTCATAATGGCCTTCGGTTTTCAGCCACAGCTTGTTGATGTCATAACCAATCCAGCCCTGGGCTTCCCAGGCCAGATTGCTATTGTCGTCGTGATTCTGGTTTTCCAGGCGCTCGCCAATAAACAGTGTGTTCAGGGTGTTGCCATGCATTTGCTGAACACTGTCACGGGCGGCAGCCATGGCGGCGGGGTCATAGAATTCATCAGCAGCATTTTGTCCGAAAGCCGGGGATGCAAGCATTAGTGAGAGAATTGCCGGGAAAAATTTCATGACATATTTTCCTTCACCGATACCACGCGCATCATGCCCGCTTTCATGTGGTACAACAGGTGACAGTGAAATGCCCAGTCTCCGGGAGCATCTGCGGTAATATCCACTGCCATTTTTTCACCGGGCTTGATGACAATAGTGTGCTTACGCGGTTTGTGATGATGTTCACCAGGTCGGGTGACCACGTCAAAGAACATGCCATGCAGGTGGATGGGGTGGGGCATCATGGTGTCGTTGACCATGGTCAGGCGCAAGCGTTCGCCATGGTGAAAGACGATGGGGTCTTTCACTTCAGAAAATTTCACGCCGTCAAAGGACCACATATAGCGTTCCATATTGCTGGTCAGGTGCAATTCCATTTCGCGCGCTGGTGCTCGGGTGTCTGGGTTTGGATCGAGGCTTTCAAGATCGGTGTAGACCAGAACACGATGGGGTAAATTTTCCAGACCCAGCGGGCGCTCATGTAGCCGGTTGACCGGATTCATCGCTACGTTCATCACGCCGGGGCCTTGCGGATGATTGTGTGCCTGCATGGCCATGTTATCCATTTCCATTGAGCCCGTGTCTGTCATATTGGTATTGTTCATTGCGGAGTGGTCCATGGTGCTATGGTCCATGGTCATTGCTGTTGGGGCGCTGTCTTCATGATCCATTGCGCTATTGTTCATGGCACTATTGTTCATGGCACTATGATCCATAGTGCTGTGATCCATCTCATTCACATTCATGCCCTCCATGTCATTCATTCCCATCCCCGACTCCATGTCGTTCATCTCCATGCCAGCCATACCCATGTCTTTCATAGTCAGAGTAGGGCGTGGTCGTAGAGCTGGTACTGCTGCTTGCATGCCTTCCCGCGGCGCCAGTGTGGCAGCGGCGTAACCGGAACGGTCGTTGGTTTCACACATGATGGTGAAGGCCTGATCGGTATCAGGTTGCACGATCACATCAAAGGTTTCTGCCGTGCCGATCTGGAATTCATCGGTGGCTACCGGTTTTACATTGAGACCATCAGACTGAACCACTGTCATGGGCAGGCCGGGTATGCGCACATTAAATATGCTCATTGCCGAGGCATTAATGAAACGCAGTCTTACTCGCTCTCCGGGGCGAAACAGGCCAAGCCAGTTTTCTGCCGGGCTGTGCCCATTAACCAGGTAGGTATAAGTAGAGCCAGTCACGTCCGACAGATCGGTGGGGCTCATGCGCATATCACCCCACATCAGGCGATTAGCCATGGCAGCATCAAAACCTTCAGCTTCCACATCGGAGAAAAACTCGCGCAGGGTGCGCTGCTGGAAGTTGTAGTTATCACTCATTTTTTTCAGCTTGGAAAACACGCGCTGGGGGTTTTCGAAGGTCCAGTCGGACAGCAAGATGACATGCTCTCTGTCATAAGCAACAGGGTCGGGATCAATAGGGTCGATAATAATCGGACCATAATGTCCCAATTGTTCCTGCAGTCCTGAATGGCTGTGGTACCAGTAGGTACCGGCCTGTTTTACAGGGAAGCGGTAGGTAAAGTCTGTAGCCCCAGGAATGCCCGGAAAGGCAAGGCCAGGAACGCCATCCATCTGAAACGGCAATAAAATACCGTGCCAGTGTATTGAAGTGGATTCCTGCAGGTGGTTACTGATACGTATAGTTAAATCATCGCCTTCACGCCAGCGCAACAGTGGCGCGGGGAATTGTCCATTAAGCGTAATATGGCGCGCGCGCTTACCGGCAATCGTGGAATTGGCGTGCTCTACCTGCAGATGGAATTCATCTCCGGTCAACAAGCCGGGTAAAGAAAGAGTAGATCGTGCAGATTGAGCCCATGCAGGTAGCACAGATTGAAAGCCTGCACCCGCAAAAGCGAATACACTTTTTTTGAGAAAATGCCTGCGGTTTAGCTGAAGTTTGTGGAATTGGCTTATGCGTTTCATTTGGGTATCATATACCCCACGGGGGTATATTGGCAAATACTCTCCAAGGGTATATAACAAGGATTATTCACCATGCTTATTGATAAAGAAAATACGGTTAAACGTCTGAACCGGATTGAAGGACAGGTGCGCGGGATCAAGAAAATGATAGAAGAAGAGCGTTACTGCATTGATGTACTGCAACAGATGCAGGCGGTTAAGGCTGCTTTATCCAAAGTTGAAGATGCCATTTTGAAAGATCACAGCAACACCTGTGTTGCCAGTGCCATTGCTTCAGGTAATACCAAACAACAGCAGGAAAAGTTCAATGAGTTGGTTGATTTGATTGCACGGTATAAGAGCGGCTGATTTTTTCTCTGGTTGTTGTGCTTAATAGATTTTCATACTTTAAAAATTTTAATTCTTGCGACGTTCTTTTACTGAGTCTGCCAGTTCAGCAAGCAGTCCGGCAGTATCATCCCAGGCCATGCAGGCATCAGTGATGCTCTGTCCATAGGTGAGTTCCTGGCCCGGAATAACTTTCTGGTTACCAGCAACCAGATGGCTTTCCAGCATTATGCCTTTAATATTTTTTTCGCCATTGGCAATCTGATAAGCCACATCACGACAAACCACTATCTGTCTGCCAGGGTCTTTATTGGAATTGGCATGACTGCAGTCAATGACAATGTTGGGGCGTAGACCTGCCTTGTCCAGCTTTTCTGACACATCTCCAACATTTTCCGGGTCGTAATTGGTGTGTTTATGACCGCCGCGAAGAATAATATGACAATCCTCGTTACCACCAGTTTGGAAAATAGCCGAATGACCTTCTTTGGTGACAGATAAAAAGTGATGGGAGTGGGAAGCCGAGCCAATCGCATCAATAGCAATCTGCACATCACCGGTAGTGCCGTTTTTGAAACCAACCGGGCAGCTTAAACCGCTTGCCAGTTCACGATGACATTGGGATTCAGTGGTGCGGGCACCAATAGCGCCCCAGGAAATCAGGTCAGCCACATATTGGGGGCTGATCAGGTCAAGATATTCAGTCCCTGCTGGAATGCCCTTGTTGGCAAGTTCCAGCAATAGATTTCTGGCGGTGCGCAAACCCTCGTTGATCTGGAAGCTGTCGTCCAGAAATGGATCGTTAATGAGTCCTTTCCAGCCTACTGTAGTGCGTGGTTTTTCAAAATACACGCGCATAACGATCAAAAGCTCATCTTTCAAGGCCGCCATAGATTCAGCCAGGCGCTCTGCATATTCCAGGGCGGCTTTTGGATCATGTATAGAACAGGGCCCTACGATTACAAACAGGCGATCATCATCACCGCGCAATATATTCTGGATACCTGAACGAGCATCGAAAACAGTTTGTGATGCGGCTTCTGTAATGGGGTATTCAGCCAGTAACTGTTCGGGGGAAAGCAGTTCTCTGGTGGCTTTAATTCTAAGGTCGTCTGTTGATTGTAAGGTCATCTTGGCTTTGCCTTTCTTTTGCTTCAGGGTCTATTACCCGAGTATAAAAATTTGCTGAACAAATGTAGGAGGGACTTTAGTCCCGAAGAGTTCGCGGTTGAAACCGCTCCTACACCGTTGTCTTTTTAATATCCAATTTCAATTCACTGCCTTCCACATCAAAGCTGTGTTCGCTGGCGGTATCCTGCTGAATAAAATCAGTACACAAGGTTTCCTTCGCAATATATTCCCTGTGTTTTTCAATAGCGATGGCCAATGCGTCGTTGGCAATATAGTGAATCATAATCCGGTCCGTCACATTCAGGCCGATGTCTTTACGCGTCTTCTGGATGCGGTTAATGACTTCTCTGGCCAGTCCTTCATTGATGAGATCATCGTTCAGTTCACAATTCATATCGATAGATATGAAGCGATTGGATAATGCTTCGGTGCCTTCTTTTGCTTCACGAAAAACCAGAATATCCTCAGTACTAAAAGACTCTCCCTGCAGTGAAATACTGCCTTCTTCCTGAAGCGTATTGAGCTGGGCCGCATTCAGGTCCTGAATTTGCTGGCGGAATTTGTTGAACTCTTTACCAAAGCGTTTCCCCAGTACCGGCGAATTGGGCTTGGCAAACAGCTTGATGTATTTATCTTCATCGGTGGAATACACAATGGATTTAACATTAAGTTCCGATTCGATATAACTTTCCAGGCGTGAGATTTCATCCAGCATGGCTTGATCTTCATGAATGATAGTCAGACATGAAAGAGGGATCTTGGTTTTGATCTTGACCTGTTCACGCTTCTGTCGCCCCAGCAGTATGATGTTTTGCATACGTGAAACTGCCTGCTCAAGAACCGGCTGTTCCAGGTCCTGTTCCGCAACAGGGTAATGACACAGATGCGTTGATTTATGACGCGTGGCAGTGTCACCGGCGAAGACTGCCAGTTCCTGATAAATATGCTCTGACAGGAAAGGCGCAAAGGGCGCCATACAAACGGTGAGCTCACTGATGGTTGTATATAGCGTCTGGTAGGCAGCATGTTTGTCTGCCGTCATTTCCTCAACCCAGAAGCGCGAGCGATTAAGGCGGATATACCAGTTGGTGAGATCTTCAATAAATTCAAACAGGGCTGGCACGACGTTGTAGAGTTTATACTCTGCCATTTCCTTGCTGACATTTTCTTTCAGCGTCTGCAGGCGGGAAAGAATCCACTGATCAGTGATATTTTCCGGCTTCACATGATGGGTATCTGCTTTCCAGTGATCGATGGAGGCATAGGTCTGCAGAAACTTGAATGAGTTATACCAGGGCAGCAGAGCGCGTCGCACCATGTCTTTTACGCCGCTGTCAGTAAAGCGTTGCTCCTCGCCTTTCACCAGACCTGAATTGATCAGATACAAACGCAGGGCGTCAGCACCGAATTCTTCCATTAAAATATCTGGAGCCGTGTAATTTTGTAAACGCTTCGACATTTTCTTGCCATCTTCGGCCATAACGATGCCGTTAACGATGACGTTTTTAAATGAAGGTTTATCAAAAAGGGCGGTGCTTAGTACCAGCAATGTATAAAACCAGCCACGGGTCTGATCAAGCCCCTCAGCAATGTACTCGGCCGGAAAACCTGCTTCGAATAAGGTCTGGTTTTCGAAAGGATAATGCAGCTGTGCATAGGGCATGGAGCCCGATTCAAACCAGCAATCCAGTACTTCCTCGACGCGACGATAAACGCCGGCTTCACCTGCAATGGTAAAGGTCAGGTCATCGACATATTCACGGTGCAGGTCATCGATTCTTGTGCCACTATATTTTTCCAGTTCATCGATGGAGCCAATACAAATACGACTGTCGGTTTCATCATTTATCCAGATAGGCAGTGGTGTTCCCCAATAGCGATTTCTGGAGATACACCAGTCAATGGCATTGTCTAACCAGTTGCCCATGCGGCCATCACGGATATGGCCGGGTACCCAGTTAATTTGCTGATTGTTGGCAGCAATTCGTTCCTTGATTTTTTCTACTTTTACATACCATGACGGAATCGTGCGATAAATAATCGGTGTATCAGAGCGCGGACAGAAGGGGTAGCTATGTTGATAGACTTCCTGGATATAGAGTTTGCCTTCTTCTTTTAGTTTACGAATGATGTCTTTGTCAGCATCCTTTACATAAACACCGGCAAAATCGCTGACTTCCTCAGTGAACTTTCCTTCCAGATCGACCGGGCACACCAGAGCAGTGATGCCATGGGCTTTCATTACCCGGAAATCATCCTCACCAAAGGCAGGGGCTTGATGCACGATGCCGGTGCCGGCCTCTGTGGTGACATAGCCATCAGCAACCACCACAAAGGCACCTTCGTCTTGCATATCAGCAAAGTATGGCAGTAGCGGTTCGTATCTAAGACCTACAAGTTCACTGCCGGAATGCTCACTGAGTACTTCAAGGGTCTTGTGTTTAGCAATTGCTTCAAGACGCTCCTGGGCGAGATAGATGTCTTTGCCTAATTCTTCATCGCGAACTTTCACATAGGTGATTTTTTCATTCACGCACAAGGCGAGGTTCGACGGTAGTGTCCATGGTGTGGTGGTCCAGGCACTCAGGTAAGCATCTTCGTCCTTGATTTTAAAAAGCACAGTGACTGCAGGGTCCTGCACATCCTGATAATTGGAGCCTGCCTCAAAATTCGACAGTACTGTTCCCAGGGCGGTAGAAAAGGGCACCACTTTTACGCCGCGGTAAATCAGATCTTTTTCCCACAGCTGCTTCATTACCCACCACACGGATTCCATAAAGGAGGGATCCATGGTTTTGTAATCATTGTCAAAATCTACCCAGCGGCCAATTCGGGTAATAGTTTTTTGCCACTCGGTGGTGTAGCGCTGGACAATGCCACGGCATTCATCGTTGTAGCCTTTTATCCCGAGTTTTTCTACGGCTTCACTGGCAGACATGCCCAGGGACTTGTCAATTTCGTGTTCGATGGGCAGACCATGACAATCCCATCCAAAGCGTCGCTGTACATAGAAGCCTTTCATTGTGTAGTAACGGGGAATAATGTCTTTCAGCGTGGAACCGACCAGATGACCATGGTGTGGCAAGCCTGTAGCAAAAGGCGGGCCGTCATAGAAAATATAGGGAGGGTTATCTTTGCTCTGTTCCAGAGACTGCTGGAATATATTTTCCTTTTCCCAGAAGTTTAGTACCTCGTGCTCGGCTTGCACGAAGGAAAAACTTTCAGTGTTTTTGTCACTTGCTTGTGTCACGTTAATTTCCTGCTAGATAAGCCTGTTAATACTCTGCCAGGCCAAAAATAAAAAACCCGCCTGGTGGCGGGTTTTTCAAACTTTATTACAAAGATCTACTCTTCTTCCGCCCGACTTAGCGCCGAATAATGGTTATAAAGAAAGAATAAATTGCTTTGTTTGTCATGGGGGCAGAAGGATAGACTTTTATACCTAGTTGTCAAGTAGTTGGGCGCTTTTCCCGATTATTGTGCAAATAATGGGGAAAAAGGCTCAAATGATAATGCAGGCAGCTTTCATCATCTTTTAGCAGGTTTTTTTTGATCAAAACTGGGCTATATTCCCAACCAGAACATTTGCCGGTCACAGCAAGCCGGGGTATACCAAAGCATAAGCAGGGGAAGCCATTTCAATGAAAGCAGCATTATCGTTTTTTGTATTACTAGTTAGTCTGAGCGGTTCTCTTCAGGCACAGGAAGGCTATCCGCTGGATGGTACCTGGCGTGGTTTTTGGTCAGTGCCCAACGGAGAAGAAACCCTTGTCGTTATCGTGATGAACTGGGACGGCGAAAATATCGATGGCCGCATCAATCCAGGCCGCAATATGGTGTTTTTTGAAGAGGCCAGTCTTGACCCCGAGAATTGGATGGTGGGTTTTATTTCAACCTTGAAGACAGGTGAGCCAATTGTGTTTGAAGGTACTCTGGAGAATATTGGAGCCTATGATCGAACAATTACCGGCATCTGGACAATAGCAGGTGTTGAGAATCAGCTGGTGCTGACACGGGAATAACTAATAGTCGCAAGTTACAAGTAAAAAAACAGAGCGAAGCGAAGGTAAATGATGCAGCTAAAGCAAATAAGTATAACTATTTCAGCCCTGATGATAATGCTGGCAGTGAGTGGCTGTGGTGAATCCACAACAAGCTCTGATGAAGTAAGCCAATCAGCAACAATGGAAAGTGTGCGTGAAACGCCCCGCTTTGATGATGGCATGGTGCGCTTTGACCGTGTGCCTGGCGAAGTGGGCTATTGGGGTAATCCAAGCAAGCACTCCCTGATTGAAAATGGTGTTCAGGTAGCCATGGACGAAAATGGACTACTGACAGATATTAACGCTGCTAACCAGGTTGCGCCATTTATGCCATGGGCACTTGCATTGTATAAATACAGACAGGCAAATGGACTGGCTGATGATCCGGTCAATGCCTGTATTTCACCTGCCGGACCAAGGCATCTTCATTATGAGGGCGGCTTTCGGATTATTCAGGATCGTAATTTCAATCGTGTTTATGTGCTCTTTGGTGGCGGTAACCGTGGCTGGCGTTTGATAAACATGGATGGCAGACAGGCACCGGACCCTGATGAGGTTGCCGGGACCTATTACGGACATTCGGCCGGTCACTGGGAAGATGACACTCTGGTTGTGGAATCCAGTGGTTTTAATGATCGTTTCTGGTTTTCTAATGGCGGTCTTCCCCATACACCGGCATTAACTCTGGTGGAACGATTTACCCGCTCGAATTTTGATACGCTGGAATATGAAGTAGAGATTACTGATTCACAGACCTATACACGTCCCTGGACAGCGTCGTGGACACTGGGCTGGGTTGACGGTGAAATCAAGGAAACTTTTTGTGAGCAGATCGAAGCCATTGACCAGTACACAGGGAATAACTAAGAGAAAGCTAAAAGTTTGTAGGAGGGGTTTTAACCCCGAAGAATTGTAAGTTAAAAGTTAAAAGTGGAAAGGTTCCGTAATCGCCTTCAGGTTAACTTCATTTTTCAGCTTTAAATAGGTGTTGGAGCGATTTTATAGATGATAAACAGGTCGGATAAGCGCAGCGCCATCCGGCATGGCTAACGAAGTTCGTCTGAAAAGCCACACTGGGTTAAAAATATTAAACGAATGAGTACAGTAAAGAGGAATTGAAAATGAATAAATTAATTAAACACGGGATTAGTCTGCTTACTTGCTCCTTAATTCTTGTCGCTTTTCAGTCTCAGGCACATCATTCTTTTGCGGCTCAGTATGATGCCAATAAACCGGTGACCTTGCAGGGCTATGTCACCAAAGTAGAGTGGTACAACCCGCATGTCTATTTTTATATTGATGTGGAAAATCCTGCAACAGGCGAAGTGGAAAACTGGGGTGTAGAAATGGGGCCTCCTCATATGCTGCAAAACCGCGGTTGGAAAAAGAACGATATGCAGATAGGCGATGAATTGCTGGTTGAAGCGACTCGAGCAAGGGATGGCAGCACAACGTCCAATGCCCGTTCCGTGAAAATGGTTTCGTCTGGCAAAGTGCTTGGTGCAGCTTCTAGCCAAGATCAGACTCTGACCGGTGGTGGAAATAACTAAACCGGATAAAGGATAAAAGATGAAGGATAAAGGCCATTACAGGTTAGGCATTGAGGAAAGGTTTATGATTTTTACACTTGGAAAACTGAAACTGGCAGCATTAACGGGACTGCTTTTATCCTTCATCTTTTATCCTTTATCTGCTTTCCCCCAGGAAGGGGAAAGCGAATCCATGCCTGTGCCGCGCAATGAATTTGGCCATCCCAGTTTTACTGGCACACCAGATCGCATTGGTAACTGGCAGGGTTTATTGGGATCGTTGGCCAATCGGGGAGCGGAACGTAGCCAATTCAATATCCCCGAGTCACTAATGTACGATGAAGTGCCGTTTCAGCCCTGGGCTGCAGAATTGCATGCCGAAAGACGCGCTAAAGGTGGTGCTTATGATCCACATACGCGCTGCAAGCCTTCCGGGGTGGCAAGAATGTTCCATACACCTTATGGCATGGAGTTTGTAGATCTGGGTGAGGAAATGCTGTTTATCAATGTTGGCGCACCACATTCCTGGCGCAGAATTTTGGTTGATGGTCGTGACTTCCCGGAAGAAATTGAGCCAGGCTGGTATGGCTATTCCATCGGTCACTGGGAAGAGGATACTTTGGTTGTAGAAACTAGAGGTTTTAATACCGGATTCTGGATGAGCCGAGGTGGTTATCCTCATACCGAACAACTCACGACTATTGAAAAATTCTCACGGCCATCGTGGGATCGTTTGCGTTATGAAGTCACTATTGATGATCCCGGTGCCTATACTGCGCCCTGGACTGGTGGCTGGTTTCTAACCTGGGGTGATGGCGTTGAGCCGTTTGATTACCTGTGTCAGGAAAACAATCTTGATCCTGATCGTATGCTTGGAATTGATCAGTAGATTTATTTGTATTTTTTGCAAGCTTAGTAGCTACTGCACTCGCAATATTTTCGTTGCTTATGTACTCAGTCAGTTGCGTATTACATTACGCGCCTTGCCTCCGTGCATAAGCGCCTCAATCTTGCTTCGCTCGTAACGCTACCAAAATTTAAACAGTAATGTAGGGCGGAAAAGCGGAGCGTCATCCGCCGTGATGAACGCAGTTCGCCCGATAAAAATACTCACCGAACAATTGCAATATCTCTACAAATCCAGATAACGTAGATCCAGGGTATACGGTCTTTCTGTATGCGGTTCTTCCTCTCTGATCTCTATCTCACCCTGGGTATGTCCGAATGAATTAAAACGTGCGACACGGCGTGCCTCTGCTTCATTGGCATTGATCGGGAAGGTCTGGTAATTTCGCCCGCCAGGATGAGACACATGGTATTCACAACCACCCAGTGAGCGATTGTTGTTGGTATCCACCACATCAATGATTAGTGGGGTATGTACCTTAATGGTGGGATGCAGGGCAGAGTAGGGATCCCATGCCTTGTAGCGTATTCCCGCCACGAACTCACCTTCCTGACCAGTAGCTTGCAGTGGTATTTTTCTGCCGTTACAGCAAATTGCCAGACGATGACCAGTCATGCCCTGTACTGAAACCTGAATTCGTTCAACAGAAGAATCCACATAACGCGCTGTTCCTCCGCCGCTCATCTCCTCACCCAATACGTGCCAGGGTTCAATAGCACCGTGGATATCCAATTGCAGGCCTGCTATATGAAAGCGACCGTAGTGAGGAAAACGAAATTCCTGGAAAGGTTCAAACCAGGCAAGATCAATAGGGTAGCCGGCCTCATTCAGATCTTTGATAACCCAGCTCAGATCATCCCAGATGTAGTGGGGTAGCATGAAGCGGTCATGCAACTGGCTGCCCCAGCGAATAAAGTCCTTGTTGTAAGGGTTTTTCCAGAACCAGCTGACCATGCTTCTTATTAACAGCATTTGCACGGCACTCATTTGCCAATGAGGTGGCATTTCAAAGCCTCTGAATTCCACCAGACCCAATCTGCCTGTGGCAGAATCCGGCGAATAAAGTTTATCAATACAGAATTCTGATCTGTGCGTGTTGCCGGTAAGATCGATTAAAAAATTTCGCAGAATTCTGTCAATCATCCACGGTTTATCATTGCCAGCCTTGGGTAGTTGCTGCATGGCAATTTCAAGTTCATACAGATTATCATCCCTGGCCTCGTCTATGCGCGGTGCCTGACTGGTAGGCCCAATAAACTGCCCTGAAAAGAGATAGGACAAGCTGGGATGATTCTGCCAGTAGCGCAACATACTGGACAAAAGATGCGGCTGTCTCAGGAAGGGACTATCTTCGGCTTTTGCGGCACCAAGGGTGACATGGTTGCCGCCACCGGTTCCGGTATGCTTCCCGTCCAGCATGAATTTTTCAGTACCAAGGCGACATTCCCGGGTCTTTTCATACAAGGCAGAAATGGTTTTTATCAGATCATTCCAGTTTTTTGCGGGATGAACATTGACCTCAATAACACCAGGGTCAGGTGTGATCATTAATTTTTGTATACGGGAATCTTTAGGCGGCTCATAGCCTTCCAGGATGACGGGCAGTTTCTCCTGTTTGGCAACAGTCTCTATGCTTTCAAGCAGACTAAGATATGATTCCAGTCGGCTTAATGGCGGCATGAAAATATATAATTTGTTATCTCTTACCTGCACACAAAGCGCGGTATGAATAATTTTTTGTTTAACTTTTTGCTTCCCGGCAGGCTTTTGCTTTTTACCGCCTTTGGCATTGATAGGATATTCCAGCGCTTCATATTCGGAAAAAGGATCTTTATCAAAATCCACTTCCCGTTCAATTTCCCAGGGCAGACTTTCCAATGGCATGCGAAATCCCATAGGCGAATCGCCAGGCACTAGGAACATTTTATTGCGTCTGAACTTCCAGGGGCTGGATAGCCAGCCATGGTTTTTGGAGGTGTCAGCGGCAGCTATAGGCAAGGCAAAACCCACCTGGGCAGTCAGGCCATCATCAAACACTTTGCGTATTCTGGCGCGTTCCTGGACATTCTTGATTTTGCTGTCTTCGACACTGACGTTGTTGGGCAAGATGCCTTCTTTATCCAGGTAATATTCCTTGTCTTCATAACCAGGCATCATATATTTATCTGGCAGACCCAATTCCTTGCACAAACTTTTTAGAAATTTTCTAGCGGCATTTTTTGGTACTCTGGTGTCATCTGAAGGGGTAGCCAGCAGAGATGGCTCATGCCACAGTGGTTTTTTGTCGGTGCGCCAGAAAATACCGAGTGCCCAACGTGGTAATTGCTCGCCCGGATACCATTTGCCCTGACCGTGATGGATAAGTCCTTGCGGGGCATAATGGGCTTTAAGTGACTGGAGTAATTTTGCTGATAATTCCAGCTTTTTGTCACCCAGCGCATCGGTGTTCCATTCAGCGCCATCCATGTCATCAATTGAGACAAAAGTAGGCTCACCACCCATGGTAAGTTTTACTTTTTCCTTATTGAGTTTCTTGTCTACTTCCTTGCCCAGTGTGTTTATCTTGCGCCACTGTGAAGGGGTATAAGGCAAGGTGACGCGAGGGTCTTCATGGATACGCGTGACTTTGTTATAGAATTTGAAGTCTACTTCACAAGGACCAATGGAACCGGAAATCGGTGCTGCACTGTAGGGGTCAGGTGTACAGGCAAGTGGAATATGCCCTTCGCCGGCAAACAGACCAGAGGTTGCATCCAGGCCAACCCAGCCAGCACCAGGAATATACACTTCAGCCCAGGCATGCAGGTCGGTGAAATCCTGTTCGGTACCCGAAGCGCCGCCATCGAGTGCCTTGACGTCTGCTTTTAACTGTACGAGATAACCGGAAACGAAACGGGCCGCCATACCAAGGTGGCGCATCATTTGTACCAGCAGCCAGGCATAGTCGCGACAGGAGCCCTGTCTCAAGAGCAGCGTTTCTTCACAGGTTTGCACACCGGGGTCCATTCTGATCAGGTAGCTCAATTCAGACATGATCAAGGAATTCAGGTTCACCAGGAAATCAATAGTTGGCGTTTTCTTGCGATCCACTTTTGCCAACATGGCCATCAACAATGGCCCTTTATCGGTTATCTGAAGATAAGGGGCGAGGTCTTTTTTCAGTTGGCTGTCATAACGAAATGGAATGTGATCAAATTTTTCATCGAGGAAAAAATCAAATGGATTGATCACTGTCATATCGGCAATGACCTCAACGCTGAGAACAAGTTTGCGTGCAGGTTCGGGAAAAACCAGACGGGCAAGATGGTTGGAAAATGGATCTTGCTGCCAGTTTATGAAATGATTTTCCGGTTGAACTTTCAATGAATAAGATTCAATTGGAGTACGGCAGTGGGGCGCTGGACGCAGTCTGACCACATGTGGCATGATTGCTGTTATTCGATCAAACCGATATTCAGTATAGTGCTCGATTGCAATTTTAATTGCCATTTACTTTTAATCCCTAAGGTATTCTGAAGAAACCAAGAAATAATGAAAATTGATTGGAAATCATACCACCCGGGCGACTTTTATGATGAATTAATTAGTTCACCTGGTCGGCCACGTAAATCTGCTCGAGCCCTAGCCAAATATTTATCATCTCTTAGCCCTGAAGAGCTTGTTCATCGGAAAAATTCCGTGACTGCGGCGATCAAGACTATGGGAATTTCTTTCACGGTCTATAGCGATGCTGGCAATATTGATCGAGAATGGCCTTTTGACATTATCCCCCGCATCATCGAAGCAAAAGAATGGTCTGTCACCAGTAAGGGGCTTGAACAACGCCTGCGTGCTCTGAATTGCTTCATTGATGACGTTTACAATGATCAAAAAATTCTCAAGGATAAAGTAGTCCCCAAAGAATTAATTACCGATTCCGGCAACTTCAGACAAGAGTGTAAGGGCGTCAAACCATTGCATGGTGTGTGGGCTCATGTCTGTGGTACCGATCTTATCCGTGGCGGCGATGGTGATTTTTATGTCCTTGAAGACAACCTGAGAGTCCCTTCAGGTGTTTCCTATATGCTGGAAAACAGAAATGTTACCAAACGTGTATTTCCAGAACTGTTTGAAAATTATGACATCCATCCAATCACGGAATATCCCAACCAGCTTTTTGATACGCTGGCCGATATCTCACCACGACCGAAAGATTATCCTGAAGTTGTTGTTCTGACTCCGGGGATTTATAACTCCGCTTATTTCGAACATTCATTTTTGGCTCAGCGCATGGGTGCTGAACTGGTGCAAGGCAGTGATCTGGTGGTTGAAAATGATCACGTGTTTATGAAAACCATTAATGGCCTGTCACCTGTCGATGTAATTTATCGCCGCATTGACGACATGTTTCTTGATCCTTCTGTGTTTAACAAAGATTCAACCCTTGGCGTTAAAGGGTTGATGTCCGCCTGGTTAAAAGGCAATGTCGGTCTCGCTAATGCACCCGGGGCAGGGGTTGCAGATGACAAAGTAATTTACACCTATGTCCCTGAAATTATCAAATATTATCTAGATGAAGAACCGATCCTGCCGAATGTCCCCAGTTTTATCTGCAGTGATAAAGTCCAGCGCCAACATGTCCTGCAAAACCTGGATAAACTGGTGGTGAAGCCTGCCAATGAATCCGGTGGCTACGGCATGCTGATGGGGCCGCAAGCAAGCAAGAAGGAACGCGATGAATTTGCCCGAAAGATTAAGGCGAACCCACGAAACTATATGGCGCAGCCACTGATCTCCTTATCCACTGCTCCAATCCTCGGTGACAAGAATGCAGAGCCGCGTCATGTGGATCTCAGGCCCTTTATCTTGCAAGGGTCCAAATCGTATGTGACTTCCGGTGGGTTGACCCGTGTCGCCATGGTCAAGGGTTCCTATATAGTGAATTCTTCACAGGGTGGTGGCAGTAAGGATACCTGGGTTTTTGAAGAATGATTTTATTTCGTAAATTTACTGGAAATATTTACTAAACAATATGCTTTCAAGTGTCGCAGAAAGAGTTTACTGGCTAGGCCGATACATGGAGCGGGTGGAAAACTCTGCTCGCTTGATGGATGTGTATTCCGCAATGCTTTTTGATTTACCTCGTGGCTCCTATATTGGTTGGGAAATTTTGCTGGATATCTCTGGCGCTAACGAACAATATCAAATCAACCATAGTTCTATCAGTGAGACTTCAGTGGTTAAATTTCTTCTCGCTGATACTAATAACTCCAATTCTATTTTCAGCTGTTTGAAAATGCTTCGGGAAAATGCCCGTACTACCCGGGAAGTAATTCCTGCAGAGGCATGGGAACAGATTAACGAGTTATACCTGAATGTAAAAGACACTATTAATTCGGGGATTGCACGCAAAAACCGGAGAGAACTTTTCCAGGTAATGATTGAAGATTGCCAACGCCTGGGTGGCTTATTGTCAGGCTCCATGGCCCACAACACGGCTTACAGTTTTATTCAGCTGGGACGCAGGCTTGAACGTGCCGACATGACAACACGTATTGTCGATGTAGGGTCTATTTCTTTATTACCTGCTTTTGCTGAGTTCAGGCGCGAAGGTGCTTTTCTGGAAACCTTTGAGAATGTTGTCTGGATGAATATTTTGCGCAGCCTTAGTGCTTATCAAGCCTACAGGCAAAGTGTTCATAACCGGGTAAACGGAGAAGATGTAGTACGTTACCTTCTGCAGAATGAAGAATTCCCACGCTCAGTAAACTTCTGTCTGAATGATGTAAATCGCTTCCTGGAAGATCTGCCCAATCACGAAGATGTGCAACGGGCAGTGGTACGTGTGAAACGAATTACCGGTGAATCAGATGTAAAAGCATTACTGGATAAAGGCTTGCTTGATTTTATTGATGAGCTACAAATTTCCATAGCGGACATTCATGATGAGTTAAGTCGGACATGGTTTGGCCCCGTTGATCATGAAGACCAAGAAGTGGAGGTGCCTGCCCCCGTTAAAGCAAAAGAGAAAGCCAAAAAAGCGCCCGCCAAGTTAAAAAGTAAAGCGAAAGACAAAAGCAAAGCTAAAACAAAAGCCAGTGCCAAAGCTAAACCGAAGGCAAAAACAAAAGCCAAAGCAACAACCAAGTCCAAAGCTAAGCCAAAAACTAAAACAAAAGTTAAGAAAAAATAAGTAGTCTTGAGTGGCTCTTTGCTTCTACCTCAGCGCCAAGAACAGCTCTATAAAGAAAGAGAGTCGGGCTGTTTAGAAATTGTGCTGGAGGATTATCTTGAGCTTGAGCTAGTAAACGCCGCTGTTTCTGTCGTTAATCTTGTTCCAGTTCTTCGCCCATGCTAGCGGCGGCAATTGATGGAAGGCTTCCTTGAGTCGGCTATCCCAGCTTTTCTTCAATTCTCTCAAGTATTCATCATCTTCTTCGAAGCGATGGTGATTACTCAAGTTATAGGTGTCAGACGGATAGACGATCATTTCTATAGGCGGACCTACAGTGAGGTTACTGCGCATGGTGGAGTCCATTGAAACAAGTGCGCATAATGCTGCTGTCTCAAGTGTAGTATCAAGCTGAATGATTCTATCCAGAATAGGTTTGCCATATTTACTTTCACCAATCTGCAAATAAGGCGTGTCTTTAGAGCTGGTGATATGGTTTCCCTGCGGATAAATCATTACTACGCGGTGACGAGACCCGCCAACTTGTCCACCCATAATAAAGCTGGCTTCAAAATTGGATGTTGTATTGTTATGTTTTTCCTGTTGTGCTCTGCTGACTTCGCCGATGTAGTCTGCTGCCTCACCAATAGTTGTAACTGTGGCAAGATTGCATTCGGTTTTTTGGCGAATATCTTTTTTCATCTGGGCCAGAGTGGCCTGGGTGGTCGCTAGATTTCCGGCAGCCATTACCACGAACTGACGATCAGGACCCAGTTCAAAGGTAAACATTTTGCTATAGGTACTTACTTGATCCATGCCCGCATTGGTACGTGAATCAGAGCAAAAAACTATTCCAGCATCTACAGATATTGCGCAACAGTAAGTCATAACTATTTGATTTTATGTTTTTTTAATGAAAGCAGGACTGGTTTTGACGGTACGGAACTCTCTGCAAGGGCGGTTATATTACCGGATTAGTAAAATTTAACCAGAAAAATTTGAGGTATTTAACGCCGGTTAGCAAACCTTCTTTTTAGGAACAGCAGGCGTTCTTTCTGATGTTTTGGTAATGGCTTCTCTTCGATAATTTCCTTGTCTGTCAGGCCAATAAATTCATGAGGAAAAACCAGCCAGTGGCTGGATTCATGCAAGGTGAAGTGTGGTTCGAAGCCAGTCTCATTATTTGCAGGTTTGTAATAAGGCGTGGCAATGCGAAATTCAGGCGTATTATTTTTATAGATGCTATCCAGTTTCTTAATGATTGCTTCCATGCTTCGGCCGGTGTCAAAAACATCATCAACCAGCAACAGTTTATCGTCTACTGAGAGATGTTGTTCAAGGTATTCCAGGCCATCGACCGTTACCTCACTGTGCTCTCCGATTCCGGTATAGGAGGATGTGCGAATGGCTATATGGTCACTTTTGAAGCCAAGGTATTCCATGACTTCCTGTACAGCAATCCCTACGGGTGTGCCGCCACGCCAAACGCCAACGATCAGATCAGGTCTGAAATCGCTGTCAATAATTCTGAAAGCGAGTTCGATTGAATCGGCCAGCAACTGGTCTGCGCTGATATATTGCTTCTTCATTATGTCAAAGTTCCTTAGACCTTCCCGGAATATCCAATTCCTGTATTATTGCCCTATAAAATTTAAAAAGATAATAAGAGAGAAATTCAGTGGATAGTTTTAATGGTTTTTTGCTCACACTTGACGGTTACCTGGGGTCCTCATCCTATTTCCCATTCATCCTTTTGGGGGTCGGTCTTTTTTTCACCGTGTATTTAGGTTTTCCCCAGTTCCGCTTTTTTTCCCATGCCTGGAATGTTTTAAGAGGGAAATACGAAAAACCGGATGATCCAGGTGATACCAGCCATTTCCAGGCACTGAGCACCGCATTATCCGGCACAGTCGGTACCGGTAATATCGGCGGTGTAGGGCTGGCTATTTATATTGGCGGGCCAACAGCACTGTTCTGGATGTGGGTAACTGCTTTCCTGGGTATGGCGACAAAATTTGTTGAAGTTACTCTTTCCCATGAATACCGCGTCAAAGCTGCTAATGGCACTATGTCTGGTGGTCCGATGTACTACATGGAAAGAGGACTCAATATGCGCTGGCTGGCGATCTTCTTTGCTATAGCCACAGTGATCTGTTCATTCGGCACTGGCAATCTTCCACAGATCAACAGTATTGCCGTAAGTCTGCAGTCCAGTTTTGGTTTGGAGCCAATTATCACCGGAGCGGTGTTGGCGGTTCTGCTTTTCCTGGTTATTGTAGGTGGTATTAAACGCATTGCAAAAGTGGCTGCGGCTATTGTGCCGACCATGGCCATCTTTTATTTGATAGGTGCGCTGTCAGTTATCCTGATGAATTATCAGAATATCGTGCCTTCCTTTATCAGTATTTTCAGCGATTTATTCACGGGATCATCAGCAACAGGAGGATTCCTGGGAGCAAGTTTTGCTTACGCATTTAATCGCGGTGTTAACCGAGGGCTATTTTCCAATGAGGCAGGGCAGGGGTCTGCTCCCATTGCGCATGCATCGGCAAGAGCGGATGAACATGTGTCAGAAGGCATGGTGTCGCTGCTTGAGCCATTTATTGACACCATTTTTATTTGTACGATTACCGGTCTGGTAATACTTTCATCCGGTGTCTGGACGCAGAAATTTGATAACGAATTTCAGACTACTGACTTGATGATAGTTAACGGCGTTTACAACGAACAAAATGATGAGGACCGTCAGGCACTGTTTGATTTGCTGGTAAATGGCAATACCAATGAGGTAGAAGCTTATAATGGCATTATCGATGTCACCAGCGGGCTTGCCAATAATACAGATTTTACCGTAATTCATGCCCGTTCCATTGCGGAAGGTGTGGCGTATTTCCAGAATGGTGAATTGTATTCGGGAGCAATCACCGTGTCTGATGGCTTACCGACTGATTCAAGTATTACGCTGCGTGGTAAATCGTTGCTCCACTCTGCAGCATTGACCACCATGGCCTTTACCTATGGATTCTTTGGTCAGTACGGACAATATATTGTCTCGCTGTCGCTGGTATTATTTGCCTTTTCCACGGCCATTGCCTGGTCCTATTATGGTGATCGCGCCATTATCTATCTGGTGGGCTTCAAGTATGTCCTGCCTTACCGGATTGTGTATTGCGTGGCGTTTTTTGTAGCAGCATTTACCGATACAACTATTGTGTGGAATTTTGCTGCCGTGGCTATTGTACTTATGACCTTGCCGAATCTTTTTGGCATCATGATGATGCGCAAAAACATGAAGAGGCATGTTAAGGACTACTGGAAGCAATACGATTGACGAGAATTGGCAGAGTGCCATTGGCTTGTAAGCTATGCGCTTGAAATTTCTTCGCTCAAAAAGCGACCGGGTCTTGAATTTTATTCGGCGAACCATGTTCGCCATGTCGGATGATGGCCTTGCAGGCCTTTTCCGACCTACATGGCTTCGATTAAAATAATAAGCAGGAAACTGATTTAAATGTAGGGCGGAAAAGCGCAGCGTCATTCGCCAATCGAAGGCGCAGCCTTCCTGAAAGTGAGAAATTTATTTCAACTACCCGTGAGCCAGGGTAATAGCTACTCTTCACTCTCTTCAGTAGTGGTAGTCGTACCTTGAGTACCCGGATCGCCAAGCATGCCCAGACTTACCCTGTTTAACCATGAGGGGGATCTTTCTATTTCAGGAACAGTAAAGCCTTCTTGTCCCTGAGCACGTTGTGGTCGTTTGGAAGGAGCCAGTGGCGCATCTTTTTTGTTTGAGCCTAAGAGGCCGAAGCTCATGGAGTAAAGCATGTCCGGGTCAGTGATTTGTGTAGAGACCAGGAAATCACCGTTTTCAGTTAGCTGAGGACTGTCTGGATAATTTAATTTCAATATTTCAATTGATGCATCTGCCAGATCATTCAATCCCAGGCGCAGGTACATTTCCGTCATAATTTCCAGAGCCCTTGGCACTGCAGGAGCGCCCTGGAAATTCTCCACGACAAAACGCGCTCGATTCAGGGCAGACAGAAAGGCCTGTCGCTCAATATAAAACTCGGCGACATGCACCTCGTAGGCAGCCAACAGATTTTTTAGATAGACCATTCTTGCCCTGGCATCACCGGCATATTGACTGTTGGGGTAGATATTCAATAACTGGGAAAAGTCAGCGAATGATTCACGTGCCTTACCAGGGTCTCTTTTACTGGGGTCCGTGGGGAGATAGCGTCCGAGAATACGTGCATCTTCACTATAGTAGGCCATGCCCTTCATGTAATAGGCATAGTCCAGGCTGTCGCTGTCAGGATAAAGGCGAATAAAACGATCAGCAGCAGCGCGTGCGGCTTCCGGTTCGCTGTTGCGGTAGTAGGAATAGATTAATTCAAGTTGAGATTGTTCAGCATACTGGCCAAAGGGAAACTGGGCTTCCAGTTGTTGAAAAATGGCAATAGCTCTTGCCCAGTTACTTACATTCACTGAGCGGGTGCCTTCGTTATAGAGAAACTCTTCACCGGAATCAGCAAAGTCTTCATTGGAAGAGCAGCCACTGAGGATGGCGAAGGAAAGGATCAATATTGGGAGTAAGTATTTTTTCACAACTGTTTGAAATATTTTCGTATTTTTATGACTTTTTTGATGACAGTATGCGCTACGCTGACTAATTCAGGCACGCAGTGTACTATGAACTGGTATGAACTGGATAGGGTCACCATAGTCATAAAGTCAGTGATTTATTCATTCAATTTATCCGTTAGTGCTTATTTATAGTCACTTATTACATTTACCGTACATTTATAAAAGTTATAGACATTGAGATGACAGAAAAGTTTTCAGCAAGTACAGAAATATCAGTAGCAGACGATGCTGACGAAGATTTGATTATTGAGGCTTATGTGCCTATTGATTCGGCGGGTCAGCGTGTGGATCAGGTTGCAGCACGATTATTTCCTGAATTTTCCCGGTCGCGTCTGCAAAGCTGGGTCAAGGAGGGCAAGCTGAAGGTGGATGAGAAGACAGCGCGCTCGAAAGATAAACTCAATGGTGGGGAAACACTGACGTTGTTGGCTGTTGTTGAAGATCAGGAACAATGGCAGGCGGAAAATATTCCGCTGAATATTGTCTTTGAGGATGATTCTCTTATAGTCATTAACAAGCCGGTAGGGCTGGTAGTTCATCCGGCAGTCGGAAATCGTAGCGGTACTTTACTCAATGGCCTGTTGTATCACTTTCCTGAACTCAATCAGATTCCCAGAGCCGGTATTGTTCATCGACTGGATAAAGATACCAGCGGCTTGATGGTTGTTGCCAAAACTCTGGAAAGTCATCTTGATCTGGTTGAGCAGTTAAGGACCAAGGATGTCAGTCGAATTTACCAGGCCGTTGTTTGCGGGCTGATAACCGCTGGCGGTACGGTGGACGAACCGCTTGGTCGTCATCCTGCGAACCGGGTCAAACGCGCAGTCTCTCAAGGCTCAGATGCGCGTGATGCGGTTAGCCACTACAGAATTTTACAAAAATATCGCAGTCATACACTGGTGCAGGTAGTGCTGGAGACGGGGCGAACTCACCAGATTCGCGTACATATGGCACATCTTGGCTTTCCCCTTGTGGGTGATCCTCTCTATGGCGGACGTCCACGCATCCCAAAAGGGGCTGCGCCTGATTTAATTGCCTATCTGGAACTCTTTAAACGTCAGGCACTGCATGCCTGGCAGCTGGGTATTGAACACCCGGTAACAGGAGATTCGATGTCCTGGCAGGTGGATATCCCCGAGGATATGCAAACGCTGTTGAATTTCCTGGAAGCGGATAATGTCTGATTCTTTTATTGAATCGGGTTTGTATGAGCCAGACTGGCCTGCTCCAGCTCATATAAAAGCGGTCATTACCACACGCCATGGCGGGCTTAGTGAGCCACCCTATGAGAGCAATAACCTTGGTTTACATGTCGGAGATGCAGAAGACGCGGTAATGCAAAACCGTAAACTGCTGGCTGAAGCCATTGGTAAGCACCTGCATTTTCAATGGCTGACACAGGTCCATGGCAATACGGTGTTAACTCTGGACAAGGCGCTTGTGGATGAAGGGGCAAAAGCAGATGTTCTCTACACCCGACAAAAGAATATGGCGTGTGGTGTTCTGACGGCGGATTGCCTGTCAGTATTTTTTTGTGATGAAAACGGTGAAGAAATCGCAGTGGCTCATGCAGGTTGGCGAGGACTGGCGACGGGAGTGCTGGAAAGAACAATTGCAACATTTGCTGCTGAGCCAAATACACTGATGGCTTATTTAGGGCCAGTCATTGGTCCGTGTCATTTTGAAGTTGGAGATGAAGTCAGACAGGCCTTCCTTGATCTGGATCTTCCTGAAATAAACAATCAGCATTCTATTTTGTTTCACGAAGATGAGAATGCCGAGAATGAAAGCAGTCGGCATAAATGGATGGCTGATTTATATGCTATCGCAAAAATAATTCTGGCATCCAGAGGGCTTACGAAAATTTACGGAGAACCTATTTGTACCTATTGTGAATTTGATAATTACTATTCCTTCCGCAGGGATGGAGAGACCGGACGCTTCGCCAGTGTTATCTGGAAAGAATAAATTGGGGTCAGAACAGCTTTCTTCTATAAAGAAAATGAATTTACAAATCTGTACAAACCTGCGATTAAAAAGAAAGCTGTTCTGACCCCAATTTATTTCAACTTTGACAAATATCAATTTTGGGTAAACTTCCCCCTGTTACGCCTTTGTTTGACTTGAATCAGCTCGATTCACCCCAATATTGTTAGCATGAAACGATAAACTCAACTTTTGGGCGTATTACTATTTTGAGGCAAGCAACTCATGCGAATGGATAAATTAACCAGCAAATTACAAGTGGCCCTGTCTGATGCGCAGTCTCTGGCGGTCGGTAAGGATCACAACTATATAGAACCGGCTCATCTTGTCTCCGTTCTGGTGGATCAGAAGGGAGGTTCCATTCGTCCATTATTAATGCAGACCGGCTTTGATATACCAGCGCTGCGTAATGGCTTACAAAAAATAATTAATGAGCTGCCGGTAGTGAAGGATCATGGTGGTGACGTAATGATGTCACCTGACATGGCCAAGCTGCTCAATGTCGCAGACAAAATCAGTCAGCAAAGTGGCGATCAATATATTTCCAGCGAGTATGTTTTTCTAGCGGCGATGGATGACAAAGGGGCTCTGGGTAAGTTGCTAAAGTCTTTTGCTGTGTCCAGGCAGGCCATGGAAAATGCTATCAAGAATCTACGCGGCGGTGCCAGTGTAGATGATCCTGAAGCGGAAGAAAATTATCAGGCTTTGGAAAAATATACTGTCGATGTCACCCAGAAAGCCGAGCAAGGTGAGCTGGATCCAGTGATTGGTCGAGATGATGAAATCCGCCGTACTATTCAGGTTCTGCAACGCCGAACCAAAAACAATCCTGTATTGATTGGTGAACCCGGTGTTGGTAAAACCGCGATTGTTGATGGACTTGCTCAGCGTATAGTCAACGGTGAGGTGCCTGAAGGCTTGAAAGGTAAGCGTATCCTGAATCTGGATATGGGATCCCTGATTGCCGGCGCCAAATTTCGTGGTGAGTTTGAAGAACGCCTGAAAGCAGTACTGAATGAACTGTCCAAGCAGGAAGGTCAGGTTATTCTGTTTATTGATGAAATCCATACCATGGTGGGTGCCGGCAAGGGCGAAGGTGCCATGGATGCAGGGAATATGCTGAAACCGGCCCTGGCTCGTGGAGAATTGCATTGTGTGGGCGCAACCACACTGGATGAATATCGTCAGTACATTGAAAAAGATGCCGCACTTGAGCGACGTTTTCAAAAGGTGCTGGTAGATGAACCAACAGTAGAAAGTACCGTGGCTATTTTGCGTGGTCTTAAAGAGCGTTATGAGGTTCATCACGGCGTGACTATTACCGACTCTGCCATTATCTCTGCAGCGAAACTATCTCAACGTTATATCACTGACCGTCAACTTCCTGACAAGGCAATCGATCTAATTGATGAAGCGGCAAGTTTGATCCGTATGGAAATTGATTCCAAGCCGGAAGAAATGGATCGTCTGGAGCGTCGCCTGATTCAGTTAAAGATGGAAAAGGAAGCGCTGAAAAAAGAAACTGATGAGGCCTCCAAAAAGCGTCAGCAGAAACTGGAAGATGAGATAAAAGAGCTGGAACGGGAATACTCTGACCTGGATGAAATTCTCAAGTCAGAAAAAGCTTCTTTATATGGCTCAGCGAAAATCAAGAGTGACCTGGAACAGGCGCGTATCGATCTGGAAGCCGCACGCAGGGCCTCGGATCTGACACGCATGTCTGAATTACAGTATGGCGTAATACCGGAGCTTGAAAAAAACCTGGTGCAGGAAGCAGAAGTAGATACATCCGAAATGAAGCTGCTGCGTGACAAAGTCACAGAAGAAGAAATCGCTGAAGTTGTTGCACGTGCCACAGGAATACCTGTGGCTAAAATGCTGGAAGGCGAAAAACAAAAACTCCTGCGTATGGAAGATGAATTGCATAAACGCGTCATCGGCCAGGCCGAAGCAGTTGATGCTGTTGCCAATGCGGTGCGTCGTTCGCGTTCCGGTTTGTCAGATCCTAACCGACCTAATGGCTCGTTTTTGTTCCTCGGCCCAACCGGGGTAGGTAAGACAGAATTATGCAAAGCTCTGGCACAGTTTCTGTTTGATACAGAAGACGCCATGGTGCGCATTGATATGTCTGAATTTATGGAACAGCATTCGATTGCCCGTTTGATTGGTGCGCCTCCTGGCTATGTAGGCTACGAAGAGGGCGGTTATCTGACAGAAGCGGTTCGACGTCGTCCTTATTCCGTTCTGCTGTTGGATGAAGTGGAAAAAGCGCATCCGGATGTTTTCAATATTTTATTACAGGTACTTGATGATGGGCGCCTCACTGATGGTCATGGTCGTACTGTGGATTTCAGAAATACTGTTGTGGTCATGACATCCAATCTGGGTTCAGACCGCATTCAGGAAATGATGAATGATAAGGCGGCTTATGATGTTTCATATCTATCTGTTAAAAATGCTGTGATGGATGTAGTAGGCAAGCATTTTCGACCTGAGTTTCTGAATCGAATTGACGAGATCGTGGTCTTTCATCCGCTGGCTGCAGGACAAGTCAGAGGCATTGCCGAAATACAGATGCAGTTACTGCAAAAACGCCTGGATGATCTCGACCTGCATCTGCATTTAGGTGAAGGGGTGCTGGATAAAATTTCAGAGTTGGGTTTCGATCCGGTCTACGGTGCGCGGCCACTTAAACGGGCGATCCAGCAATGGATTGAAAACCCGCTGTCCCAGAAAGTACTGGGAGGCAGCTATGCCGCTGGTGACGGTATTAATGTGGATGTGGAAAACGACGAGATTGTGTTTTCCTGAAGTAGTCTTATTTAAAAGGGGGTCAGAACAGGTTTTTCTTTAAAAACCTGTTCTGACCCCCTTTTTTTAATTATCGATATTGGGCAAGATTGCTCATAAGCGTGCACAGTGCATCAAATGATTCGGAGCCTATAACAGGCGTGAATATAATTTCCGGAATGATAATTGCGGCTGTGCCGAAAAGGGTTGTTTTGCTGATTTTCCCCATGGTGCGCCAGTCATATATCGCTATAGCGGCGATTAAAGTATTCATTGTCAGGTAGGTGGCAAGAAAAGGCACGTTGAATAACTCAAAAGTCATCATATACAGTCTGTTGATCCCTGGAGGCAAAATAACAATGGTTGCAAAAAGAATCAGTCGTTTGTGTATTTCAGGCTTACGGACATTGCGAATGGCAATGCAAAACAGAATGCTGAAAGTTAGCACTGCGACGACAGACAAATAAGTCAATCCATAATTATCTTTGGTAGTTATTTCCGTAGCACCCACAAACAAGATCGTAATAAGTGCTCCCATTAATGCTACGCCGGTGCCAATTACGATACCGAAAGTTCCCAGGCTCCGGTGCAAGGCCATATTCTTTACATTAACCAGAAGGGCTTGCACAACAAGCAATATTATCCAGCTGCAATAAAACAGACCATGTATATGCACCACCGGCGGCAGAGATTCCAGAGATCCTGTTGCCATAGGATGGAAATAGGTCATGCCAAATCCTGAAAAAATGAATAAGGCCATGACAAGGGTCATGCAGAGAAAAAAGGATGGCTTGAATGACTTCCTGCTTGCAGTCTGAAAAATTGTATCTGTCATATTATATATTTCATTTTATGCGGGAATTGTTAAGTGCTACTTTCGTAAAAATTTAATCTTAAAGCAGGTAGAAAGATTGTCATCATCAGTCTATGGAACATAACAGAATAACTATTCCAATGCTTGAGATGCTTTGTTTTCAAGATCCCCGGCAAAATTCATTACATGAAAGATCACGTTCTGTTCAATACTGCCACTGAGTAGATGAGCGCCAGGACCTATCGCATATACCCCGACATCTTCGCCACTGTGGGTTTCCCCAAAAGTCCCCACCAAAGTTTCCTGATGATAACCGGGTGTTTCGGTATCTATATTGGTCAGATCATGTCGGCCCGGGGCCGGTGGTCCATTGCGGGCATCTGCATTGGTGTTATTGCCGTTATCATCGAAGCCGGAGCCATTGGCATAAGCAAGCGTGGTATAGGGCAGACCGTCCCTGTCGCCGGCCAGTTCAGTCTGGGGCATTCCATTATTGTCATTACCAATCACTTTGCCCAGAATAGGATTGCCCCGAGTTGGATAACCAGCCATGGTCATGACATGGCTGTGATCAGCCGTCACTATGATTAATGTGTCATTGGTATCCACGGCATTCAACGCTGCTTGCACTGCGCGGGAAAGTTCAGCTGTTTCATTCAGGGCATTAAAGGCATTATTGGCGTGATGGGCATGATCGATGCGCCCGGCTTCTACCATCAGGAAATAACCGTCGTCATCATTTTTTAACAGCTCGATAGCTTTCACTGTCATGTCTGTCAGTGAAGGTTCTCCTCCAATATCGTCATTGCGGTTGGCTTCATAGCGCATGTGGGAATTTTCGAACAGGCCTAATACATTGCTCGAATCATTACTGTCGATATTATTAAAGCCTTCTGCGTCCATAATATAACGGCCATCCTGATTCACCCAGGTGTCGATCAGATTACGTCCATCATCCCTGTTACCTTGCCTGGCAGACTCGGCAAAACCGCTAATGGATGCAGGGTCTTCACTATAAAAAGCATTGCGGCCACCACCAAAGGCTACGTCGATGCCATCAATATTCGGATGATCATTGCCTGCGTTCACTTTGCTTTCCAGACGACTTTCAAATTCCACCAATTGCCTGGCGATATCTGTGCATCCCATAGACTTTGCTTCAGCGGGCATATTGCTAATGCTTTCCCAGTTACGATCGGGTGAATTGGCATAAGTGGCGGCCGGAGTTGCATGGGTAATTTTTGCAGTGGAAACAATGCCCGTGGCTTTACCTGAGATTTCAGCCAATTCCAGCGCAGAAACCAGCGTTGCTCCCGATGTATTCATATAACTTTCACAGGAACCACGCAGAGGGCGACCATCTATGCCTATCACGCCGGAGCGGGTTTTAACGCCGCTCATGATAGCTGTCATGGTGCCGGCTGAATCAGGCACTTGAGCGTCAGTGTTATAGGTTTTTACCAGCCCGGTCCAGGGAAAATGCTCAAAGCTTAACGAGTATTCTTCACCTGAGAATCCCTGCTGCTGACCGGCAAAGATACGGGCTGCAGTAACTGTGGAAGGGCCCATGCCATCACCCAGAAACAGAATGATATTTTTGGCGGCCCCGGGAACGTTGTTATAGGCACGTCGGCTGGCTTCCTCAACTGCCCGGGCCCCATTTTGATACCAGTCAGAATCAGCAGCTTGTGCATTGACTGAGTTTTGTGCAGCCAGATTGGAAGCAAGAAGCGATAGTAAACTGATAAAAGTCAGTGATTTTATTTTTGTTATTATTTTAACTTTGCGAATGCTCATGCTGATTGAGTCCTTGCTGTTATTCAATTTTCAAATTATAGGAAGCATTAATCGATATTTAAATTAAGATAAATGGGTCGTTGCAATTATACTAGCTGACATCTGCCGGGCGTTTTTTAGCGCGGGTTTAAATATCATGCCCCACAATAAATTATTTTTCTCATAATATGGCAATAGAATCTCCCTATTTTGCAGCAGTTGATCTCGGCTCCAATAGCTTTCATATGATTATTGCCCGTCTTCAGGATGGCAAGCTCGATATTGTTGATCGGGAAAAAGAAATGGTGCAGTTGGCCAGGGGAATTAAGGCTGATGGCCATCTTTCAGTCGCTGCCCAGACACGGGCTCTGGACTGTCTGAAGCGTTTCGCAGAAAGATTACGGGATATACCAGCTGATCAAATCAGGGCTGTAGGTACCAAATCCCTGCGTAGTGCCAAAAAATCCAATACCTTCGTGCGCCAGGCCGAAAAGATTCTGGGTACATCCATTCAGATCATTTCAGGATATGAAGAAGCACGACTGGTTTATATAGGACTTTCCCATTCAGTTCTTAATGACCAGAATCATCGCCTGGTTATCGATATAGGCGGTGGCAGTACCGAATTGATTATAGGCAGGGACTATGAGCCAATAATTATGGAAAGTCTTAGCGTAGGATGTGTCACTTTTTCTCAACGCTGGATGGGTAAGCCTGCCAAACCAACGAAAAAGGATATGGAGAAAGTTTACCTTGCGGCCTGTGCTGAAATTGAGGCAATACGTCAGGTATATCTGCGCATGGGTTGGCGTATTGTTTATGGCACCTCGGGTACCGCAAGAGCGATTGCCGATCTTACCGCAGAAAAAGATGGTGGTGCGGTAATCAGCAAGGCATCGCTGGAATGGTTGGCAGAGGAAGTCGTACAGAACAAGTCGATTCTGGCGAGTGTGCCGTCACCACGGTCATCAGTTATTGCCGCTGGCATTGCTATTTTGCATGCAGTGTTTGATCAGCTGAAAATCGACGTTATGCACGTGGGTGATTACGCACTTAAGGAAGGCTTGTTGTATGACACCATTGGTAGACTTACAGATCAGGACTCACGTACGCGTACTGTTAAAAAATTACAGGAGCAGTACAAGATTGATGTTGAGCAGGCAAAAAGGGTCTCGGATACCGCGCTGTATCTCTGGAAACAAATTAATGGTCCGTTGTTGCCCGGTGTTTCACGTTCGAAAATATTACGCTGGGCTGGGCAGTTGCACGAGATTGGGCTTAGCATCTCTCATTCCGGTCATCATCATCATGGCTATTATTTATTACGTCACGGGGATATCGCGGGTTTTGGACGTTATGAGCAATATATTCTCGCCAATTTAATACGTACTCATCGAAAAAGTTTATATCTGGATAAATTTGGTGAACTGGATGACGCGGTGATTGCAGCCATTACTCCCTTGCTGGTTTGTCTACGCCTGGCAACAGTAATTCATCGTCGACGTGAAGACATTGATAGCAAAGAGCTGCCTGCACTAACCGTCTCGGGTAATACCTACACCTTAAAATTCCGCCGTGGCTGGTTACACAAACACCCGCTTACTTTGGCAAGTCTGGAAGTGGAGCGCGATCAATATGATCGGATTGGGGTTGGTCTGGAGTTTAAATAGATACAGTCGTAAGTCGCAAGTTACAAGTCGCAAGTCGCAAGTCGCAAGTTACAAGTTACAAGTTACAAGTTACAAGTTACAAGTTACAAGTTACAAATGGAAAGTATGTAGGAGGGGAAAAGTTCCTTAAATACCTACAGGCCAATACCTTTAGGAGTTAGTAAGTTGAAGTTTTAACTATACTTCAAAGGATAAACAACGCCGAATGAAAGGTACTTTTTCTTCGCGCATAAAACCACGCCTACAAAGAGTAGCGAACTCTGTGAAGGAAGATGTTGTGAAAGGGGGTTGGATTAGGCCGCAGATCGTCATTCGACGTGGCGCCTGAAAGACATCCACTTTAGACTTGTAACTTGAGACTACCTACTCTTTTTCCGAATAGGAAAAACGAATTAAGTAGATATGATGCCCGGTCCCATGTTGTGCTGTTTTTAGCAGTTCAGCGAGGCAGGAAAAGCCCGACTGTTTTGCCATTGTCTCAGAGATATCCTTAAAACCTATTTCTCTGATGGAAGTGACAATCACTTCTCCGGGGTCAAGTCGGTAGTGTCCACCTGCCATGACTTGAGGGTATTTCCAGAATCTCACCGAGGTGGTGACCTCGCCATTTTTGACTCTTTCACGAAGGACCTTGGAAAACTGCATAGCGACTCTGCGAATTTCAGACAGTGGCTGATTATACCTGAAGGGAAAATGGTTTAGCCTGTGATCGATCAGCTTGTAAGTGCAGGCTAAAAGTCATTGTCTTTGCAATATCCAGGGTAGTAATGGCCATTAAAGGTCCTATAATGCGAATACTTAACAAATTTCATACTGATTATTCAGTCGTGCAGGGGGAACATCATGAAAAATAAGGCCGCTGTTTTTGCCGGTATTTTCCTGGCAGCTATATCCATATCATGGTCAGCATCTGGCCATCACAGTTTCAGCGCCGAATTCACCGACGATGCGGGAGAAATTTCCGGTGTCGTCACTCGTGCCAGCTACAGAAACCCTCATCCACGTTACCAGGTGGAGGTCACCAATGCGGATGGCTCGAAGGAATCCTGGGAGCTGCAGGGGTCTGCTGTTACCGGTCTGCGTAATGCAGGTTGGGATAAGGATTTCGTTCAGGTCGGTGATGCGGTTACTGTACAGGGTTCCCTGGGACGAAATGGAGCCAAAAAACTTTTTATTCGTGGTTTGACCAAGACAAATGGCGAATCTTATCCGCAGCGCTCAACTGTCGCCAGACAGCGTGATGAGATTTACGCCACCTATGGCAAAGACTATGGCTATGCCAAGGTTAATCAAGATGCGCCATTTGATATAAGTGGCGCCTGGCGTAATTCCTATCGCTTTCAGGTCACTGTTAATGATCTGGAACCAAAGCCGGTACCATTCACTCCGGCAGCAGCAGAAGTTTATGCCAATACGGTACATTACGATGATTATTCCCTGCGCTGCGTAGCGCCGGCATTACCCAGAATTTTCGGGGCTCCCTACGATATGGAAATCATTGACGCGGGATCTCACTACCAGTTTATTTATGTAGAACATAATACCCCTCGTCGAATTTATATGGATGGACGCCAGGTGCCGGAGAATTATCCGGATCGTCCCATGGGCTACTCATTAGGCCACTGGGATGGCGAAGAGCTGGTGATTGAAACCACTAAACTGGCATCCGGTTTCTGGCTGGATGGTTCTGGTCTGCCAATGGCTGGTGGAGAAGGTACCCGCATCGTGGAACGCTATACTCTGGCGGAAGACAAATTATCAATGGCAAGGGTGATGACTATTTATGATGATAATTACACACAGCCACTGGTGCGACGACGCTGGTCTGCGCGTGAGGATGACCTGGTAATTGTTGAACACGATAGCTGTGACCCTTCCAGCTATTATTCCGATATCCTCGAGGACGGTACCCTGGAGCGTCGTCTGAACGAGATACTATAATCTGATTTAATCAGGGCCAGGATTTCTGGCCCGATTTCTTCTTCTCCCGGGATTATTGCTTGATCCGTTTTCTTAATGTGCAAAGACTGTGGAAATGAGCGAATTTCCAGGTTTTTTGTCTCCTTTTTCCCGTCTCCATGTGTGTGGTTCTTTGTAATCATGCGCACTGGCTTATAATTTAACCAGATAATTAAAATACAGTAAGGTTTGGATTTAATAATGCAGTTGTATTCCTTTTTGTCTTTCTTTAAAGACAGCGCAGTCAGATTTTCTTCCTTGCTGCATCTTCCTTTATTCGTTCTGTTTTCCTTGCCTGTGGTGGCGCAATTCACACCAGGCAGTGATGGTGGGAAATCGATTGAAATACCCAGGTTGAGTGGTGAAGTCAGCATTGATGGCGTGCTTGATGATGATCTATGGTCCCGAGCCTTGCTGATTGATGATTTTCATCAATATGAGCCGGTTGAATATGCGGAGCCTTCCCAGAAAACAGAAGTCTGGATTTTTTACACCGAAGAAGCTTTGTATATTGCCAGCCATTTTTGGGAAACGGATCCGGAACTGATTAATGCCAATGTGCTGCGACAAGGGCAAAGTTTGCAGTCCGATGACCTGCTGGCTGTTATCCTGGATCCCTATCTTGACCGACGTAATGGTTACCGCTTTGAAGTAAATCCCAACGGCGTGCGTTGGGAAGGTCTGTTTCAAAATATCACTAATGTCGAAAGCAGTTGGGATGGAATCTGGCAGGCCAATGCCTCAAGTGATGAAACCGGCTGGTATTCCGAGATGCGAATTCCATTCCAGACAATTTCCTTCAATCCTGACTCTGATTCCTGGGGTATCAATTTTCGCCGTGCCATACGCCGCAGCAATGAAAGCATAGGCTGGGTGTCCCGCAATCGTCAGATAAACCCCAGTATTGCAGGGACTATCACCGGTCTAGAAAATCTTCATCAGGGCAAGGGCCTGGATATCGTACCTTCCATGGTGCTCAGACAGGACAGAGTGATAGCCCCTGGTGGTTTAACTGAAGAAAGCTTTGAGCCGCAGCTGGATGTTTTTTACAAAATAACTCCTCAGCTCAACGCTGCACTGACCATTAATACAGATTTTTCGGCAACGGAAGTAGATTCCAGACAGGTTAATCTGACGCGATTCAGTCTGTTTTTTCCCGAGAAACGCGATTTTTTTATCAGGGACTCGGATATTTTTGAATTTGGCCAGATTGGCGGTGGCGGCTTTAATCAAGGCTCAGGTTCTGGTAATCCTGCCGTCCCAGGCGCAGCAACACAAAATGCCCGACCCTTTTTCTCACGTCGTATAGGCTTAAGTACCGGTGGCGAACCCGTGGATATTAATGCCGGTGTCAAAGTCAGCGGCAGGGTGGGTGACTGGAATGTAGGAACATTGTTAATAAGCCAGGATGAAGATGTTCTTAGTGGTGTGGATGCCAGTGAAGTGTTTGTTGGTAGGGCAATATTAAATGTACTGGGAGAATCTCAGCTTGGTGTTATCGCTACCAGCGGTGATCCACAATCAAATCTGGATAATAATCTGGTGGGTATGGATTTCCGCTATCGCAACTCACGTCTGCCAGGTGGGAGAACGGTACAGGGAGCATTTTTTTATCAGCAATCAGATACGGCGGGTAAAACGGGTGATGATGCATCCTATGGCTTTGGTATCAGTTCACCAAATAACCAGGGCTGGCGTGGAGGTTATAACTACAAACGGGTTGAGAAGAATTTTGATCCTGCTGTAGGTTTTGTCAGCCTTACTGACATGGAAGACCATGCTATAGATTTTGGTTACCGGCATTTTTACCGCCCCGGCGGTTTTATGCGCTCTACCTATGTGGGCTTTGATGGCTATGAGTCTCGCGACCTGAGTGATGGCGGTGTGATTTCTTCCAATATGGGGCTGAGGATTACGAATAATAATAATTCAGGGGACGGGTTATTTGGGCGGCTGATGAAAAGCCGGGAAGTTTTACGCAGTGATTTCACTATTAACCGTTCTTCCGATGGCAATCGCCAGATTGTTATTCCCGCCGGTGATTATTCATATAATGAATACCTGATTGGCTTGCAGTTAGGTAACCAGCGGGCGCTTTCCGGACGTATTTCCACCCGATTCGGTGACTATTACAATGGTACTCGCTTTCAGAGGGGGGCTGGAGTGAACTGGCGTCCCACGCGTCAGTACGATATCGGTGTAAATTTCACTGAGACAGAAATTGAGCTACCTGTTGGTGATTTCACGGTACGCTTGTTCACTCTGGATACCAAAATTGCATTTTCTTCCACTTTAGCCTGGAGCAATTTGGTTCAGTACGACAATGTCTCCGAAGTCATGGGCTTCAATTCTCGACTACACTGGATTCCGGAAGCAGGGAAACAGGCCTTCCTGGTATTCAATTATGGCTTGGCTGATAAGGACAAGGATAATGAGTTTCATTCTACCGGTTCAGATATTTCACTGAAGTTTAGTTATACCTTTAGATTCTAGGGACGAGGTACAAGGTACAAGGTACAAGGTACAAGGTACAAGGTACAAGGGAAGCAACCTTTTGAATTTAATTTTGGTGCAGGCCGGATAAGTATAGTGCCATCCGATATGGCGTCTATCAGAAATCCGCTTAAATGTTTAACTCAATGTGTAAATCATCAGTCTCGAAAAAAGAGACGATGTCCAGTTGGGAGAGGACCCAGTATTTGATTTACAGGGGGAGTGGTTTATATTGGATCTCTGTTCTGAATTAAGAGTAATTTATATTGTCTGATTTACTATGAATTTCATCATTCGATTTTTCAAGCTTGCTAATTTGCCCGCAACTCTCGCGGTTTTCCTGGTGTCTGGCTTGCTTTACAGTCAGGGGGCATTGGCTCAGGGTTCCATGACTATAAATCCGAGACTGGCAGGTAGCGTGCAGGCGGATATCAATGGTTCTGAATTTCAATTCGCCAGATTGCAATACAGCGGTAATGGCGGGGGTGGCCGAGGAGGCTGGGGCAGAGGCTCCTGGACCACTGACTGGCCTGAGGCCGAGCATTTTCTAACCGAAGGCATTTCCCGCCTGACTAATGTGGATGTCACCCAGGTGGCTCTTTATAACGGCGAAGGCGGTGAGCGCATTAATCTTGCTGAAGACACTATTTTTGATTATCCCTGGCTCTATGGCGTTGAAGTCGGTCGCTGGGCATTAAGTCGTGAAGAAGCCAGCAAATTACGTGAATATCTGCTGCGTGGCGGCTTTCTGATGGTGGATGATTTTCACGGCTCCTACGAATGGAGCCAGTTTGAATTAGGCATGAAACAGGTTTTCCCTGAAAGACCAATCAGGGATATTCCTGACAACGATGAAGTCTTTCACGTGCTTTATGATCTGGACTCAAAAATCCAGATTCCTGGGCTTGGGGCTTATTATCGCGGTGTGACCTATGAGCAGGATGGCTATGATCCCCATTGGCGTGGAGTCTACGATGATCATGGCCGGCTTGTGGTAGCGATTAATCATAATATGGACCTGGGAGATGCCTGGGAACATGCAGATACACCGGGCTATCCTGAACCGATGACAGCTTTGGCTTATCGTTTTGCAGTGAACTATGTCATTTATAGTATGACGCATTGATTTATTCAGGCGAACGTTGTTCGCCATGTCGGATGACGCTAGGCTTATCCGACCTACAATTATAATTTATCTGTCGGCGGCTATGGGCCGAAGGCTGTTTCAAACTCAACTCAAATTAAGTTTACCAGCGACTATGAGAAATCTTTCAACCCATTTCCTTTTATCCTTTATCCTTTATCTTTTATCACTATCCTTTGTTTATGCTGCCAATGAAGATAATCTGGTTTCCCGTGCCCGGGCAATACACGAAAACGTGATGGCGCTGGATACCCATGTAGATATTCCCCTGAATTTTGCCAGCAGTGAACATGATCCCGCCAATGCGGATGCACAGGTGACTCTGGATTCCATGCGTTCCGGTGGCCTGGATGCAGCATTTTTTATTGTTTATGTCGGTCAGCAGGAAAGAAACGAAGAAAATTATCGTAATGCGCGAGCCGATGCAGTCGCCAAGTTCGATGCTATTCATCGCATGACAGATTATATGTATTCAGATCGTATCGGGCTTGCCGACACTGCTGCTGAGGCCAGGACACTTTTTGCCGAGGGCAAACTGGTAGCACTGATTGGAATCGAAAATGGCTTTGTTATTGGCAAAGATCTTTCCCTGCTTGAAGACTTCCGCAATCGTGGTGCTCGCTATATGACTCTGGTTCATAACGGTCACAATGATATTGGAGATTCGGCCCAGCCGCGTCCCCAGTTTGGCGATATGGAAACAGAACATGGTGGCTTGAGCGATTTCGGTTTTGACGTTGTTGATGAACTCAACCGTCAGGGTATTCTTGTGGATATCAGCCATGTCTCGCGTCAGACCATGCTGGATGCCACACGCCATTCAAAGGCGCCGGTGATCGCTTCTCACTCCAGTGTTACTGCCATTGCCGATCATCCGCGCAATATGAATGATGAGCAGCTGCTTGCCTTGAAAGATAATGGCGGGGTGGTCCAGATAGTGGCCTTTAATCCTTATGTCAGGGAAGGCGGGGATGCCAATGTTGAGATGTTCGTTAATCATATTGATTATGCCGTGAACCTGATTGGTGTTGAGCATGTAGGGATTTCATCAGATTTTGGTGGCGGTGGTGGCATCGCTGGCTGGAATAATGCCAATGAAACCTTCAATGTTACTCTCGAACTGGTTCGCAGAGGGTATTCAGAAGCAGACATCCGGCAGTTGTGGGGGGCTAATGTATTACGCATTCTGGAAGCAGCGGAACAAGTCGCGGATAGCTATTAATTTTCATAATTTATACTAGCTATCACTGATAGAAAAATTTCTAGCATGCAACCCTCGGTCACCATACGACACTGTATTGATGATGGTCTTGTTAACCTTAAAACAAATTTCTGGGCTTAATTTATGATCGTCATCATCCTTGGCATTTTTGATGCTGTAGGAAATGGCACTGCTTTTCAGCAAGCCGGTTTTTGATTATGGTGCCAATCCGCAGTTTGTGCAGGGCAACAGAGATGAAGAGGTTGAGGTCCGTGATATTGCTGATGGCTTCAGTTCAAAACAACTCTACATTGATATAATTCTCACCAAGCTGATTGTGTTGGTATAGATTATTTTGCGGTTTATTTGCCTGGTTGTTCCGGGGATCTATATTTTTTGCCGGCTTGTACTGAGCAGTTACCGGGTAATGGATAAGGGGCTCGCACTCAAACAGACGGCCTCTGTCAGTTGGGAGCTGATGTGTGTTGACTGGCCTGAAGTTATCCTGCTGGGTCTGGTGTCCATAGGCATGTGTATCATCGGGATTCTTTTGCTGTTTTTCGGTATTTTCCCTGCCATTGTATGGATAAAGTCGATGTTTGCCTCTTTTTATCAGCAAATCATTGATTCTCATGACGAAAAGTTCCTGCTCTCACTTGACATAGAGCCCTGATTTCCCATAAAGTGCGGCACTTGGTGGACGGGCTGACGGGAGATCCCTTGTTCAGTCGCCAGGACCAATCGATCCTAAATGGATGTTGGTTGACCCCCAGAGACTAGCTATAACTGAGCAACTAAACTTGGAACGGGTTTAGAAAAGGTTAAGCTTCCCGGCACCTATCTCGTGCTGGGCCTCTAAAGGTTCAACCAGAACCTGGCTTAAAAACAAATTCAGGATACAAGATGCAAGTGATCAGCTGACAATCAGCTGCTTAATGCTATGTAAGAAACGGGGTCAGAACAGGTTTTTTATATTAAGAAATTCGGCGTTCTTTAATGCTTCACACATCTGAATCAAGCAATAATCTTGAGAAGATATGAGAGCTTAGTATATTACTTAATATAAAAAACCTGTTCTGACCCCTATTTAACCAATTTAGAGGAGAGGACTGTGGAAATGCTTTCCGGAGGAGACATGTTGATTCGTGCATTGCACGATGAAGGCGTTGATTTAATTTTCGGTTACCCTGGTGGTGCCGTTTTACATATCTATGATGCAATATTCAATCAGGATAAGGTGGATCATGTTCTGGTGCGTCATGAGCAGGCCGCCACACATGCAGCCGATGGTTACGCTCGTGCAACGGGCAGGCCAGGAGTAGTTCTGGTGACATCAGGACCAGGTGCTACCAATGCGATTACTGGAATTGCGACTGCTTATATGGATTCGATTCCAATGGTAGTTATTTCAGGTCAGGTTACCCGGGATTCTATTGGTCTGGATGCCTTTCAGGAAACAGATATGATCGGCGTCTCGCGTCCCATTGTGAAGCACAGCTTCATGGTTCAAAAAGCTGAAGATATTCCGATGGTGATTAAACAGGCCTTCCATATTGCGACCTCTGGCAGGCCAGGACCGGTTGTTATTGATATTCCGAAAGATGTTACTGATCCAGCTGAAACCTTTCCCTATGAATATCCGGAAACAGTAAAAATTCGCTCTTATAGTCCTCCTACCAAAGGCCATTCCGGACAGATAAAAAAGGCTGTGGAAATTCTGATGAATGCCAAAAAGCCGATTATTTATTCCGGCGGTGGTGTGGTGATGGGTAATGGCGCCGAGCTGTTAACCCGGTTGGCTCAAAAGCTTGGCTACCCAGTGACTAATACTTTGATGGGGCTTGGCGCCTATCCAGCCACAGATAAACAATTTGTCGGCATGTTAGGCATGCATGGCACTTATGAAGCCAATATGAGCATGAATGAAGCCGACGTAATCCTGGCCATTGGCGCTCGCTTTGATGACCGTGTGACCAATTCAGACGTGTCCAAGTTTTGTCCGGATGCGACTATCCTGCATGTTGATATCGATCCGGCAGCAATCTCCAAAACGGTTACGGCGCATGTACCCATTGTAGGACCAGTGGTCCCTGTGCTTGAAGAAATGCTGGAGCAGGTAAATGCATCGAAAGTAGAAGTAGACGAGGAAGCCCTGGCAGCCTGGTGGAAAAAAATCGACCACTGGCGCGAACGCGACTCCCTGGCGGTAACTCCTGCAGAAGGCGAAGTTATAAAGCCACAACAGGTAATCCAGGCTTTGTATAAGGTAACCAATGGCGATGCCTATATCACCTCGGATGTGGGACAACACCAAATGTTTGCTGCGCAGTATTATCACTTTGATAAACCACGACGCTGGATCAACTCCGGGGGTCTTGGCACCATGGGCTTTGGATTGCCTGCGGCAGTGGGCGTGCAGTTGGCATTTCCTGATGCGATTGTTGCCTGTGTGACGGGTGAAGGCTCTATTCAAATGAATATTCAGGAACTGGCAACCTGTAATCAATGTGCCTTGCCGATAAAAATTGTGAACCTGAATAATGAAGCATTGGGCATGGTGAAACAGTGGCAGGATATGCAGTATGGCGGTCGCCATTCACATAGTACCTATGCAGATTCATTACCTGACTTTGTTGCTCTGGCTGAATCCTATGGTCATGTTGGTATGCGTATTGAAAAGCTCAGTGAGCTTGACGAAAAAATGAAGGAAGCCTTTGCCATCAAGGACAAGCTGGTCTTTATTGATGTCTGTGTGGATCCCAATGAGCATGTCTACCCTATGGCGATCAAGGGTGGGGCAATGAGTGAAATGTTTTTAAGCAAGACAGAGAGGACTTGATATGAGACGCATTGTTTCTATATTGCTGGAAAACCAGCCTGGTGCATTGTCACGCGTGGTCGGTCTTTTCTCACAACGCAATTACAACATTAACTCACTGACTGTTGCGCCGACGGATGATCCAACCTTGTCGCGATTGACGCTGACCACCATTGGTGATGACCGCAAGATTGAGCAGATTATCAAACATCTGAACAAGATTGTTGATGTGGCCAAACTGGTGGACCTTACTGAAGGGAGTCATATCGAGCGTGAACTGTTGTTAATCAAGGTAAAAGCAACAGGAGCGCAACGTGCTGAAGTTAAAAGAGTAGCTGATATTTTTCGTGGTGATGTGGTAGATGTTACACCAACCATGTATACCATCCAGTTGACCGGTACCAGCGAGAAACTCGATGGTTTCATTCAGGCGCTGGCTGGTACAACCATTCTCGAGGTTGCGCGATCAGGAGCTTCTGGCGTAGCCAGGGGTGAGAAGATTCTTAGTTTGTAGAATAGTTACAAGTTACAAGGTACAAAGTACAAAGTACAAAGTACAAGGTACAAGTCTCAAGTTACAAGGTACAAGTGGAAAGTGGAAAGTGGAAAGAATTGTAGGTCGGAAAAGGCCTGCAAGGCCGTCATCCGACATGGCGTCGGCAAGACGCCTGCTTGAGACTTGAGACTTGAGACTTGAGACTTGAGACTTGAGACTTGAGACTTGAGACTTGAGACTTGAGACTTGAGACTTGAGACTTGAGACTTGAGACTTATAATGGCTCTTCTACAAAGCTTATGCTGGCCTGTTCATACTTCGGCAGTGCTGCAGCTTTCCGAAAAGATTTCATTGTTTCAAATGGGCTGTCGACCAATAACATATTGATAAGCCCACCTGGCAAAGGAGAGCCTGGGTTCACATGGGCTTCATTGATGACTTGGACAGCACCCATGGCAAGTGGCTGTAGATGCCAGCTAATGGTGGCTTCGGTTAAGCGTAGCCGGCCTTTTTGTTCTTCAACAATGCCTGTGACGGCCTCGCTGGTCATCGTCACATCCAGCGTCATTGGGTTTTGACTCCAGTGAACCCGTGCCAGAATATCGCGATCTTTCACCGGGAAAGGTAAATCATTCACTGTATAGATCAGAAGTTCAGTATCACTGATTTTTTCATATACTGAAGATTCTGAACATTTATCCGCCCATTGCGCACAGGCTTCTGAATCCAGAATCAGCGCCACTATGGAAGACAAGCGTAAATCGCTTACAACAGTAATCGTTTTAACAGCAGCATAGGGCGATCCGGGAACTTTGCGGGTATAGACCTGAATCCCTTCGCGGTCACGTTTGAGTTCCCAGTCCTGTATTGTGCTTTCTGCAGCAAGAAGTAAGGCAGGAAGCTGAAGCAATAAAACAAAAATTCCAAATACAACTTTGTTCATTGTGAAAATCCAGGGAAAGAGGCACGATTCAGCTTAACTGTTATAGACAGGAATTACGTGAGTTTAATTTCCAGTAGATTTTTTGTGCAAAAAAAACCAGGCGGCTGCCTGGTTTTTTCCTTGTGACTTTTAATTTGAGACTTGTGACTGGTTAAACTACTTTCTTCATCGCCGTCATATAACCACGCAGAACCTGACCTACTGATTCAATAGGATGATTTCTGATAGCAGCATTTACTTCGATAAGCTCGCGATCATCTACGCTGTCGTCCTTAACCTGCATACCCTTACCAATAATGTCGGTATCGACTGCTTTCATGAAGTCTTCCAGCATTGGTACAGCGGCATGGGAAAACAGATAACAGCCGTATTCGGCAGTATCGGAAATCACGGCGTTCATCTCATAAAGTTTTTTACGGCCAATCAGGTTGGCGATCAATGGCACCTCATGCAGAGATTCGTAATAGGCTGACTCAGCAATTACGCCAGCAGCTGTCAGCGTCTCAAAGCATAATTCCACGCCGGCCTTGATCATGGCGACCATCAGAATGCCATTGTCATAAAACTCTTGCTCGCTGATATCCGGGGCACCCTCTGGAGAAGAGAGCTCAAAAGCAGTTTTACCTGTGTCTTCACGCCAGCCCAGCAGTTTGGCGTCGTCATTGGCCCAGTCTTCCATCATACCGGCAGAAAATTGTCCTTCCATGATGTCGTCCATGTGTTTTTCGAACAAAGGACGCAGGATGGATTTCAGTTCTTCACTGACTTCAAATGCTTTCAGTTTTGCCGGGTTGGAAAGGCGATCCATCATATTGGTAATGCCACCCTGTTTCAGTCCTTCAGAAACAGTTTCCCAGCCGTACTGGATTAATTTGGATGCATAGGCAGGGTCGATGCCTTTTGCCACCATCTTTTCAAAGGCAAGAATGGAGCCGGCCTGCAGTGTGCCGCAGAGTATAGTCTGTTCACCCATCAGGTCAGATTTCACTTCTGCGATAAAAGAGGACTCAAGTACACCAGCTCTGTGACCACCGGTAGCAGCAGCATAGGCTTTGGCAATTTCCAGGCCATCGCCATTGGGATCATTTTCTCTATGTACTGCAATAAGGGTAGGGACACCAAAACCACGTTTGTACTCTTCACGTACTTCCGTACCAGGACATTTCGGCGCAACCATCACAACAGTCAGATCGTCACGAATCTGCATGCCTTCTTCAACAATATTGAAACCATGAGAGTAAGCAAGGCAAGCACCCTTTTTCATCAGCGGCATGACCTGTCCGACGGCATCGGTGTGCTGCTTATCTGGTGTCAGGTTAAGCACCAGATCAGCTGTCGGAACAAGCTCTTCGATGGTACCAACAGTAAAACTGTTCTCGGAGGCATTAATCCAGGATTGTCGTTTTTCCTGAATGGCTGATTCGCGTAAGGCATAGCTTATATCCAGGCCGCTGTCGCGCATGTTCAGCCCCTGATTAAGTCCTTGGGCACCGCATCCCAGGATGACCACTTTCTTGCCTTTCAGTTTGTCCACACCGCCTGAGAACTCCGAGGAGTCCATAAAGCGACACTTCCCGAGTTCTTCAAGCTGCAGGCGCAAGGGAAGGGTGTTGAAATAATTCATTGAAAACTCCGATGTTTATTGATGGATAATTAATGTTGCTTAAATCAGGGCGGCAATATTAAGCAAAAATGCCTCTTTGGTCTAATTATTCCGAGGATTTAGTAAACTAATTGTGCTGAATTAAATATTCCGGGTCTAATAAAACTGTCCAGATAAATTAAAACGCTCTCTGATTTGTGTTTCGCAACTATCTATTTGTCCAATTGCGCTGATTTAGCGCGTATAATCGCCAATCTCACGAAATATACAGGGTGTAAACGCTTAAATGCGCGAAGAAAATGAAACAGATCTTGTACAGGATGATGACACTGAAAACAGTGAGTCTATTCTCCTGATTGATGATCACGAGGAAGTGGTTTCCGAAGATGGGCGCAAGGTGCGCCGCAGAGGAATTTATCTGCTGCCTAACCTGCTGACCACGGGAGCAATGTTTGCCGGCTTTTATGCAGTGATTTCCGGCATGGGTGGTGATTTTAGTCATGCCTGTGTTGCTATCATCGTCGCCATGTTCCTTGATGGACTGGATGGTCGCGTGGCAAGACTAACCAATACCCAAAGTGCTTTTGGTGCTGAATACGACTCCCTGTCCGATCTTATAGCTTTTGGCATGGCGCCAGCACTGATTTGTTTCAGTTGGGCTCTGTCTACCCTGGGTAAGGCTGGCTGGACCATCTGCTTTATCTACGTGGCTTGTGCAGCCCTGCGCCTGGCCCGGTTTAATGTCGAGCTGGGGACTACTGACAAGCGTTTCTTTGTCGGGCTGGCAAGCCCCGCTGCGGCCGGTCTAGTGGTATTCATGGTCTGGGTATTAACTGAATACGAAGTTGAAGTAACACGTCTGGTTGCGATGATAGCGGCACTGGTGACTTTTATAGCCGGCGCGCTGATGGTACTGAATATCCGCTATTACAGTTTCAAGGACCTGGACATGAAAAACCGGGTGCCTTTTATCGTAATGATTCTGGTGGTGCTGGTTTTTGTCATAGTGTCATGGGATCCCCCAATCGTGTTATTTTTAATGGCTATCACTTATGCCATGTCTGGCCCGGCGATGGCTGTTTACGCGCGTAAGGAAAAACTGCTGGGCAAGTTTCACGCTGCTGAGACTGAGGCGAATAGCGGTGTTTCCGAAGAAGAGTTTACAGAATCCGGTCAGGGTGTTGGGGATGAGGCAGGTAGTGAAAACAATAGTGAAAACAATAGCGAAGTCGATATTGACCAGAAAGACGATTCCAGGGATTAAGTTTTCGGAAAACTTTTCACAAAAAGCCGGTCACATTACTTAATACGCATTTTTTAGAACGACAGGAGTTAAGGCGAGATGATTATTAAAACCAGGAAAGAAATTCCTTCTTCAGAGATTACCCCTGAATCGGTTTACCGGGAACGCCGCAAATTCATGAAAACAGGTGCTAACGCTGCCTTTGGTGTGGCCGCAGCAGGCTTATTGTCTTCCGCTGCCAGTGCACAAACCGGTGATGCGCTGTTTGCCCGGGCACCTGCGGATATTAACCTGGCATCCAAACCCGACTGGCTGGTTGAAAAGGCCGCCATGCGCACTGATGCACCGGCCAGCGGCCCTTATAACACTGATGAAGAACTTACTCCTTTTGAGGATGTCACCACCTATAACAACTTTTATGAATTCGGTACCGGTAAGGATGATCCCGCACGTAATGCCCGTGATTTCAGTATTGAGCCATGGACCGTGGAAGTCAGTGGTGAAGCTAACAAGACCGGGAACTATAGTCTTGAAGATATTCTCAAGCCCCATACCTTTGAAGAAAGAGTATTTCGCCTGCGTTGTGTCGAAGCCTGGTCCATGGTTATTCCGTGGGTGGGGTTTTCTCTGGGAGATTTGCTGAAACGTTTCGAGCCAACTGGCGATGCAAACTATGTACAGTTTGATACTCTCGTTGATGCGGATCAGATGTCTGCACAGCGTTCAAGATTTGCCACCATTGACTGGCCTTATCAGGAAGGTTTGCGTATGGATGAAGCTATGAACCCTCTGGCTACAATTGCCACCGGTCTTTATGACGATGTCCTGCCTGCCCAGAATGGAGCACCATTGCGTCTTGTCGTGCCATGGAAATACGGCTTTAAAAGTATCAAATCCATTGTCGCTATTCGCTTCACCAAAGATATGCCCAACAATACGTGGAGAGATCTGCAGGCCAGTGAATACGGCTTTTACGCCAATGTAAATCCACAGGTAAGCCATCCGCGTTGGAGTCAGGCCAGTGAGCGGCGTCTGCCTACCAGTTTGTTTAACCCGCGCCGTATAGATACCATGATGTTCAATGGCTATGCAGATGAAGTTGCCAGCATGTATGCCAATATGGATTTACGCAGATTCTATTAACAGACCTGGTATTGGCAGAGCCTGACAGATGACTTTTCTGGCCAAACCTGGCGTTTTCCTGCTTTGTCTGCTGCCGGGTGCTTACCTGGCTTATGCCGTATATCTGGCATTTACCGGTGGTGAGAATTTTCTGGGCCCGGATCCGGCTCAGTTTCTGTCATTAGAGACAGGGGAGTGGGCCATACGTTTGCTCATACTATCCCTGGCAATCACCCCGTTACGATATTTGCTGAACTGGCCTTATGCGTTCCGTTTTCGCCGTATGATCGGGCTGTTTGCCTATTTTTATGTGTGTATGCATCTCCTTGTTTTTCTGATGTTCCTGCTGCAGTGGGAGTGGGGAGCGATAGGCAGGGAGATCGCGGAGCGGCCATTCATCACCATTGGTTTTGGAGGCTTTGTATTACTTACACTATTAGCGCTTACCTCGTTCAATGCCGCGCAGCGCAAACTGGGAAGAAACTGGAAACGCCTGCACAGACTGACCTATGCAGTTTCAATTCTGGGTGTTATGCATGTCATCTGGATTGTGAGATCCAGCTATTTTGATGCGGTTTTATATGGCGCTTTGGTGCTCTTGCTGCTGGGATACAGGCTGTTAAGGAAATACAGCGACGCGGTACGAAAATTCAGTATTCTTGGGTGATTAGCGCTTTTTAAAGTAAAGGTCTTGTCTGAGTATGCTTAATAAGTATAATGCGCGTTCTCATTTTTTGAGATGTTCTGTTCGAGGAAGTTTGGGTCTGTAGCTCAGTTAGTTAGTTTGAGCGCACCCCCCCAGGTTTTTATAGAGAGCAGGGTGAGGTCGGTGCAGGTCTTACCTGAAGTAAAAAAGGACAAAAATTGGGTCTGTAGCTCAGTTGGTTAGAGCGCACCCCTGATAAGGGTGAGGTCGGTGGTTCAAATCCACCCAGAC
>CAWUSW010000054.1:0-16241 GCA_963925675.1 uncultured Pseudomonadales bacterium
AGGTGCCCCAGTAGTCTGTATTTTTTAAAGTGAATACCAGGATTTTATGATAATAAATATTGGCATTTGATAATTTAAGGGGAAAATATATGTCTACTTCCATCAGTTGCAGGAAAAAAATAACTTTATGCATCGCGGCAATAACAAGTGCATTAATACAAAGCCCGCTAGCTTTAGCACAAGAAGATGAAATTGAGGAAATAACCGTTACCGGTTCCCGTATCCGTCAAACCGACGGTATGGCGGCGCCAACTCCTGTTACTGTAATGACAACAGATGAGCTTTCCAACTTTGAGCCAGGTGGAACAGTAGCTCAGCAACTAGATGCATTGCCTCAATTTTTCGCTACCCGAACCGTCCAGGACACAGGGGGAGGGACCCTTGTTGGGTCGGCTGCGGGTAGCTTTCTTAATATGCGAAGTCTAGGTGCGAAAAGAACTTTGGTGCTACTGGATGGTTCCAGAATGGCGCCAGCTGACAAAAATGGTGCGGTAAATGTCGACACATTCCCCACCGGTCTGGTTCGCACAGTCGATATAGTTACAGGTGGCGCATCTGCAGCGTATGGCGCTGACGCCCTTGGGGGTGTTACCAACTTTATTATCGACAGAGAATTTCAAGGACTGAAAATAAGCACGGGAACAGGGGTTCTAGAATACGGTGATGGCTTCCGATGGAACGCAAGTGTGGCTGGGGGATTCCAGATAGGTGATCGCCTGAATATAATTGGATCAGTCGAAAGCAGATTTATTGAACAAATTGAACGAGACCCTGAAGATTTGGATACAGATTGGTATCAGCGCTGGGGTCATGTAACTAATCCCGCCTGGTCACCGGGTGCACCGGCTGGAACTCCTCAACGCTTGACCATGCCTTGGATTGCTCCTACTGATCGCCATGTTTATGGAATGATTTCCGGCACTCGTACCTCTCTGGATGGTATGGTTTTTAACAGGGAAGGAACTAGTATTAGAGATTTTAGGGATGGAAACCTGACATCAAAGTCTGGGGCTGGGACAACACTTTCAACATCTGGAGGGCCTGAAGCTGAGCTGGCTCATCAGGCTTATGCTGGGCCTGGAAGCGGGCAGGAAGTTGTTTCCCGCTCAATGTTTTTGGCTGCTAAATATGATTTCACAGATAACTTCTCAGCCTATATCCAAGCCGTAGTGGGCCGTGCTGAATCTAACCGTGATGACAACAGGGCTACTACTACCGGTATAAGTTTGCGCAGTATATGGGCGCCAAGAATTGCGGTGGACAATGCCTATGTACCAGATTATGTCAGGGATACATTGGAGGCTGCAGGTAAGTCAGAATTTGTGATGTCTCGGGATGGTGCCTTCCTCAATCAGTCTGACATTGGCATCGATGGGCGAGATCATGCGGTGAACTCAACTCAGACCTACACTATAGGTTTTCAAACAACCTTGCCATGGGACTGGGATTTATCTGGTAGCTATTCTATTGGTGAATCACAACGCAAACCAGATTCCATAAACCACTTGCGTATTGACCGCCTATTTTTAGCTATGGATGCTGTTCGTGACCCAGCAACTGGGGCAATAGTTTGCCGCGTTAATCTCCCACAGTACCAACCCACGGTTGAGCAATTAAATGCTGCCGGTTTGGCTTCTGGAAAGGTGAATTCCCGCGAAGAGTTATTTGATAATCCATCCCCATTGGGGTCACCAGTAGGTTTGGATGATACGATCAGTGGTTGTGTCCCTTTCAATGTTATGGGTTTCGGTAATATTAGTCAGGAAGCCATTGAATATGTCGGGACCCTCAAGAAAGGAGACGGGGTAGTAGGGCAGGATTTCGCAGAAATACTCACAACCGGCGAATTGTATGAAGGCTGGGGTTATGGACCGGTTTCTGGCGCTTTTGGTTTGACCTGGCGTGAATCTAGTTTCTCTGATCAAGCGCTTCCGATAGAAGTAGATGCGCTAGGACCACCATTGAATGCGCCTGAATTGGGTATTCGCGGGATAGCGCCCGGATACACAGGTGGTAGTCCAAATCTGCATCAGTTCTCCACAATTCCTTCTATTAGTGGGGAATACAATGTCTGGGAATGGTTTGGCGAATTACAGGCGCCCCTGTGGGAATCAGATTCCGGCGACCAGAGTCTGGGTGGGTCCGTGTCTTTCCGACGCTCTGACTACAACTTGAGTGGTGCATCGGAATCCTGGAAAGCAGGACTTGAACTTCAGATAATTGAAGGACTGCGCTTTCGCACTACGAAGTCGCGTGATGTCCGTGAAGCCAATTTCTCCGAGCGCTTTGATGCGCAGGGTGGCGGATCCAATATAAGGGATCCACGTTTTAATGACAGACTGTTCGGTATATCCACAGTACGTTCAGGGAATCCGAATCTGACACCCGAGATTGCCGATACCTTGGTTGCCGGCTTTGTCTATCAACCTACCTGGCTTGACGGTTTTTCAATCTCCAGTGACTGGTATCAAGTAGATATCGCTGATTCTATTGTACAAATTGGGACTCAGGATATTGTGGATCGATGTGAAGCAGGCGACCCTGTGATGTGTTCCAATATCGTGCGTGATAGTGCAACTGGTGAAGTGGTGCGTATTTTCCAGAGATATTTCAATCTGGCACAGGATAAAGTTGAAGGTGTTGATCTCGAAGTCGGTTACCGTATGGAGCCTAATTTTTTCGATAGCGAATTTGAGTCTTTTAGTATTCGTGCTCTTGCTGGTTGGCTGACTACCCGAGAAGATATCAGTGCCTCTGGTGTCACAACTAATCGACTTGGGGTTTATAGTCTGCCTGATGTTACGGCAAATCTCACAGCAAATTATACTGTCGGGCCCCTCAATCTAATGTTGCAAGGGCGATATATTGATGGCGGAGAACTTGTCCGAACTTGGACTGAAGGCGTTGATGTTGATGATAATATGGTGGCGTCATCTACGTTTTGGAATGGATCGGTTCGCTATTCAAGTGAACTCAGTGATGGTGGTAGCTGGAATGTTAGTTTTGCAGTGCAGAACCTGTTCGACCAACATCCGCCCATTACTCCTGGTGGTACTGCAGGTGCGCAAGGTGTCAATGGTCAATATGATGCCTTTGGACGTCGCTACCAATTATCCTTGAATCTGGAGTTCTAATCAGCAGGTAAACCCCGAAATGGTAAAAAGGGTGATGCGCAAGTATCACCCTTTTTTTTTGGAAAAAAGAGCTTATGAAATTTTATTCAGAACCATACACAGAAAAATACAAGGCGTTAACCAGGATCTGGAAATTTGCACCTTCGCGATTATCCACGGCATTAGACTGACACTCTCCGGGTTGGTATACAAGCACTCGTCCGCTCCAGCCACTTCTTTGCAGCACATAGCCCAACAAGAGTTCGTCTCCGGAATCAGAGGCAAACAGGGGAGTACGTGATTCGTCGGCGTCTTCATGCAGACGGGTAATTTCATAAAGCTCATCAGGTACATTGGTAAAGGCCGGGTAAGCCCCTGCGTTGATGTCAATGGTGCTGGTAAAAGCAGCTTCCTGCTTGTAGGTAATGCTATAGCTTTTTATTACTTGAACCTTTTTTAGTCAAATAAATTAAATATTTATTATAGTCTTGATAAATAAACCTATTTGTTAGTAGTATTAAGGTCTTCAAATAAAGAAGTAGGGAAAAGTTGTATATTTCAATATTAATAATAATAATGTGATGTGTTGGTTGTCCTCGTAGTTTGTATTTTTGAAGCAAATATTCAAAGTTTAAACTTTTAAATATTGTCATTTGATCATATAAAGGGGAACTACATGTCTAGGTCTATTGGTCGCAGGAAAAAAATAACACTGTGCATCGCAGCAATAACAACTGCATTAATACAAAGCCCACTAGTTTTAGCCCAAGAAGATGAAATTGAGGAAATCACCGTTACCGGTTCGCGTATCCGTCAAACTGATGGCATGGCGGCGCCAACTCCCGTAACAGTGGTAACACCGGAAGAACTTAACATGTTTGATCCGGGTGGCACGGTGTCAGAACAGCTTGATGCCTTGCCTCAGTTTTTCGGTACCCAAACAGCCCAGCGTAGCGTGGGTTCTCTGGCCTCTGGCGTAGGCAGCTTCCTGAATATGCGTAGTCTGGGCACCCAGCGTACCCTGGTACTGCTGGACGGCGCTCGTATGGCTCCTGGTGACAAACGTGGCGCGGTGAATGTGGATACCTTCCCCACCGCCCTGGTACGTACTGTTGATGTGGTCACCGGTGGTGCATCCGCTGCCTACGGTGCTGACGCATTGGGTGGTGTGACTAACTTTATCATCGACCGTGAATTCCAGGGCCTGAAAATTTCAACTGGCACCGGCATCATGGAGGGCGGCGAAGGCTTCAGAGCCAATGCCAGTATTGCCGGTGGTTTCCAGATTGGCGACCGCCTCAATATCATCGGTTCCTTGGAAGCCCGTCAGATTGATCAGATCGATATCGAGGCCAGTGATATTGACTGGCACGATCGCTGGGGCCTTGTTTCCAACCCTGATTCCAGTGGTCCAAGACGACTGACTAAACCCAATGTTGTTTACACTGACCGTCATGTGTTCGGCATGATTTCCGGCACTCGCACTGAGCTGGACGGGCTGGTGTTTAACCAGGCTGGTACACAAGCGCAGGCCTTTCGGGATGGTGACTTCACGTCCAGGGGACGCGGCACAGAAGGCAATACCTCAGGTGGCCCGGAATCAGAAATAGACGCTTATAGCAGCTTCCCGATTAACGGCCAGGAAGTAAAAGGACGCTCCATGTTTTTGGCGGCCAATTATGAGTTCTCTGACAACCTGAGCGGTTATGCACAAGCTGTCATTGGCCGTTCAGAAAGTATCCATAATCCTACCTCGCGAACCTCTGGTACCACGGGTATCAGTTTGCGTTCCATCTGGGCGCCTTTAGTCGCTGTGGACAATGCCTATTTACCGGATAATGTGCGCCAGACCATGATCGACAATGGTGTCGAACAATTTACCCTGAGCCGTGATGGTTCCCTCCCGGGTGTACGTGACCTCGGCAGTGATCGCTTCGAGCCGAATATATTCAATACCCGGACCTACACGGTCGGTTTTGACTATGATTTCGGCAATAGCTGGACTCTCGGTGGCAGCTACTCCACCGGTGAAACTGATCGCTTGTCCCATAGCTACAACCATGACCGCGTCGACCGTACGTTTCTGGCCATGGATGCAGTGGTGGATCCCGCCACAGGTAATATCGTTTGCCGTGTGAATCTTCCGCAGTATTCACCAACGGAAGATCAGCTGCGTGCGGCAGGTCTGGCTACTGGATTGAGTAATTCTCGAACAGCAGCTGACCCGAACCCACAGCCTCTGGAATCGCCCATTGGCCTGGATAACACGGTAGGCGGCTGTGTGCCCTTTAACGTCATGGGTGCCGGCAACATCAGTGAGGAAGCCCTCAGATATACATCCTCCCTGAAAAAAGGAGTGGGTATTGTTGAGCAGGATTTCGCTGAACTGCTGGCCACCGGTGAACTGCATGAAGGTTGGGGCTATGGCCCAATTTCAGGCGCCTTTGGTCTGACCTGGCGTGATTCCGCCTTCTTTGATAATGCATTGCCAATTGAAGTTGATTCCCTGGGACCACCGCAAAACGTGCCAGAACTGGGTATTCGTGGTTTTCCAAGGGGGTATACCGGCGGTAGCCCCAATCTGCATAAATTCTCCACTGTACCCAAGGTCGAAGGCCAATATGATGTGTGGGAGTGGTTCGGTGAGGTGGCAGCGCCACTCTATGAATCAGATTCCGGTGAGCAGAGTGTTGGTGGCACCATTGCCTTCCGTCAGTCAGACTACAGCACGTCCGGCAGCGTTGATGCCTGGAAAGTCGGACTTGAATTCCAGGTCATCGAAGGTCTGCGCTTCCGCGCGACCAGGTCCCGTGACGTGAGAGAGGCTAACTTCCGTGAGCGTTTCGACGCCCAGGGCGGTGGTGGCAACATCAGTGACCCTTTCAAGGGTGATGTGACCTATACCATTACTACAGTGGCCTCAGGCAATCCCAATGTGAACGTGGAAAAAGCCGATACCAGCGTATTTGGTTTTGTCTATGAGCCGCAGTTTGAGATGCTTCGGGGTTTGTCGTTATCCATCGACTGGTATGAAGTGGACATTGCCGATGCCATTTCCCAGATTGCGTCCCAGGACGTGGTCGATCGCTGTTTCCTCGGCGATACTGAGCAGTGTGCCAACATTGAGTTCGATCCTGTTACAGGTGACGTGACTCGCATCTTCCGCCGCTTCTTTAATCAGGATCAGTCAATTGTAGAAGGTCTTGACTTCGAAGTGTCCTATCGCATGGAGCCAAACTTCTTCGACAGTGAATTCGAGTCTTTCTCAGTTCGAGCACTGGCTGGTACCTTGTTGACAAGGTCAGACGTCGCTGCAAATGGTACTGTGAGCAATCGCCTGGATCAGTACACCTTGCCTGATACCACGGGTAATGTGACTTTTGCTTATACTGTTGGGCCCTTGTCCCTGCAGATGCAAGGTCGCCATATCACTGGTGGCAAGATGCGCCGTACCTGGACTGAAGGTGTTGATGTTGACTATAACTGGGTCTCTTCCTCCACATGGTGGAACGGCACAGTGCGTTACTCCAGTGAACTCAACAATGGCACCAGCTGGAATCTTGGCTTTAACGTGTTGAACATGTTTGACAAGGCTCCGCCGTTCGTACCCGGAACTGATGGTAATCAGGGTGCAAGTAATCAGTACGATGTTTTCGGACGTCGTTATAACCTGAGCTTGAACGTGGAGTTCTAATCAGCAAGTAAACCAGGGAATGGTAAAAAGGGTGATGCGCAAGCATCACCCTTTTTTTTTGAAAAAAATCCTTATCGGATTTTAGTCAGAACCATGCACGGCAAAATACAGTGCGTTAACTAAAATCTGGAAATTTGGCCCTGCGCGATTATCCAGGGCATTAGGCTGATATTCTCCTGGCTGGTAGGCAACTACACGTCCACTCCAGCCATTCCTCTGCAATACATAGCCCAGCAAGCGCGCGTCTCCGGAATCAGAGACAAGCAGGGGAGTACGTGATTCGCCGGCGACTTCGTGGAGACGGGTAATTTCATAAAGCTCATCAGGTACATTGGTAAAGGCCGGGTAAGCCCCTGCGTTGACCTCAGTAGTGCCGGCAAAAGCAACTTCCTGATTGTATGTAATGCCATTGCTGGTGATGAAGTGATCGCCTGCAACATTAATCACTTGCTGTCCTGTTTCTGTATTCCATTCAATGCTGTCAGATTCTGCGCCTAGCAAATGCAGCAGTTCAGCTTTGGCACCCCGATTAATGAAATCTACATACAGTCCATGATGCAAAACCACGATGCCCAAACCACTGTTCAAGCCTGCTTCCAAAAGCCTGGTGAGGGCAGGCTGGACATTTTCGCCATCACAGGAAAGTGCGGCGCGATGGGCAAAATACAGCACCACATCCGGACGCTGGTCAGATTGTAATGCGGATAAAGCATCATCCGCACATTGGCTGTTCACGGTGATGACTCTGGACGTATTCAGGCCACTGTCGCTTGCGCTTAGTGCCGGAGCCAGATCCTCGGGTTGGGTTAGCTCGGCATCGTTAAGGCCATGAGGATTGACTTCATCGGCGATGATTAAAATAGAAAGCGCCGGGTGATCAGGCAAGGTGGCTGCGTGAGAAAGCGGTACATAAAATAGTAAAACAAAGCACAGTGATGTTTGTATTTTGTAGAGTATTGAATTCATCGGGCTATTATCCTGCATCCTGCATCCTGCATCCTGCTTTTTCTATACGACGTATGAACAGCAATAGTCAGTCAGATCGAGAACCTTTACATTAAAGCTGGCATTCGCGGGGACTTCAAAACTGTCGCCAGCGTGAAAGGATTGCCATTGCTGACTTCCTGGCAGTAAAACATCGATGTTGCCATTAATGATTTCCATGATTTCTTTCAGCTCGGTGCCAAACTCGTATTCGCCCTGAGACATAATCCCCAGGGTTTTTTTACTGCCATCGCTGAATATCACTGTGCGGCTGGTGACCTTGCCATCGAAGTAGACGTTGGCGGCTTTTACTACACTTACGTTATCAAAAGTTGTCATTAAAATTCCAAAATATAAGGTTAATTATTGAAGGTAGGTGGTAAGTCCAATTGAGGGGTTTTAGTGTATGCAAAAAAGAAAGCGTTTTACAGTCTGTGCCTGAAGCCGGTTATAGCTTGCAGGCCTCGTATATTTTCTATTCATCCTCGTTATCATCGCCGTCAGGAATTACTGCACCTACTGCTGCCCCGGTTGTTTTTACAGCAGCGCCTGTAACAGCGACCGCTGCCCCTGCAGTTGCGCCAGCAACGGTGATGACAGTGCATCCATAGCTGAATTGAAGAGTCAGTAAGATGATCAGCAAAGAAAAGGGGCGGAGAATACTCACAGAGTGACCGATTGCAGGCGTCTGAGAATCAGGATGACCAGTTCGCGGTGCATTTCGTTTTCCATTAATTCTCTTTCCTCAGCCTTGGCAACAGCACTGGTGGGATCAGCAAGGTAGACTTTTTCTACAGTTAATACTTCCGGTTCAATGAGAATGGTGTCAGCCGAGCGCAGTTGAAAGGGAATGCTAAGTGATAACTCATATTCCCCGGCGCGGGCATTGGAATTCACCGAGAGTATACGTTCCGTGATTTCTTCATCGCCTATGACCAGCCGATAACTGTCTGCATCGACAGCATCCAGGACAGTAACATTATTGGCGGTGAGGGCGCGGCGAAGTAAACGAAGGGTTTCACTATTGTTGTCGCTACTCACCAGCACCATGGTTTGCAACACGGCTGGCAGACTGGCGGAGCCGCGCAAGGTAAATCCACAGCTTGTCAGCGCCAAAATGGAGAACAGGATAAGAGTTTTCTGAAGTTTTAATTGCATGTCTATAAGTATAGCTGGTTGTGGGCAGGCAGTCGCAAGTCACAAGTTTCAAGTCTCAAGAAGAAAAACCAGGATCCTGTCGAAGCCCGCTTGTAACTTGCAACTCGTGACTGTGGTTAATTTTAATTCGCCACAACATTAACCAGTTTTCCCGGCACCACAATCACTTTGCGAATTGTCAGGCCGTCGGTGAATTTTTTTACATTCTCGTCATCAAGGGCGGCGGCTTCCATATCTTCTTTGCTGATGTCAGCAGACACTTCAAGCTTGGCTCTTAACTTTCCGTTCACCTGGACCACAATCTGAATGCTGTCCTGTACCAGGGCGCTTTCATCATGAGTGGGCCACGTTGCATCAATAACGGCGCCTTCCTTGCCCAGGTGGTTCCATAGCACATGGCTCATATGCGGCACTATAGGCGCCAGGAGCAACACAATGGCTTCTGCGCCTTCCTGAAATACGGCCTTGCTCTGCTGGTCAGTATTAATATCATTGTTTTTGGTGAAGCTGGTTAATTCGTTATACAGTTCCATCACTGCGGCAATAGCCGTATTAAAGATTTGTCTGCGATCATAGTCATCAGTGACTTTTTTGATAGTGCTATGTGTTTTCAGGCGGACTGCTTTTTGGGCATCATTTAGCTTATCCGGGTCAACAGAAACAGGGCTTTGCTGATATGAGCCAAGGAGAGTCCAGAGGCGTCGCAGGAATCGGTAAGCCCCTTCCACGCCAGAATCTGACCATTCCAGGCTCTGATCCGGTGGTGAGGTAAACATCATATACATGCGCACAGTGTCCGCACCATATTGCGCAATCATGCCTTCAGGATCGACAGTGTTACCCAGGGATTTAGACATCTTGTGGCCGTCTTTCAATACCATGCCCTGGGTTAGCAGACGGGTGAAAGGTTCGTCTGTAGAAACCAGGCCTTCGTCGCGCAGCAATTTATGAAAAAAGCGCGCATATAACAAATGCAAAATAGCGTGTTCGATGCCGCCAATGTACTGATCAACACCCAGCCAGTAATCCATAGCTTCTTTATTGAGCATGCCACCGTCTTCTCTGGGTGAAGCAAAGCGTGCGTAGTACCAGGAGCTTTCCATGAAAGTATCAAAAGTATCAGTTTCCCGCTCCGCTTCACCGCCACATTGGGGGCAAGTGGTCTGATAAAATTCCGGCATCTTTTTAAGAGGGGAGCCGGTGCCATCAAACTCTACGTCGGTAGGCAGTACCACCGGTAAATCACTTTCTGGTACCGGCACGCTGCCGCAGGAAGCGCAGGTGATCATGGGAATAGGTGTGCCCCAATAACGCTGACGACTAACGCCCCAGTCCCGTAAGCGGAAGTTAATGGTTTTTTGCCCAGTGCCTTTTTCACTGAAGAAGTTCACCAGCTTGGCAAAGGCCTGTTTAAATTTCATGCCGTCAAGGTTTAAAGCAGGTGCATCTGAATTTATGCAAATGCCTTTTTCGGTAAAAGCTTCTTTTGCCAGGTCACAAGGCGTGTTGTCATCCACAGGTTTGATCACCTGCTTGATAGGGATGCCGTATTTTGTGGCAAATTCATAGTCACGCTGATCGTGTCCAGGGACTGACATCACGGCACCTGAGCCGTAGCTCATCAACACGAAGTTGCCTACCCAGATGGGTATTTCTTCACCGGTGACGGGATGAATAGCCTTGAATCCAGTATCAAGGCCGGCCTTTTCTATCGTGGCCATGTCTGCTTCGGAAACCCCGCCGACTTCCAGTTTGCTGATTTCAGCGGCGATGTCGGGATTATTCTGCCCGGCTTTCTGGGCCAGAGGATGTTCCGGTGCCACAGCGCAGTAGGTAACTCCCATAATGGTGTCGGGTCGCGTGGTGTAGACCTGCATGGCCTCACTTTCACCCTTTACCTCGAATTCAAATTCAAGGCCTTCGCTACGGCCAATCCAGTTTTTCTGCATCACGCGTACGCGATCCGGCCAGTCATCCAGTTTGCCCAGATCGTCCAGTAACTCCTGGGCATAATCGGTGATTTTAATAAACCACTGAGGAATCTTGCGGCGTTCTACCGGCGCACCACTGCGCCAGCCTTTGCCATCAATAACCTGTTCGTTGGCCAGCACGGTCTGGTCTACCGGATCCCAGTTCACTTCCGCTTCTTTTTTGTATACCAGGCCTTTCTTGTAGAGCTGAATAAAGAACCATTGTTCCCACTTGTAGTAATCCACATGGCAGGTCGCCAGTTCACGATTCCAGTCATAGGCATAACCGAGTTGCTGTAACTGGGCGCGCATGTCGTCAATATTGGCGTAGGTCCACTGGGCTGGAGGCACCTTGTTCTTCATGGCGGCATTTTCTGCCGGCAAGCCAAAAGCATCCCAACCCATAGGCTGAAGTACATTTTTTCCGCGCATACGCTGGAAACGACTGACAACATCACCAATGGTGTAGTTACGCACATGGCCCATATGCAGCTTGCCGCTTGGATAAGGAAACATGCACAGGCAGTAAAACTTTTCCCTGGAATGATCCACTTCCACACGAAAACTGTCGTTGGAATTCCAATAATTTTGCGCCTCGGCTTCTACAAGGGCGGGCTTATATTCATCTGTAAATGTGATGCTCATCGCGCTTTATTTTTATCCTGCTTTATAGACTTAATGCGAGCTTAATCATTGCCCCCTGTTCCGGCAAACTGAAGGTCTCTTCGCTGGTCTAATCTGGTAAAGGTAGCGTAACTGGAATACGCCTGTAAAAAAGGCGCTTAGGATACCAGAGAAGGCAGCAAAGAAGGAGAGGCAAGAGTGTATTTGGAACAGGATAACGCAATGGCAGCGATGGATCCCAGAGCAGGATTAAAGCGGGAATACACGATGACCTATATAGCAGAAATTCTGTCTGACGATGTGATCTGGTTGATCAATGAAAACAGACGTCTTATTTCCATCCACCAGAACATGGATGAAGCCACTTATTATTGCCAGAAACACTTCCAGGTAGCCCCTAAAGTGATCGACAGGCGCGTTATCTGATTGCTGATATTGTAAAGCTGGTCAGTAGTTATCGGGGTTGACAGTATTTACCTTTTCGGCGCTTTTCCCTTCTTAAATGATATTATTTTGGGCTTGCCCAGCTTTTCCTTTATGCTTCTCTTTTTCCAGGAGCTGTTCAACACAGTAAAAATTAAAGAGAAGTCCCTATGAATCATAAAATTGCCCTCATTACCGGCGCAGGCACTGGCATTGGTCGCGCTGTGGCCCTTGCGCTTGGTGAAAAACACTATCACCTGGTACTGGCCGGTCGTCGTATCGAAACTCTGGAAGAAACTGCGGCTCTGCTAGCCGGGAATGACATTAAGGTGTCTTGTGTTGTCGCAGATGTATGCAGTACCAGCTCTGTTGATGCCCTGTTCAAGAGCATTCATAAGGACTTTGGCCGCCTGGATTTGCTGTTCAATAATGCTGGCATTGGTATTGGCGCCTCTATAGAAAGTCTGGCAAGTGATGACTGGTTGAAAGTTATGGATACCAATGTGAACGGGGCATTTTATTGTCTGCAGGGCGCATTCAGGATGATGAAGGAGCAGGATCCAATGGGCGGACGCATTATTAACAATGGTTCTATTTCCGCAGAATCCCCGCGGCCCAATTCAATTGCCTACACAGCCAGTAAACATGCCGTTTTGGGGATGACCAAGTCGACGTCTCTTGAAGGTCGCCCATGGAATATTGCCTGTGGCCAGATTGATATCGGTAATGCCACCACGGATATGGGAGCTGCGGTTTCCCGGGGAGCGCAACAAGCCGATGGATCGCTGAAAAACGAGCCCCTGATGGACGTAAAACATGTCGGCGAAGCAGTTGTCTATATGGACAGCCTGCCTTTGGAAAGCAATGTGCAGTTTATGACTGTGATGGCCACCAAAATGCCCTTTATTGGTCGTGGATAAGTAGAGTGAAGTAGGGAATAGTTGTAGCTACTGCACTCGGCTACTCTTCGTTAAAAATGTGCTCAGTCAGTCATGTACTGCGCGTACACTCCTTCCCTGCGCGCATTTTTTCCTCGATTAGCCTTCGCTCGTGACGCTACCAATGCAGAGCACTAATAATTTTTACCCCTAATTCACCGCCTGCTGATCCAGTAATGCTTCCATTTCATCCATAATGGCATTCATGCGATCAACCACTGCCCGGTAGGGTTCCGGTGTGGCCATGTCGACACCGGCAGCCCTTAAAATTTCATAAGGATAGTCAGAGCCGCCAGCACGTAGCAGATTTTTATAGTTTTCCACGCCAGCTTCGCCCTCTTCAACAATTTTGGCATACAGTGCAGTACCGGCAGTAATTGAAGTGGAGTACTGGAATACATACATGTTGTAGTAGAAATGGGGTACGAACATCCATTCGTTGGTGTAGAGATCATCAATCAGCACTATACCTTCATCATGGCCATGATAACGACGCAGAATATCGCCATAGATTTCAGTGATGCGTGCACCACTTAACGCTTCTCCGCGTTCTACCGCTTCATACAAGGCCAACTCAAACTCTGCAAACATGGTCTGTCTGAAAAAAGTGCCGCGCAGACTCTCCAGTCCCTGGCCCAGATAGAAAATCTTTTCATCCACGGACTCGGCATTTTCCACCATATATTGTTCCAGAATCAGCTCCAGTGATGTGGAGGGAATTTCTGCCGTAAAGGTGGCGTAGTCAGCTGTTTCAAAGGGTTGTTCCTGCTTTGCATATAAAGTATGCATGGCATGACCCCATTCGTGGGCAAAAGTAGACAGGGAATCGTAGTCATCATTATGGTTTAGCAGCAGGTAAGGATGGACATCATAGGACGAGCCATTCATGTAGGCACCGCTACGTTTTCCCTGTTGAGGGTAGACATGCATCCAGCGTTGGGCGATTGCTTCGCGCTGCATGCTGACCCAGTCTTCGCCAAGAATTGCCATGGCGTCGAGAGTGATTTCCTTGGTGCTTTCTATGTCAAAAACCTTATCAAGAGAGACCAGAGGCGGGTAGATGTCATAGTAATTCATCTGTTCTACACCCAGCATCCTGCCACGTAATTTGAAATAACGGTGCAGGGTAGGCAGTGCCTTGTTCACTTCTTCTACCAGTGTGTGATACACCGCCGGGGGCAGGTTGTCACTGAATAATTCCCGTTCCAGAACGCTGTCGTATTTGCGCGCCTTGGCCAATGCCACCTGCATCTGGACATGGGAATTGAGCACCATGCCGACACTGGAGTTATATTCAGCCCACTTGTTCCAGTAGCTGTCAAAAGCGAGTTTGCGGTCGTCCCGGTTTTCGCTGCCGCGCCAGAAACTATAGCCCTGGGAATTAATCATGGCTTCATCCCCGGTAGACATGATGACCGTAGGGAAAGGAATGTCTGAATTGGCAATCAACGAATAAATATTGGAAGGGGCATCAAAAGACTGGGAAAAATACGACAGCGCCTGTTCGGTTTCATCACTGAGAGTATGCTCACCCTGACGGATTGTGTCCTCGAGCATAAACGCGAATGGGGCCAGGTCTTCATTGTTGGCAATAAAACTGTTTATTTTTGCAGCGCCCACTGCCAGCAGTTCCGGATCCATCCAGGCAGTTGCCTCACTAAAACGGGCAAACAGGCCTTCCCCGAGTTGGTTGCGTTCCTGTGCATTGGTGACTCTCAGATCTTCATCCTGTTCCATGCTGGCATAGGAATACACTCGTAGTAATTCTCTATATATATCAGATACATAGCGATATGCAGCATAAAGTGAAGCGGCGTCATTACCCAGTGTGCCGCGGAAATCTTCAATAGTATTTATTTGAGTTAACAGGCGCTGGCGCTCTGCTTCCCAGGATTCCAGTGAAGGATAGAGCTCCGTTAGATCCCACACATAGGGCTCAAATGAGTCACTGTTTTGTGCAATGGCAGCAAAGGCATTACACAGGCAGAAGGCGGTCAGGAGAGAAATAAGAATTCGACGCATTGCTGGCTCCGGGGTTTATATCGCTAAAAGGGTGTGGACAGGAATTCACTGTAATTGCAGAGCGCCTGGAGATCAATTCCCTGGGAGCACTATTTTATATTTACACGTCGGCCCATTGGCTTTACAGCTTGTGCTACATCCCTTTTTGGGAAGCGAGCACTATGTTCATAAACTTTATGCTCATTTGCTTTGGACAAGAACAGGCTGGCGACGTATTTCCTTCTCAAACCCATATAATTCAAGGGGTAATTGTAATCATTTAGTAAATAAGCAAGCAATTAGTAGAGCTTTACACCATGATGTTTTAATATCATTTTTCTTTCTTTATATCTATTTGCTAATTCTGGAGACAACAATGACTATTGAAGTCGGAGACAAAATTCCGTCAGCCACGCTTAAAATTATGACTGCAGACGGTCCCAAGGACATTACAAGCGATGAATTGTTCAGCGGTAAAAAAGTGGTGATGTTTGCTGTTCCGGGTGCGTTTACTCCGGGCTGTTCCATGACCCACTTGCCTGGTTATGTAGTTAATGCAGACAGCATCCTGGAAAAAGCTGACAGTATTATTTGTTTGTCAGTTAACGATGCCTTTGTAATGGGTGCATGGGGTGAAGCCCAAAATGCCGAGAAAATCACCATGCTTGCAGACGGCAATGCTGAGCTAACCAGTGCCATGGGCACAGAGCTGGATGGGTCAGGCTTTGGTCTGGGTAAGCGCTGCAAACGTCTGGCGATGATTGTTGATGATGGCACTGTTTCTCATCTGGCCATCGAACCTCCGGGTGAAATGGGGATCAGTACAGCAGAATCCATTCTGGAAGTGCTGTAAGCTATTCTTAACGAATAGATGTCTTGCTCTACCGGGGCCTTGATTTAAGGCAAGACCCCGGCTTTAACTCTTGATATCCTTTGCACCAATTTCTTTTTTTAAAAGCAGGGTGGCCATGACAAAATTTTCCGTTATTAATGCCTTCAGCGGTGGCGTGATGATCGGCTTTGCCGTCATCCTGATGTTTCTGGGTAATGGCAGAATCACGGGTATCAGCGGCATTATTAGCGGCCTTGTGAAACAGGAAAAAGGGCAGGTTAGCTGGCGAGTAATTTTTGTCCTTAGTCTGATAATTGGTGGTGCAATCTATCCATTTTTATGGGGACGTGAATTGCCGGTGCAACTGGACTCACCCTGGTTTGTGTATGTGATTGCAGGCCTGTTAGTCGGATTCGGCGCGCGCACCGGAAGTGGTTGCACAAGTGGTCATGGCATTTGTGGTCTGGCCAGATTTTCAACACGTTCGCTGGTGGCGACAGTGAC
>CAWUSW010000055.1:0-55106 GCA_963925675.1 uncultured Pseudomonadales bacterium
ATAAATCCCGGTTGTTTATTTGGTGGGACATGTTGGGATCGAACCAACGACAATCGGATTAAGAGTCCGGTGCTCTACCAACTGAGCTAATGTCCCAAATTTGATTTCAATGTACTTATTTACTCTACTTAAAACCTCTGCCTGGCAGAGCAGGCCTGACGGCCCGATGCGCATTCCGGCACCAATCACAGATTACTGCGTTCGTCCTGCGCTCAACGCGATGCGTTGAAAACGCTTGTCCTCACCCAACTGAGCTAATGTCCCAAATTTGATTACTATGTACTGGCTTAATTATACGCCGCATTAAGCGAAAGGGACTATACCTGATTTTCTTTTTTAGTCAGTGATATAACCATAGCCGGCAATCACTGCCTGAGCCTCATGGCTTGTTATAAAATCCAGAAATTCCTTGGCCACCTGATTGTTACTGCCACTCTTAAGTAGCACTACATCCTGCCTGATGGGATCGTACAAATTTGATGGAACAATCCAGCCAACTCCCGTTTGAATCTTTCCGTTTTCGAATACTTGTGACAAAGCCACAAATCCTGCCTGGGCATTTCCGGTATTAACGAACTGATAAGCCTGATTGATGTTTTCTCCCCTCACCAGTCGCTCATTGTAGTCACTGTCCAAACCCATGGCTTGCAGCACCTGCATCGCTGCTACACCATAGGGAGCCAAACGGGGATTGGCCAGTGCCAGTCGCTCCACTTGCTGGCCTCGCAGCGCTTCTCCATCTGCTAAAGAAAGCTCTGAATTTACTGACCACAACACCAGCGCTCCAGTGGCGTAGGTAAAGCGGATACCTTTAACTGTATGCCCTGCTTGCTCCAGAGCATCCGGTTTGTCCTGATCGGCAGAAAAGAACAGGTGAAAGGGTGCACCATTGATAATCTGTGCATATAAACGCCCGGAAGAGCCATATGACACATTAATGTGATGAGCAGTGCTTTCCTCAAAGTTAGCAACAAGGGTATTCATGGGCCTGACAAAGTTTGATGCCACGGCAATTGTCAGCTCCTCAGCTTGCAATGGTAAGCAGCCGAGAGTCAGTAGCACTGATATAAGCAATAGTTTTCTGTTCATGGGTAACACCATAACAACGACTTCAAGAAGAGAAAAGGTTTATCTATTATGGACTAGACAGCGTCTCTTTACCTGTTTACTCTTGGTCTTGCAGTGAAAATCAATAAGAACGTTAAGCTATTTATTCTGGGGGAATTAAGGTGTTGATAAGCAAATTACACCGGTCAATATTAGTCGGTTTTACAGTCCTGGCGGTGAGTTCCGTTGCCAACGCCCAAATCAACGGCTTTACCGGTCAGGTCCTGACAACCATCCCCCCGGACAGGGAATTTGCCACCTCTGAAGATCATTACCAATACCTGCTGGAAAAAGCTGACGGCGGGACTCAGCATACCTGGGAAACACTGCCACGCTGGGACGGGCTGTGGTACACCGCAGGCAATAATCATATGGACCTTTTCACCGATGGCGGCCTTCGCGGTGGTACCGTCAAAGAAGGTGTCCTGACTCCGGCCTATGAAGCGGCCTACAAGGAGCGCTGGCGTCAGCAACAAGAAGAAGGCCAGGTCCGATACGACCGCCTGACTCACTGCGAACCGGCTGGTCTGCCACGCTGGTTACTGGAACCCTACAACCACGAATTCATTAATCTGCCTCACGAATCCTGGTTTATAAACGATTTTGCCAATGCCATTCGCCGTACCTATATCAATAAGGAACACACCAACCTGGCCGAGATGAATGGCTCTCATTCCTGGCATGGCGACACCATTGGCTTCTGGGACGGTAACAAACTGATCACCAATACCAAGTATATAAGGCCTGCTGATTTCACCCGCTGGTCCCCTATGACCAGTAACCAGTTAGAACTTGTCGAGACCTGGGAATTTATAGAATTCGATGACTTCCCAAGGCTGGTAGTCCAGGTGACAATGTATGACAGGCATGCCTTCGTGAAACCCCTGAATTTCGTTTTTTCTTTCCGCCAGGCCACCGATCTCGATGAAATCGGCTACCGTGTTCAGCACTGGGAGTGCGAGCAAAGCAGCAACTCCTACCTGGACGAAAATGGCTATACCGATTTTTACCTGCCCGGTGAAGAAGGTTACAAGGACCCCCGCGGCGCCACCTTGTTTCCTGATCTTCCCGGACAGACACCAGACCCTTTCTCTGATCCGGTATTGCAGGGGGAGTGAGGTACAAGGTACAAGGTATAAGGTACAAGAATTAGGTTAAAGCGAAGAGATATATAGTTCACTGAATTTAAATAGATTTGTAACGAGGGTATAAAATTATGAAAATTTCCGCATGCATCAAGGCACTACTTATACCTTGTACCTTGTCTCTTGCCTCTGGCACAGCCCAGGCACATCATTCCTTCAGCATGTTCGACCAGGATATTGAAATGGTCGTACAAGGCACGGTTGAGCGCTGGGCTTTCAATAATCCGCACGCCTGGCTTTACGTCAATGTGATTGACGATAATGGTGAAGTAGTGGAATGGGGTTTTGAAGGCGGTGCACCTCCTTCTCTTGTACGTGCTGGCATTACCGGCAGAGCATTCAAACCAGGTGATGAAGTGACCGTCATGTTCAGCCCCCTAACGGGAGGCCGTCCAGGTGGCGCCTTGTGCTGGATTAAAGTGGAAGATGGCTCTTACAAGAAGCCTGCCGATGGCGGTTGCGGTGCACGCGATCCAGAAAATGTCAGCCGTTGGGAAAAGTGGATAGAACAGGGATTCACAAGCAGCATAGAGGCAAACGCCGCCTCACTGTAAATTAACGCCAAGTGCACAAAATTCAACATTAAAAAAGGAAGCTCTTGAGTTTCCTTTTTTTTTATACCTTTTTTAGTATTTCCCACCTAAATCAAAGGGCTCAGAGTAACTTTATTTTCAATTTACTATGCCCCCTTACTTCTGCTTCCTTAATATTTTTGTTTGCTGTTTGTGTCAGGGAACTATCATTTTGCTTTCCATTACGGCTTCTTCAAGCCGCACAATTTTAAAGTCCATAATGCCATAGACAATAGAAATAACCGGCATCAGTAAATTGAAAAAACAAAAAGGCAGATACACCATGGTCGGCACCCCCAGAGAAGCCGCCATGAAAGCGCCGCAGGTATTCCAGGGGATTAAAGGAGAAGTCACTGTCCCGGCATCTTCAATCACCCGGCTCAGGTTCACCGGGGCCAGATTGTGGTGCTGAAATGCCACTTTATACATCCGGCCCGGGATGACGATGGCCATGTATTGATCTGCAGCAATAATATTGGCGCCGATACAGGTCACTACCGTTGAGGCAATAATAGAAGCGGTAGTTTTTGCGTGCTGCATAATTTCCTGAAGAATTTTTACCAGCAATCCAGTTTGCTCCATGGCACCACCAAAAAATATCGCACACAACATCAGCCAGATAGTGTTTAGCATGTTCGCTGCCCCACCACCGCTGAGCAAATCATCCATATTGGCGTTTCCAGTTGTTGATTCATAACCTGCAAACATCATGCTCCAGATCAGTTTTAGTTGCTCACTACTGCCAGCGGCATCGCCAGTGGACTGAAAAAACCAGATAAACAATATCCCGGTAAAAGCCGCAATGAGTATCGCGGGCAGCGCGGGCATTTTTTTCCAGGCAAGAAAAAACAATAATAAAAGTGGCGCAAGCATATACCAGGCAATAGTAAAATTTGACTCAAGTACTGCGAGCATTAATTCCAGATCATTACTGCCTACTGAAGGTGTGGATAGCAGACCAAGCGCCATGAAAATTATGAGAGAAATAATAAGCGCCGGAAAAGTCGTCCAGGTCATATGACGGATATGGGAAAACAGATCCACACCGGCAACGGCGGGTGCCAGATTGGTGGTGTCGGACATAGGAGACATTTTGTCACCGAAATAGGCACCGGAAATAACAGCACCGGCACATATCGCCGGTGACAGACCAAGGCCATTAGCCGTACCAATCATCGCCACACCAACACTGGCAGCCGTTGTCCAGGAACTGCCAATGCTCAAGGAAACAATAGCGCACACCAGGCAGGCAGCAGCGTAGAACACTGTTGGACTCAACAGGGTAAGCCCGTAATAAATCATGGTCGGTACTACGCCGCCCGCAACCCAGGTAGCGATCATGATGCCTACCGCCAGAAGAATAAAACTGGGGGCAAACACGACAATCATGCCATTGTAAATCCCCTGCTCCATGTCACGCCACGACTGGCCGTTTTTCATGCCGACCAGTAAAGCCACACATCCAGACAACAACAGGATGATCTGATTCGGACCATAAGAGGAGTCTTCGCCATAGAAACGAACGGAAAGGAATAAACCCAATGCCAGAAAGGCTAAGGGCAAGAAGGCATCAAGCAGTGATGCATTTACCTCATCGCTGCCTGCTATATTTTTATGATCTTTATTTTGTTGATCACTCACTGCCAGATCCCTGAATTTTTCATGTCAGTTCTTCCAGGTGAAATCAATCGAGAGCGTGCGAGACCAATCCGGATTTAAGCTTTGGTTCAAACCAGGTTGATTTGGGAGGCATCAGTTTACCCTGCTCGGCAATCAGCATCAGCGCCTTGATTGACGCCGGAAAACAGGCAAATGCCGCAGTAAAATTTCCACTGTTCACAGCCTGCTCAAGCGCCCGCAAGCCTTTGCTGCCACCTATAAAATCAACGCGAGAATCTGTTCTTGGATCTGTTATTCCCAGCAAGGGTGACAATATTTTTTCTTGCAATATCGACACATTCAGGCCTGAAACCAGATCCACGGCTGCGTCCTTAATGGCACGATAATCCAGACGATACCACTGCGTATCAAGGTATAGGCCAAAGCTGCCTGATTGTTCAGGCAATACGCCGTTGGTACAAACGGTCACTTCAAAGTCTGCTGTCAGGGCATCAAGAAATGACTGGCTGTCATAAGCACCAAGATCCTTAACCACACGGTTATAAGCAAGAATATTCAATTGGTCGTGAGGAAACATAACAGCCATGAAATAGTTGTAAGGCTCTTTCCCCGTGTGCTGTGAATTCTCATCACGGCGCATGGCGCGATAACGCACAGCTGCTGCAGAACGGTGATGGCCATCAGCCACAAACAAGGTCGGGATGTTTTCAAAATCTGCACTGATTTGCGCAATGGTGTTTTCTTCAGTGACAGTCCAGAACTGGTGTTTCACGCCATCACTGACAAAATCGTAGACCGGTAGTGCCTGACTGCACTTATCCATAATCTCTTGCAGGGAAGGCCTGGCCTGATAGGTTAGAAAAACGGGCCCGGTTTGCGTTGCCAGGGCCTGCATATGCCTGACCCGATCATTTTCCTTGTCGGGGCGGGTCAGTTCATGCTTTTTGATGATGTCAGCTTCATAATCATCAGCACTGACAAGACCAACAAAGCCGGTTTGACTGTGTTGGACTGCATCTGCGTTGCTGTCTTTGGAATCCTGAATACTTTGCCGGTATAAATAAAAACAGGGACTTTTATCTTTGCTCAGGATGTTTTCTGCCAGGAAGCGATCAAGATTCTCCCTGCCCTTTTGATAAACGCAATCATCATGGGAATCTGTTTCAGGCGGGAGGTCTATTTCAGGCTTACTGATATGGAGAAAGCAATGAGGGTTGCCACTGGCAAATTCTCGCGCTTCACTACTATTAAGGACGTCGTAGGGAGGCGCGGCAACTTGTTCTGCAAGCTGTGCTTGCGGCCGGATACCGGCAAAAGGCAGAACCGTTGCCACCGTCTTATTCTCCCTTAGCTGATGCCCAGTAATTCAACTTCAAAAATCAGCGCCTGAAAAGGTCCAATAACGCCTCCCGCACCGTTTTCACCATAAGCCAGTTGATAAGGGATAAACAATTTCCATTTATCGCCTATTTTCATCAACTGTAATGCTTCGGTCCAACCGGTGATAACACCACCCACATTAAATTCAATGGGTTCGCCGCGATTTACTGAGCTATCAAAAACGGTGCCGTCGATTAGTGTGCCGTGATAATGCACCTTAACAGTAGAATCTGAGGACGGCGATTCTCCTTCACCAAATTCTATAACCTCATATTGCAATCCGGTTCTGGTAACGGTCACTTCATCCCGACGTGCATTTTCGGTGAGAAATTGTTCCCCTTCAGCCGCCTGGGAGCCAGCTTCCTGCTTCTGCTGCTTCATCATGCGCTGGTTCAGATCATCAATTGCGGCTTTGATATCGGCTTCGCTAACCTGACTTTCATTGCCTTCCAGTACATCTGCTATGCCAGCAACAACTGCTTTTGGCGACATTCCTTCAAAGGGCTGGCTGGCAAGTTGTTCTCCTACTTGTCGACCGATGCCATAACTGGCTTGCTCATCTATCGTGGTAAATTCATCAGACATACTATAATTCCAGAAATTATTGGGTTAGGGAGTAATTTTAACATGGAATCCTGGGAGACTCTCGGACAGCTTGTACAAAATTCCCGTCAATTGCTGCTCCTGCGGGTCAATATGTTTGGAATTCCTGCTCAAATGCTTATGATTACCATCATGCAGCGTAATACTCCTCTAAAAGCCACTCTATGAATTTCAATGATGCCAAAGCGTATTTGCTTGGCAAGCCGGAAGCTCTATTGGATTACCCCTTTGGACCAGAGATTGCTGTTTTCAAAGTACACAAGAAAATGTTCGCCACCCTGATAGAAATTAAAGGCTCCCCGTTTTCCAATCTCAAATGTGATCCTGAGGAATCAATAATGCTACGGGATCTTTTCCCGGAAGTGATCCCGGCTTATCACATGAACAAAAAACACTGGAATACAGTACAACTGGATGGCAATCTGCCACGCGGCGAAATAGAGCGTATGGTCGATAATTCCTATACACTCGTGGTCAAGAGCCTGCCCAAACGCATTAAGCAGTCATTGGAAATCAAGTACGGTTCAGAGACGGTTTACCGCTAAGAAGTCAGCAATTTGCAATTAAAATATTTCATTACAATGGTGGCCCTGGCGGCAATATGGGGATCATCTTTCCTGTTTGCCAGACTCTCGGTGGGTGAATTCGGCGCCATTCCCTTGACGGCAGTCAGATCCGTGATCGCCGCCCTGACCCTGCTGCCCATCATGATATGGACAGGCCAGTGGCATTACTTCACCGGCAATTTGAAACATTTTATGGTGCTTGGTCTCATTAGCACCGCCCTGCCCTTCACTTTTCTCACTATCACCACGCAATATTCCACTGCCGGGTTTGCATCCGTGATGAACTCGCTAACGCCAATTATGAGTGCCGGCGTTGCCTGGGTATGGCTGAAAGAATATCTATCCGTCTCTGCCGTGGTGGGTATTGGCCTAAGCTTTGCCGGTGTACTGGTTATGATTACCGACACCCAATCCATCTCTGCTGAATTTTTCCTTTTGCCTGTAATCACCGGCATGGCTGCGGCGCTCTTTTACGCCCTTACTGGCAATTATTCCCGTAAATTTGTTCCTGATGTGCCCTCTGTAGCCCAGGCCACAGGCTGCCAGGTCTTTGCCGCATTATTTATGATTCCACCTGCATTGTACCTCTGGCCGGAAAACACTATTAGTACAGGGAGTTGGATGAGTGCCGTCATCCTGGGTTTAATGTGTACCAGCGTAGCTTTCATTCTGTATTTTTATCTATTGAAGAATATCGGCGTGGCACGTACCGTTATCGTGACTTATATGATTCCTGTTTTTGGCATGTTATGGGGTTATTTATTCCTGAATGAGATAATCACCGTTAAAATGATGGCAGCTGCTGCACTGATCCTCACCGGTATCGCACTGACCACCGGGCTGATAAAAAAACGACCGAGAAGAATATATGAAGATTAGCTTTCTCGCTTCCCATGGCGGCTCCTCTGCAAAGGCAATTATCCAGGCAATAAACAATGGTGATCTTGATGCAAAAGCCGGCATAGTCATCACCAACAACAAGGACTCAGGCATTTACCTTTGGTGCCTGGAACATAATATTCCTGTTTTCCATATTTCTTCTACCACCCACCCGAGCAGTTCTGCTGCCGATTCCTCTATTCTTATAACCCTGAAGCAAGCCAATACCGATATTGTGGTTTGTTCCGGCTATATGAAAAAGATTGGCCCTAATACCCTGAGTGGCTTTAGTGGCAAGATTCTTAATATTCATCCAGCCCTGTTGCCCCGGCATGGGGGGGAAGGTATGTATGGAGACAAGGTCCACACTGCAGTTTTAAACGCGGGAGAAACTGAAACCGGAGCCACTGTTCATCTGGTCAATGAAAACTATGATGATGGACCAATATTGGGACAGTCTCATGTGGAAGTATTGCAAAGTGATACCCTTGAATCCCTCAGACAAAAGGTTCAGGCCACAGAACCGGGCTTGTATATTGACTGCCTGAAAAGCTTTTTGACTAAACTTTAAATAAACCCTAGTCTCATCTAGCGTATTGCTCATTTAATTATTAGGAAATATTGCCATGAACGACTCGATTACCAGTGCTAAATGTTTTGTCCATGGCCTTTCTATCGACGGTAACGGTACCGGACATGCCAATGTTGATTACACCGATACAGAAAGTCCGATCTGGCTTCATCTGGATTATTCAGAAAGCGATTGCGCGCAAACGCTAAAACTTCTCAAACTCCCCGAAAATGTCATTGATAGCCTGGTACGGGTGAATACGCGCCCGCGTACAATTGTTGAAAAAGAAGGCTTCCTGATTTTTTTACGGGCCGTCAACCTGAACCCAGGCGATGACCCCGATGACATGGTTTCGCTGCGCATATGGCTGGAAAAAAATCGCCTGATCACTGTCAGGCAACGTCGGGTTTTCTCAATACAGGATCTGCGTAAAGACCTGGAAGATGGCAAAGGTCCCAAAAATACCAAAGAGCTTTTCTTAACAATTGTTGAGCGTCTGGCCGATCGGATATCAGAATACGTCGATGCCATAGAAGACAAAGTCGGTGAATTTGAAGACACCATAGAATCCTCCAATTCCAACAAGACACGCGTTGAAGTGTCTTCACTGCGCCGACAGTCAGCTCAGGTTCGACGCTATCTTGCGCCACAACGTGATGCCCTGGATTCCTTCTATCGACAAAGCCAGAGTTTTCTGGACGATGCCCAGGTCTATGATCTGCATGAACAGACCGACAGGATTGTGCGTTATGTCGAAGACCTGGATCTGGTCAGAGAACGCTGTCTGGTGCTACAGGAAGAACTGATGAACCGAATTGCCCAGGAGCAAAATGCCCGCATGTACGTGCTATCCATTGTTGCCGCAATCTTCCTGCCGATTTCATTTGTTACCGGCCTGTTTGGTATGAATGTGGCTGGGCTGCCGGGGATTGATATGCCAATGGCATTCAACCTGGTGGCAGGTGGAATGGCAGTGGTTGTGATCGGTATTCTTTCCTACTTTAAACTCAAGAAATGGCTCTGAACATTTGCTCATTAATTTTATTTAATTTTTCAATTAATCAACTGCGTTCCTGGCTAAAATAGCCCTGCTTTCACTACTGCATCAGTCTATCGAATTTATGAACACAAAAAACCAGAACAGTCCCGTTATCAATACCCTGGAATTAAAAGAAAAAGAGCGCCCGGTTCATTGCCCATGGCAGTTTTCCCTATGAAATCCTCAAGGGACTAGAATCTATACTGCCTGACAAAATGGAGAATACTGCCGAAACTGGTTGCGGACGTTCAACCATACTTTTTTCCAATATATCCGAACGGCATACTGCATTTTGTATCGATGATCACAGCTACCAGGATCAATCCAGTGTTAGGTATTTTGAAGATTCAGATATGGGAGTGAAGGAAAACGTAAGCTGGGAATTTGGTCCAACCCAGCAAACACTGCCCCACTACACCCACAACTGCTAGTACGATTGTGTGTTGCTGGATGGTCCCCATGGCTACCCCTTCCCGGATATGGAGTATTACTTTTTCTATCCCCACATAAAAATTGGCGGCTACCTGATAATCGATGATATCCACATCCCCACAATCGGCAGAATGGCCGATATACTGCAGGAAGATGCCATGTGGGAATTTGTCAGCCTGGTATCAACCACCGCCGTGTTCAGGAGAACCGGAGAAACACAGACACCGGTAAATGGTGATCACTGGTGGACCCAGAATTACAACCGTCGCCGCGTCAATCCTGAGATGGAGTTTTTTCTGGATGACGGGCAAAAGAAGGAATCCTTTGCCAGCATGAATGCAAGAAGAGAGCGTAGTGAAAAAACGCGAGAGCGCTTCTATTTTCTTGCAAAGATCAGGAATCTTTTTCGATAATTTTTAATTCACCATCAATGTGAACATCGCGCTGTGGAAAGGCAATTACAATTCCGGCCTCATCAAAGAGTTCAGCGATTTTAAAGCGCACCTCTGATCTTACTTTTCGCAGATCACGTTCGCCGGCAGCATCAATCCAGAAATACGAATCAAAAATTAAGGCGTTGTCGCCGAAATCCTCAAAAATCACCACTGGCTTGGGGTCATCCAGCGTTTCAGGGTGCTCATCAGTAGCTTTCAAAATAAGATCTGCCACCTGCTGTGCTGGCGAACCATAGGCTACCCCCACCCTGACAATTGAGCGGGTTTTTTTATCAATCAGGGTCCAGTTAACCACCATGTTTTCCAATAATTGACTGTTGGGCACCAGCATATGCACCCCATCAGTTCTGCGGATTCTGGTGGAACGGGTGTTTATCGTCTCCACGGTGCCTTTTGCATCACCAATTTCCAGGAAATCACCTATACGAATAGGCCGCTCCCACATCAATATCCAGCCGGAAATAAAATTATTTATAATATTCTGCGCACCGAAACCGACCCCGATGGCGATTGCTCCAGAAATAAAGGCAAAGGCACCCAGCGGTACCTGCAACATGTCCAAAATAATCAGGACAACGACTATCAGCACAACAATGACGTAAATCCGCTGCAGTAAAAGAATCATGTCCGGCGGCAATTCTGACTGCTCAAGACGCCTGGTCATGAACGTGTAAGACTTGCGGAAAAATACCCAGGCAAAAAGAATAATGGTGGGGAACAACAATAGTTGCCCGACAGTGAAAACCTGTTCGCTGTAAGTAAATACGGGTCTGGCGAGAAACTGCAGAAATATTTCCATCAAAATTTCACATCAAGGAATTGCAGGTAAATCATAGTGGGGTCAAAATTAATTTACAATAACTATTACTCTCTTCCCCGAACAGCATACTCATTTTGAACATACCACCAACTACGGCTAATTTTTGTTTATTACATTCATTGTGCAAGCTGTTTTCAGGCCATGCCTTTCAATGTCATAATCCCTGGCCAATTCATTTTCAGAATTTTAAATAATGCCAATGCACATCATCACCCATAGCGACTGCCTTGAACATGATCCAGGCTCAGGCCACCCTGAAAATCCGCAACGTCTGAAAGGAATTTTAACGGCGCTTAACACTGCTGATATTAACGCACATCTGGATTTTTATGAGGCACCATTAGGCAGTGATGCACAAGTTCTGCTTGCCCATGATGAATACCATCTGGAAAGAATCAGGAAGACGGCACCTGAAAAAGGAGAAGCTTCACTGGATACTGATACCCATATGTCGCCTGGCTCTCTCAATGCCGCGTTGAGAGCTGTTGGTGCTGCTTGTCAGGGAGTAGACAAGCTGTTGAACGAAGAAGCAGAAACTGCCTTTTGTGCTACTCGCCCTCCGGGGCACCATGCCACAGCTAATCAGGCAATGGGCTTTTGCCTGTTCAACCATGTGGCCATTGCAGCTTTATATGCACAGCAAAAATACGCACTGGAACGAATCGCCATTGTGGACTTTGATGTTCACCACGGTAATGGCACTCAGGATATTATGCGCGGACGTGATGGTATTTTTTATATTTCTACTCATCAGGATCATTTATATCCAGGTACAGGTCAGGTTAGTGAAAATCTAAACAATAATGTTTTAAATGTCCCCCTGCATGGCGGCACCGGACACAATACCTACACCGCAATATTTGAAGAACAGGTGCTCACAGCGCTGGATTCCTGGCAGCCGCAGCTTGTTCTGGTTTCAGCAGGCTTTGATGCCCACAAGGATGATCCTCTGGCAGGCATGGCACTGACTGATGAGACCTACCACTGGCTGGGTGAAAAATTGAAAGCCCTCGCCAACAACTATTGTGGTGGCAAGCTCCTGTCAGTATTGGAAGGTGGTTACAACCTTGAGGTGTTACCAGGCAGCGTCACGGCTTATTTAAAAGGAAATCTGAAAACTGCTGGTTAATTTTTCAGTAAAGGCTTGCTATCGGCCAGATAGCGGATAGTTTTTATCCACATCAATGGGATACATTAATATATTATTGTATTAGTGATATCTTGAAGGGATAAGGTACTAATCCAACTATCAATATCTTCTCTAAATTCAGGTGAAAAACCAGTTTTATTCCAGACATCCCTGCCAATTGTTGATTGAAACACAACAACAGTTAATGGCTCGCGATAGGAAAGCCAGGTTCTTTAATCCTGCAGCCCATCCTGGTATTGCAGCCAATAGCTTTCACGCGTTCTGATAAATGCTGTGATGTGTGACCTAATCTGAATCTCATGCTCTGGTGGAATGTCAATTCTATTTGTCAAATATGGATGATCTATAAAGACAAATAAAGTGTCTATATCAGCCTGAAGCATACTTTGCCGTACTGTTGACTGGATTACTTTCGTTTTTATAGTCAAATTTTACTCAATTTCCAATTTATTTTTATTGAATACACAGAAGGGCATATAAGCGAGAGTGAATTAGGTATTGCCTCGATGCAGAATTATTTCAATAACCAAATTGGAATGGATAGCACGGGAATTAAATGAAAGGCCAAGAAAGACCTTGGAATACGAAACACCGGCAGATAAATTTAACGCATGTGTTGCACTGAACGGTTGAATTCACAGCCGAAAGCAGACCTGCACTCGAAAATCAATAAGTTCAAACGGTGTAGTTGACTACCCAAAGCGGGTAGATGACTGGCTTGAATTATGATCTGACCCTATCCTCCCGGGCAAAAGTGCTGTAAAAAGCCCCATGAGAATTCCAAAACGAATCCAGCCCCTGATTGATGAAGGGCTAATTGATGAAGTCATCAGCAGACTGATGAGCGGCAAAGAGGCGGATGTTTATGTAGTGCGCTGCAATTCCGAAGTCCGTTGTGCCAAAGTCTACAAAGAAGCGTCCAAGCGCGGCTTCAAACAGGCTGTACTTTATCGGGAAGGTCGCAAGACACGTAATAGTCGTCGTACGCGGGCTATGGACAAAGGCACAAAATTTGGCCGTCAGCAGCAGGAGCAAACCTGGCATAATGCCGAAGTAGATGCACTCTTCAAACTTGCCAATGCTGGTGTGCGCGTACCCCAACCTTATTCATGTATAGATGGCGTCCTGTTGATGGAATTGGTCACAGACAAGGAAGGTGCTGTGGCACCCCGCCTGAGCGAGGTGGCTATGTCGGCCGAACAGGCCCTTGAAGGCCATTCCCAGGTCATGCGCTTCGTAGTACGCATGCTCTGTGCTGGCCTGGTACACGGTGATTTGTCAGAATTTAATATATTGCTTGATGAAAACGGCCCGGTAATTATTGACCTGCCGCAAGCGGTGGATGCTGCCGCAAATAACAACGCCTGGTCCATGTTGGAACGGGACGTTAACAAGATAAGCAGTTACTACGGCCAATACGCTCCGGAATTATTAAATACCCGGTACGCCAAGGAAATCTGGAAACTGTTCGAAGACGGTGACCTGCATCCGGAAGTAGTGCTAACCGGCATCTTTGCTGAAAGCGCAGATGAGGTGGATGTGGATGGAGTCATGCAAGAAATAGATTCAGCCTTGGCCGAAGAGCAAAGCCGCAAAGATCGCATGCTCGAAGCAGAAACGCCAACCTAGTTTTTGCCCAGATATTATTTATGTCATGGTGGCAAATTCTGAACATTCGCTATTGGCCGGTAACTGCTCCTCGACAACTGTAAAGTTATATTATCAGCAACAATTTTAGCAATGCCAATTAATATAAGGGGGATGCAAAGCCATGAGTGTTAATGTAAAAGATTTTTCTGTGGACAATATGCCGCAGGCTGTTCTCGAAGAGTATGCGTCTAAAACTGAAGATCCTCGCATGCGTGAAATCATGCTAGGTTTAATTACTCATTTACACACTTTTGTCAAAGAGGTAAAACTCACCGAAGAAGAATGGCTGAATGCCATCATGTTTCTCACTGCTGTTGGGAAAAAATGCGACGACCAACGCCAGGAATTCATTTTGTTATCTGACACATTAGGCGTCTCATCGCTGGTGGACTCACTCAATAATGCGCGCGGTGGTATTGGCACAGAGAACACTGTATTAGGCCCCTTCTATGTACCTGGCTCGCCTCATAAACCAATGGGTTCAAGCATCGTTCAGAAAGCAACTGAAAAAGGCGAGCTGGCTGTAATTAATGGTACCGTATCCAACAATAAGGGCGAAGCGGTAGAAGGTGCGAATCTTGATGTCTGGCAATCTTCCAGTGAAGGTTTCTATCACATGCAGGATGAAAACATGCCGAATTTTAATCTTTGTGGTCAATTTACCACTGGCGCAGATGGCAAATATATTTTTGTCACGGAAAAACCTGCATCTTACCCTGTTCCTACCGATGGACCTGTCGGCGACATGCTTCGTGCTTGCGGACGTCACCCAATGCGCCCGGGTCATCTACACTTTATTATTACTGCACCAGGCTATGACCGTTTGGTGACTCATATATTTACCAATGAAGATGAGTATCTGGATTCAGATGCTGTTTTCGCTACCAAGACTTCTCTTGTGGGTGTCTACAAGGAAACCACAGACAATGCGCTGGCTCAGGAACTCAACATTGAACCAACCTTTCAGAAAGTCGACTTTGATTTTACACTGATGAGCAGTGAAAAGTAATTGGAAGTAAATAGGGTCAGAGTAAAAATTTAGTAGTCTAAACCTCCGCTTACGGCCTAAAGCGTACCTTTCATCTGGTAATATTTGTCAGAAATGTATGCAAAGCGGCTTTAGCCGCCAGCTAAAATATATAAGCCTTGCAGATTATTTTACCGGCATTTCAAGTTCCGTGATGGCTTCTGCAAGATGATCCATACGGCTTTCCAGTATGGCCTGGGCATCATAGAGCCCGCGGTTATAAAACAGAACGCCAATCTTTTCCGTAAAAAAATCCATTAGGAATTCCGCATCAAACTGACCAATTTCCTGGTTCAGCTCAGCATTAAAATAAGCCTGTATTTTTGTCACGATGATTTCTTTTTCTTCGTTACTAAATTCAATCATTAAGGGCCCTCTAAAAAAACTAATTCGGATTATTTCACCGGGAAATCAAAATACCTGTCGGGATAGGGTTCATCACGCAAAGTGAAATGCCACCATTCTTCCTCCAGGCCAATAAAGCCATGCTTGCTCATCACCGAGCGCAGTAATTGCCGATTGGCCCGTTGCTGAACACTGACGGTGGTATCACTGGGCCAGGATTTCTGATCAAAAAGGTCAAAAGGTGTGCCCATATCCAGTTCGCTGCCGTTATCGTTGGAGATAATGGTCAGATCAACCGTGCTACCCCGAGAGTGACTGGATTTCTCGGCGATAAAGCCACGGGGTATCAGCTCGCCTTTATCCACGCTCGGATAATACTGCTCCTTCATACGCTCATCTTCGGGATCATTTGCCCAGCGAATAAAATAATCGACAGCGGACTGTGGGCGATAACCATCAAATAATTTTAGCGAAAAATTTGCATACGCTAGCTCCATCTGCACTTTTTTCAGAGCCATGGCAGCCTGAAGAGTGACGATCATCACATTGCTGTGATAACCCGGAACAGGTTGTCCGATAAAATTATCATCAGAGTAATAGCGCAAATCAAAACGTACTTTGGGAATGACTTCGGTGAGATAAATGAAATTATCAGGCGCATCCTTGTCATGGCTGGTGGAAGAATATTCAATCATAAGAAATCCGCTCTACGATTACTCTCAGTAACTTCATCGAGGCGTGAGTCGTAATACTTCTCCGGGGAAATGTCGATTCAGATCAGCGTTATCTTCTGAATCCGTTAACACATACAAGGCACCATCCGCGCCCTGCACGATATCTCTTACCCGTCTGTCGCGCTCCACCAGTAAATGCTCTTCCGCCAATACACGTTCACCATCCATCTCCAGTCGCAACAGGAACTTGCCCTGTGACGGGCTCATGGTGCCGATAAATATATCGCCCTGCCACTGCGGAAACAGATCACCGGTGTACATCATCAGACCTGACACAGCCACAGATGGAAACCAGTAATATAAGGGTTGTTCAATAGCGGTACGAGCAGAAGGCCCAATTTCACTGCCGTCATAATTCTTGCCATAGGTGACATTGGGCCAACCGAAGTTACCACCAGGAATAATCCGGTTGAGTTCATCCCCACCCATGGGGCCGTGTTCAATGGTCCACAGCTCGCCGCTTACCGGGTGAATCATGGCACCATCGGGATCGCGGTGCCCCCAGGAATAGATTTCCTGTCTGACACTGGAACGTCCATAAAAAGGATTATCGACGGGAATTGAACCATCTGCATTGATACGCAGCATTTTACCTTCAACAGTGTCGAGTTTCTGCACCGCCGTCAGGTCGCCCGCCCCCATGGTGGAAATATACACCGTGCCATCAGAGCCCTGTAGCAAGCGCCTGCCCGGCAGATCAGCAATCATTTCCACGTCTTCGATACGACTGTTGTCATTACTGAGGCGGGCACGGGCAATCTTGTTTACCTGGAACACCTCCCCATTCTGCGCGGCCTGGGTTCGTGACTCGGCACTCATCTCACCACCGGGCTGACCGGGCGCGGGCGCTGGAAATGCCATGAAGATTACTCTTGATTGCTCAAAGTCATGTGCCGGGGAAATATCCATCAATCCACGACCGCCCACAGAGCGTACCGACGGCATTCCTGGTAAGGGATCGGACATGCCACTTTCCGGACTTACTATTCTGAGCGCACCCTTGCCATCGGCCACCAGCAGATTGCCATCGGGTAGTGCCACTAATGATCTGGGACGATCCAGACCAGAGGCAATGACTTCAACGCGGTAAGTTGACGAGATTGTAGGGGCACTGGCCGCACTCTGGCCCTCAAAGGCCGGTGTTGGCGGGTTGGCAAAAGGATCCGCCTCGGCAGCCCCAAATGCGCTGGGCACAACTACTGCGATATAGAAAATAAAAAGACCTGGGTAAAATTTCAGTTTCATGGTGCGTTCCGAGTTTTCCTAAAGTGTAAGATCTGGTGTGAATTAATTAGTCATGGACCGCGAAGCCGGGAAATGTAGGCACGCCGTCCGGGAGCTGATGGAAGGGCTGCATCTCGGAAGTCCAGATTATACGATCAGGTTTATCAAAAAGTGCAGGCTCATCCAGTGTGCCTACTTTTACGATAGCTATCCCTGGTGCACCTGGTGCTCTGGTAGCTATATGTGTACCACAGTCGGCACAAAACTCTCTTGTTACCGGGTTATCAAGATCTGCACGGGTGTGTTGCTTGGGCTCCCCTTTGGTATAGGAGTAAAGCGCTTCCGGCACACCGACAACCACATTGGGATTGCCGCCACTGATATACTGGCATTCACGACAACAACACTCACCCTTAAAGACAAAATCGCCATCAATGGCATAACGTATATTTCCACAATAACATCCACCTTCTATTTTCATTTTAGCTCCTCACTGTATTATTGATGTCTAATCCTGCAGTAACATGCCACTGCCAAGTCCATTAAAGGTAGTTGTGGTCAACCACTGATAAGTGGCGTCAAAAAGAATTTCGGCATCTTTTTCCCACATGGCATTGTGAGAAGAACATGTCATTTCAAAATATACTTTTTCAGCTGCGCCATAATCCGCATATAAATCCTTCACCAATTGCGCATTCACCTGGGCGTCATGAGTCCCTGCAACCATCAACAACGGTGTGCTAGTGTCTGCAACGACCGCTGCATCCCAACCAAAGGTCATCGCACGCGGGGCTCTTCTCACTCCGCTGCCCCAGGTAGCACCTACGGGATCTGACGCCAGCATCTCTGACCATACCGCATCACTGACAACTTGTGAGTACTGATCAGTACATCCGACCTGACGATTCCAGTTATTCACGAAATCATCATGGGATTGCTTGGTAAGAGCAGCCCCGCCAAAATCAAGTTCTCCTTGCGTAGCTGGCGTATTGCGTCGATAAGCAGGTGCCAGGAGTACCATATTAGCTACCTTCTCGGGATTTTGTGCGGCATAGCCACCTGAACGCGGTCCACCCTGGGACCAGCCAACCAAATGGACTTTTTCCACGACACGCAGCTCTCTTAAATAATCAACCACACCATCTATATCATGCCAGTCAGAGGCCATGGACGTCGTCGCAAAGGGATAACTGGGGGAACAACTGTCACCAAATAACTCCTCTTGCTGTGCGGGGGAAAGATTGCAACGGTCGTTCATTACCAGAGGACGGGTGGATCGGCCATAGCCGGTCATATCCATGGAAAAAACATCCATACCTTTGTCAGCAAGATATTCCATCCAGCTGAAGCCAGGGACAGGCACATCAAAACCCACTTCAGCTGGAGTGCCGGCACCGTGAATAAAAAGCACCACTTTGCCTGCCAGATCATTCTGGTTTCGAACACGTTCACTTACCCGCTCTCTCACATAAATTTGTGATACCGACCCAGTCATGGAGGGAACTGTGGAAACTACTGGAACAAAATGCTCAGCCCGTAATATGTCTGGATTCCCGCTCGGGGAAACAGAAACCTGCGCACATCCTGCCGCAATTATTGTCAGTACAAAAAGTGAGAATGTCTTTAAAGCGATCTTCATAGAGTTTTCCTTATTTAGCCCCCTGGGTCTCAGCGACTGATTTCAGCGCCTGATTCCAACTATTGGCTTCATCCCATAAATAGAGATACAGAGACTATGCCAGTCAGGGGGGAATGATCAAGATTTACGGGAAATGAACAGGAAATTGACTAATTCAGGGACGCGGTGAATAATCAGGAGCTGAATACAAATTTCCGGGGGAAACATATGTCAGAAGAATATTCTAAAGACAACTCACATCAAGACCAGGAACAGGAATTCAAGGAAAATCCACGACGCAAGGCACTCAAAACAGGTGTCGCTATGGGTGGAATGGCCGCTACTGCAAGCATGCCATTCTGGTCAGCGCTGGCACTTGGGGCCTCCGAGGAAGTCGTGCGTTTTACCGACATGCCAGAAGGCTACACTGTGCCCCCTGTGGCTCCCGGCGGCATTCATTATCTGGATACTTCAAAGATAGACAGCTTTTACACCCCCAATGATGATTTTTACATCATCCAGCATTATAACCAGCCGGAAGTGACAGAATCGGCATATCGACTTAATGTCACCGGCCTGGTAAATACCCCGCTGGAATTTACCCTGGCAGATCTCAAAAGACATCAGAAATTTGAAATTGATGCCGGCTTTGAATGTGGCGGCAATAGCCCGCGATTTTTCCAGGGTCTTATAGGCAATGCGCGCTGGGGTGGTGTTCGCCTGGTAGATTTACTGGAAGAGGCAGGCCTGCAACGTGACGGCGTGGAAGTCGTCTTCTATGGCGCGGATAAAGGCATGGAGAAAACACGCAGCGACCTGGATATGGAAGTAGAAATGGCTTTCGGGCGCAGCATACATATTGATGATGCCCTTAATCCCGACATTATTCTGGCCTATGAAATGAATGGCGAAGCGCTGCCCCTTTACCATGGAGCCCCGCTGCGACTGGTAATGCCTGGTTGGTATGGTGTCGCCAACGTAAAATGGTTGTCCCAGATTCATATTCAGGACAGCCGCTACATGGGCCGCTTCATGGGCCGTGACTATGTGACACTGAGCAAACGAAATATTGGTGGAGAAGAACGCTGGGAAGAACGTTCGGTTACACGCATTCAGCTGAAATCATCAATTATTCGTGTGACTAAAAATGGTAATGACCACAATATTACCGGTTTTGTGTTGAATGACGGCACACCACTGCGTTCTGTAGAAGTGAAAATTGATAATGGCCCCTGGCAACAGGCAGAAATTGATCCCGCCTCCAAAAAATACTCCTGGAAGCTGTTTAATTTCAATTGGCAAAACGCCAGCTCCGGCGAACACACTATTGTTTCCAGAGTGACCGATGTTACCGGACAGGTGCAGGCAACTCAGGATCAAATGCCAGAGAAACCTACCCGATGGGAAAATTATGCCCAGTTCTCCAGAACGGTGATGATTGGCTGATTTTGTAGAATGCTTTTGCAATCTGCTTGAATAAAAAAGCCCGCTTTAGCGGGCTTTTTTATTAGCAAATTTATACACTCTGGTGATTATGAGATTCACTCCAGTTCATAGGGAGGGCGACTATCACTCATTATTTGATTCAGAATATCCTGTGCCCGCTTTGGATTGCTCAGGTCTTTCACTTCCAGCATTTCACATTCATCGTCGATCATTTGCTTAATAGTTACCGGATAAAATTTACAGTCGTCGGGACGATCCAGATAGATATCACAAAAATATTTCTCCTGATCAGGGGCGCGCCGCATCCATGGGCAGCGTTCCAAGGTTTTTTTCGATTCTGGATCTACCCAGATTTTCCCATCATCGACATAGTTGAAAATATCCGGCCTGAATATTTCCCACAGCGCAATCTCTTCCGGGGTAACCGCAAGGTTTCCACCCCCGAATTTTGTGCAACATTTCCCGCACTGATTACACTTTTTCACAAGTCAGGTCTTCTCTAATAAAGCCAAATTGAGGAATATAATTCAGGCTCTCAATACTCTCCATGCTAGCAAGAATCTCCTGCGAGAAGTGGAAATGAATAAATGGCCATATTTTGTCCTTGCATACTGTACAATTGCCGCCCCAATAAATATCTGATTTTTCCAGACAATGATCACAGTCGGACAATATTACACATTAGCAGTAAGCAAGGTCGTAGAGACCGGATACATGCTGGATGCCAGGGAATTAGGGCCCGTGTTGCTACCTAAAAGAAATGCGGCCTGGCCTTATAAAGCAGGCGATGAGGTAAATGTCTTTCTCTATCTCGATTCTGATGATGCTCCCATAGCCACTACAGACAAGCCTAAAGCCTGTGTTGGAGAATTTGCTTATTTACAGGTTGTTGCTGCCACAGATGTTGGTGCCTTTCTTGACTGGGGTCTGGAAAAAGATGTGTTGGTGCCATTTGCTGAACAGCATCGTCCCCTGGAAGAAGGAAACTCCTATCTGGTGTATTTATATCTGGATAAAATTGATGGTCGCATTACTGCCACATCTAAAATTGATAAAGTCCTGGATGATTACAAGCCACACGATTATAAAAAAGACCAGCGTGTTGACCTGATTATCGCCAACAGCACGGACCTGGGATATAAGGCAATCATCAACCATAGTCACTGGGGTGTGTTATACAAAGATGATGTCTTCCAGCGTCTGAGTTTTGGACAAAGCATTGAGGGCTATATCAAACATACCAGGCCCGATGGAAAAATAGATTTAACTCTTCATAGTGGCCAGCAAGCCCGCGATAAAAACGCAGAGACCATTATTAATTTGCTGCAAACAGAAAATGGTTTTGTACCACTGCATGACAAATCTGATCCACAGCTCATTATTAAATCACTGGGAATGAGTAAAGGTGCCTTTAAAAAAGCTATTGGCAATTTATATCGACAACGCATAATCAGTATAGAAGATGACGGTATCCGCTTGATCCAGGAAGTAGAACCTTCAATGCCTCACCATGAGAAAGAAATAACACCGACACCTGTTATAGAAGACGCGGTTATAGAAGCCTCCGATATACCTGCCAGCGAAGCGACTGTCCTGCACGAGCGTATAGTAATTATTAATAAAGAACCTGTTGAACTTTACAAAATTCTGAAATTTGAAGGTCTGGTCGGCAGTGGTGGTGAAGCTAAAAACATGATCGCTGATGGCATGGTATTGCTTAATGACAAGGTTGAGCTGCAGAAACGGAAAAAAATCATGTCTGGCGATGTAATAGAAATGGGTGGTGAAAGAATTCGGCTACAACTCGAGAACAAGGGAACATCTGAGAATGACAAATAATGACTGTCTGCGCCGCATCCGCTACATACTGAATCTGGATGATTCAGCAATGATGAAAATCTTTTCTCTTGCTGATTACCAGATTACACGAGAACAAGTATGCGCCATGTTAAAAAAAGAAGATGACCCGGAATATGAAAACTGCAAAGACATTCTGTTCGCCACTTTTCTCAATGGCCTTATTATCGACAAGCGCGGTAAAAGAGAAGGCGATCAAGCAGAGGCTGAAAAGCGTCTAAACAATAATATTATATTCAGAAAATTAAGAATTGCCTTTGATCTTAAATCTGAGGATATTCTGGAACTACTGGCTTTGTCGGATTTAACAATCAGCAAACATGAGCTCAGCGCATTTTTCCGCAAACCGGGAACCAAGCAGTTCCGGGAATGCAAAGACCAGATTTTAAGAAATTTTTTATCTGCTTTACAGAAGAAGTATCGGGGTGATGAAGAACCTGAAGTTATCTGGGGAAAATATTCAGATACTCCAGCAGAATCCTGAAATGGCGCTCAAACCAACAATCTATAAATCACGCATTGCCCTTTCTGATATTAATCGAAATTATTATGACACGCTGAATTTGACCATAGCGCAACATCCTTCTGAAACACTTGAACGCATGATGGTACGGATCATGGCCTACTGTATAAATGCAGAGGAAAATCTCATTTTCACCCCGGGCATTAGTTCACCTGAAGAGCCCGATATCCGGGAACAGACTCTGGATGGCAATATTGCTTTATGGATTGATGTTGGTGAGCCCGCGGTAGATCGTATTAAAAAAGCCAGCCACCTTGCACAACAGGTAAGAGTTTATTGTTTTAATACCAAGGCAGATGTGTGGTGGCGTCAAAATGAAAGCGCTTTCAATATGCTTAAAATATCAGCGTTTAAATTTCAATGGGAAGAAATCAAATCCCTTGCGGCTCTGGTGGAACGCACTATGGATTTATCTGTCACTATTACCGGTGATTCGGCTTTTATCGCATCAAAGCTCGGTGAATGTGAAGTGAACTGGACAACACTACAGAGTACCTGAGCACAAAGGTCCTCTGACTAATGCGGTCTGGCCTGTAAAATATTGATTAAGGCTTCAGCATGCTCAATAGCCTCTTGTCCCCGAGGCGTCAAATACCCCCCGTCACTCAAGGTGATTATTCCCAATTCATGCAGGCGTTTTGCTGCATCAATTTTTCCTGGATCGGCCTCATGATGAACCTTAATGCCTTCCAGGGGATTGCGTGCATCAAACATGATCAGCAGTTCTATTTCTTGTAGCAACTGTGGATTAAGAGACATGTGGTCCGACTCCTGTAGTTAAATTATTTGCGGTTGTATATATCACCAGAGTCTAACACTTACTGACAAAAGATCAGCTTGATTAAACAAGATTGGCAATATCGACTTTGGTATCTACTTCAGCGTCGTAATCTATTCCGGGCACTTCAAAACCAAACAACTGTAAAAACTCAGTCTTATAACCGAAAAAATCAGTTAATTGCCTGATATTTTCAGTCTGCACCTGGGTCCAAAGATCTCCTACTGCCTGCTGTACTTCAGGTTCAAGTTCTTTGTAATCTGCACGCCAGCGGCCATCATCATCAATTCGCGGGGTATTGCCATAGAGGCTTTCCCGGAATAACAAATCCACCTGTTCAATACAACCTTCATGTGTGCCCCTGGCTTTCATGACCTTGAATAACAGGGACAGGTAGAGGGGCATTACAGGTATTGCAGAGCTGGCCTGTGTCACCACGGCCTTGAGAACTGATACTCTGGCTTCCCCATCCAAATCACTTAAACTTTCGTGGATAGCATGTGCTTTTTGATCCAGGTCTTTCTTTGCCTCACCTATGGTGCCGTTCCAGTAAATATCCCAGGTAAGTTCAGCGCCAAGGTAAGTATAGGCAGTCGTTTTTGCACCCTGTGCTAACACACCAGCTTCCTTGAGGGCATCAATCCACATCTGCCAGTCTTCCCCACCCATCACGGCAACAGTGTTGGCAATCTCTTCTTCATTTGCAGCGCCTACAGACATTTCCTGAATTTCTTCCTTGTCGGTATTGATCCCCCGCATGGTGATATCCTGGCCAATAGGTTTCAGCGTGGAGGTATGCACTTCACCGGTAACAGGATGCAACCGGCGCGGGGACGCGAGGCTATAAACCACGAGATCTACCTGGCCGAGATCTTCCTTGATTGCGGCAATGGTTTTTTGTTTTATTTCATCTGAAAAAGCATCCCCGTTAATACTCTTTGCATAAAGCCCTTGTGCATCAGCATATTTATGAAAAGCTGCCGAGTTATACCAGCCGGCAGAACCAGGTTTGCTTTCTGTGCCTTCTTTTTCGTAAAAAATGCCAAGGGTTTGAGCATCGCTGCCAAAAGTGGCAGTGATGCGTGAAGCCAGTCCATAACCGGTGGATGCACCAATTATCAAAACCTTCTTTGGCCCGTTCTCAATAGGTCCATTGGCTTTAACCACATCGATCTGTCTTTTTACATTGGCATCACAACCAGTGGGATGCGTTGTAATACACATAAATCCACGGACTCGGGGCTTAATAATCATGTTGAAATTCCTGCGCAGCGCTTTTATTTATTTTTGCAATCAAGGGTCAAAATTCTACCACAGGACAAGCCTCTTTACGGAGTTAGCCTTGTCAGTACTTGCTGTCTTTCTTCACTGGAAAGTTTAGCCAATGCCTGCACCCTGTTATAAAAATCGGGCAATAGATAATTACTTTGTGCCAATAAAGTTTCAAATGCCGGTACATGGTTAAAATAAGTCGCCACGGTGTTTAACCTGGCATTGTTGATGTCACCGGCAAACCAGCCATCATAGGCAGAATAACCTTGCCATTGTTGTTTCAAGACCTGGTAATCATCACGCAACTTTTGTATTACTTGTGCCTTTTCCTGGCGCTTCTCCAGTAGTGGCAAGGCGCTGGAATAGAGCTCTTCCAAAACAGGGATAGATGACTGAACCAGGCTGACAAACTCCTGTCTGTATTGCTGCTCCCGAGCCGCTTGTTCTACCAGTGTCGACACCGTGGCTGAATTATTATTCTCTTCCAGCCAGCGCTTCAAGCCTTCCAGCTCAATTGTTGTGGCAAAGCTTTCATTGAATTGAGTATCACCGGGCACATAGACAAGCTGATGTGCCAGCTCATGAAATAGCAATGCCGCCAGACGGTGTTCTTCGCGGTTAATAATGGTGTTGAGCACCGGATCGGCAAACCAGCCGAGTGTTGAATAGGCCGCAATACCGCCCACATAAACATCAAAGCCCTCATCGACTAAACTGTCCGCATATTTCCTTGCCGCGTCTTCAGAAAAATAACCGCGATAGGATACACACCCGGCAATGGGATAACACCAGTCTTTCGGCGTTACAGAAAATTCAGCCGCTGCAAAAACATTCCACACAACAAAAGGCCGCTGAAGATCGACATAGGTGGAATAATTTTTCTCAACAGGTAAAGCCAGTGAGTTTTTGGCGAAATTTCTGATACTGATAATGCTTTCAAGGCTTTGCTTGAGCTCCACATCGACAGCAGGATCATTCACCAGCGTCTGGATATTTTCACGATTACTGATTATCGATAGCTGACCATTGATGGCCTGACCATAAAAATATATTGATTCGCAGGCGACAAGGAATACAGTGAAAAAAAGAGACAGTAACAATAAGAGAAATTTCTTCACTGAAAATCAGCCATTAAGGCGTGTCGCCGGACAGTGTAATAATTATTGAGCGTGGACCGCCATGATTACGATGTTCACCCAGACAAATTCCCTGCCATGTCCCCAACAGCAATTTGCCTTTATTAACTGGAATGGTGACTTCACACCCTGCCAAAGCACTTTTGATATGAGCGGGCATATCATCACTGCCTTCATAGGTATGGACATAATAAGGTGCATTTTCTGGCACCATCACATTCATATGTTTTTCGAGGTCTTCGAGGACAGAAGCGTCCGCATTTTCATTAATACTAAGTGATGCAGAAGTATGCTGAAGAAAGAAATGTGCCTGCCCACAATTGAACTTCTGCAGCTCTGGTAATTGATCCAGTAATTCACGGGTTACCAAATGGAAACCCCTGCTTCTGCTTTTTAGAATAATTTGTTTTTGCAGCCAGCTCATTCCAGAACTTTTATCTCGTACAAGGCAGACCAAAGTTTTCCGGTCACAAACAGCCGCTGTCCCGCTTCATCCCAGGCAATCCCGTTGAGCACTTCATCCCGCGAATTGCGCTGTGGATACAAGCCATTGAGATCGACAATGCTGGAGACATTGCCTGTTTCAGGATCGATTCTCAAAATCACATCCTGATACCAGAGATTGGCCCATATTTCCCCGTTTATAAATTCCAGTTCATTGATGTTTTGTACTGGACGCCCACTCAGAGTGACCTCTAGCCGACTCTTTTCCTGCAAGGTATCCGGGTCAAGAAATCGAAGGTTGGCGCTACCATCACTGACAATGAGTGAATCCGCATTATTGGTAATGCCCCATCCCTCTCCCGCCAGAAAAAAACTTTTTTCCTGTTTAAAACTTTCAAGGTCATACACAAAGCCAATGTGCGAGCGCCAGGTTAATTGGTAAATCTTGTCTTTGTGGATGGCGATACCCTCACCAAAATAGCGATTGTTGAGGTTTTCGCGCTTCAGCAATTCACCACTTTCCAGATCAACCATACGCAGACTGGACTGGCCATTGCGACCGGTGCCTTCATACAACATGCCCTCATACCAGGTGAGTCCCTGGGTAAAAGCCGCCGGATCATGTGGCCAGGTATTTACAATTTCAATGCCGTAAACCGGGATATCCCCTGCTGCCTGGATTTGAGAAACACTAAGCACAAGGCTGGCCAGGAGTAAGACCAGGCCGTGAAATTTAAGCCCTTTTTCAGGCAATTTGTTTATGATTCTTAGCTGCATGTTTCCCTGCTTTCCAATACTTATTTAATTCCACGTAATCGTCTTAACTGCTGCAAACCGCTCTCATCCGCAGACACTATGCCTTGTTCAGTGATCAACCCTGATACCAATCGGGCCGGAGTAATATCAAAAGCAATATTGAGCGCCGGGCTGTCTGCAGGGGTTAATCTTACTGTATCCAGCAATCCCTGTGTATTTAGACCCTGAATTGAGCTAATTTCTCCACTATCGCGCTCTTCAATGGGAATATAATCGGATTCCCAATCAATGCTGGATAATGGCACAGCCGCATAAAAAGGAATGTTGTTATCAAAGGCCGCCAGTGCCTTCAGATAAGTGCCTATTTTATTACAGACATTACCGCGAAAAGTGGTGCGATCACTCCCTACCAGGCAAAGATCCACTTGCCCGGACTGCATCAGATGTCCGCCGGTGTTGTCGCTGATTACCGTATGAGGGATATCCTGCTTACCTAACTCCCAGGCGGTAATACTGGCGCCCTGATTTCTTGGCCGTGTTTCATCTACCCAGACATGAACATCAATGCCCTCTTCCCAGGCCTGATAAACAGGTGCCATGGCTGTGCCTCTGTCTACAGTGGCCAGCCAACCCGCATTGCAGTGAGTCAGGATATTTACCGGGCCTGTTCTACCCTTTGCCATTTCACGAATTATTTCTACGCCATGCTGCCCGATTGCGGTGCAGTTACTGACATCTTCCTCACAAATCGCCAGGGCTGTTGAAAGTGCCTGATGTGTTTGTTGTTCATTGTCCTGTTCACTGGCAATGGCTGCCAGCACACGATCCACTGCCCACTGCAGGTTGACCGCTGTCGGCCGGGTCTGGATTAATAATTGTGCCGCTTTTTCAGGGTCAAAATCGCCCTGTTTAATCGCCAAATAGAGGCCAAATGCCGCAGCTGCCCCGATCAGGGGAGCCCCTCTAACCTGCATGGTACGAATGGCATGACAGGTGTCGTCCAGCGTGGAAAGTGTCAGAATCTCAAAAAAATGCGGCAGGCGTGTCTGATCAATGATCTTGACTGAAGAATCAAAATCATCAAACCAGATGCTGCGATAGTCAGCGCCGTCAATTTTCATACTTGATCACTTTTAACAGACATTTTTTGATAAAAGAAAAAAGATAAAGGATAAAGGTGAGCGCTCGGCCAGCATGGAATCACTTCGAAGCCTTCTTTTAACTTTTAACTTCACGCCGAACATCGCTGCGCTCTTCCGGCCTACGACTTTCCACTTTCCACTTTGAATTCATTCAGGGTTAAAACCCCTTCTACATACTTTTAACTTAAGCTGAATATGATTTACCGGGCAGACGATGTCCGCCATGTCGGATGACGGGCTGCGCCCTTTTCCGACCTACATACTTTCCACTTTTACCTTGTACCTTGTACCTTGTAACTTGTACCTTGTAACTCTGTTTTTTAAATAACCCGATCATTGCCACCATCAACAGCTATCTGGGCACCAGTAGTGCAGGCAGTATCAAGACTGACAAACAAACGTGCCATGATGGCCACATCCTTGCTGGTCACCTGTTTTTTCAGCACGTTGTTTTCCTTATATTCAGCCACACTCAATCCGTAATGTTGTGCCCGCTTGTTAAGTGTCTCCTCATCCCATACAGCGGTATCAAAAACCGCATTGGGGTGAAGGACATTAACCCGGATTCCTGCTTCACCAAGTTCCAGCGCTGCCACACGAGCCAGCTGGGTTAAACCTGCTTTGGCTGCTGAATAGGCGCCCGCTCCAGGACCAGGTGCAGGCACATTTTTTGATGCAATAACCACTATTGCCGGGTCCAGTCCCAGTTTCAGAAAAGGTAAAGCTGCCCGCATTAGTTTCATGTGTGAACTCAGGTTCAGCTCTATACTGATCTGCCAGTTATCATCGGACATTGCCGATAATGATTCACTCGGTGTAAAGCAACCTGCGTTACTGATCAGAAAATCCAGTCCGCCAAAACTGAGTATTCCTTCTCGGATGGCTTTACTGACAGCATGGTCATCAGTCACATCGCAAACTACACCCAGCACCTGTGCAGAGGAAAACAAACGGCCAATTTCCGGATTGATATCCAGCGCTATTACACAGGCCCCCGCGTTGACCAGTTCTGCTACACAGGATTTCCCAATCCCGGAGGCAGCACCACTAACCAGCGCAACCTTGCCTTCCAGATCAGGTGAGCTACCACCCTTTTTCAACTTAGCCTGTTCCAGTTCCCAGTATTCTACGTCAAACAGATCCTGTTCCGGCAAAGCCTGCCAGCCGCCAAGTGCTTCGCCCCACTGAACAGCCTTGATGGTGTGCGCACTGATATCAGAAATAACCTGAAGACGCTTAACATTCTGCCCATAACTTATTACGCCCTTGCCTTTCCATACAGCCAGACGTGGTGCCGGGTCCAGACAAGTGAGATCCTCATTGGCATGACGTTCAAAATAAGACTGATAATGGGCAGCATAGCCGTTTATATTTCCTTCAGGATCATCGCCCAGCAGTGCCGGAATACATTTTGTATGGATAGTATGATCCGGCGTGATCGGCCCCCTGCTTGCGATACTCTCAACATTATCCAGTGATGCATAACCCGTTGAGCAATCACTGCAGTCCAGAGAGGCAAGCATTGCGCGCCCCGCAAGAGCTGATACTTGTTTGCGGGTACTGGCAAGGGTCAGTAGATCCTGATCGGCAGGCTGAAAGACCGCCTTTGCCTTATTATCCAGCACTCCCTTTTCAGCAAGATAATCTTCGACCCTCGATACCAGAGCGATCATATTTTCATAACTACTTTGCGCATTATCATTGAAGGTGAACAAACCATGATGCATGAGGAAAATGCCCTGGATTGTTGTCCAGTCGAGATCTTTTGTATGTTCATATACCTGCCGGGCCAGCACAAAGCCGGGCATGATATAAGGCAGGATCAACACCTCATTACCAAAGATGCCTTTGAGAATACTTTCACCTTCAGGGGTATTACTGACAGCAACTACAGCATCTGTATGGGTATGATCGACATATTTGAAGGGGATGTTGGCATGCAGGATAGCTTCAACTGATGGTGTTGGTGCTTCAGGGTCCAGCAGTGACAGACGCAACTGCTGCATCATATCGCTATCAGTCATCTTCTCAAGAGTCGCCAGCTCTTGCAGATAGGCTAGATCACAAGGCGAAAAGCCGGCGGCTTCAATGGTACGAAGGTCCCAGCCTGAGCCCTTGACGTACAAGGTATCGAGCTCTCTGCCAAAAATGTCCAGAGATATACTTTTTACCGAGGTATTGCCACCACCGTGAAGAACAAGATCTGCATCCTGCCCAAGCAAACGGGAAGTGTAAACCCGCATGGGTAAATCTTCGCCCAGAGTGGCTGCAGCGTCTTTATCCTGCCAGAGGCTTTCCATAAAATTTTAAACCTGAATCAATCAGATCAGTGACATGAGAATAGAGACCAGAGTGCCAATTATCATCAGTACTGAAGGAAAGAAACTCATCAGGAATCCGGTGCTACGTTTAGCCGGGTCATTGACATAGCTGATGCCGTAAATAAAACGACCAATCAGCCAGACCACGCCAAGTCCTGAGGCGATGTAATAACCAGGCCAGCCAATATTTTCAGCCGACCAGGAAAAAGCCAATATAGCCGGTATAAAGATAACCAACTGCTCCAGGGTGTTTTGCTGAACCCGGAAACATTTATCGAATTCAGGATGCCCTGATACAGCTGGAGCCTTAACCCCATACTTCTCTCTAGCCATGCCAACTTTAAATGAAAAAGCTATATATTCCATCAATGCAAACATAATGATCAAAATTACCAGTGCCATTGCTGTTCCCCTTACCTTTTAGTGAATAGTAAAAGTTCTAATACTTCGGATCGTCCAATTATACCGGCAGGAATTCAGCATCCCCTAAACCAAACAGCCCGGGATTTACCCGGGCTGTGAAATACAATAAACGCTATTCAAAAACGCTTTATTCCATCACGGAAATCGTCTGCACTCCGGCTTCTCTTGCTGAATTCATTGCTTCTACCAATGAATTAGCGCTGGACTGCTTGTCAGGACGAATAATTACCGATGCCGAAGGATTTTCTGCACGAGCCGAGGCAACCCTGGCACGAATCGCGGAAATATCAATACGTTCCTGGTTGAAGAAAATCTGGTTGCGTGCATCTATCTGAATCAATACATTCTGAGGTTGGTCATTAGAAGGAGGCGGAGGATTGTTATTGGGATCCTGGCCTTCAATCTCCATCGCATTCTCTTTCAGGAAAGAGGCTGTTACCACAAAGAAAATCAACAGAATGAATACCACATCCAGCATTGGTGTGAGGTCAATATTGGTTTCGTCTTTATTTCTCTTGTTAGCTGCACCACCGACTGTTTTCATTAATTACCCCACAAAATCTTGTCTTTTGACTTGTCTGTTATGACTTGTCTGCTATTTTTAATATGTCTTTTTAAGAGTCTATCTATACGTCTGCTATGAATGGTCTTTAAGAGTTAAGGCAGACTTAAACTTTCAACCGATTTTCAGCTTTGATGGAACTGTATAAAGCTGAGGGGAAAAAAGTGCTTTTATACAGCGCTTATTTTCCACTTTTACGCCCCTTTCAGGATAGGCGAGTATATCACCTTCGGTGCCTAGCACAACACCGTCTCAGCCGCAGATATTCAGACTCAAAGCATAGATAAAGAAAGAGGGCTTTCGCCCTCTTTAAAAACTCATAACTTACTGTTTATCAACGTTATTTTTTGATTGAGTTTAAGGTAAATCCAAGCAGATCTGTCAGTTGACGGGGGCCTTTCCCATTACGGGCACTCACTCTGAGCCCGGAGTAAAGATTCATCAGGATATCGGCAGCCATATCAGCTTTTACACCACGGGCCAGAAGTCGGCCTTTTTCGAGTTCCTTGGTCCTGGCTAGCAGGGACTTACGAACAACATTCAATGCGCTTTTTACAATCTTTTGGATATCTTTATCCCAGTTAATACTTTCGCAAACAGAATTGACCAGCAGGCAACCCAGAATACGCTGTTTGTTAGGGGCTGAAATAATCGCAGTATCAAAATAAGCTTCGATAGCTTTCAATGGATTAAGCTTGCTGTTCCCAAGCGTTGCGTCGATATCCGCTTTTACCAATTCGTTGTATTTCTCTAGGCAGGAGATAAAGAAAGTTTCTTTATTGCCAAAAGAGTTATACAGCGTGCCGCGATTGATATCAGTAGCGTCAAGTAATTTTTGCACAGAGCTTGCTTCGTACCCTTCCTTCCAGAACTGTTCCATTGCTTTCGTAAGGACACTATCTTTTTCAAATTCTACTGGTCTGGCCATAATGGTTTTCTTACCTCAAAATATCAGAAATTTTGCTGATGTGGACACTGGTTTTCATAAAACCAGTAATTGGCTAATTCGCTAAGGGGCGCATTCTAGTACAAAGTAATTAGTCGAACCAGAATTGATTCAATAAATACGATATTTTATCGTCTAATATGAAGGTTTAGGGAAATATTTCTGCGAATATAGAATGTAAAGTCTAGATCAACACTTCTTATTTTGTAATTTAGTCCCAGAAAACGCTTAGATATTCAGAGCCTCACTTGATATTTAAGGGTATAATTCTTTGCCAATTGATGATGCCGAGCCCGTATTCGCGATCACTTTGTACCGATCCGCGTTTTTTCAGGAAATATTTGAAATTGTTTTTCGTTTTTACAACTGGACTTTCCAGGAATTATGCCCGATTTCAGGCATTGAAGCGTGTTGCTTGCCTGACAATTGAACCTGCTTCACATTTACTTGCCCGATCAACTCAACTTTTTTTCACTCTGCTATTAACGGCCGGCTCACTGTATTCCAGCAAACTGCCCGCTCAGGAAGACATCTCACCACCCGAGCCTGTTCAGTTTGAAGAGATCACTACGCCATACGGGGTCATCCTCACCCACCAGAATATGACTACCACCATGCGTGATGACACGCTCATTGCCATGGACATTTATCGACCAAATGACGAGAATCCGCATCCAACGCTCTATGCAGCAGGCCCATACCCCCATTCCGCAGAAATGCTTTATGACCTTGGCACTGAAGCAGGAAATATTGCCTGGTTTGTCAGCCAGGGCTATAGCGTTGTCGTCGCCAATGTTCGCGGTACCGGATCATCCGGCGGTGATTTTTCCTTTTTTTCCAGAGCAGAGCAGCAGGATCATTATGAGATTGTAGAATGGATCGCCGAGCAAGCCTGGTCTGACGGACAAGTGGCAGGCACCGGAGCAGGCTACTACGCCACCAGCCAATGGCAAATGGCTATTCAGAATCCACCCCATCTGGAATGCATCGCACCAATAAATGGCAGTCTGGATCCCTTCCGTGACTGGATTTATCCCGGCGGTCTGTCCAACAATACTTTTATTAACTCCTGGTATGACAAGAATGTGAGACTAGCCAATGCCTATTCTCCCGAAGCCCCCAGGCTGGTTAATTATGATCTGCGCTTTGAGCAGCTAAATCATCAGCAAGATGACGACTACTGGCGCATACGCAGTAGCCTGGAAAACGCAGCACAAATTAATGTCCCGGTATTTGCCATAAATAACTGGAGTATGGACGACGCTGTAGCCGATTTGAAAGGGACTTTCAAAGCTCTGGACAAACTCAATGTAGTCAACAAAATCCTGATCAGCAAAGCAGATGACACACTCCTTCAGCATCAGGACACCACCTTTCTTGCCAGAGAACTGCTGCCTTATTATGAGTGGTGTTTTAGCGAACGCAGCTCCAGTCTGGCATTTGTCGAACTACCACGAATTCGTTACTTCGTTAATGGACAAAATAGCGTCAAACCAGAAAGCAGCTGGCCGCCAGGCAATGTTGCCCATGAAGCCTGGTACCTTAACAATGCATCGTCCGACAGCAGCTCAGGGGCGACATCTCCGTCCAACTCACTGGACAGCCAGCAACGAACTGGCGGTGTTCCTGTCAGCGCTTTCGTCAGGGATGAAAATTCAGAAAATAATGACACTATTATCCGTTTTGTTTCCTCTCCCCTTACCGAAAACCTGGAAATAGCCGGCTCTGTCATGCTGGAATTATATGCCTCAAGTACGACAAACGACATGGCATTTGAAGTTACCTTGCGCGAGGAGATCTCTGCGGAAATCCCGGCAGAAATTTCACCGGAACCTGTGTTCAGCTTACCCAGCTTCCTGGCTCCTGCTCCCGTTGAAAATCTACAGGAAGAAATCCCTGAACCCGGCCCTCAGGTAAATATCACCAGAGGGATACTGAAAGCCTCTGCCAGAGCACGGGATGACTTGCTTGGGAGTGAATATGCCCCGGTTTATTCACTGACTGAAAAACAGTTATTGCAACCAGGACAAATTTACCGATTGGACATAGCACTGCGTGAAAGCGCTTATCGCTTTAGTGCTGGCAACCGAATAGTTATTGAAATAAAACCTGTAAATGATGGATCCCTGAACACTACACAAGAAACAGAACTGCTATACCACAATCAGCAATACTCATCGCGCTTGTGGCTTCCAGTGGCGCGCAACAGGCCGCTATCACAGGAGCCCGGCATTCCCACCACGGAACCCGTCATCAATGCCCGCAATGTGAATGTGGCTGCTGAAGACGATGAGGAAGAAGAGGATTCCACTGCCGATACCTTGCAGTTTTTTGTACCACGATAAACAGATGACTTGAACCTCAGTTCAGAATCAGTTTTAAACTAGAGTGAGCTTCAGTTTAAGATGAGTGTTGCAAGCAGACCAATGATGCCACCGATCACACCACCCCAGACCACCAACCAACCAAGGTGTTGTCTGATCATTTGCTGAATAATCTCTTTAACCAAATGAGGGGTTAACTCATCAAGACGTTGATCAACAATCTCCTCAACTTTGTCCATCAGATTTTTTGTCGAGTCATGTCTGATCTGATCCAGTATTTCGCGGTCTTCCCCCACCTGAGCCAAAAAGTCACGCATCTTTTCAATAAAGGGCTCTTTCAAGGGTGACAATGCCTCGGCACCACCAAACATTGACAACATACTGGCAAAAGATGAATTCATTATTACTTCTACCAGTGAGTCAAAAGCGGAGTCCAGGTCTACTGATTCAATTATTTTTCCCAGTGCAGATTCCTGCTCGCCATCAGGCCCTGATGCTGAAATTTTACTGAAGAAGCTGTCCAGATTCTGTTTAGTGAAGAACTGATCCATGATTAACAATTTAATGCCTGATTTAAACTCTTCAAATCTGGCCGGGATAACTCCGGAACCATAAAATCCCGGCACTCTTTCAAATAACATATGAATTGCCAGCCAGTTGGTAATACCACCGGAAAGTGCAAACAAACCGGTATTGAGCACCAGGGTTTTCAATTCACCATCGAGAAAGAAACCCGCAATGACAATCAGCAAAGCAACGAGATTTGTAACAAGACTTTTATTCATTGAATCTATTAATTCCATTCAAAACGGCGAATAGGGATTACTCTTGTGGATCAGTATTTTGTGGTTCAGTATCCTGCATAACAGTAGAAGTTTCGAGTAATTCTGCTGCAGGCTCAAAGCCTGACGCTGGATTTTCCCATGGGCCTTCAAGCCGGTAAAGCACTGTGGTGAATTCATCCATCTGGTCTTCGAAAATACGGCTTGCCAGAAATGTGCTCAGAGCAATGGGCCAGGCCCCCAGAATGCCTGCCAGAACCGAGAGGTTTTGGCTGAACGGCACATTGACCAGCATGTCGGCATCAATAGTCTCATTAAGCAGATTGAGCCGACCCTCTATATTGATTTTGCTGGACGGCCCTGAAATTTCAAAGGGCCCATCAGTCACCACAATGCCCCGGTCAAAATATAAGCTGCCCCCGATAGCATCATAGGCCAAACCTTTTTCATAAAGATCAGAGAAATCCAGTTGCAGACGGCGTACCAGAGAATCAAAACTAAAGGCACCAAACAGCCGGCTTCCACCTGAATCTATATCCACAAAACGGCCATTACGAATGTCCACCTGAACATCACCGACTACTTTTTCCAAAGCAAAGGCCGCTGGTGAGCCTGACCATTGCAGATTACTGACAAAGGCCGCACTTTCGCTTTCTACGTTGGCGTCATAACCCCAGCCAGGAAGAACTTGTGCCATATCGCCGGCACTGAATAGCCCGTTAAAGCTACTGGTATGGATGCCATTATCATAGCGCCAGTCCAGATTGGCTCCGGTATCTCCAGAGAAATCCCTGATTTGCGCATCTGGAGTTGTCATTTTTAATTCAGAAATCGATGCCGAGTCACCAAGCGACCGTAAGACAAATTCCCAGGCGCCAAAATGCTTGTCCCCGAGAGAAAACTCGCTGGTGCGAAAATCCAGATCAGGCAAGGTCGCAGGATTTATATCTGCAAGGATGTCGACCTCATCTTCAAGCTCTACCTCCACGTCCTCATCATCGACAGGGAAACGCAGATAATCCAGATTAATATCCCAGGGGGATAGCTCATCATCCGGGAACATAAAGGCCCCACTGAGCAGATCATTTTCCAGATGTACCACCCAGCTATTATCACCGAGTCCAATTCCCGACTCGCTGTCCTCTTCATTGCTACCTGACCGGCTTACTTGAGTATGGACATTCTCCAGCTCTTGTCCGACCACGAGAAGTAGACCCGTATCAATATCTACCAGGCTGATGTAATCTGCCAAAGTGTCTTGTTCACTGCCAGGAGTCAAAGACATTTCAGAAAAACGTAACGCCGAACTTTCCCAATCGTCATAGTCAAATCTGTCAAGAAAACCGTTGAACACCAGCCCGCTTTCAACAAGTGGAACTTCCCCAAAACGCATTTGCCGCGCCTCAGGTCCAAACACTACTTTGCCGCCAGTGAAATCATTTTCTGTGATGCGAATATTCGCGCCAACCCGGTTATCAAATTTCACCGACACCCACTCGTGGTTTTCAGTGAATTCAATGAGCACTTCAAGTGGGCGGATATTTTCAACGGTCTTGTTGAAAGGATGCGGCAGGTCCAGTGAGAGTCCAAGTAACTCTGAGGCCAGGCGAATACGGTTATTGTCACTGCCGCTTATGACCTGGCTGGCATTCGGGATGGTGATTTCTGCCAGGTAATCTATTTCTCCACTGGCAAAATTCAAGACATTTTTTACAAAATCAGGCTGCCCTTGCCATGCCTGTAAAGCTGCTTTTGATGCTCTTCCACTGCCTACAATTCGTGTCCCAGAGATCTCACTGCTGCCATCATCCATTGGCGTAATAATTGGCTCTATGGTGGCCGCAATGGGAAAGTCAAAGAGTTGTCCGCTGAGCGCGCTGGCTGAAAGTCCATTTTCACTGTTATAGACTACCCTGCCCCGCAACTCATCAATAGAAAGTGAATAATCGGGAATTGAGAGTGTACTTAGATTACTCAAGACATTAACCAGCACCTCAGTTTCACGGGCCGGATTATTGATTGGAATACCCAGATTAATATCTACATGGAGGCTACCCTGCCCCTCCCAGTCATCAGTAAAGGAACCAATATTGTCGCGAACCGGTGTGGTTTTCAGAAAATTAAGCCCCAGGGCTGTCGAGGTATCAGCACTGCCTTGCAGAGATACCCATGACCCACCCTCCGGATCAGGTCGCACTTCGGCACGGGTTTTTGCCAGCGCCATCTCCTGAATCACGGCCTGCTCTGCTTCTACATCGACTTCATTATTATTAACCACCACGAAGGCAGAAATATCAGTTAGTGCCGGCCATTGCGGCTGAAATTTCAGCGCTCCATTGTCCACCGAATAAAAAGACAGGACAGTTCCTGAGTTGTCCTTGGGAATGCGCGAGATCACCGTTCTGGAAACTAAACCACTATTGGAAATATCTCCTCCCAGTAGTGCCTCATCCAACCAGTCCATTGTGCCTTTTACATTCGGCAAGGTAGGGAGATACATGGATTTATAACTGGCATCCATTTCCAGGAGACCAATTAACAAGGTTAATTCTGACTGTGGCTCACCGGAAGAATCCAGACTATTGAGCAGATCAAACTGAACATGACCATGAACAAAATCATTGCGGACATCAATCACACTGCTATTTACTCTGATGCCATCTTCCTGAAGCTGCCAATGTATTCTGCTGTTGGCTGAATCGTATGACCAGGAGTCTTCAAATAAACGCGGTAAATGTATTTCAAATGCTGAGGAATCCAGTTCAACAAAACCATGCTTATTATCAGCCTGAACATAACCCTGAATACCTTTACCCGACGGTGCCCCCTGCCAGGCACCAACGGCAACATCCTGCAGATTGGCCTTCAGTAAAAAGCCACCGGCAAACTCTCCACCCAGATCGGTACTGACCTTAACATTAAGTAATTCTCCCCCGGGAGACAGATCTGCCAGGGCCAGGGCAGCTCCTTCAGGAAGATGCAGCAAGTCATCAACAACATCGTTGACCATCGCAAGATCTATGCTACTCGCAATAATTTCCAGAGGCTTGTTTTCTCCCTGGTCTGCATAATCAAAATAAATATCACCGCTACTCCATGGCCGATTTAGCCAGTCCAGTTCGGCACCTCCCAGCCATGCCTGCCAGCGCCTGGCTGATTCATGGTTCAGGGCCATATCCATGTTGGATATATGCAACGACAATATATTGACCTGACTGCCCTCTGGTCCTGTTCCCTCAAGGCTTAATGACTCCAGATGTGACTGCAAACTGTAGTTCAATTCCTGCTCCCCCTTATCCAGGGTCAGCCATAAATCTCCGGAAAATTGTGCGGCCTCAAGATCCACCTGTGGTGAGTTAATAAATTCGCTGATGTCCAAACCACTGGTGCTGAGATAGGCAGAGCCGTTAAATTGCTGACGGGGGTCTCCGGTCAATTCTATTTGTAACTGAAAGGGGCTCTGCTGTCCGGCAATTCTTGCCTGAATTTGGCTTAGGTGCTGTGTCTCCTTATTACTCAAATCGATATAGACATTATCAAGCACCAGATTGCGGCCATCGAGCCAATGCAGGATCAGCTCCGCTTCAACAATTTGCATACGGCCGGTATTGAGAAGGAAATCGATAATGGCATCCGTGTAATCAACTGAGCCAGCTTCCAGGCCATCCAGGGCCCAGCTGCCATTGTCATTTTGTCGAAAAACAAACGAAGGCTCGGAGATGATAATTTCTTCAATCACCAGGTTCCGCGATAGCAAGCTGCGGAATATTGCCGGTTTGATGGAAAGTGCGGAAATGACATGAGCTGCAACAGCGCTATTATCCGGAGTAGTGATTTGCAGCTCATTAACCTCAAGGACCGGACCATATCTAAACCAGCTGCCGTTTATTTCAGAGACGCTAACAGGGGTGCCAAGCAAAGCCCCCAGTTGCTCCTCAATTGATAATTTCTGATAAGAAATCATCGGCATTATCAGGCGGCCGCTTGTTTGTGCAAGCGCTGCGATTATCAGCAACAACAGGCAAACCCTGAACATCCCTCTCAGCATTTTTTGCCATAGAACAGGGTCCGATTTTTGGCCGGGCACTGGTTCTTGTGTTTCTTGCTGTTCAGTCATTAATTTTCTTCGAGTGTGATCTTCAGTGATGTAACTCTAGTAAAGCACTACATCAAATTGCTCAGTGTTATACATCAACTCCACCTGGAAACGGATGTTCTTGCCAACAAGCTCTTCCATGTCAGCAACCATTGCGGAATCTTCATCCAGCAAACGATCAACCACTTCCTGTGAAGCCATGACCAGAATGGAGTCATTTTCATAGGCTTTGGCAACCCTGAGGATTTCCCGAAACACTTCATAACAAACTGTTTCCGGTGTCTTTATGGTTCCGCGCCCATTACAGGTTGGACATTCATGACAGAGCATCTGCTCCAGACTTTCCCGATTTCTTTTGCGGGTCATTTCTACCAGACCCAGTTCCGATAATTCCGTCACCATGGTGCGCACCGGGTCTTTTTCCAGTGCTTTTAACAATGTCCGTAAAACCTGACGCCTGTGCTCTTCGTTAGTCATATCAATGAAATCGAGAATAATAATACCACCAAGATTTCTGACTTTTAATTGCCGGGCACTTGCTTTGGCTGCTTCAAGATTGGTTTTGAAAATCGTTTCATCCTGATTTTTTGAGCCGAGGAAAGCACCAGTGTTGACGTCGATAGTGGTCATTGCCTCGTTTTGATCTATCACCAGATTTCCGCCGGATTTCAGTCTTACTGTACGGCTTAACGCTTTCTGTACTTCATCTTCAACACCGCAAACTTCAAAAAGTGGGCGTTCGTCTTTATATAATTCGATTCGGCTTTCTATTTCAGGCATAAATTGGGCACAGAATTCAGACACCTCCTTGAAAGTCTCTTTATTGTCCACGCGGATACGCTGTATTTCCGGATGAAACAAATCACGCATCGCTCGCATATACAAGACCAGGTCCTGGTACAAGGGTTTGATTTCATTACACCCTTGCATTTCTTTTTCAACAGAACTCCAAAGTTTTTTCAGAAAGGCTATATCTGAAAGCAGACCTTCCTCATTAGCGCCTTCCGCGGCAGTGCGCAAAATGAACCCGTCATGTTCACTCATTGCAGATTTCTCTACGCATTGGCTCAGCAAACCCAGAAGCCGTTCACGCTCTTCTTCATTTTCAATTCTCTGTGAAATTCCCAGATGTTTGTTTCTGGGCATATGAACCAGGTAGCGCGATGCGATAGAAAGATGGGTCGTCAACCTGGCCCCTTTACTGGCAATAGGTTCCTTGTCCACTTGCACTACCAGCATCTGCCCTTCACGTAATAATTGGGCTATTTGAACTTCCGGTGAATCAGAGATTTCATTTCCGGAAGCGTCCAGAGAGGAAATATCCTGCGCATGGATGAAGCCTGCTCTTTCCAGACCAATATCCACAAATGCAGCCTGCAAGCCGGGCATTACTCTGACAACTTTTCCCATGTAAATATTACCGACGGGGCCCTTGCGGTTGTGACGCTCAATATAAAATTCCTGCAGCAAGCCCTGTTCAACCAGCGCTACTCTGGTTTCCATGGGTGTTGTATCAATGAGAATTTCCGCAGTCACGTATTTTGTTCCAGAATTTTTTCAGCAGTGAAGTCTATTTTTGCCAGCAGATTAATGGTTTCAAATACAGGCAGACCCATGATGCCACTATAACTGCCTTTAATTTCCTTGACGAAAATTGCACCGAGTCCCTGAATGCCATAGGCCCCGGCTTTATCTACAGGCTCGCCTGTTTGCCAGTAATTAGTGATTTCTGCTTCTGTCAGGGCTTTAAAAGTCACTTCCGATTTTGATAAAAGCACCTCGGTACTGCCCGCCCTTGCCAAAGCAACAGCAGTCAGCACAAGATGAGTCCTTCCAGATAGCGTCTGCAAAATACGGTGTGCATCAGATTCATCTTCTGGTTTTTCAAATATTTCTCCGTCACAGACAACTGTGGTATCTGAACCGAGACAAGCCGAGTTACTTTGCTCATCTACCCGAGACAGGGAAGTTTCTGCCTTGGTTTTTGCCAGGCGACATACATAATCTTCCGCATCTTCATTGAGCATCCGACTTTCATCGATATCCTGGGGATGTAGTACATAGGCAATCCCCAGTTGGTCGAGTATTTCCATGCGCCGTGGAGATGCCGAAGCAAGGTAAAGAGTTACTGCTGTCATATTCGGTACTGCCTGTATTTATGCTCTATACACACTTACCATTGTATTATCGCTTATAACCCATTCCTTATATAGTTGGTTGATATTTGATAATAAATTGCCAGATTGTCTGACATGAACCCTAAAAACGTGGCCGAAATCACCTTATCTTCCGATTGTAATGCTCAGAGCATGAATGGGGTCTGAACCCCCATAATCAATCAGTTTCAGGCCTGCAATGGATTTAAACTGGTCTACTCTTTATACTTCCTGACCATTGCCTTTCGTCTCATTCATCGTATTACAGTAGTCAGATGCCAAAATTAACGTTTAAGTCTTCGACCTTCACATTGAACAAGTATGAATCTGTTCTGGATTGCCTGTTGCGCAACAAACAGTACATTCCTTATGCCTGCAGAGCAGGCATGTGCCAGGCCTGCCTGGTAAAGGCGGTGAATTGCGAGGCGACACCGGAATCAAAAAAGTGGATCAAGGAATCATTGCAGCAAAAGGGCTATACCCTTGGTTGCCAGTGGGTACCGGATACCGATGTGGAAGTGGCATTACCCACAGTGGAAGAGTTTTCTGTCAGCACCAGTATTCGTAGTCTGGATAAATTAAATTCCAGTGTGATGCGTCTTGTTCTAAATGTTCTGAGCAAGGATGCCATGTTTCATTATTACCCCGGTCAGTATGTGACTCTTATTAATCCGCAGGGCATCGCGCGCAGCTATTCAGTCGCTAATAATTATGAGCAAGACCAGTGCCTTGAATTTCATATCAGTGAAACGGCTCATGGTACTTTTACTGATTGGCTGTTCAACAAAGCGCTGGTCGGAGATATTCTCCATATGCGTGGCCCCGCAGGTGATTGCTACTACCGCAATTCTGGTGCTGAAGAATTTCCAATTATTATGGCTGGCACCGGAACAGGACTTGCCCCCTTATATGCCATTCTTGTTGACGCCCTTGGCAAAGCACATCAGGGCGAGATCAGCCTCTTTCACGGCGGCAGAACCTCAGATCACCTTTATTATTCAAAGCAAATAGAAAAACTCAAAGAAAACTATCCAAATCTGCATTATTTCCCCTGTGTGAAAGAGGACAAGGGAAAAACCAAAATAGAGAATTTACAAATCGGCAGTGTCGAAGACGTAATCAATAACAATATGGATACTGGCGCACTAAGCAGAACGCGCGTCTTTCTTTGCGGTGCACCTGATTTCGTCCATGGCATGCGAAAAAAGATATTTCTAAAGGGAGCTAATTCCAGCAATATTTATTGCGACCCTTTTCTGGAACATAGTGTGGCAGCTACGGGTGGGACCAGCTGAGGGGGGGGGCAGTCTCAAGTGGGCGTATTGCAGACGCCATGTCGGATGGCGGCCTGCGGCCTTATCCGACCTACAGTCCACGTTTCCACCTCACTTTTATCCTTTATCCTTTATCCTTTATCCTTTATCCTTTATCTATGAATTCATCCGGGGCTGAAAACCCTCCTACATACTTTCCACTTTTATCTTGTACCTTGTACCTTGCGACTTGTAACTTGCGACTAATCAAGACTATTCTTCAAACCCCAGTCGATGACATCCGCATAAGCAATATCCCCGCCAAATATATCCAGGGCGCTGCCAATGGTAAGGTCTACCTTGTTGTCGCCAATGTCGTTTACCAGGTCAAGATCCGAGAGCTTTGACACGCCTCCGGCATAGGTGACAGGCAGTGGTGAATGCTTGCCAAGAATTCTGATTAAATCTTCCTGTATGCCCTGGCTCTTGCCTTCCACATCAACCCCATGAACCAGATATTCAACGCAATACTCGGAAAGTTTTGATAACAGGGAGGCGTCTACTTTCTCATCGGTGAAAGTTTGCCAGCGATTACTTACAACAAAAAAATCATTGCCTCTCAATCTGCAACTTAAATCCAGAACAAGTCTTTGTTTGCCAACACGGCGACTTAATTCAGACAGTTTCTGCAGATCCAGTTTGTTTTGATCAAAGATCCACGAGGTGACAATGACATGACTGGCGCCGGCATCCAGAAATTCGCCAGCGTTATCAGGATTGACCCCACCACCGTAATGCATGCCATCAGGAAATGCAGTCAGGGCCTCAAGCGCAGCATTTTTATTACCTGCGCCCAGAGAGATGACATGACCGCCGGTTAGTCCGTCACCGGCGTAAAGTCTTGCATATTCTGCAGGGGATTTGCTGGAGACAAAATTCGTTTCCAACGCCTCATTATTGTCATCCTGCAAGGAGCCCCCAACAATCTGCACGACTTTACCGTTGTGCAGGTCTATACAGGGTCTGAATTTCATAGCAATGATTTACCTGACTGTTTTCTATTATTGATAACGATTACTCACTAACTAATTCAGTATAGACAGCTGTCAGCATACCTGCCGGATCGCCCCAGCGTGCATCATATTCTGCGGTCAGACCTGCTACCAGAACTTGCTCCAGACTCATGCCATCATTGATAGCATTAAGCACGCGGGTACGAATTGTCATGAACATCAGCAACTGTGATTGAACATCGGCCTGGGAACTGACCACACCATGGCCCGGCAAAAACCGGGTATTGGCATTGGAGATTTCCAAAAGTTTCTCATAAGAAGCCACAATGCCATGGAAAGTCCCGCCCGCTCCTACATCAACCCTGGGGTAGGCAACTGTTCTGAAAACATCCCCGGTATGAATAATATTGTTGTTTTTGAAGTAGACAAAGGAGTCGCCATTGGTATGGCCTGAACCGTTGTAAAAAATATGAATATCTTCACCGTTTAAATGAAAATCCACAGAATCTGTGAAGGTCATTATTGGCAGACCTATACGCTGATCAGCTGAAAGCGCCTGATTCAGGTCACCATCATTAAACCCGGCTCTAAGAGCTGTGCGCACATTTTCATGAGCAACAATTACCGCACCTTCCCTGCCCATATTCTGGTTGCCTCCAACATGGTCACCATGCTGGTGGGTATTAATGACAAATCGTAAAGGTTGATCGGACAAGCCCTCAATTGCATCAAGAATCTTTTCAGACAATGGTGCAAATTGATCGTCCACCATAAAAACACCGTCGTCCCCTATTGAAACACCTATGTTTCCACCAGAGCCCTCGAGATAATAAATATTATCCGAAAGCTGATGAGGAATAATTTCTACCTGGCTTAAATCCTGCTGTGCCATACAGGAAGTGCTGCACACAAACGCCGCCAAACTAATAAATTTTTTCACTTTCTTGCCTCCCTTTTACATTATCAATCAAGAAAAACTACAACAAATCAGCATAGCAGAATGCACTAACAGGAAATACATTTTTGCCTGAATTGCTGCGGGAAAAAAAATAGCTAAAACTCATTAATTATCACAAAATTCAAGCAAGACAATTGTGTGAATGAATCCAGTGTGGCACACTGAATGCCAGTTTTATGCAAGCAAACGCAAACGTTTATTGCAGCCTCATGAGAAACACTTTTTGAGTGGTCAATTTCTCAACTTTGCTTCTCATTTCGCGCATTTCACGCTGGCGAGGAGGGTAAAGACGCACTAATTTCCTAATCTAATCTTCTTATCTGATTCTTTAATCTGACGCTCTTTTCTGTTCATATTCTGGCTTATTAATGCAGAATTTAATCTCAGAAACTGAAGCCCAGAGTTCAGCATTGTTAACCAATCAGGAGACTATTCAGTATGGCTAAGAAATCACACGCCAAACGACAAACCAGATACCATGGAGAACATAACACTTACCATTCAAAACAAAGAGAGAGCAACAGATCAAAATCAAAACGACGGCAATCTGATAACAACTCAAATATTGTCGACATCAACTCTCACAGCAATCAGCTTGAGACAGCCTACTACCCCCATCATAAAAAGACGCCACTGAACGCCCAAACTGCTTCCCAGCAAAAATATATCAATGCCATCAAGAACAACTGCCTGACTTTTGGTACTGGCCCAGCCGGAACCGGAAAATCATATTGTGCAGGCGCTCTGGCTGCAGAAGCGCTGGAATCTGGACGTATCGAGCGGATTATTTTAACCAGACCCGCAGTGGAAGCTGGCGAAAATCTCGGTTTTTTACCTGGAGAAGTCGATGATAAGTTTGCGGTCTATATTGACGCTTTCAGGGACATACTCAATGAAAGACTGGGACGTGGAGTTGTCGATTATTGCCTGCGCCATGGCCGCATTGTCGGTGCCCCACTGGCCTATATGCGCGGTAAGACGTTCAACAACAGCACTTTTGTTATTCTTGATGAAGCGCAAAACACCACTCCAGTTCAAATGAAAATGTTCCTTACCCGGATCGGTGATGACTGCAAAGTGGTGATTAATGGCGATATCAAGCAAAGCAATATACGCGGCGCCAATGGCCTGGAAGATGCTGTACAGCGTGTTCAGGGACTTCCCGGTGTCTATGTCCATACATTTGAAAAGGAAGACATTGTACGCAGCGGCATTGTCAGGCATCTGCTTGATCGCTACGAAGCCTAATAAGTAGTAATAGTAGTCATATTTGAGTGAGCCGGCTTATACAACAGCCGGAACAAGTAGAGACTCAAAGCAGTCTCTCGCGAAAGGTGGGTGCTACCAATAGCAAATAGCCGATGTTAATAGCTGTTATTGAAATTGCTGTGACAGTCCAGCTTTATGCTTTTTGAAAAAGCAGGTTTCCCACACCCTGATGATTTCCTTATAATTCCACTTCTTAATTTTTATATTCTTATTATCTAATCCCGGCAGGAAAAACCATGAATAGTCTTGACCAGCAAGTGTTGATGCAACTCAGTGACTGGTTAAAAGCCGGCAAGCAATGCTGGCTATGCACCATCATTAAGACCTTTGGCTCATCCCCCCGCCCTGTTGGCTCTTTACTTGCCTGCAACGAAGACGGGCTTTACTGCGGATCCCTTTCCGGTGGCTGTGTTGAGGACGACTTGCGTGAAAGTATTAACAATCGTGAACTTGCTACATCCAGACCCGAAAAAATTAAATACGGTGTTACTGTTGAGGATGTACAACGTCTGGGACTTCCCTGTGGGGGAACACTGGAAGTAGTGATTGAACCGATCAGCCCCGATCAACACCCTCTTTATCTGAGTCTCGCCGAAAAAATTGCCAGCCGTGAACTGCTTACTCGAATTGTTAATCTCGACAATGGGGCAACAAGTCTGGAAAAGGCTGAGCGCTTTGAGCCTCTGATCCTAGAAGACAACATCCTTCGTCATACCTATGGCCCATCCTTCCAGCTCCTGCTTATTGGCGCTGTACAAGTAGCGTACTATCTGGCCAATATGGCAACTGCTCTGGATTACCAGGTTGAAGTCTGCGATCCGAGACAGGAGTTGGTGGAGAATTCTCCCATCGACAATGTGCCTGTCATTAATGCCATGCCCGATGACTGGCTCAGAAGTAAAACCCTGGATCAGCAAACCGCAGTGATTGCCTTGTGTCATGACCCCAGAATTGACGATATGGCACTGATGGAGGCCTTGCAGGAAAGTGAGGCTTTTTACATTGGCGCCATGGGCTCAGAGCGCACCTCTGCACAACGTAGAGAAAGGTTAACGCTACTGGATATCACTGCAGAACAAATCGAAAAACTGCATGCCCCAGTTGGCCTGTCTATAGGCAGCAAAACGCCCCCGGAAATTGCTATTGCCATTCTGGCGGAATTAACCAGCCTGCGCGCTCTTTCCAGAAACAATTAGACTGAAATAAAACTAAAAAATGAGTCAGATTATAGCAAAAAAAGATATCGGCATTATTGTTCTTGCAGCTGGTAGCAGTGTCCGTTTTGGGGCAGATAAACGCCTTGCCACCCTCAACAATGGACGAACAATCCTTGAAACAACATTGACCGGCATTCCTGCATCATTTGAACGAAGAGTCCTGATGTTGAAAACCGGTGATGAAAAACTGGCACAACAATTTGAGCAGCATTGGCAAATCTGTTTTGCTGAAGCACCGGAAAAAGGCTTGGCAAACAGCCTGAGCAGCGCCATAGCGCATGTGGAAAGTTGGCAAGGCACACTTGTTGCCCTGGCTGACATGCCCTTTATTACACCCCAGACCTATTCAGCCCTGCAGGAAGCAATGACACACCATGACATTGTAGTCCCTGTGCATGAAGGACGTCGGGGAAACCCGGTTGGCTTTAGAAAGAAATTTTATTCGGAGATAAAAGCTTTAAAAGGAGACCAGGGCGCAAAACCCTTGCTTGAAAAATACGCTGTTGATGTTTACCAACACAAAACCAGGGATGCCGGAATATTCAGGGACATTGATAAGCCTGACATGCTTACTTGAAGAAGTTATCGATAACCTTGCCGCTACCATCACAGGTCGGGCAATGCTGACCACTTTTAACAAAACCCAAGCCATTGCATGGATCACAGGAGGTCTGAAAAGGCTGTTTCAGGATGTCGATAATTTCCTGCAAAGCATATGGAACTGCAACGACACTCTGTGGATTGTCAGATGGCAGTAAAATTTGCTTGAAAGAATTTTTGTTGTGATCAAGATTATTCATAGTAATAGGTCGAAAAAATCATAACTTGGCAGTAATTATAGTCACTAGTGCAGATAAAAATTGCCAAGAAGGTCACAAAAACGGCCTCTCAATCCCCCAAAAGGGCCATTTTTATTCGATTTCTCCATATATCCGGGTAATTCTTCCGAAAATTAATACCCGTAAAATTATTTAAATTGATGATGGATACTCGCATCTGCATCGGTAATAATGGCGAAAAATATTACACCGGCCAAGTCATGACCAATTCAATCTTATCCCTGTTTGCCAGTTCTCCATTTCTCCCCCTCCAGGATCATATGAGCAAAGTCCTTGAATGTACTCAAGGGCTTGAAGGATTCTTACAGGCTGTATTTGAAGAAGACTGGGAAAAGGCGAAAAAGCACCAAAAAGTAATTAACAATCTGGAAGAAGGAGCCGATGAGCTCAAGCGTGAAATCCGTCTGAAACTTCCGGAAGGTCTGTTTATGCCGGTATCCCGAACCGACCTGATCGATCTCATTGGACGCCAGGATCGTATTGCCAATAAAGCCAAAGATATTGCCGGGCTGATGTTAGGGCGAAAAATGGTGATTCCGCAGTCCATGCATCAAACTTTTTTAGCATTCCTGCAAAGCTCAATGTCTGTATGCCTTAAAGCCAATCAGATTATCCAGGAACTGGATGAATTGCTGGAAACCGGCTTCAGGGGACATGAAGTGAAAAAAGTAGAATCATTAATTTTTGAACTTGACGATCTGGAGGATCAAGCTGACTCTCATGAACGTCAAGTTCGCCTGCAACTCTTCTCTCTTGAAGGCGACATTGACCCTATTAAGGTGATATTCCTTTACAAGATAATCGACTGGATTGGCGAGGTTGCTAATCGCGCGCAGACAGTCGGTCATCGTTTGCATCTCATGCTAGCTCGCTAAATAAATAACGCCTGACAGGTAATTCTTCATGGAAATAATTAGTCAAAATGGCATGATTTTACTGTGGCTCACCATAGCCTTTGGGTTTTTCATGGCCTGGGGAGTAGGCGCCAATGATGTCGCCAATGCCATGGGTACTTCAGTGGGTGCGGGTGCTCTCACTATCAAGCAGGCTGTCATTGTAGCGGCAATCTTTGAATTTGCCGGTGCCTATTTGGCAGGCGGGCAAGTCACTTCAACTATCAGAAAAGGCATTATCGATCCTGTAATTTTCACTGATTCACCGGAATTACTGGTGTATGGGATGATTTCGGCTTTGCTGGCGGCAGCCATTTGGTTGATGATTGCGTCCCTCAAAGGCTGGCCAGTTTCCACCACCCATTCCATTGTCGGTTCCATTGTTGGTTTTGCTGCGGTGGGAATCAGTGTTGATGCCGTCAGTTGGGGAAGTGTCGGCACCATAGTATTAAGCTGGGTTACTTCCCCCCTGTGTGCCGGCGTCCTCTCATTCTTCCTGTTCCGTTCAGTTCAGATACTTATTCTTGATACGGATAAGCCTTTCATACGCGCCAAAAAATATATTCCTTATTACATGTTTCTGGTGGGCTTTGTGATGTCGATGGTGACTTTCGTGAAAGGACTTACTCATGTTGGCCTGGATCTGAGTTTTATGGAGTCTGCACTTTACTCCACAGGAGTCGGCCTGATCATTGTTGTGATTGGTGTCACTCTGCAAAGTAAAATTACTATTGATGAAAACGCAGACAAGGATTTTCATTATGCCAGCGTGGAAAAAGTTTTTGCGGTACTGATGATTTTCACCGCCTGTGGAATGGCATTTGCTCATGGTTCAAATGATGTTGCCAATGCCATCGGTCCTCTCGCTGCAGTTAATTCGGTGATAGCCAGTGGGGGTCAAATTTCGTCGCAAGCGGCAATTCCAGTCTGGATTCTTTTCCTTGGCGGAGCGGGCATTACCACAGGACTGATAATGTATGGTCATAAGGTGATCGCCACTATTGGTAAAAGCATTACTCACCTCACGCCCAGCAGAGGCTTTGCCGCTGAACTCGCTGCAGGGACAACAGTAGTGATGGCTTCCGCAACGGGCATGCCCATTTCAACAACACATACCCTGGTCGGTGCTGTACTCGGGGTTGGCTTTGCCAAAGGGATAGCAGCCATAAATATGAGAGTTGTTCGAACTATTTTTATCTCCTGGGTTATTACTCTCCCGGCTGGTGCAATTCTGGCAATCCTGTTTTTCCATATCCTGAAAGCGATTTTTGGCTAAAAGACCGTCCTGAAACACTCTATCCTACTGATTTTTAAGCAAAAAAAAGCCCGGTTATAAACCGGGCAATAATTACTTTTAAAAAGAAGTGCAGAAATCAAAAAGGGGATTTTTATCTTTACACACTACTTTAGTCACCCCTATTCAGGAAAAGTTCAATTTTTTTAAAAAAGTTTATTTATCTCCGGGTAACTTGATCAGAACTGGGACGCTGGCAGCTTAACAACAAGTCCATCAAGCTCATCAGTGACCGAAATCTGACAACTAAGTCTGCTGTTTGATTCTGGTTCCAATACACATTCCAGCATATCTTTTTCCATTTCACTGGCAGCTGGAATTTTATCCATCCAGGCATCATCTATATAACAGTGGCAAGTCGCGCAACTACAGGAGCCGCCACATTCAGCAACTATGCCGTCAATCATATTATCAACAGCACCCTGCATAACAGAGGTACCGCTGGCAACTTCAACATCATTAATAGCCCCATCGTGGCTTATATAGGTAACAACTGGCATAAAGCTTACATCCTCTTAATTTTTTGGTGGTTGTAAATACAGCGCTGTATAAACAATCAATTCCTTTACTGAAGCAGATCCCTTATGGGAACAGAAGAGTCTGCCAACATGATTTTGTCTACCTTGAGCCCCTTGGAAATAATTTGTTTTCCAATCATAAACTCCTGCGGACTGTTTATTGCATCAACGGCAATCATTTTATCTTGCCTGAAATAAAAGACTGAAAATTTCCTGCCGCTTTCAGGTTCTCCGCGTAACACCAGTTCCTCATGCCCGCTTGAAATTCCGGCAATCTGCAACTTGATGTCATACTGGTCAGACCAGAACCATGGCAGCGCATTATACTGAATTGCCTTGTTACATAAAGTCGCAGCAGCAACCTTTGCCTGATCCATGGCATTTTGTACACTTTCAAGCCGAAGATCACACTGGTAGAAAGCATTATGGTGATTGGTGCAATCTCCTGCCGCCACAATATCCGGATCAATGGTCAGACAATGAGCATCAACCCTAATACCATTTTCTACGACCAGTCCCGCAGCCTCGGCTAATTCAGTGTTCGGTAAAACACCAATGCCAATTATCACCAGATCCGCAGGGTAGACACGCCCATCCTTGCACTGAACTTCCTGCACTCTGTTCTGCCCGCCAAAACCCGAAATATCAACATCCGTTTCTATCTGGACACCTTCTTCATTATGCACACGCGTATAAAACGCGGAAAGCGCGGGGACAGTGACTCTGTTGAGTATGCGTTCTCCGGCTTCCAGGACTGTAACCGCAAGGCCTAGCTTGCAAAGCATCGCCGCTGTTTCAAGGCCTATATAACCCCCCCCGACAATCACGGCTTTTTTGTTTGGCCCGACAAAATGCCTGATTTGTTCCACGTCATTGATATCACGCAGATATAGCACGCCTCGTAAATCGGAACCCGTAATATCCAGAGTACGAACCCTGGATCCTGTAGTCAGTGCCAGTTTGTCATACTTGAATATTTCACCATGGGATAAGGTCAGTGTCTTGTTATGCCGATCAATTTCGACGACACGCTGACCAAGAAGAAATTCAATAGCCACTTTTTCATATTGGGCTTCAGGTCGAATCAATAAATCATCGACATGCTTCTCACCGGAAAGAAATGTTTTGGAAAGTGGGGGCCGGTTATAGGGCAGAAAGGGTTCGTCGCCAATGACCAGAATTCGGCCTTCCCAGCCCTGCTGACGCAAACTGACAGCAAGTTGGGCTCCAGCGTGGCTGGCGCCAATGACAATGCAACAAGGCTCAGTCATGATGTCTTTTTAATTTCCTTCATATTTGCACTGTCTAATTGTAATGAATTGCCCTGTGAGGCTACACATCCTGCCTGCAACGGGCTATATTTGCTTTCCGAGTTTAAGCTAAATAATTTCTAATATTCAGGCTGGCAAGGTCTGCTTTAACAAGGCCAATATCAACATAAATTTCAATCGTAATATACAAAATAATCAAGAAGGATAAGACTTATGAAAACAAGAGCTGCTGTAGCCTTTGGAGCCGGTAAACCACTGGAGATCTGTGAAGTTGACCTTGAAGGTCCTAAAGCAGGTGAAGTTCTGGTAGAACTTAAAGCCACTGGTGTTTGCCATACTGATGCTTTCACTCTTAGTGGTGACGATCCTGAAGGCGCATTTCCAGCCATTCTTGGCCATGAAGGCGCTGGCATCGTTGTCGAAGTAGGACCAGGCGTTAAATCCCTGAAACCTGGCGACCATGTCATCCCTCTTTATACTGCTGAATGTCGCGAATGCGATTACTGCCTGCATCCGAAAACAAACCTTTGTCAGGCCGTACGCGCCACTCAGGGTCAGGGCCTGATGCCAGACGGTACCAGCCGCTTTTCACTGGATGGTAAACCCATCCTCCATTACATGGGTTGCTCTACATTTTCCAACCATACAGTTTTACCTGAAATCTCTCTTGCCAAGGTCCGCAAAGATGCCCCGTTTGAACAGATCTGTTACATCGGCTGTGGCGTTACTACTGGTGTAGGTGCCGTGGTCTTCCAGGCAAAAGTGGAAATTGGCTCCACCGTGGCAGTGTTCGGCCTTGGTGGCATCGGTCTGAACGTTATTCAGGGCGCCAAGCTGGCTGGTGCCAGTAAAATCATTGGTATCGACCTGAATCCAGCCCGTGAAGCACTGGGCAAGCAATTCGGTATGACCGACTTTATCAATCCGAAAGACGTGGAAAATGTCGTTGACCATATCGTTCAGATGACTGGTGGCGTGGATTACAGCTTTGAATGTATTGGTAACGTCAATGTCATGCGTCAGGCACTTGAGTGCTGTCATAAAGGCTGGGGTGAATCCTATATTATCGGGGTTGCCGGTGCCGGCCAGGAAATATCCACCCGTCCCTTCCAGTTAGTGACAGGGCGTTCCTGGAAAGGGACCGCTTTTGGTGGTGCCCGTGGACGTACTGATGTGCCAAAAATTGTGGACTGGTATATGGATAACAAGATCAATATTGATGACCTGATTACCCACACCATGCCACTGGAAGACATCAACAAGGCATTTGACCTGATGCACTCGGGTGAAAGTATTCGCTCCGTCGTGCTTTATTAAACACAGGGTAATAAGCGCAATTTTTTCATCACGCTTTAAATAATGGGGGTCAGGGTAAACACCCTGACCCCTGTTTTAATTTAAAGTTTTAATTTTAAGGATTTTCCCATGAGTCTTGAACAAGTCAGCTCGAATGCCATGTTTGGTGGCAAACAACTCAAACTGAAACACAGCTCCAAAACTCTGAAATGCGATATGGTTTTTTCTGTTTACCTGCCGCCCCAGGCAGAATCAGTCAATGTCCCGATTATTTACTGGCTGTCAGGTCTGACTTGTAGCGATGATAATTTTGTGCAAAAAGCCGGCGCCCAACAGTTTGCTGCCGAGGCTGGCGTAGCTATTATCTGCCCGGATACCAGCCCACGTGGAGAAGGCATTCCTGATGATCCAGAAGCCGCCTATGACTTTGGTCTGGGTGCAGGTTTCTATGTAAAAGCCACACAGGAACCCTGGTCCACTAATTACAATATGTATGATTACGTCACCAAAGAACTACCCGACGTACTGGCCGGTAGCGACTTGCCCCTTGATACAGAAAATTGTTCAATCATGGGTCATTCCATGGGTGGCCATGGCGCTCTTACTATGGCTCTGAAGAATGCCGGTAAATATAAAGCTGTTTCTGCATTGTCCCCTATCTGCTCCCCGCTAAACTGCCCCTGGGGAGAAAAAGCGCTGGGCAATTACATTGGCGATAATCGTCAGGACTGGGAGCAATATGATGCGTGCGCACTCATAGCCAAGGCCGATGAAAAACTTCACATCCTGATTGATCAGGGGCAGAACGATGACTTTCTTGGCAGCCAATTGAAGCCGGAACTCTTGCAACAGGCTTGCCAGGAGGCAGGTCATCCCCTGACCCTGCGTTATCACGCAGGCTATGATCACAGTTATTTTTTCATCGCGACATATATTGAAGATCATATTAATCATCATGCCCAGGCTCTTTGGGGCTCTTAGAAAGAAGGATTAAAGAAAAAGGATAAAGGATAAAGGTGGGCTACTTCAGGCTCACTAATCCTTTTTGCCTTTTATCCTTCCTTTGTTTTTATCTGCAAAAAATAGGGATCATGACCGTTTCAATGAAGTCTTCATTGAAACGCTGAAGCGGATCACCTTTATCTTTTTTCACCATCTCTAAAAGTTAAGGCGACCCACCAAGCCCCTATGAACAATCTCTCCCTGACACTCGTTCAATCCAATCTGCAATGGCAGCAAGCCCATGCCAATCGAAAAATACTGGCAGAATTAATAGCGCAGTCAGTTGAAAAAACAGATCTGATTATCCTGCCGGAAATGTTCACCAGCGCTTTTTCTATGGGCCGCGGCACTATTGCCGAAGACTGGCCGGGCGAATCTATTG
>CAWUSW010000056.1:0-9681 GCA_963925675.1 uncultured Pseudomonadales bacterium
AGAGTCCTCTCAGGTACCTGGCAAAAAGGCGCCGTGAAAGGAGACTTTACCCTGACCAGGGAATAAATCCCTCAGGCATCTCACGTTGCGGGCGAAAATTTGAGACAATAGCGCCCTCTATCAGATAAGTAGTCAGGATAATTCATTGTTTGCACCTTCAGGCAAGTTCAAAGGACTTTTTTTTCGCTTTCTTCTTAAATTCACTCCACTGATTCTGGGGACTGCAGTGGCGCTTCCCGCAAGTGCTCAGAGTGTGGGAGGGGATGCTGGCAAGAGTGTCCAGATTCCCATCCTGTCAGGCGATGTCACCATTAATGGGATGCTCGACGAAGACATCTGGTCACAGGCTGTACTTATCGAGGATCTGCACCAGGTTTTTCCCGAAGAATATGTCAGCCCAAGCCAGCCCACACAAGTCCGGGTTTTTTATACAGAAAATGCGCTTTATATCGGGGCGCAGATGGTGGAAAGCGACGCTGATCAGATTACCGACCGGGTCTTGCGTCAGGGGCAGTCTCTGAGCAGTGATGATGTGTTCGCTGTAATCCTTGATCCTTATCTGGATCGTCGCAACGGTTATCGCTTTGAGGTGAATCCCAATGGTGTGCGTTGGGAAGGCCTGTTTCAGAATATTATTGAAGTAGAAGGTAACTGGCAGGGCATCTGGGAAGCTCGGGCACAGCGCAATGCAGAAGGCTGGTCAGCGGAGATCCGCATTCCGTTCCAGTCGTTGTCGTTTAATCCGGGTTCCACTACCTGGGGTCTGAATTTCAACCGTATCCGACGTAACAGTAATGAGAATATTGCCTGGTCATCCTATAACCGGGAGATCAATCCCAGTACCTCTGGTATTGCCACGGGGCTTGAGAACCTGCGCCAAGGAGTAGGTCTGGATGTAGTGCCTTCCATGACCCTGCGCCGCAACCGCAAGTTTGGTCCAGGCGGCTTCGAGGAAAATAATTTCGAACCACAGCTTGATGTCTTTTATAAAGTGACGCCCCAGTTAAATGCTTCACTGACCCTGAATACCGATTTCTCGGCCACCGAAGTAGATGACAGGCAGGTGAACCTGACCCGTTTTAATCTGTTCTTTCCCGAAAAACGCGACTTCTTTCTGCGTGATGTCGATATCTTTGAATTTGGCCAGATCGGTTCCGGCAATTTCAATAGCACCTCGGGTACCGGTTCCGGGGCGATCTCGACACCGGCACGGCAAAGTGCGCGCCCGTTTTTCTCGCGCAAGATAGGGCTGGGCAGTAACGGTGAACCGGTGGATATTATCGGTGGGGTAAAACTCAGCGGTCGGGTAGGGGACTGGAACGTGGGCACCCTGGCGATTCATCAGGATGAGACCGCCACTATTGATGCGCAGAATATATTTGTCGGCAGAACGGTCCTCAATGTCGGCTCGCGCACCCAGGTGGGCGCCATAGTGACTGATGGCAACCCGCAGAGTGATGCGGATAACACGCTGGTGGGTACCGATGTGCGTTATCGTAATACCAGTTTTTACGGTAACACCATAGAGATGTCTGCCTTTTATCAGGAAACAGAAACCGAAGGCCTTGCCAATCAGGACAACGCTTCCTACGGGCTGAATTTTTTCCTGCCCAATGCCCAGGGCTGGCAGGGTTTATATCAGTACAAGCGGGTAGAGGATAATTTTTTTCCAGCCGTTGGTTTTGTTAATAACACCGATGTTGAAGTTCATCATGCCAATGCGGGTTACCGGCACTTCCTGGCACCGAACAGTTTTTTCCGTTCCATCGCCGTGCTGGCTGAAGGTTATCGGGAAGAGAATCTGGATGATGGCTCCCTGAACACTGAAAATCTGGATATACGTATAACCTCTTTTACCAATACCAATGATTCCTACTGGGCGCGCTATGACTATTACAAGGAATTGCTGCAGCAGCCTTTTACTATTTATCGGGCCTCAGACGGTTCACGCACGATCACCATTCCCGTCGGAGAATACGCCTGGAATGAATACTTTATGGGAATGCAGTGGGGTGGACAGCGCAAAGTGTCAGGTAGTCTGCAAATACAGGCTGGGGATTATTATGATGGCACTCACTTTCAGAAAAGTGGCAATGTGACCTGGCGGCCGAACCGTAACTTTTCCCTGCGCTTGAATTTTACTGAAAATCAAATCGAACTGCCCGCTGGCAATTTTACCTTACGCTTGTTTGGGCTGAATTCTCAATATGCATTCTCTTCCACCCTGTCCTGGAGCAATCTAATTCAGTACGACAATATCTCAGAAAACATGGGACTGAACAGTCGCCTGCACTGGATACCCAAAGCGGGGCAGCAAGCCTTTTTAGTGTTGAACTGGGGCTTGATTGATGCCGACAAGGATAATCACTTTAACTCAACGGTGGCGGATTTGTCGTTGAAATTTAACTACACTTTCCGGTTTTAATATCCAAAGGCTTGCGTTCATTGGAGTGAGGGCTGAGAATGACTATCATTCCGGAATTTTTCAATGCCAGACAAAAAATTAGTATTTAAATCACATATTTCATCAGTGAGAGCAAAATGCTGACTCAATCGCTGGATCGGTAAAAGGAACAACATGCAGGAAGAACTACTTGCTCAATATATCGACTCCTTAAAAGCCAAGATCGAGCGTATTGACTCCTTGTTAAGTAAATTTAACGAGGGAAATTCCAAGGCTGGCGACAATATTCGCCTGTTGGCCCATACCTTACATGGGTCGGGTACCTCCTTTGGCTTTCCTGAAATAAGTGAAGCCGGGAAAAATGCAGAATTAGCCGACAAGGAAGCATTGGCGGAAAAGCTGCTTGAATTAAAAACAGTGCTGGAAGGCGTAGTCGCCAACAAGAGCAAGACTATTTCCAGCAATGGTGAAAAAGCTGAAGAAAATAGCCAACAGAGCGACTTTTTATCTGATAATAAATCACAGCCAGTCGAATCACCTGCCGAAGAAAAACCGTCAAATAAGAGTGGCGCAGAAAATAAGGGTCTAAAAATTCTGATAGTGGATGATGACCCGCAAATCGCCAGCTCAGTTCGTAAGGTTCTCACCAGTCTCCCCAAGAGTAAGAAGTTTGTTTTAGTTGAAAACGGCGCAGATGCTCAGCAAGCCATAGTCATGGATACTTTTGATTTGATTATTATGGATTTGCTTCTACCCGATTGTGATGGGCGTGAACTGATTGAACAGATAAAAGTGGAATTTCAGATCAAGACGCCTTTGTTGGTGATATCCAGCCTGCAGAGTGATTCTGTTCGTGTTGAGTGCATGGGTTTGGGAGCGGATAAGTATCTGACAAAACCTTTTTACGAAGAAGTGCTTCTGGAAGAGGCAAAAAAACTTCTTGGTAGGAAAGTGAAGGCCAAGCTGACTCTGGTGCCCATGGATGGAGAAGTTGTTAAACGTGAAGAGGATGAGGAACAAGGATCCAGGCCTCGTTATCTGGAAGGCAATAGAATTCTTATTGCTGAGGATGACAAAATGCAGGCTGCACTCATCCAGCAAAGGTTATGCGAAGAAGGCGCGTCAGTAGTTAGCGCAAGCAATGGCAGAGAAGCCATGCAGTTTATCAGATCGCAGGAATTCTCTCTGATGATCCTGGATATAAAAATGCCGGTGATGGATGGTTTTGAAGTGCTGCAAAGAATTCGCGGTGAACTTAAACTGGAATTGCCTATTATCATGGTCACAGCCATGGGCAGTGAAGACGATATCATCCGCGGCTATGATCTTGGTGCAACGGACTATATTCTTAAACCTTATTCCGAAGTACAGCTTTTTGCCCGTGTAAAAAGTCTCCTCAAAAATAAAATTGTGGGCCGAAAAAGCGATTAATCGGCCCTTTTCTGCAATTTTTCTGCAATTTTCTTATTAATAATGTGAAATGCTACTCAGATTTTGGAATTCCTCAAGGCTATCATTACAGTTGCGCTATTTTTATTTTTTGTGTATGAAAGAGCTTGGGTTTACACAATAATCCAGATTTTCGACCTTGAAATAGAGAGATTGAAGTAGTTAGCTTGCTGGGTAACAAGGTTAAAAAATAGTTTATGCAGGAAGAATTGATTAAAAAATACCTGGAGTCCATCGAGGCCAAGGGTTTATTAATTAAAACCTTGTGGAAAAAGTTTCTACACGGCGATAAGTCAGTGCTGGATGAAATTCGACTCCATGCACATTCACTCAAAGGTTCGGGTGCCACTTTTGGCTTTCCTGAAATAAGTGAAGCTGGCAAGAAACTTGAAGAAGCGCATGATAATGAGCTCCTCGAAAAGTTGAATGAGTTGCTCAATGTTCTTGGCAGAGTCGCGACGAAAAAAATCTCTACAGCAGTAAATGATGAAAAGTCACCCCTCGAGAAAATTGAGTTCTCCAGAAAAGCATTAATTATCGAACGCAACCCACAAAATGCCAAGGCCATGGCCGAGTGCATCAAACGCATTGACGGCATTGAAAGCTGCGTGCTGGTGGAAACCGGAGCAGAGGCACAAGAGAAATTTCGAAAAACCCGCTATTCGCTTATCGTTCTTGATCTGGTCTTGCCGGATAAAGATGGGCGAGAATTATTACGAGAGATAAAACAATCGGCAGAGATTAACTGCCCAGTGCTGGTTATCTCGGGAGTTCCAAGCGACCGTATCTATATGGAATGTATCACCATAGGTGCTGACGAATACTTATCAAAACCTTTCGACACAGACAAATTATATTTTGAAGCCATGCAGGTGATGAGTAAAAATCGTATGCATGTTGTTGACTCAGTAGAAAGTGGTCAACAGCCAGTAAAGGCTGAAGAACAGAAACAAATGTTACTGTCGCTGAAAGGGGTGAAAGTGCTTGTTGCCGAAGACGATGAAATACAGGGCATCTTTATGGCCCAGAAGCTTGGTGAACACGGCGCGGACGTAACCCTTGTCGAAAATGGACAATTGGCACTGGATGCCCTGGAGAAAAATACTTACTCAGCTGTGCTTCTTGATGGGCTAATGCCGGTAATGGATGGCTTTGAAACATTAACAAATATTCGCAGCACCCCTCGATTAAAAGGGCTGCCAGTAATCATGGTGACCGCCATGGGCAGTGAAGAAAATATTGTCAGGGGTTATCAGCTTGGCGCCAATGATTATATTCTTAAACCCTTTTCCGAAGAGCAATTGGTGAACCGAATTAAAAGTTTGTTGGTGATGGCGGCTTAAGGGCAGATACAAGAGGCAAGAGGCAAGAGACAAGCAAACATGTAGGTCGGATAAGCGAAGCGCCATCCGACGGAAGATGAAAGGTGAAGGCTAAAAGCTGAAGGCTAAAAGCTAAAAGCTAAAAATAATTTTCCAGAAATTACTTGCCCCCTGAAATTCGCGAAATACCATTGTTCAGCCTTCAGCCTTCAGCCTTTTTTCAAAAACTATGTACCAAATTAAACTGCAGCTGGCCTTTGCCATAGTTTTTGTTTTCCTGCCACATATAGCCAAATTGCAGGCGCATATTGTCTTGTAAGCTGTATCCCAATGCTGCGTAGGTGCGGTTGCGGTCGAAGTAGTCGACCTGGAGCTGATTGCCAATATCGCGATTGAGATTGATAAATAATTCGTTGTAGAAGGAAAGGTAAATTGCGCCTTCATTCAGATTGGTTTGGTTAAGGGGGTAGTTAAGCCCCAGGAAATAACGCAATCGTGCTCTGAAATCCTGCCCGTTCACCCAGCGCTGTTCAAGACGAAAACGGTGCGTGAGAAACATTTTTTTCCCTATACGCTGGCCACCCAAAGCTTCCTGATAAACCCGGTTTTCCTCGCTTTTATCACTGCTATTGCCAAATGCTCCGGAGGTGATATGGGCATAGCCCAGGGTATATTTAAAGAAGCTGTTTTCGGGACGCCAGGTGAGCCCCCCACGGATCAGTAATTGCTCAAGATCACCGCCCATGTCCCAATTACGATGTTGCACATCGCCCTGCAGGCCAAAACCGCTTTCAGCATTTTCATGGCTCCACATGTACATATACCAGGCGCCAGTCTGGTCCTCATCAACCTGTGCCAGCAAGGCAGTTGGAAAAATAAAAATACACAGGGAGGCAGCTCGCAGAAGATTTCGAATTCTTGAAATAGACATAATGATGAATTACTTGATTTGGTTTTGTGTTTAACAGGTGAAATAAATTATAGCGGTGGGGGTGTTTGAAATACCTGTTATTGATGATCTGAAAAACCTATCAGCGTGGAAATCTACTACCAAAAAAAATTGCAGGTGGACTTCATGCCAGAGACAAGCAATCTGTCTGGAAGATTACCTCGGTATTTGGTCAATATATGCAAGGTTCCCAGCGCTAAGAACGTAGCACCTTTCTTCGGGACTAAAGTCCCTCCTACATAAATTTACAATCCAGTGTAGGAGAGGTTTCAACCGCGAATGGGTCAACGTTAAAAATATAATCCCAAAATTAACTTGACCCCCGCAATTCGCAAAACATAATTGTTTAGCCTTTTTATTTTTATTCGGCCAGCAACTCCGCCGTCAGATAATTCGCCACATCATGTGCCTGCTCTGAACTGAACACCAGGCTGAATGGCGGCATGCCATTTCTGCCGTTGCTGAGCACTTCCATGATGTCTGCAACCTCCAGTGCCGAGGTAAGTTCTGCGCCGCCGCCATGACCGCCTTCACCGGTATCGCCGTGGCAATACACGCACGATTGCGAGTAGATGGTTTTGCCGTTTGCTACATCGGCTTCGCGGTCTTCCGGAACATTCAACGCAGGTAAGGCTGCAGGTCCGCGTAAACCACCGGCTCCTTGTCCGGCAGGCACTTCATTAAGGTTGCCGTTAAGCGAAAACAGCCACACACCATCGCCTTTTTTGCCGCCGAATAAACCACCGCCCGCATAAGTCACGATGTACTGCTCTCCCTTATGCATAAAAGTAGTGACACCGGAATTAGCCGGAGCGTCCATGCGAAATTCCCAAAGTCGATCGCCGGTTGCGGTATCCAGTGCAATGATTCTGTCGTCATTTCTTCTGCCCATAAACACCAGACCGCCTGCGGTAGCCATGGAACCACTGCGGCAACCATCATTGAACTGGCGCTGCCAAACCAGCTTGTTGGTTTTCAAATCAATAGCAGAATAAACACCGCGACTTTGTAAGCCGGCACCCACATAAGCGCCGCCTAAAAACTGGCCTTCAAATGTCGGGGCTTCAAATTGACTGGCATCAGCACGGGCAGCATTTGAGCTGTCAGAGGCGCAGATGAACATGGAATTAGTCTCTGGATCATACGCACTGGGAGGCCAGTTAACCCCCGCAAGAGGCGTGAACACCGTGGTTTCATAAAAGGGCGTAAAGATGCGTCCTTTATTAACCAGGTCGTAATCTTCCGGGGCATACTTCACGTCATGGGCAACCAACGCATCGCCAATCACATAAGGCTGAGTCGGGGAGGTGGCCTGGCGTGGCTCCTGGGGTACCTCGCGCTCCTCAATGCCAATTAGCGGCTCACCGGTGATGCGATCCAGAATATAAACCCAGCCGGTTTTGCCGGCATGGGCCAGGCCCTTGCGCATATTGCCGTCATATTCGGCCTCGAACAGAATAATGGGGTTGGGGGCATCGTAGTCCCAGATATCGTGATGCACTTCCTGGAAATGCCAGCGGTATTCGCCGGTGTATACATCAACCGCCAGAATGGATGCGGTAAATAAATTATCACCTGGACGCACGCCACCGCCTAATACAGGACCGGCATTACCGGTGGAGAAATACAGCATGCCCAGTTCAGGATCCAGGGCAGGGGTATGCCAGACCGGCGCGCCGCCCCATTGCCAGACATCGTTATCCTGGGGCCAGGTGTCATGGCCAAATTCGCCTGGGCCTGGAATAGTATAGAAGGTCCAGATTTCAGCGCCGTCATCCACGTCATAAGCTTTAACGCGACCGCGCGTACCCAGGTCTCCGCCTGAATAGCCGGTAATAACCATGCCGTCATAATACAAAGGGGCAGACGTTAAACTGTAACCTGAGAAAGGATCGGCATCCTGAATTTCCCAAACCACTTCACCGGTTTTTTGATCCAGAGCCATCAGTTTGGCATCCACTCGACCCAGATAAACTTTACCTTCGCCAAGCCCCAGTCCGCGACTCACCCAGCCACAACACACAAAGGCATCATCAGGGGTAAGGCCACTGCGGTATTCCCAAAGGATTTCACCGCTGTCTACACTTAAAGCAAAAACATCGTCCTGGCTGGTAACGATATAAATTATGCCTTCATAAACCAGCGGCTGGGCCTGGTTGTTATGACGAAACTCGAGCGCTGAATCAAGCCCGGTGCGCCACACCCCTTTCAGGTTTGCCACGTTGTCCTTGTTAATCAGGTTCAGCGGCGAATAACGCTGGTTGGATAGCGTACCGCCGTTGGTAATCCAGCCGTCATCCTGGGGGGAAGTGAGCTCTGCAACGGAAAAGGCTGGTGCAGCAGTGATTTCTTCTGCGGCAAACACAGTGGATGTGGTCACTGACAGCATAGCCAAAGCGACTATTGCAGTGATTTGTTTCAAAACGCGAACCAGCATTGATTTCCCCTTATGTTTTTCTATACTTTCCTGAACGACGGGAGATTATAGCCAACAAATAACGATAAAGGATAAAAGTTAATAGTTGATAGCAAATAGTTAATAATAAAAAGAAGAGTGCTTCTTCGGTCCTTATCTTTTACGCTAGCCGAATGGCATGAAGGCGGCAAGAAAATTGCAGGTAAGGTTTAGTGGGTTTAGCAAAGTGCTTCAAAGTAGGCCATGTACTTGAACCATTGATAGGCAAAACCTGAGCCCTTGCACTAATTTGATTCAATGAGTGCCCAAATTATGTGCACAGCATGTGGCTACCCATCAAAAAGGCTTTAATTTGCTGGCTGTTATATAGCTGACTTTTATATAGAGAGGAGAAGACAAAGTTAATGAAGGCAAGTGAACTGCTGGTGAAGTGTCTGGAGAACGAAGGGGTTGAGTATATCTTTGGACTACCCGGTGAAGAAAATATCGATGTGCTGGATGCGCTGATCGATAGTCCTATCAAATTTGTCACCACCAAACATGAACAGGGTGCAGCCTTTATTGCTGATGTCTACGGTCGCTTGACTGGTCGGGCCGGTGTTTGCCTGTCTACTCTTGGCCCCGGCGCCACCAACCTGGTGACCGGTGTTGCCGATGCCAATATGGATTATGCGCCACTGGTTGCCATTGCCGGGCAGGGTGCAACGACGCGCCTGCATAAGGAAAGTCATCAGATTCTTGATCTGGTCAATCTGTTCGAGCCCATTACCAAATACGCCACCCAGATTCGCGAGCCTGAAATTGTTGCCGAAATTGTGCGCAAGGCATTCAAGACTGCAGAGAATGAAAAACCCGGTTGTAGCTTTATTGATTTCCCGGAAAATATCGCTGCGATGGAAGTGCCTGATGGCATGATGCCGCTGAAAAAACAGTCTGCCACTGAGCCTGTTGCACCTCCTGGAAGATGCACCAAGGCGGCAAAATATATTGCCAAGGCTGATGCGCCGGTGATTATGGTCGGTAACGGCGTTATCCGTTCCAAAGCCTCAGATGCCGTAGTGAAATTTGCCGAAAAACTGAATATACCCGTAGCCACCACCTTTATGGCAAAAGGCGTTATGCCAAGCAGTCATCCTTTATC
>CAWUSW010000057.1:0-22319 GCA_963925675.1 uncultured Pseudomonadales bacterium
CCTGATTGATGGCAACGAAAATAATGGCGTCGACAGTAAAAATGGCGCAAAAGATGAGGGGAAAGAAATGAGCGAAGGGGTTATGACTTCTACTTCTACTTCTACTTCTACCTCTACCTCTACCTCTACTTCTATTTCTACTTCTGGATTTCGCGTTATTTTATACAAATATTATTGAAGGTAAACCCTTTTTTGTATCTGGGCAGGAACAGTAACTATTACAGAGGCATCTTGCATAAAAGACTTAGAAAGCCAATACGTTGATTTACCCTGCGATTGTGATGAAAATGGATTCTATTTTATTGAAAAGGACTCATGCTGATACTAGCGCCCATGAAAAGCATCCTTTACATTACAGGCCGCGGCGGTAGTCTTGAAAAAGGACTGGCTGTCTATCTGGCTGGCATTGCAGATGAGTTTGATAGCCAATGCAGGAAGTAGTAATAGTAGGAGCCGTAGTTTGTTCATAACGAACACCAATCGTTGTTATATGGCTGTTATCTAATAGTAGTCATGGCGCTATTGCAAACAGTGGGGTGAGGGGCTTGGAATTAGACGTTTTATGTTGATGACTTTCGCTTTTAGTAACATATGTAGTAACACGTTTTCATATATAGAATATTAATAACTATATATATCATATACATATATAATAAATTCAACTCCCGCCGCCTCCACCAATAAGTAAAGCTCACCCCAAAAGGGTGGGCTTTTTTATTGGGCGAAGGTAATGTCGTTTGCTCCCGCCTGAACTGGTGGAGCTCTGCTTATCACTTATTTACCGGTTATAAATCCTGAAGCGCAACTCAGCTTGTGGGCCCTGCGCAATTTCCCGGGACAATAGCGTTCCAGCCACTGCGCCAAACTCACGCAACAGCTCCCGGCTTTGAAAACGGGGACGGGGATTGATGGTGGCGGTGACTTCCATGTATTTCTTGAGACGCCATTGCAGCGAAATTCTGGCAGAGCTGTCACGTCGGCTGTCGGTGGTGGCAAGGAATGAAGGGGCTAGCCCGGGTTGTCGAACAGTGGAGAAAAACTCCTCCAGGTTGCGCTCGTCGCGAGGGCTTTCAATGCGGGCGTTAAGGCGCAGACCCTGGAAAAATTCGTACTGAAGAAAGGCTCGCCATTGGTGAGATTGTTGCCAAACATTAGTTCCCCTGACGCTATAGTTTCGATTATTGATATTGCGCCACGTGTTCAGCTCCCAGGACCATTTGCTCTCACCTGGATTCTTTTTCAGCCCCAATGACCACCGCAATCTGGAGCCGGAAACATCACGACTTTCTCCTGTCACCGGATCAATAGTCTCCGAGTCCTGAATATTAAAGCCCGCATCAAGCACCAGGTCTTCCATATTGAAACGGGCAAAGGGATATTCAATATTGCTATCAAACCAGGTGATCTTTTCCGCATTGGTGTTTTGCGACACGATCAGCGCATCGGACAGTGGTACAGAGCGGATAGGGTTCTCAAGATTGTAGTGGCCAAGGGTAAATTTCAGCACGCCGCGGTCGCCAAAGCGCTGGTCGTAGTTGAGCGTGTGTCGCCAGTTACTTTCGGAATCCAGTCGAACAGCCCCTGCCTGGAGAATTTCCGAAGACAGACTGGATGACGCCAGGAACTGACTCAGGCTTAGCTGGCCAATATCGTAGCGCGACTCCCAGGTAATGGTGGTCCTGTCCCTGAGCTGGTAGGCAATAGAGGCAAGGCCCTTCACCTCGGTCTGATCATTGCTGGAGACATCCTTTGTTTCGATAGCATAAATCCCGCCGCTGAGACTGCCGCGTAGTGTCCAGTTTTCTTTCCAGTTCCAATCAGCTTCCAGGGCAAGCGAATGGCGATCCTCCTCAACACGGCTATCGCTACCGGCCAGAGTTTGTAACTGTCCGTTCTCGAACAGTCGCAGATTACCTTCAAAGTAATTAAAGGCTGAGGATGCGATGGCACGCAAGGTTAAATTGTTACTGTAATTATTGGTAAGCCGCAGGCGGGCCGCTGTCTCTCCGGACTCGCGATCCCTTTTTAAAGACAATAGATCCAGTTCATCAGCAAATGTCGATTCGTTAACTTCGATATTTCGTGAATCAACTACCGCAAACATCAGATCGCTACGCATGCCGAAAGGCCTTAAATACTCCGCTGAGACCTCCTGGAAATCACGATCGTTGAGAAAGGATTCGCTAATAGCCAGGGCTGCCGCAGTGCCTCCGCCCACCGGGATCGGCTCAGAAATTCTTTCCCGGGTATTTAGTTCAGCATTCACCGACAGGCTGCTTTCATTTTGTAAATTGAAGATGGAGCTCAGCTGCAAATAATTCTCTGTCTGGTCGTTCTGATTTTGACTGGAAATACGTTGCTCCGGGTTTGCCGGGTCGATATCGACAAAATCGGAGGGTGTTCTGGTGCTTCTATCCATCAACCCGGCACGCAGGCTGAAATCGTGTTGCCGCCAGGACAGATTGCCGGTCAAATCCAACTCGGTATTGCGTTCGTTACGTTGAAGTACATCACCGTCTCCGCTACGATTAAATTGGGAACTGAGCTCAAAGTAATCCGGGTCTTCATCTTCAAGAATAACGTTAGCCACCTGGGTATAACCCTGCATATCGATACCCAAAGTGGCACCCGTATTGATCAGGTCAATTCGGGTGACGCTGGTATAGGGCCTATTGGATAGTTGCTGCCAGATGGACTGGCCTTTTGGTGGGGGGCGCTTACCGTTTATGAGGATGTTTGTGCGAACCCCGGCCAGACCGCGACCACCGGATTGCTCCTGGGGATTAAACCCTGGCGTTTGCTGCACCATATCGAGCGCAGTGACTGGATCAAATTGCAGGTAATAGGCCGGGACAAATACGCGGATACCCTGAGTAATCTGATTTTCGTCCGCCGATTGCGAAAAGCTGACAGACGCCAAGCTGACAGACAGCACGAGAACAGCTATTTTTCCTGAAAACGAAAGCATGCGCTATAACACCCGAACTAGCATAAAGCCTAGACAGCAAGATAGCCGGGTTTCTTTTCTAAAATTGGTCATTGAGCCTCGATAATAACGGGCCTTTGTTAAATAATTAAGGATTTGTCCCTTTAATGACAAAAAACAAGGCATGAGTCATACTTTGCTCACAAATAAGACTCTGGGCTTTGCTCCGCATTATTTCTAAATAGAAGACAATGAATGCTTTATCTATTGATAATCATTTTCCACAGGTATTCTTTTATTTCGCTTGCCGAAAATTAGGAAAAATTACGAATTTCTATTCAAACTCTGGCATCTTTCCTCTGCGCCTATATACTTCGCAGCAACCTACTTAAAACTACAATAATTGCAGGAAATCACCATGCCAATATCAAATAAACTCCTGTGGTCGACCGTTGCCGCCACCACTCTTGCCAGCCTGACAGTACCAGTGTTTGCCCACCATGGCTTTGGTCTGTTCGAACTCGAAATCAAAAAGGAATGGTCTGGCACACTCACCAAGATGAACCTGGTGAATCCGCACTCATACATGGAGCTTGATGCCATTGATGAAAACGGCGAGGTTTTACACATGCGCTGCGAAATGCGTGCTGGCACTTTGCTGCGACGCGCTGGCTGGGCTACCGAAATGTTCGTGGTAGGTGCCCATGTGGAAATCGAGGGTAATCCGCACCGTGATGATCCCGAGGCCTGCTATATCGAAAATTTCTCCATTGATGATTCCGTGATGATCAATCGCAACGACCAGTTCCTCAGCAATGCGCCAGTAGACACCTCAAATCGTCCCCTGCGCCTTGCCGATGGCCAGCTCAATATCAGCGGCGACTGGGCAGTGGAACAATTGGTACTCACCGTCCCCCCCAGTGGCGGCAGAGGCTCCATGATACCCAAAACAATGTCGCCTGATTTTGCTGCCGGCAGAATCACCCAGGAAGATGTGCGCGCCACCCAGCCGCCAAGGCCGCAAACCGTTTATACGGAAAGGGGACAGGCAGCAGCAGATGCTTTCGACAGGCGCTCTCCCATAGACAATCCGTGGTTTGCCTGTAAGCCTACCAGCTTCATCCGGGACTGGACCGCCGACTGGCCTATCAACAAATTCGAGCAAAAAACCATGGCAAACGGAGAAAAGGTCATTGATATCACCTATGGCCTGTATAACTTCAACCGCCGCATACATATTGGCATGACTGAACATCCCCCCGGAATCAGACCCAGCTATGCCGGTCACTCAATCGGTAATTGGGACGGCGATACGCTGGTGGTCGATACCACCGGATTCACTGAAGGCGTTCTGACGCCACCAACTCGAACCAGTGAACAGATGCATATCGTGGAACGCTTCACCCTGGATATCGAAAAAATTGCCCTCAAACGCGAGTATTCAGTCACTGATCCGGTTTATCTGGCAGCGCCCTATGAAAGTTATGATGTGATGTTCCTTTCAGATGTGCCTTTCGAGGCACAGGAATGCAAGGAAATGACGCCGGAATTTCAGCAGTAAATTAGCCAGACCAATCAGAACCGGCATGTGTGGATTCACACATGCCGGTTTTTTTTGGAAAAAATACCTGTGGCCTCTGATTATGTGAGATTTGCTGCTAAGCCCTGTTCCGATATAATCACTGTGTAATTTACTCTTTTTTCAAGCAACTCCCGGTATATTAGCCTCATGGAAGTTACCCTGTTTCCCAACCCCCTTCGTCCTGGTATTGGTTTGCGCCCCAAGAAAGAGGCGCAACGGCCTTCGTTGCCGCAACATGCACGACTATGTCCTGTGCTGGAGGCTGGCAGCTCACTGGGAGTGCTGGTCTATCCAGCTCTTGCCGAAAACGAGCAGTTTCATATTGGCTACGAAGGTGAAGGGCTTTACCAGTTTGGCTACTCGGTAAATGCCACCGGCAAAAAATGGGAACAGATATTTTTCGTTAACTATCAGTTATCGGTGGGCACCATCGGAATGCGTAAGGAAGACGTCCAGCTGATGGTGCCCGAGACACCGGGTTTCAAGGATAGCGCCAGAGCGATTGCGCGCATGTTTATTTCAGTCGATGATCTGGGCACCCCCGAAGGTGCGGTGACCTTGCGCGGTGCATACAACTTTCAGACTCCGCCAGGGTGGGACACTGTTTATTCAGGGGTAATCAATACTACCGCTCGACCGGTAGCCCCAGTACTGGTAACCCGGGTGGAAACCGATTGGTATGTTCATGATTCCGAGTTTCGCTATGTGCTGACACCGGGAGACATTATTACCGTGTCGCACAACCTGCCTGTCGGCCAGGTATTTTTTGTGCCCCGTGAAGAAGTTACCTATCGCGACGGCAGCGATCAGGAAGTCGCCGAGAGGCAGAAAAAAAGCGCGGCGTTCTTTGATGAAAAAGCCAGCAACAAGAAAAAGACACCCTACGGCATGGAATACAGCCCGGTCTATCAGCAGAAGAGCCGTGAACAGCAGAAGGCTGAAAGCCAAAAAACAGACAAAAGCTCCAAAAAAGACCAACAGGAAAAATAAACAGGTTTAGTTCTTTTATTGGCTGAGAAAAGTATCTAAAAAAATTAAGCAAAAAAAAGCCCGGTATTCACCGGGCTTTTTTTTTGCTAATACTAAATCAATTGTACTCAAGCGGATTGTAATCCGGGGAGCATACCTCAACGATACAAATAGATTCCAGAGTACGGCCTTCCGGAGGGGCATCCAACCCCTGCTCAAGCATCACCTTGCGCATCAACGCTGCTGTTTCAGGATGTGGGATTGCTGACTGCACACCAACGCGAACCAGGCCATCGGAATAATCGATTGGCAGCCAGGTGTGAGCTGCCAGTTCAGCACTGCCTCGGTTATCGGTATTACCGAAATCACGAATGTCCAGGCGACCACCGGCTTCTACCAGGATACGCGCAACCTCAGTGGCGCCCTTGTGCCCGGCACCATGCAAGGCAGTACGCCCGGTATCAGCCTGAAAATTAGGGTCGATGCCAAGCTCTAAAAGCAGTTTCACGGCTTCCACTGTCTGTGCCGTAGACCATTCACTGGTGACACCTTCGACCCAGCCGATACCAGCAGCTACCGCGAGAGGGCTTACATCCAGCGCGGTATTGATATGGGGATCAGCACCATATTCCATCAGCATCTTCATCAGGGGAACATCACCGGACTGGGACGCGCGCAGAAAAGCTGTCGCTCCATCCTCATCAAGCCACTGATTGGTAAATACTGTTCTTGTCTCGGTACTTTCGGTCAAGCGTGCATTGGGCTCAGCGCCGGCATCAAGCAAAAGCTTGATGTAGTCCAGGTGCCCCATATCAGGTTCGCGGGTAGGATAATCACCCCCTTCAACATTGCGGTTGTCTGTTGCCAGGTAAAGATTTGTCCAGCCACCCTTGTTGGCAATATTGACATCAGCCCCGTGCTCAATAAGGAATTTCCCCATTTCATAATTACGGTTCTGGGTTGCCGCCAACAGCGCACTCCAGCCGTAGCGCGTAAGCTGATTGACGTCAGCGCCAGCGTCAAGCAGAACGCGTGCTGCTTCAATCACACCGGAACGGGCCGCATAAACCAGCGATGTCAGTTCACCCGCATCTGGTTCGCGCTGATTACGATCGCGGCCAAAACCACCAAAGTCGCCAAATTCACCACCACTTCCGCCAGCTACCGCGGCAAAACCAAGGCCACGGCGTTCGAATGTTTCACAGATGACTTCAGTAGTCAGTTCAACACCTGAATCAACGAGCCTTGCAAGCGCTCTATCCTGGCTGACGGAATCAACACTGCCGGCAATAGTCAGTTTTCTCAGTAAGGGCAGGTCCGGAGTTACTTGTTCACACAGAGACACGATGGTCTGGCGTCTGACATTTATCCTCGGATCTTCTGAATTACCAAGTGCCGCTGAACGCCCGCTACGCATGACTGGTGCGGATGCAGCGGATACATCAACTCCGGCTGCAATCAGTGCCGCCATTACATCAGCATGTCCCTGGTCTGCAGCCTGCATCAGCGCTGTGGTGCCGCGCTCTTCTTCACTGGCATTGGGTTCAGCGCCTGCATCCAGTAATACCTGAACAGCATCAACAACACCGGAACGTGACGCCAACATGAGCGGACGACGTCCAAGCGGTAGCTCCTCGTTGGCATTCGCGCCATTATCCAGCAAAACCTTGATCATCTCTGCATCGCCATGGTTTGCAGCCAACCATAAGGGAGTAGCACCATTACGGTTTGCCAGCGATGTATCGGCACCAACAGCGAGCAATGCCCGGGCAATTTCCTTATCACCATAGTATGCAGCCCATTGTAAGGCTGTTGCACCGTCAGCCTGGCCAGCATTTACATTAACGCCATCCTGTATCAGGCGCTGCACAGTGGCGCTATCACGCTGCATGGCCGCATCTGCGATTTCAGATTGCGCCAAGGCAAAATGAGCGCTCAACATGAGCAGCAACAATGTAACTGTTTTCAAAACTCCAATAGCTTGCATCGGTCGAATTTCCATAAGGTTCTTTGTATTCAAAATTTTATTCAATGAAATCATGCCTTTTACTTACTTACATCAAAAAGCCCGGTGAACACCGGGCTTTTTTTGAAGCTCAAATTAAATTAATTGTACTCCAGCGGATTGTAATCCGGAGAGCACACCTCAACGATACAAATAGATTCCAGAGTACGTCCTTCCGGTGGGGCATCCAGCCCCTGCTCAAGCATCACCTTGCGCATCAACGCTGCTGTTTCAGGATGAGGAATGGCTGACTGCACACCGACGCGCACCAGGCCGTCAGCATAATCGATAGGCAACCAGGTGTGAGCTGCCAGTTCTGCACTGCCGCGGTTATCCGTATTACCGAAATCCCTGATATCCAATCTGCCGTCAGCTTCCACCAGGATTCTTGCAACCTCGGTCGCGCCTTTGTGACCAGCGCCATGCAGAGCAGTACGTCCGGTATCGGCCTGATAGTTGGGATCGATTCCTAGTTCTAAAAGCAGTTTCACGGCTTCCACTGTCTGCGCTGTGGACCATTCGTTAGTGACACCTTCGACCCAGCCAATACCAGCGGCCACGGCCATTGGGGTGACACCTAATTCTGTATTGATATGAGGATCAGCACCGAACTCGAGCAGCAGATTCAACAAGGGCACGTCACCGGATTGAGAAGCGCGCAGAAAGGCTGTTGCACCATTCTCATCAAGCCATTGGTTGGTAAAAACAGTACGGGTCTCAGTGCTCTCAATCAGGCGAGCATTCACCTCAGCGCCAGCATCAAGCAGCAGTCGAATATAATCCAGATGATCCAGATCGGGTTCACGGGTTGGATAGTCGCCACCCTCAACATTGCGATTGTCTGTGGCAAGGTACAAGTTAGTCCAGCCACCCTTGTTAGCGATGTTTACATCGGCACCATTTTCGATAAGAAATTTACCCATCTGGTAATTGCGATTCTGTGTTGCTGCCAACAGTGGTGTCCAGCCATATCGTGTGGTCTGGTTTACATCGGCGCCAGCATCCAGCAGAACCTGTGCAGATTCAATAGAACCGGAACGGGCCGCGTATACCAGCGAAGTGAGTTCGCCGCCGTCAGGTTCCCGTACAGCATTACGATCGAAACCGTTATTGCCGCCGGTTCGGCCCTGACAGATACCAATTGCATTCTGCTCACAGCCACAAACATTTTGGGCTGTAAAAGCACTTTGTGGCGCTGCATCCGGTGATGCTTCATCTTCACCCTGGGAAAGGTTGCTCAAAACATCCAGATCCGGTGTGTCTTGTTCACAAACGATAGCAAGCACTTGTCGCCTTACCGATTCACGTGGATCGCCGGCTTTGCCCAACGCTGCAGTACGTCCACCACGCAGGATAGCCTTGGAGCCTGCAGCAACATCAGCGCCGTGTTCAATCAACACTGCCATGACATCCGCATGGCCCTGATCGGCAGCTTGCATTAATGGAGTTGTGCCTCTCTCTGTTTCACTGGCATTGGGGTCAGCGCCATGGTCAAGGAGCAGCTTTACAGCTTCTACGTTACCAGAACGGGCCGCCAGCATAAGTGGTCGTCGTCCCAGTGGCAGGGATTCATTAGCATCGGCACCACCATCAAGCAAAATATTGATCACCGCAACGTTGCCATGATTCGCTGCTAACCACATAGCGGTAGAACCGTTACGGTTAGCCAGAGAATGATCGGCGCCGGCCGCCATCAATAATGAGGCCAGATCCGCATTGCCATAATAAGAAGCCCAATGCAGCGCAGTGGCACCGTCGGATTGCACTGCATTTACATCAACGCCATCCTCTAGAAGAATACGTACCAGATCCTCATTGCGCTCCATAGCGGCATCCGCTATCTCAGACTGTGCAAGCGCAAAATTTGAGATCGCGAGTATCAAAATTCCCGCGACTATTTTTAATTCTCTAATTCTGAACATAGCTAGCATTCCTTCTAACATTCCAAACATTCCAAACATTCCGCCCAAACCCAACTAAGTGCTATTACTGACGGGGTATAGATGACGCTACAGGTTCTCCAATCGTCCCGTACTGTCACCGATACTCTCGTGGTGGATATCGAATTGATCCAGCAGGCTTAACAATAAATTCCCTGTCGGAACCGTCTTTGTCGGATACGCAATATGGCGTCCGCCCTGCATCCTGCCGTTGTTACCACCAAGAATGACGTGTGGCACATCGTAATGCAGATGCTGGTTTGGATTACCCATGTTGCTGCCGTAGAGGAGTAATGAATGATCAAGCAGCGAGCCGTTGCCGTCTTCAGTATTCGCCAACTTATCGACAAAATATGCCAGCATCTTGACGTGATACTGGTTGATCTTGGAGAACTCATCTATACGACCTGGATCCTCGCCATGATGCGATCCGCCATGGAAACCAAGTGTAGGTGCATCACTTTCCGGATAAACGCGGCCGGTAAGATCGCGTGCAAACAGCATTGTGCCTACCCGCGTGATATCTGCTTGATAAGCCAAAGTCTGCAGATCGAACATCAGTTTGATATGTTCATCAAAAGACTGGGGAATACCCGGGGGCACATCAAAATCTTCCGGAGCAGCTGTAGTTGCACTGGATGCGATTGCCAGACGTCGTTCAATCTCACGTACATTCTCGGTAAAACTATCAAGACGTGAACGATCAGGTACGCTGATCTCTTTGCGAAGATCAGATATTTTCCCAGTGATGGAGTCCAGAATGCTTTGGTTACGTTCGCGACGTTCTGCACGCTGTTCAGGCGAGCTTCCGCTACCAAACATGCGTTCGAATACAACTTGTGGATTTAATTCCATTGGCAGGGGTGTCGTAGGTGACGCCCAGGAAATGGTATTGGTATAAACACAACTATAACCCTCTCCACAGTTGCTTGAACCTGAACCAGGATCCTCAACCGATATTTCCATTGATGGCAAAAGTGATTCTCGGCCAATTTTTCCAGCGATGATCTGATCAATAGTTTGCCCGGCATAAACATCGGCACCGGCAGTTTTTCTTGGTTTATCAGCACAAAGGAACGCAGCCGCGACCCAATGATCAGCGCCAGTTTCGCCGGGAGGTGGCTCTGCGGATGTTGAATGCAGGCCAGATAGGATATTCAGACTGTCACGATATGGCTCCAAAGCTTTCCAGATAAATGGCAGCTCTTCAGGCAATGCGCCTTCTTTCTCCGGAACCCAATAGCCCGGTGCAGCACCATGGGGCACAAAGCCACCAAAGAATCGCTGAGGAGGAACAGCAGCCGTCTGCGCCAATGCAGTCGCTGCAGGTATCATCGCATCAAGCAATGGCAGAGCAAGAGTGGTACCAGTTCCTCTTAGCATTGCACGACGTGTAATATGCTTCTTAGTAATTATCATTTCTTAACTCCCCACTATCAAAGACTAGAGGTTTTTAAATTCATGGTGAAAGCAGGGCTTCTAATAACCCCCATAACCAGAGATGAAAATCTAAAGTCATCATCTTCGGCGCTTCGCGTAATTGATCGCAACATCGGCATATCCTGAAACTCTACACCGCGACCCAATGCATAGGTCAATAATTTTTCTGTTACCACCTCGGCGAACTGATCACCGTGTCGCACTGTGAGTTCACGCAAGGTTTTTACACCTTCTAGGCGTGATCCATCAGGAGCAAAACCTGTTGGGTCAACAGGATTACCATTGTCAATGGTGCGCCACTCTCCAACAGCGTTAAAGTTCTCCAGTGCGATACCCATGGGTTCGAAAATGGTATGGCATGAAGCGCAGACCGGATTGGCGCGATGTGCTTCAAGTCGAGCTCTCAAGGTTGTTGGAGCAGCGCCTTCTTTTGGTGTCAAATCTGTCTCAACACCTGGAGGCGGATCAGGAGGACTAACCCCCATGAAGGTTTCCAGGTACCACTTTCCTCGTTTAACAGGTGAAGTACGTGCGGCATCAGAGGTAATTGTTAACAAAGCACCTTTGCCAAGTAGACCGCGACGCATATCTAAATCATCTTCCAGTTCCACACGTCGAAACTGAGAACCGTATACATCAGGTATACCATAATGTCTGGCAAGTCGCTCATTAACGAAAGTGTAATCAGCCGTCAGCAAATCGAGAATACTGCGGTCTTCATTAATCACACTGCCAAAGAACATTTCAATTTCTTGACGGAAGGCATCACGAAGGGTTGAGTCAAAGTTAGGAAATAGATCTACCACTGGCTCGCTGGCGGCCATGCCGCGTACATTCAACCACTGCCCCGTGAAGTTTTCGACAAAGGCGCTGGAACGAGGATCAGCCATCATTCTCTGAACCTGCTCACGTAGCACCTCACTGTCATGAAGTCGGCCTTGTGAAGCAATCTCGATCAGTTCTTCATCTGGAATAGAGCTCCAAAGAAAGAATGACAGGCGCGAAGCCAGCTCAAGATCACTGATCAGATATGGCGCATCCTCAGGGGCGCCAATCGGTGCGATCTCAGCACGGTAGATGAACTCCGGGTCCACCAGAATACGCTGCAAGGCGCCTTCAATACCATAATCAAAGCTACCACCCTCCTCGCGCCCAATGCGGAAAAACTCCATCATCACATTAACATCAGCATCAGTCGTAGGACGTCTAAAAGCTTTGCCTGCTAATGTTTTAATAATCTGGGTGGCGCAATTGGCTTCCTGGCTAATATTCTGCGGAATGCATTCAAATATCTTGTCTCGGCTCTGGGTAATAGTCGCCGGTGAACCGTTATATGGGCCTTCTATGAAAACCTGCCCAACATGGGGATAAAAAGTATAACCAGAAATTGAGCCTGGAGAATTCATGGTGCGAACAAAGGATTTGTTCAATCCAACATCAGGCAAATCGCTAGTAGCAATAAAAGTGACACCGACCTTATGGAAGCCGGCCTTGATAGGAATGGCTGGGGTACGACCACCGTTGCTTTCCTGATTGCCGATCTCTTCATCCCAGTCGTAGAGATACATGCGCTCGCCATCGATGGTGACTTCGAGTTTTTCTCCTGCCACGTTACCAAGAACGCGTGTGAAGTAACCCGTCATTCCTTTAACAGTGAACACATATTCACCGTCGGCAGGGAATTCGTGTTCAATCAACATGCCGCCACGAGTACCAAAAGGCAAGCCTTCAATATGATTGTTTTGGGAGGTATCAACCGGCACATCAAATACAGCAAGCGTTGGAGCTGTCTCGGTGCCTATCGCCAGACGACTGATCTTGCCGGCGGCCGATAAATAGGCCTCCATTAGCGCAGGTGATGAAGTCAAAGTTCCGGCCATATTATCAAAACCATGGCTGGAATCATCTGGTGGCAAAAATGTATTGGCATCTATATTAAGTGCCAGCATATCCCGAATAGTATTTGTATATTCTGTGCGGTTCAGCCGATGTAAGCCCGGAGGAGGGAGGTAGGTCACAGCTTTGCTATCAACCTCGCTTTCCAGCCAGGCAATCATGCTATCGAGCTTCTCTTGATCCGGGCGAGGAAATGGATATGGAGGCATTAATCCGGCGCGCAACTTTCGAATCACAGTTTCTGCGGATTCAGCATGATCCGACAAACTGCCAATATCAACCTGATCAAAGAACAGTCCGGTTGCCTGAGCCGGGCCATTTGGATTATGGCAGAGAACGCAGTATTGATTGACAAGTGCACGACTTTGATCAGCATCAAAGTCTTCAGTAGCAGGCTGAGCTAGTGCTGGCAAAACCGGCACGAGCGTGAGAACTAATGCCAATATAGTGGCTTGGGTTAATCTGGTATTCACATATCCCTCCAAAGTTCGCTTACCGCTCAGGTAAGAAACGCGATAACTCACTTTTTTATTAATATAGCTTGAAATTATTTACTATCAAATTTTACTTAATGTTAATACAAGCAATCAATCCTGGCGGATCAATTATGACCGAATGGCTATTTTACGTGTTTTTTTATCCAAAAGTTTACTCTATTGTGCAAAAAAATGTGAAAATACAACCCACTAAAGCTCTTGTAATAACGCAACTTTATCCGAGTATACGCCATATTCAGGGAATAATTTGGCTGGCGCAGCCTGAAGCTTCAATTATCAGTTAAAAATCTCGAGATCAAATTCGGACACCAATACAGTCGATATAGAGAATAAATTAAATGCTGTATTGATCAATCCCCTGGCTTTGGATGTGAATTACATATTATTTGACAATGCTTTCATTCCTTTTTGCGCACATAGACTGCAAAATCTGAATGCAAAAAATATATAACACCTTGTTAATTAATACTTTTGTTCAACTTATGGGACAATCCGGCTGGTCCTGCCTATCGCCTCACCTTTCTCATTCACCATCAAATCATAGGCGTAATTGGCCTGTTGACACAGATATTCAAACAGCTCTTGATCACCACGCCAATTAAGGCTTACCCGCCCTTCTACCGCACTGTTATAAGTCAGGGCATCTTCCATGACAAAGCGATATTCCATCGAGTCATGATCTGTGCGCGTGTAATATTCAATGACATGCGCTGCCTCAGTGTGCGGCAGGCCTCTGCGCTCAAACCAGAATTCCGTGTTATAGCCAATAGAATCAATAACCAGGGTGTCTCCTTCCCACCATCCTATTGAATGCCCATAGTTATTATTCTCAAATTCAGTCGGATGGGAGCGACCATCCATGTAAATTTCCCGAAAAGTATGCGGCCCGCCGATGTCAAAAATGTAAATTCGCTGCAAATCAGGTAAATCCAGAATTTCGACGCCATAAGGGGTGAGCAACTGACGCACGGCACCTGAAGCTTTGCAGCGGGCATGAGGCTCAAGATCATGCCGCTGGCGGTCATCATAATGCCCCTTTGCCCAGGGTTTGAACGCAACCTCATCAAAATTAAAGGTGGGAGGACTTGAACGATAATCAGGCACCCAGAGTCCCGATCGCTCGCCCTCTGCTCGACTAATCAGTATATGGCCTTCAGCATCACGGGGCGCCGGCAATGATTCTTCTTCCGCCAACTCAGCAGCCGTTGCAGACCCTGCGCCAAGTGCCATCAAAACACTGGCCAGGAAAGCGCCAGCTGCAGCCAGCAGGAGGCAAGAGGTATTTAATTTATTCATACTTGCACGCCTGAATTCATTTCTGGATAATTTATTATTTATTAAGGTCAATGCCGGCTAACAAAAAGCCAATGATCCGAATATGATCAGTGAATGTAAAGAATCCCCTGTGCAGTGTCTCTTAAATTCCTTGCTTTTTTCATTATTGCTTCTAAATATCAAAGAATTAGAAAAATCACCTTGATCAACTGCTTTCAGCAACTACAGCAACAAGGCCTCTGTGATGGGATGAAACTGACTTGCGGATTGCAGCAAAGAATTAGCTGTCAGGGCTGGCACGCCATAGACCTCGGCACTGACCTGATGATCTCTGATAATTTTATCCAGCAATTGATCAAAATCTCCGTCACCGGAAAGCAACACCACGGTATCAACCTCAGAGGCCATATCAAGGACATCAATGGTGATCCCCACATCCCAGTCACCTTTGGCCGAGCCATCACTGCGTTGAATAAACGGTTTAAGCTTCATGGTGAAGCCGATGTGTTTTAGTGCATTTTGAAATTTCAGCTGTCCCTCATCACCGCTGCGATAAGTTGCATAGGCAAGGGCTTTGACGATTTCGCCTTGTTCACTCAGGTCATGCCAGAACTTGCGATAGTTAAATTGTCGCTGGTAGGCCTGCCGCGTGGTGTAGTAGATGTTTTGCACATCGACAAAAACAGCGATTTTATTCACAAGAAAGGGTAATCCTGAAGGGAGTTAAAGGAGCACTAATGAGCACTATAGTATAGGGTATTCAATGCTAGGACTATTTTCACAGCAATAGCAGAATATTAGCCCTTAAAAACCGGGCATGAACATTTAAAATATAAAGCAAAAACAGCACTTAAATTCCTTGTTATTAGCACCTAAAATACTATTATTCGCCATCTCCTCAACAGGCAGCTGCTTTTTTGCAAGCATTTTGAACATCTCAAGGATTTAATTTGTGACCGACAACATTGTAATAGAAGAATCAGAGCACAAGCTGGCGTTAAGGAAGCTTGAAAAAGATGACTATGTCGATATAACCAAGATCATAAAAAAAGTGTATGGCACCAGATGGCCATTATCAAAAAAGAAGTTTTTCGCCCAGTTGGAAGCCTTCCCGGAAGGGCAGATTTGCATTGAAGATCATGGTGAAGTCATCGCTGCCGCATTTGCTGTGATTGTGGATTATGACGAGTTCGGTGACCATCACACTTATGATGAAATTACCGGAGATGCCTATCTCACCACACACGATCCCAAGGGTGATGTGTTGTATGGCGTAGATGTTTTTGTTTCACCTGCTTACCACGGCATGCGCCTGGGACGCCGCCTCTATGAAGCGCGTAAGGAATTATGCCAAAGCCTGAACCTGAAAAGCATTATTGCCGGCGGCAGGATTCCAAATTACAAGGAGTACTCGAAGGAATTAGCGCCACAGGAATATATAGAACAGGTAAAACGCAAGGAAATTTTCGACCCAATTCTTTCCTTTCAAATATCCAATGACTTTGAGGTAAAACGGGTTCTTAAAGGTTATTTACCTGATGATAAAGAATCTCTTGGATACGCCACCCTGCTGGAATGGAACAATCTGTACTACGACCCGGAAAAAGCCCCTCTTTTCGGCGCCGACAGAACAAGCGCCCGAATAGGCCTTGTGCAATGGCAAATGCGACCATTGAAGTCGGTCTCAGAACTGGTGCAGCAAGTCGAGTATTTTGTCGATGCTCTTTCTGATTACCAGTGCGACCTGGCACTCTTTCCTGAATTCTTCAGCGCTCCCCTGATGGGAATTGATAATCATGCAACTTCTATAGATGCCGTGCGGGCACTGGCAGGTTTCAGCACGGAAATAATTGAAGAAATCTCCAAGCTGGCAGTTTCCTACAATATTAATATTATCGCCGGCTCCTTGCCGGTGCTTGAAAATGATGAGCTGTTGAATATCGCCTATCTATGTCGCCGTGACGGAACCCTGGAGTCGCAGTATAAACTCCATCCAACGCCTCATGAATCCAGATCCTGGATCATGCAAGGAGGCAACAAGCTCAAGGTGTTTGATACGGATTTTGGTAAAATCGGAATTTTGATTTGTTACGACGTCGAATTCCCTGAACTTGCGCGCATTCAGTCTGAACAAGGGATGCAAATATTATTTGTCCCATTCTGGACTGATACAAAAAATGGCTATCTCAGGGTTCGCTGCTGCGCCCATGCACGCGCCATTGAAAACGAATGTTACGTTGCCATCGCCGGCAGCGTGGGTAATTTACCTAAAGTGGATGGAGCCGATATCCAGTACGCACAAAGTGCGGTGTTTTCGCCGTCTGACTTTGCCTTTCCTCATGACGCCATAATGGCTGAAACAACACCCAATACCGAGATGACCCTGATAGTAGATCTGGATTTTGACAAATTAAAACACCTTCACAATGAAGGTTCAGTGCGAAACAAACTTGATCGCAGAAAAGATTTGTACAACATTAACTGGCTGGGTGAGCTTGATAATTGACAGGCAATAATAACTTTTAAACTGTATACTTTAATCTGGCTCAGTCGCTGAAGCTTCGATTGCCTCACTGACTTCCAGCCACTGCTCTTCCAAACTCTCTGTTGAAGAAAGCAAGTCCGCCCTTTCCAATAACAATTTGTTCAGTTTGTCTTTCTCACTATCATCATAGAGCGACGCATCTGCCAGCCTCTCTTCCATACTGGCGAGTGAATTTTGATTCTTCTGAATTTCCTTTTCTAACTTAGTCGCTTTGTCGCGCAGCGCCTTTGATTGATTACGTTGCTCTGCTGCTTGCTGTCGTAATTCTTTTTTATTCAGCTTTTTATCTTGAGCATCCGCATTTTCTTCACTATTTTTCCCAACTTTGTTATCAACTTTATTTTTCTCAAGCAAAAGTTTTTCGTAGTCATTCAAGTCGCCATCAAAAATATCCAGCTTGCCATCTTTTACCAGCAGAAACTGATCAACAGTATTGCTCAACAAATGACGGTCATGAGAAACCAGAATTAATGCTCCGGAGAACTCCTGCAAGCCTACGGTAAGGCTATGGCACATTTCCAGATCCAGATGGTTGGTGGGTTCATCCAGCAGCAACAGATTCGGTTTTTGCCAAACCACTAATGCCAGCGCCAGTCTGGATTTCTCGCCACCGGAAAAATGCTCAATGGTTTCAGAAACTCTGTCACTCTGGAAATCAAAGCCACCAAGAAAATTACGAATTTCCTGTTCTCTGGCTTTACTGTCCAGCTTTTGCATCAATTTCATGGGTGTGGCGCTGGTATCCAGCTCGTCTACCTGGTGCTGCGCACAATAACCAATATTCAGATGGTCATTACGATGTATTTCACCAGCCAATAATGGCAGCTTGCCTGACAAAACTTTCAATAAGGTGGATTTACCCTGCCCATTGGCGCCCAACAAACCAATACGCGAATCCGCACGCACATTCATGGAGAATTTTTCAATCAGTGGTTCGTCATAGCCAAAGGCAATATCTTCACAGGCCAGCAAGCTGGGGGGCATTTTTACCGGTTCTAAAAACTTGAATTTGAAGGGTGAGTCAATATGTGCTGGTGCAATATCAACCATGCGATCCAGTTCTTTCATGCGGCTTTGAGCCTGACGCGCCTTTGATGCTTTGGCTTTAAAACGCCGCACAAAAGATTCAATTTCTTTCTTGCGGGTCTGCTGCTTTTCATATGAGGCTTGCTGTAAAGCCAGGCGTTCTGCTTTCTGTTTTTCATAATCACTATAGTTACCGCGATACAAAAACAATTTTTTGTTTTCAAAACTTACTATGTGGCTGACGACCACATCGAGAAAACTGCGATCATGACTGACCAGCATCAGGGTACCCTGGTAACGTAATAACCACTGCTGCAGCCAAAGGGTTGCCTCGAGATCCAGATGGTTGGTGGGCTCATCCAAAAGCAATAAATCAGACGGTGTCATCAATGCCTGAGCCAGATTCAAGCGAATGCGCCAGCCTCCTGAAAACTCCTTGACTGTGCGGGAAAAATCTTCCGGAGGAAAGCCAAGTCCGGATAACAATTGTTCAGCCCTGTTGCGGATTGACCAGGCATCCAGCAACTCCAGCTCAGAGTGCAAGTGGGCCATGCGATTATCATCATGATCCTGTTCAGCTTGCAGCAACTGCTTTTCAACCGAGCGAAACTTGCTGTCCCCGTCAATGACATAGTCCACTGCTGAACGGGAAGACCCCAAGGTCTCCTGATGCATCTGCGATTTACGCAGATCCTTCGGCATGTCCAGTACACCAGTATCAGGGCTTATCTCTCCCATCAGCAATTTGAACAGGCTGGTTTTTCCCGTGCCATTGCGACCGATAATGCCCACTTTTTGCCCGGAATAGACCGTAAGACCGGTCTCATCAAGTAACAGCTGACTGCCCAGACGTATGGATATGTCCTGAAGTAAAATCATGAGAATTAGACTAAGGTTTAAGAAGCGAAGGGCATTATATTCATCGTGTCACTAAAATCGAGCAGAGTCTGCATTATTCCTCAGCAATCAACTTATCCAGGACCTTCCTGAACATCATCGGCCCGCGATCATCCTGAATGCTCACCATTGGAGCACCAGTTTGCAACTGGATATTGAGTTGCTGGGTTTCAATGGTTTCCTTGTCCTCAATGAAAGCCTTGTTGGCGAGCGCCCACATGCCTTCGACTATATCCGGATTGTCTTTATGTTCCACCATGCGCGGCCCCCAGCTGAAGAAGTAGCGCGATTTGCCATCAGTCATTGGCGTCACTGACTGAGAAGTAAAGCTGGCCGTATCAGGCGCCATGCCTTCTGTCGGCGCACCAAAGTCACAGGCCTCGGCACTGCCGGCTTCATACATGCCCTGAAACATCATTAATACACCAGGAACTATAAAGTCATAGGTCATAAACTGATCAAAAGTTTCAGCCTGACCTTTTTGGTAAGCCCGTCTGGGCGCATTGGTATTCCAGCGCGTAATGCGTATTCCCCTGTCGACCATCTGTACCCGCGGCTGATTGAAATAGGCATCACTTTTACCCCCGGCAAAAGAGTTTTGGTGGGTATAGGCAATATGACCAAGATCCGACAAATTATCATTAATCAGCAAATAGTTGGCATCGTAATCAAGATGCCCTTTATGCATAAACCAGTCGGGATCATCAGGGCCCGTAGTGGCTGGTATAAGGGCTTCATCTGCTTTGTCCGGATCACCCAGCCATACCCATACCCAGGCATGCTTTTCCGCCACTGGATAAACAGGTACAAGAAAATTGTCAGGAACATCCTTTCCCGTCAGTTTCATGGTGGGTACTTCTACACAGCGGCCTTGTGCATTGAACTTGAGACCATGGTACATGCAACGCACTTCATCGCCTTCCAGCCGCCCATTTGAAAGCGGCATATGGCGATGGCAGCACTGGTCTGCCATGGCCGTGAGTTCACCATTTTCCTGACGATATATAAGCACCGGTTTATTGATGATGGTGATGGCATACATCTGGTGAATATCAATCTCATCGCACCAGGCGGCTACATACCAGCAGTTTTTCACATACAGCGGGCTTTGCTCACCCAGCCCTTTGATGATATCCATTACTTCCCCTGCTTATCTTTTATCTTTTATCTTGTAACTTGCGACTATCCTACCCATGAGGCGCAAAGTCACCTACTCTACCAGGCTTGTCGAGCATGCTGACTTTATCATAGTGTCCTTCAAAATCTGTTAACCAGGCCATCAGGGCCCCAATGAAAAATACCAGACCAAGCACCAGAAAAACCTGATTGGCAGACAACATATCTTCGACGGCAGCATAGGCCCCCGCTCCCATCGACAAACCAATATTGGCTCCCGCCATATAGATAGCGAACTGGGTAGCAGACACTTTTTGCCAGCACAGTTTCATGCAACTGGCGATAAAACTGATGAAGCCACCCTGGTAAATAAAAGCCTGCACGATGCCGATACAAATCAGGAAAGTAGGTGAAACCCAGAGTGATTCTGTCATCCCGATAAAGATACACAGCAGCCCGTAAAGCCCAAGCACCAGGGCATAGAAAAATCTTACCCCCTTGCTGTCAATCATCAAGCCCAGAGCCAGTCCGGCCATAGCCGCAAGAAAGCCAATGCCCGAGATAAAAGTTGAATACTGAGTACTTTCAAAACCAAGGTCCTGCACTACTACAATAGGAACCAGAGAAATCCAGACACCATAGGCGAAGCGAAAAATAAACGCAGCACCAAAAATAAACAGGCTGGCTGGCAGAAAGACCACTCTGGCTAAATCGACGCCAATAATTTTCCAGCTCTCCGGCTTCATGTCGATGGAGCGCTGGGAAGCAGTACCTGCTGTCCAGGGCAACATTTTCTCTCCGGGCCGCTCGCGTACCGCCACAGCGACGCTCAGAATCAAGCCAAAGGCGACACATAGTAAGGCTGCAATGCCCGGCATACCAAAATTGATCACCACAACAGCAGACACTGCGGTGCTGATGGAAATTCCCGCTACTTGTCCGAAAGCCATGAAGGCATTGGCCCGTCCATGCTCTTCCACCGGCAGCACGTCTATCGCCATGCCATCCACCGCCACATCCTGGCTGGCGCCAAATACATTCAGGCTAAAACATAAGGCACTAAGAATAGCGATATTCTCAAGGCCGCCGGGGAAAAAAGCAAAGGCAAGGCCGGTCAACAGCATGCAGGATTGGGCGAAGATCACCCAGGGTCGGCGCCGCCCCATAGCCAGGTAAGTCCAGCGATCCATGAAAGGCCCCGCTAGCAATTTAAAGCTCCAGGGCAAATTGGCGATAGCTATAAAGGAAGCAATTGCCACTGCCGATTCCCCCCTTTCAGCCAGATAAGCGGGCAAGGCAGTGTTTACCAGTCCAAAGGGAAACCCCTGGGCCAGATACAAACAGGTAAAAGTAAAAAATCGAAGCTTGCGGCTTTCAGTAAGAATCAAAGACATAATATTTTCGTTTTCTTGTTATTTTTTAATTGAAGGAAGTAATAAAACATAAATTATTCTGCGCCGCGAATAAATTTAGTTGAAAATTCAGGCTTTTTCCAGTGCAACTGTTGACTAAAGCAGGACGCTGGAGGAGGATACGCGCTCTGTCGAAATGATCCGGCAGTAAAACCCAAATTTAATTTTTTAATAACCAATAGTTCTGAAATTAATACAAGTGAAACCCATGAACACTCCTGGCAACACAATTCGCTGGACGAAAGCGCCAGCAAACCGCAAACCGGTGGCTCTATGCACTTATTTAAGTGCAATTGGTCTATCCGTGCTTGTGCGTATGCATCGCGTGGCCGTTGCCGGTCCTGTTGGAGTGTTTTAACTGAATTAATTTTTCCTGATCCAGTATTTCAAAAGCCTCCGAGGACTCAATCCCGGAGGCTTTTTTCGTTTTAGTCTCCTTGAAATTTCCGGATTGAGCCCTCTTTTTGAACTCTTTATTCAGGCCCTGGCCAGAAAATTTAAAAAACAATAAAAAAAATGAGGGTGTCATGGAATTGACCCTGCGAAAAAATATTAAAAATATTTACGCGATGATGTTCTTTCAGAGCTTCATGATCATCATTGCCGTGTTTGTCCCGCTGCTGCAACGCCATGGGCTGAGCATGTCAAGGTTCTGCAGACAGCTTTATGGATTATCTTGTCTATGAAGGCTTGATGGGGCTGGGCATAAGTCTGAGTTCAGGCGCAGACCTGGCACTGTTGTATGACACACAGACCGCCCTGAATGAGCAGAATAGTGATGTGCGTATTGCGC
>CAWUSW010000058.1:0-4654 GCA_963925675.1 uncultured Pseudomonadales bacterium
AATCCCCTTCCCCGCCATATATTTTTTCGCTTCCGGGATTGAATATTCCCCAAAGTGAAAAATGCTCGCGGCCAGAACGGCATCTGCTTTTCCTTCTGTGATGCCTTCTACCAGGTGCTGAAGGTTTCCTACGCCCCCTGATGCGATTACCGGCACAGTGATAGCCTCGCTGATCGCCCGATTCAGTTTCAAATCAAAACCGTCTTTAGTGCCATCACGATCCATACTGGTCAGCAGAATTTCACCGGCACCAAATGCCACCATTTTTTTCGCCCATTCCACAGCATCAAGCCCTGTTGGGTTGCGGCCGCCATGGGTAAAGATTTCCCATTTATCAGGCTCATCTTCTGCAGATACTTTCTTGGCATCAATGGCAACCACAATGCACTGGGAGCCAAATTTTTCGGCGGCCTGTTTGACAAAATCCGGGTTAGTCACTGCACTGGTATTGATCGCTACTTTGTCAGCACCCGCGTTAAGCATCTCGCGAATATCCTGCAGGGTGCGAATGCCGCCGCCAACCGTCAGCGGAATGAAAACCTGTCCTGCAATAGCTCTCACCGTATCAATCGTGGTTTCCCTGCCTTCATGACTGGCCGTAATATCCAGAAAGGTAATTTCATCAGCGCCCTGATCACAGTAACGCTTGGCAACCTCCACCGGATCCCCGGCATCGCGGATATCCAGAAATTTAACGCCCTTAACCACGCGACCGTTTTCACAATCGAGACAGGGGATTATTCTTTTTGCTAGGGTCATAATTTAGATTCTATTAGCTATCTTGTTTTAACAGACCAGGTACAAGATCAAAGGTACAAGGTACAAGGTACAAGAAACGACCCGCTAACCCTTATCTCTTTTTTTACTTCCAACTTGCACTTCACGCCGGACATCGCTGCGCTCTTCCGTCCTACATTCTTTTCATTTGTCCCTTGTATCTCTAGCTAGAGCTAGCTCCATCCCACTCCAAAAAGTTTTTGTACAACTGCAATCCCGCCGTCTGACTTTTCTCCGGATGGAACTGCACGGCAAACACATTCGGCCGTGCCAGCGCAGCAGTAAACGTTTCAGGGTAGCTGCTTTCACCAACAATCTCGTCAGCATTCTTCGGCACAACATAGTAGGAATGCACAAAGTAAAAACGACTGCCATCTGCAATCCCGGACCACATTGGATGTGTACCGGTTTGGGTGACTTCGTTCCATCCCATATGCGGCACTTTCAAACGCTCACCCTGTTCGTTACTCATGTTTTCAGGAAATCGTTTCACATTGCCTTTGAACAAGCCTATGCAGTCGATACCGTTGTTCTCTTCACTATGTTCCAGCAAAGCCTGCATACCGACACAAATACCAAACACCGGGCGGTCTTCCACCAGGCGGCGCAACATGTCATCAATACCAAGGCGTTTAATTTCGCCCATGCAGTCACGCATGGCACCAACACCGGGGAAAATAATACGATGGGCAGCCATGATGGTTTTTTCATCAGCGGTAACACTGACCTGCAGGTTCTCCCCCACATGCTCTATGGCTTTGGCCACGGAGTGAAGATTCCCCATGCCATAATCGATGACAGCAACGCGGTTCATGATGAATTAGCCTGATGGTTTACTTGGATAAAGTCCCTTTCGTAGAAGGGACTACACCCTCCATACGGGGATCGGGTTCAATCGCCATGCGCACAGCGCGGCCAAATGCCTTGAACACAGTTTCAATCTGATGATGCGCATTATTGCCACGCAGATTATCAATGTGCAGTGTTACCTTGGCCTGATTGGTGAAGCCTTGAAAGAATTCATAAAACAGATCCACATCAAATCCACCCACTGAGCCACGCTTGAACGGAATATTGTATTCCAGGCCAGGGCGGCCGGAAAAATCAATCACTACACGTGAAAGCGCTTCATCAAGCGGCACATAGGCATGGCCATAACGACGAATCCCGGTTTTATCAAGGGCCTTGTCGAAAGCCTGGCCAAGAGTGATACCCAAATCCTCAACCGTGTGATGCGCATCGATCTCCAGATCACCTTCAGCCTTGATATCCATATCAATCAAACCATGACGCGCTACCTGCTCGAGCATATGCTCAAGAAAAGGCAGACCCGATGAAATTTTAAAATCACCAGTACCGTCCAGATTAATGCTGACAGAAATTTGTGTCTCTTTGGTATTGCGCTCTACAGACGCCGTTCTGGCTGTCATAGGATCCTCTGGGGCCACTTGTATATGGCTGTTTCAGAAAAAACGCGATTATACGCGCAAAATGCCTACTTGGGAAAATCGATTATCCCCCAACATTCTTCGCAAGCAAGCGACATACAGGTACACTTGCGCGTCATTATGTTTACCCCGTAGGGCGGAAGAGCGCAGCGATGTCCGCCATTGTTACACCAATTAAAGAAGAATCTTTTGTCCACATCCAAATCAGATCAGCAGTCATTCAGCCAGCAGATCCTCACCTGGTTCAAAAAACACGGCCGCCACCATCTGCCCTGGCAGCACAACAAAACGCCCTACAATGTCTGGGTGTCTGAAATCATGTTGCAGCAAACCCAGGTGGCAACTGTCATCCCCTACTTTGAACGCTTCATGGACCGCTTTCCCACGGTGCAGGCTTTGGCAGAAGCCGATGAAGACAGCGTCCTGCATCAATGGACCGGCCTGGGTTACTACGCGCGAGCGCGCAACCTGCACAAGGCCGCAAAAATCATTCACGGTCATCACAAGGGCGTCTTCCCGGATACCGTTGAAGAACTCACTGCCCTGCCGGGTGTTGGTCGTTCTACCGCTGGCGGGATTATTGCCTCTGCCATGAATAAACATGCAGTGATTCTGGATGGTAATGTAAAACGCGTTCTGTGCCGTTATCACTGTGTGGAAGGATGGCCGGATCAGACAAAAACGCAGCAAACGCTCTGGGAAATTGCTGAACGCTATACGCCAATAGAGAAATGCGCTGACTACAATCAGGCCATGATGGATCTGGGAGCTTCGCTTTGTAGTCGCAGCAAACCAGCCTGCGACCTTTGTCCTCTGCAGGATGACTGCGAAGCGCATCAAGGCAATCTCACCGAAAAATTCCCCGAGAAAAAACCAAAGAAAAAGCTACCGGTGAAAACCGCGGCCATGTTGATCCTGCAGTCGCCCGATGGCAAAAAAGTATTATTGGAAAAACGCCCTTCCCTGGGCATATGGGGTGGACTTTGGAGCTTTCCGGAAATACCCGTTGACCATAGCCCGGATTCCTTCCTGATGGTAAACGGCCTGAAAACCAGCGGGGAGATCTGCCACTGGCAAGCAATGAGGCACACCTTCAGCCACTATCATCTTGATATGACTCCGGTACTGATTCCACTTTCCAAGCCTCAGGGTGGCATTATGGAGAATGGCCGATGGCACTGGTATGATCTGGAAAAACCCGGCCAGCTTGGTCTGGCAGCGCCAGTAAAAAAACTGCTGGCCACGCTAAAAAATAACCTTGAAAGCAATTGTTAAGGCAATTTTTCTGTAAATAATATACGCCATTTTCAGGAGAATTAAGAACAGAAGCCATGGCAGAAAAAGGAAATAAAGCACTGCAAATAGCCGCATTTATTGGGTTTTTCGTCCTTGCACTAAGCGGCTTCGAGTATCTCGAAAGCGGTCATATTGACTGGTACAAAGCCCCCCTGAATGCAGCGCAAGAAGTTCTCCTTGATCAAAATGATGCGTCTCCTGGCGCTGTTAATGGTATTGAGTTTAGCGGCCGTGTCACCAGCATCACCGATGGGGATACCTTAAAAATCCTGAACACTGACGGCAAAAGCCAGATCATTCGTTTGTATGGCATCGATGCGCCAGAACGCGCTCAGCCCTATGGCACTCAGGCAACAAACGCCCTCAGGCAAAAACTGTCCAACGCCCAGGTAAGAATTGTTCAGCAAGACATCGACGCTTATGGCCGCTATGTAGGAATAATCTTCCTCAATGAGCGCAATATAAACCTTGAAATGGTGGCCCAGGGCCATGCCTGGTGGTATGAGTTTTTTGCCTCCACCAACCGGGAATTAGAGCAGGCGCAGAGTGAGGCTCAGGATAGAAATCTGGGGTTGTGGAGCTCTCCCAACCCGGTAGATCCTTATCAATGGCGCAGATCTCATTAAGCACTCACGTTAACTGCGTTCAAGCCTATTAGTTCCAATGCTTTTCGCTTGCTATTGCTGGTGTAGCCACTACACTTCTTACCCATCTACCCAATAAGAATCCAACACTGAAATCATGAGTCATACCGTATTCTGCAAGAAGTATCAGAAACAGATGGAAGGCCTGCCAACGCCTCCCTTACCCGGCCCCAATGGTCAGGAAATCTATAACAATGTCTCCAAACAGGCCTGGCAGGAATGGCAGGCGCGCCAAATCCGCCTGATCAACGAAAAACAGCTCTCCATGATCAACCCGGATGACCGTAAATACCTGATGGATCAAATGGCGCTTTTCTTCGCTAATGAAGAAGCTGACGAAGCCGATGGCTTTGTCCCCCCGGAAGCCTGATTTTTGAAAGGATTCTTGACTCAGAAAGAGACAGAAGGTTTAATACGCGGCTTGCGTTTTTAGCGCATAAGCCAATAGCAATATTGGCAGTTTAAAGAAGTATGCCCAGATAGCTCAGT
>CAWUSW010000059.1:0-11394 GCA_963925675.1 uncultured Pseudomonadales bacterium
GTATCTATGCCCAGGCGATGGAAAATAATACTGAGCTCGTTGATCAAGGCAATATTCAGGTCGCGCTGGGTATTTTCGATGACTTTTGACGCTTCAGCGACTTTGATACTGCTGGCTGGCTGGCTGGGTGCGTGCCGGCAGTGATAATTGATTGGTAAAGTGAATCCACAAAAGTGGCAGTTTCCAGATTAGAACCGGAAGTTACTTTTTGGACGGTAGTCAGGCGATGCTTTTTGTCACCAGGATTGATTCTTTCAGGACTATATCCTGCAAAAAATGTTTCATTCAGACTCAAGCCTGATTGTTGTTCAAGGATGGGAACGCAAACCTCTTCTGTCGCAGCTGGAAAAACAGTAGACTCGAATATCACGACATCGCCTGGCGCTAAAACACTGCCGACTAATTGGCAGGAATTTTCCAAGGCAGTTAAATCTGGCCGCTTTTGTTTGTCCACCGGCGTGGGGACTGTAATGATATACACGTTAAAATCGGCAAGGTCATTTGAGTCGCAAGAATAACTGCCTTGGACGGCTTCTTGTAATTCACTCTTGCTCAGATCTTTCATCAGGTCAGTGCCTTCCCTGAGCTGATCAATCCTTGCGTTATTTATATCAAAACCAAGGGTTGTATATTTTTTGGCAAATTCCACCATCAGTGGCAAGCCAACATAGCCAAGGCCAATAACAGCAATTCTGCAATTGTTGATGTCCATACTTGCTCCTGCGAATAATCTGGCCATTATAAAAGACTTCAGCCCTTAGTGCGCTGATTTATAAAGAATAAGCCGCAGACAAAATAAATGCCGTGATATACTTGGAGACCCTTAAAAACAGCAGTTGATAAAATGCCTGAATTCTCCACCATCGGCCTTACCGGCAGGAATAATAGTGAAATAGTAGATTCGCTGCAGGCTGTTGTTGGAGTACTTGAGCGCGCAGAAGGAATTAATATTGTTCTGGATGTTGATGTTGCCAATTTGCTGAAGGCAAATAAATACCTGGAATTTCCTCTTCAGCAGCTGGCCAGTGAATGTGATCTGATGATTGTTGTCGGGGGGGATGGCAGTTTATTGCAAACAGCATCCATTCTGGCAGATCATGATTTGCCAGTAGCTGGGATAAACCGGGGAAGATTAGGCTTTCTTACCGATATTCTGCCTAATGAAATTGAATCGACACTCAAGCAAATACTTTCTGGAGAATATAAAATTGAATCGCGATTTTTGCTTGATATGTTTATCGGGAATGACAAGCAAGAATATCTTGGTTCAGCTTTAAACGATATAGTATTGCATCCTGGTAAAGCGGTGCAGATGATTGAATTTGAGTTATATATTGATAATGAATTTGTCTACAACCAGGCCTCAGATGGCCTTATTATTGCGACGCCGACGGGTTCAACTGCATATGCTATGTCAGCAGGCGGTCCTATTATGCATCCTCGTCTTGATGCGATAGTTTTGGTGCCTATTAATCCGCATAGTCTTAGTAGTCGTCCTATTGTTGTGGAAGGCAATCGTGAATTAACACTTGTGGTTGGAGATCGGCATAACATTCTTCCCCAGTTAAGTTGTGATGGTGCCATGAACCATACCTGCTCTCCGGGTGATCGAATAACAATTCGTAAAAAACCAAAACAGCTGAAAATTTTGCATCCAGCCGACTATGACTATTACGAAACCTGCCGCAGCAAATTGGGGTGGTCTCATCGGCCTACTAACCGATAAGGCTGCAGCTAATGAAAGATGTATAAAGTTTTAGACGTTTCAATTCAGGATGACATCAGTCAATTCAGCCGCCTGCTGTGGCAGCATAAAATTTCCCACCGTATAGTTGAAATGAATCACAGACAGATACTGACTGTTTCTAATCAGAATCAATTAGTGACAGCATCACATCTTTATCAGCAATGGCTAAGAGGTGATGTGAGTCCACTAGCGCAAGATTCTTCTAACTTTGTGTCCTATTTCAGCCCCGGAGAATTTCTGCGTAATTTTTTTGCTGCATTTCTCAAGGCACCCTTGTCCCTTAGTCTGATTATTCTTTGTATCGTACTGGCATTTATGGCTCCCCTGAATACGATGACGGATCTGGTGCGTTTAATGCTTTACCCGGATTTCAGCTTTGGCACACGAATAATCAATCTGGATCTTGTGAAACAAAACTTTTCTCTTATGCAACTGCTGAAAATGATATCGCCGATTCTGTTACATGGTGGCATTATCCACCTTGCTTTCAATATGCTGTGGCTATGGGAATTTGGGCGCAGAATTGAGGCTGTTCAAGCCAGTTGGGCGCTATTGTTATTAATTATAGTTATAGCACTGGTGTCCAATACTGTTCAGTTTCTCTACGGGGGCTCGATTTATTTTGGCGGGATGTCAGGGGTTGTCTATGGCTTGTTTTCCTATATCTGGATGTGGCAGCTTTTTGATCCGGGAAAAAGGCTGGCCCTGCCGGGTGCACTGGTTTTTTTTATTTTACTGAGTCTATTAATAATTACACTAATGAATCTGGAATTCATTGCTGATGAAGCCCATATTGGAGGCTTGCTGACTGGCGTTGTGTATGGGGCGGTGGTGGCAACAATCAGCCGAATTGGCAGAGCCAGAAATAAGAAATCGGAAGATCAGAATGTCAGATAAACCTGAATCAATTAAGGCCTTACTTGCCAGCATTACGCCTGAAATTCATCAGCAGTTGAAAACTGCAGTGGAGTTGGGGCACTGGGAAAATGGTGAAAAGTTGACCAAAGATCAAAAGGAACATTGTATGCAGGCCGTGATTGCCTATGACAACACATTTATGCGCCCGGATCAGCGTATTGGTTATTTAAACCGGCAAGGAAATACATGCAGTACTTCTGGAAATGACGAAATGAACAATGACGATAAAACAGGACTGGAATCGGATGCCTGAGATTAAGCGGGGACAGTTACATAAGATGCGCAGCAGGCTTGATAACCCTGTGTCCTATGCAATGGTACTTGGTGAAGAAAGCGTAGCTCTAAACGCTCTGATCGGAAAAACGCTTTCTCTGGAATTTCTCGGGCAAATCAATTGTGTTCATTGTGGAAGAAATTCAAGTAAGAGTTTTAATCAAGGTTATTGTTATCCCTGTTTTCAAAAACTTGCTCAATGTGACAGTTGTATTATTTCACCAGAAAAATGCCATTATGATTCAGGCACCTGTCGGGAGCCCGTCTGGGGCGATGAGTTTTGCATGCAGGATCATATTGTTTATCTGGCTAATTCTTCTGGATTAAAAGTAGGTATCACCCGAGCATCACAAGTTCCGACACGATGGATTGATCAGGGGGCTGTACAGGCATTGCCGATTATCCGGGTAAGGACCCGTCAACAATCAGGCTTTGCTGAAATAGTATTCAAGCAGCATGTGACTGACCGAACTAACTGGCGCAATATGCTTAAAGGCGATGTCGAAGAAATAAACATGGAAGAAGAAAGAGACAGATTGCTTGGCTTATGTGAAAAAGAATTAATTGAACTTGAGCATCAATTCGGTCTACACGCGATCAGCATATTAAATGGTGTTGAGCCCGTTTCAATTACCTTTCCAGTAGAAAAGTTTCCAGAAAAAATTACGTCCCTGAATCTAGACAAAGACCCTCTGGTAGAAGGGACATTAATGGGGATAAAAGGGCAGTATTTGATTTTGGATACAGGCGTTATTAATTTGCGCAAGTACTCGGGTTATCAAGTTGCTCTGGGTTATACGTAATTCAGCTTGAGAAAACAGCTAATTAAACTTTAAATTTTATATTTATAAATACAGCAGGATTATTCATGAAAGAAGCCCAAGGTAAAACTATTTACCTGAAAGATTATCTGCCTCCCTCATATGTCATTGATGAAACTCATCTGACATTCAAATTGTTTGAGGACAAAACACTTGTCAGGTCGCGACTGCTTATGCGGCGTAACCCAGCTGCCAGGAAGGAGGGGAATAAAGGGCCGGCAGAACTGGTACTTAACGGACGTGACCTTGTTCTGGAAAAAGTGATTCTGGATGGCAAAGCCCTGGATAGCCAGCACTATGAGGTGACTGATGACACTTTAATTGTTCCAGAAGTACCTGAAAGTTTTGTTCTTGAATGCGAAACCACTATCAAGCCTCAGGAAAATACAAGTCTGGAAGGATTGTATAAGTCCAGAGTCATGTTTTGCACACAATGTGAAGCTGAGGGTTTTAGAAAAATCACTTATTATCTGGACCGCCCGGATGTGCTTTCAAGTTTTACAACCCGAATCGAGGCAGACAAAACACTTTATCCGGTACTTCTTTCCAATGGCAATAATCTGGCCAGTGGTGACCTGGAAGATGGTCGACATTTTGTCACCTGGGAAGACCCTTTTAGGAAACCAAGCTACCTGTTTGCTCTGGTAGCCGGAAAGCTGGAATCCATAGAGGATTCCTATATCACCTGCTCGGGTAGAAAAATCAAGTTGCAAATATTTGTTGAGAAAAAGGATCTCGATAAATGTGATTTCGCGATTGCTTCATTGAAAAAAGCCATGAAGTGGGATGAAGATGTCTATGGCAGAGAGTATGACCTGGATATTTTTATGATTGTTGCGGTGGATGATTTCAACATGGGAGCGATGGAAAACAAGGGTTTGAATATTTTTAATTCTTCCTGTGTTTTAGCAAATCCAGCTACTTCCACCGACCAGGCTTTTCAACGCATAGAAGCCATTGTCGCGCATGAATATTTCCACAACTGGTCAGGTAATCGTGTCACCTGTAGAGACTGGTTTCAGCTTAGCCTGAAAGAGGGCTTTACGGTATATCGGGATTCAGAGTTTTCAGCCGATATGGGCTCACGTGCTGTTAAGCGCATTGAAGATGTAAGCTTTTTACGTACAGTGCAGTTTGCAGAAGATAATGGGCCTATGGCTCATTCGGTCAGGCCGGAATCCTATATGGAGATTTCCAATTTCTACACAGTCACCGTGTATGAGAAAGGTGCTGAAGTGGTGAGGATGCAAGCGAATTTGCTTGGACCGGAAAAATTCAGGGAAGGAACTGATCTATATTTTGAACGTTTTGATGGCATGGCAGTAACCACCGAGGATTTTGTACAGGTAATGGAAGAGGTCTCGGGTCTGGATCTTGTCCAGTTCCGTCGTTGGTACTCTCAAGCTGGAACACCACGACTGGAAGTCAGTGGAGAATATGACAGCCAGATGAATACTTTTTCTCTTACTATGTCTCAAAGCTGCTTGCCAACGCCCTCCCAGGCTGTCAAAGACCCTTTTTATATTCCATTGAGAATGGGTTTGTTAGATCAGCAGGGTAAGCCCATGCCTTTATGTCTGGAGCTGAACGGAAAGGAAAGCGGGGACAATGATGTGACTGATGAGCTGGTGCTTCATTTCAGTGAAGCAGAACAAACATTTGTTTTTAAAAATGTTACAGACCAGCCCGTACCGGTTCTATCCAGAGGCTTTTCTGCTCCGGTAAAACTGCATTATCCTTATGCTCGAGATGAACTCATGCTGCTCATTCAGCATGAGCAGGATGGCTTTGCTCGCTGGGAAGCTTCGCAGCAACTGGCTCTACAAATACTTGATGAGTTACTGCTTTTACATCATCAAGGTAAAGCACTGGTAGTAGATGAGCGAATTACAGCTGCATACGCGAGTGTTCTAGACGCGGCGCTCAGCGATTCATCACTGGATAAAGCGATGCTTTCGAATCTCTTGCTACTTCCTTCAGAAGCTTATCTGGCGGAATTGGCAGAGAAAGTTGATGTCGACGGTATTCATTTTGTCAGAGAGTTTTTGCGTCGCCATCTGGCAACAGAGCTTGAAACAAAATTCCTTGCTGCCTATGAAGAATGTCGAAATGCAGTGCCTTATTTATTCAGTGCAGATGAAATAGCCCGCCGGAGTCTGCAAAATACTGTACTAAATTATCTTGCTTGTCTGGATAAACCTGAGTATTGGGAACTGATTAAAAAACAATATATAAGTGCGCACAATATGACGGATAGCAGCGCCGCTATTCGGGCTTTGGTTAATAATCCTTCAGAGCAAAGTAAAGCGCTGCGGGACGAATTAATTGCAGGGTTCTATGAAACCTGGCAACACGAAAATCTGGTAGTGGATCAGTGGTTTTCCATGCAAAGTGCGGTCAGTGCCCCTGACAACCTTGGGCAGATAGTTTCACTTATGGAACATCCAGCTTTTGATATAAGAAACCCAAATAAAGTACGCAGTGTGATAGGCGCTTTTTGCCATAATAATGCAGTGGGTTTTCATCAGCTGGATGGCAGTGGCTATGACTTTCTTGCAGACCAGGTAATTACACTGAACACCCTTAATCCTCAGATAGCATCGCGCTTGCTAACGCCGCTGACCCGCTGGAAGAAATTTTCCTCACAACGGCAGGAAATGATGAAGGCAGCATTAAATCGGATTAAGGAAACGCCAGATCTTTCAAGGGACGTATTTGAAGTAGTCAGTAAAAGTTTGCAATAAATATGCGTGTCTAAGCGACAGTCGTGATCAATCATAAAATAGCTATCAGACTAATATTAAATACGCTTATCTATTTTCATGTTGATCCCAGGGGGGCATGATGAACGCAGATCCACGCCAGATAATTGAAGAGTCAGCAATGACCCGCCTGCAATATATGATTATTGCCTTAACCGTGGGTCTGAATGCGCTGGATGGGTTTGATGTACTCGCCATCAGTTTCGCTGGTCCTGGTATAGCTGCGGAATGGGGCCTCGGTAATGCGGGTCTTGGCTATGTGCTTGCCATGGAATTAATTGGCATGGCTGTCGGTTCGGTCTTCCTTGGTGGTGTTGCAGACCGGATAGGTAGAAAGCCGACCATTATGGGATGTTTGTTTGCCATGGTCATCGGCATGTTTATGGTGACAACCACCAGCAACCTGATTGAATTATCAATTTGGCGTGTTCTGACGGGGCTGGGCATCGGAGGTATGTTGGCAGCAATTAATGCCGTGGCTGCAGAGTTTTCCAATACTAAAAAAAGAGCTTTCGCCATCTCAACAATGGCTATTGGTTATCCGGTAGGTGGTGTTGTTGGCGGGATGATTGTTACGCAATTAATGCAGCATTTTGACTGGCGTTCAGTTTTTTACTTTGGTACTGCCGCCACCTTGTGCTTTATTCCTTTGGTGCATTTTTTCATGCCTGAATCAGTCCATTGGCAAACGCGTAAACAACCCGAGGGCGCTTTGGTTAAAATTAATGCGACGATGAAACGCCTGGGTCATGCGGCGATAGCAGAACTGCCTCATATTGATGCGATGGAGCGCAAAAAGTCCACTTCATTCCTGTTTAGTCCAACCATGATCAGAACAACGGTTTTAGTAACCGCGGCTTACTTTTTGCATGTCATTACTCTGTATTTTATTTTGAAATGGACACCAAAATTAGTTGTGGATATCGGATTCGCGCCTTATCTGGCAGGTGAAGTATTGACGTGGGCTAGTGTTGGTGGTGCACTGGGCTGTATTTTCTTTGGTGTACTTACCATACGATTTGATTTGAAATCCTTGACCATTTTCACCTTTGTCATGGCCTGGGTCTTCACTGCAATTTTCGGATATGCACCAGCAGAACTTGTGTCACTTAAGGTTTATGTAGCCATGGCGGCTTTTTTCACCAATGCAGGAATTGTCGGTATGTATGCGATCCTCGCTCAGGTTTTCCCAACACATGCTCGGGCATCAGGAACAGGTTTTGCAATTGGCATTGGCAGAGGCGGTTCAGTACTGTCGCCCATTATGGCAGGCTATTTATTACAAGGAGGACTGGATGTCCCGATGGTTGCATTGATTATGGGCTCAGGATCTGTAATTGCAGCTGTTCTTTTATTAGGTCTGAAACTTGATAAAGGGAAAGCAGGAGGTGCTCAAGGTGGTCGAAAACAGAAGGTCGAGGGGAGCGATAGTGCTTCCGCTGCGATATGATTTTTTTACAACAGTAAAAAAAACCGCTGATTTCAGCGGTTTTTTTATTTTCAAGCAATGGGCTTAGGACGTTTGCACTTCCTGAATATTTTGCAGAGGAATATTTTTAGCATTCTCTGCACCTTTCATATATTGCTCTATTTCATTGAAATTCATGTAGCGATAGATTTCTCCTGCCATGGTATTCAGACTATTCATATAGGCCATATACTCTTCCATGTTGGGGATCTTGCCTAATGCTGAACACACTGCTGCTAATTCAGCCGAGCCAAGATAAACATTGGCACCATCACCAAGACGATTTGGAAAGTTTCGTGTAGACGTTGAGATGACGGTAGATTTTGCTTCAACCCGTGCCTGATTACCCATACATAATGAGCATCCGGGCATTTCTGTTCTGGCACCAGCTTTACCGAATATTGAATAGTAGCCTTCCTGGGTAAGTTGATGCTCGTCCATTTTAGTAGGTGGGGCAATCCACAAGCGTGTTGGCAGGGAGCCTTGCACTTGTTCGAGGACTTTTCCGGCAGCCCTGAAATTTCCGATGTTGAGCATGCATGAGCCAATGAAGACCTCATCTATTTTGGTACCTTCCACATCTGACAATTTTTTAACATCGTCTGGATCGTTGGGACAGGCGAGCAGCGGCTCGGTAATTTTATTGAGGTCGATTTCAATGATTTCCTTATATTCGGCATCAGCATCCGGTTCCAGTAGCACAGGATTAGCCAGCCAGTCTTCCATGGCAACAGCACGGCGTTCCAGAGTACGTGGATCCCCGTATCCCTGTGAAATCATCCAGCGCAGCAGGGTGATATTGGATTTGAAATATTCAATGATGGGTTCTTTGCCGAGTCTGACGGTACATCCTGCGGCAGAACGTTCTGCGGAGGCATCGGATAATTCAAAGGCCTGTTCAATCTTGAGATCCGGTAAACCCTCAATTTCCAGAATGCGTCCGGAATATATATTCTTCTTGCCTTTTTTCTCGACTGTTAGCAATCCTTTCTGGATGGCAACATAGGGAACCGCATTGACCAGATCGCGTAAAGTGATTCCAGGCTGCATTTCACCTTTGAAGCGAACCAGGACTGATTCGGGCATGTCCAGTGGCATTACTCCGGTAGCCGCAGCAAAGGCCACAAGTCCGGAGCCTGCCGGGAAGGAAATGCCGATGGGGAAACGAGTGTGAGAGTCGCCACCGGTACCGACTGTATCTGGTAGCAGCATGCGGTTGAGCCAGGAATGAATAATGCCGTCGCCAGGTCGTAAGGAAACACCCCCACGGGTCTGAATAAAATCAGGTAAGGAATGCTGAGTATCGATGTCTACCGGTTTGGGATAGGCGGCAGTATGACAGAAAGATTGCATGACCAGATCCGCAGTAAAGCCCAGACAAGCCAGGTCTTTAAGTTCATCACGAGTCATGGGGCCAGTGGTATCCTGAGAGCCTACCGTGGTCATTCGTGGTTCGCAGTATGTTCCAGGGCGGATGCCTTCTACACCACACGCTTTACCGACCATCTTCTGTGCCAGGGTAAAGCCTTTGTCACTTTCAATAGGCGCTTTCGGACGTCTGAAATTTTCAAAAGGTCCAAGCCCCATTTTTTCTCGAGCACGTTCGGTCAAGCCACGGCCAATAATCATCGGAATACGGCCGCCAGCTTGCACTTCGTCCAGCAGCATGTCTGTTTTAAAGGAAAATGAGGCAATAATCTCATCGCTGTCATGGCGGGTAATTTTGCCTTCGTAGGGATAGATATCAATGACATCACCCATTTCCATATTGCTCACATCACATTCAATGGGCAGGGCGCCGGCGTCTTCCATAGTATTAAAAAATATCGGCGCTATTTGTCCACCTATGCAAATGCCGCCACCACGCTTGTTGGGTATATGGGGAATATCATGACCCATGTGCCATACCACGGAGTTTGTTGCAGATTTACGTGAAGAACCGGTGCCAACAACGTCGCCAACCAGACAGACGGGATGGCCTTTCTTCTTTAGTTCTTCAATCTGCTCTACAGCATTGGTAATGCCTTCCCGAGGCATGATGTACATGGCCTTGGCATGTAAGGGGATATCAGGTCTTGACCAGGCATCCGGGGCAGGAGAGAGGTCGTCGGTATTGGTCTCGCCAGGCACTTTGAAAACAGTCGTGGTGATTTTTTCTGCCAGAACCGGTTTTGAAGTAAACCATTGAGCTTCAGCCCAGGCCTGCATAGTTGTTTTGGCATGGGTATTACCGGCATCGGCTTTTTCTGCGACATCATGAAAGGCATCAAACATTAACAAGGTATGGCTAAGCTGAGCTCCTGCTTCCTGGCCAAGCTCATCATCGTCAAGCAATTCAACCAGAGTGGTAATGTTGTAGCCTCCCAGCATGGTGCCGAGTAACTTAACTGCATCAATTTTAGGAATTAACGGGGAGCTGACTTCTCCCTTGGCAAGCGCTGAGAGAAAGCCGGCTTTTACGTAAGCGGCTTCATCAACGCCCGCAGGGACTCGGTTACTTATAAGGTCGAGGAGAAAGTCTTCTTCGCCTTTCGGAGGATTTTTTAGTAACTCCAGTAATTCCGCAGTTTGTGCAGTATCCAGAGGTTTAGGAACTATACCCAGTTCGGCCCTTTCTGTTACATGTTGGCGATAAGCTTCAAGCACTTCTGATTCCTCGTGAATTTGTGGCTAAGGAGAAGCCCCCAGAGTAGGTCTGAAGGCATAAAAGAGGGCGCTAATTTTACTCGAAACAGGCTATAAAGACTAGGTCGCAACTGCGTCTGGCGTTACAATTCTTGTCAATGAATTATGTAAAAACCCCTTGCATTGGCATCTGTTCCACGACCTCCTTCGGCGACAGGATCTGTCGTGGCTGTAAACGCTTCGGTTTTGAGGTTATTAACTGGAATCAGTACAGCGAAGATGAGAAGCGCGCTGTACTGAGTCGCATTGACCAGCTCACCAGCCAGATTATGGCCGCTCGAGTACAGATATTTTCGCTGGAAAAATTGCAACAGGCACTTGATGATTATCGTTTTTTTTACGATGTCAGTCTTTCACCCTATTGTTGGTTGCATAACTTGATGCAAAAACGTCTTCATCGCATCAATAATCTGGAAGAGCTGGGCGCTCAATTGCAGCCACAGTATGTGGGTGTAGAGCTGCAGGAATTAATAAAGGAAATAAATGAAGAGCTCTTTGTTTTGAGTGAAGCGCATTTTGAGCGCTATTTTGAAAATTCTCCCTATCGAAAAGGATCCTCACGCTGACCATGAAATACAAAAGACTTCTGGGATTTTTAACAGTATTTGTCTGCATTGGGCTTAATGCCCAGGAGCTGCCAATTTACTCAGTGGATACGACATGGCCGCAAGCCTTGCCAGATGACCTGATTCTTGGACAGGTTTCCGGTATTGCTGTTGC
>CAWUSW010000060.1:0-40910 GCA_963925675.1 uncultured Pseudomonadales bacterium
ACCATGCCGGCACCAACGATAACAAGATCATAGGAATCAGAACGGCACAGGGTCATCCGGCTGCCGCCATGAACGATTCAATTTCCTCAACGCTTTTAGGCAAGCCATCTGTCAGAACTTCATGACCATCAGCCGTTACGGCAACATCATCTTCAATGCGCACACCGATACCCCACCATTTTTGGTCGACCTTCTTATTACCTGATGCGATATATATTCCCGGCTCTACAGTCAACACCATGCCCGCTTCCAGTAAACGCCAGTTACCGTCAATTTTATAATCCCCCACATCGTGTACATCCATCCCCAGCCAGTGGCCGGCTCGATGCATATAAAAATCACGGTAGGCGCCTTTTTTAATAAGCGTCTCAACCTTGCCTTTCAAAATACCCAGCTTTACCAGTCCCTGAGTGATGACCTTTACAGTCACCTTGTGCGAATCATCCCAATGATTACCTGGCTTAACAGCCTTTATAGCGTCAAGCTGAGCCTTTAATACCAGCTCATAAATCGCTTTTTGTTCCTTACTGAATTTCCCGTTAACCGGGAATGTGCGGGTGATATCAGAGGCGTAATATTCGTATTCACAGCCTGCATCAATCAACACCAGATCACCTTTCTTCATCTGTGCATTATTTTCTGTGTAGTGCAAAATACAGGCATTTTCACCACTAGCGACAATTGAATTATAGGCAGGTGACCTGCAGCCAGTCCGGGCAAACTCATGTAGATATTCAGCCTCCAGTTCATATTCAAACATGCCGGGCTTACAGATTTCCATAGCCCGTTTGTGCGCACGAACAGCTACCTGGCCTGATTCCCGCATAAGATTAATTTCTGCTTTGGATTTAATCAGGCGCATCTCATGCAACAAGTGATCAAGTACCAGAAACTCGCCAGGAGAATGCACACCGCTGCGCACCTTGCTACGAATTACTTTGACCCATTCCATAACCTGATGATCGAATTGCTCATCTCTGCCCATGGCATAATAAACACGCTCCCTGCCCTCAATCAGTCCCGGAAGAATGTCATCAATATCTGAAATGGGAAAAGCATCATCCACGCCGAGAGTTTCAGCCGCATTTTCCGGACCCATCAAGCGACCATTCCACATCTCCTTTAAAGGGTCTTTTTCCTGACAAAAAAGCAGGCATTCTCCCTGAGGGCGTCCAGGTATCAAGACCAAACAGCTTTGCGCTTCCTTAAAGCCTGTCAGGTAGTACAGATCACTGTTTTGCCGAAATGCAAAAGTTGAATCGCCGTTACGCAGGAATTCTTCAGAAGATGAAAGAATAGCAATCGAATTTGGCTCCATGTGGGCCATTAATTCTCGTCGACGTTTTTTGAATTCAGATTTTTTAATTTGCAGCTGAGACATAGGGGGTTCTGATTCCAGTTTGGTTTGAGTAATTTTATATTAGTAAGCGTTCTACGCCTGATTTAAAAATAAGTAGCATTTTTTTTAAAATTTAATGAGTATTTTCATCAGGAACATTGATATCCAGAGTCACTGGTGGCGCTTGATTGACATTGTTTTGCAGGAAGACAGTAATGGCCGCCATCCTTACATATTCTTCAATTTCCATAAAATTGATTTCATTATCACTCTCGCTTGCTTCTTCATTTTCCTCATCAACTTCAGCAATGCGCGAGAAATCACTCAGAACCTCCCGAGTGTCTGTTTCCATAGCCGAATCGTCTCTGACCCAGGCGCCGGCAAAACCGGCATTAAAGCCATCACACCAATGAGAAAGTGCTATCAAACGCTGACTGAACTCTTCATCTGCGTCTGGCAAAAGAAGCTCAAAGGCATAATTCTCAGTCTTCAGCTGGCTTAGAATATCTTCTGCCAACATTTTAAGTAAGTTAGTAATTACTTCTTTTGTATCATTTGGTATTTTAAGTATCTTAACACTCAAATCGAGATCAAAAGCTGCACTATATGCGCATATCTGGCCACTGAGTACGCCATGTATTTCAGAGACCGATGTCGCAATTCGGTGTGCTGCCAGCAATTCTGCTGTCATCGAAAAATCGGCTGCCATTTTTTCTCCAATTAACTCGTGAGCCGTGAATATAAGGCGTTAATGATAGCATTGTCACCAGTCAATTTGAGAAAACTAGCGCATTCTGCTGAGCTGAGTTGCCAAATCATGAGTTGACCCTGTCGAATGCTCGCTTTATAGTTACTTGCCGTTATTTTGTGGATATTCAAGAGCAATGAGTGATACTAGTTTCAACACCTTAGAGGACAAAGTTGATGATCTGATTCAACTTTGTCACGACATGAAAAATGAGAATCAAATCCTCAGGGATGACAAGCATACTTGGGAAAATGAGCGAAATTCACTGATTGAGAAAAACCAGTTGGCCCGCACCCGGCTGGAAAAAGTATTACAACGGCTAAAAACCCTGGAACAGGTCTAGTTGAGCCATACTTAAACCAAAGAAGCTTAACGGGAAACGAGATTAGCACTTAATATGTCAACAGAAGTCGATACGGTCAACATAACTATCCTGGGGAGAGATTACCAGATTGCCTGCCCTGCGGAAGATGAGGAAGGACTGCGCAAATCCGCAAAATATCTGGATACTCAAATGGACCTGGTCAAATCCCGCGGATCCACGCTGGCGTTTGAAAAAGTGGCAGTAATGGCCGCCCTGAATATTTGTCACGAGCTATTACAAAAATCACAGCATGCCGCTGATTCAGAGCATAACTCGCTGGATCAAATTAAATCGCTACAGGATAAAATCGAAGCCGCTCTGCAGGCCAGCAGACAAATCGAAATTTAACCTGCTTCTATTTATGATATGCGCCAAGTACCACGCGTACTTATATTCCCACTATCAGACTCATTAACACACGCTCTATTCCCTTTTCAGCAGGCAAAAAGTCTGAATTTAGGTTTTTTTTCAGCCTTTGCTTTACCAATCAAGCTCTTACAAATATCTTGTAAATAGCCGCCAGAATTTAATCCCTTTGCGCGCTATTTGTCATATAATTGCTAGCAACTCCCTGGGGTATTGGCCAGTTGAATATGTTCTTGAGCCGATAATGTAAACCCGGAGGCCTAGCCCAATGATGTTGTTGTGCATGTCCGCTAGACGGAAAGCCTTATGCGTCGGACTGGCCACCACCTGAATCTTTCGGTTCAGGGCTATTTTAGCAGCGGTATTTTGGGGAGCTTTTACTTTACGACAAGCCTGCTTTTCTGCACAATCTACCTATAACAGAAAAATATTAGTCAGTACTTACTACCTTTTTTCTGCCAGTAATTAAAACAATGGATAGGAAATCTCTACGTAAGCAGATGCGCGAACTGCGCCGAAGTGTTCTACCTGAAGATCAGGCCAGAGCTGCAACATTTGCGGCAAAAACCGCACTGAATCAGTCTGCTTTTCCCCTTGGTGACTCTATTGCCCTATATATGGCGGCAGACGGAGAACTGGATACGCGCTTTCTTCTTCAAGCACTGCTTGATCAGGGCAAAAACTGCTATTTACCGGTACTGGTAGAAGAAACGACCACCCTGCTATTTAAACAATTCTTGCCTGACAAGCCATTGGTGAGCAATTTTTTCGGTCTGCTAGAGCCTGAACCTGCTGCGCCAGTAATTGACCCCCAGGATTTATCTTGCGTTTTTATGCCATTGGTTGCCTTTGATGAACAGGGCAATCGCTTGGGGATGGGGAAAGGTTATTACGATAGAACTTTTGCCTTTTTAAAGGATAAAAGCGCTATAGGGCCCGAATTAATTGGATTAGCTCATGAATGTCAGAGGGTAGAAAGTCTTGAGGCGGCGGACTGGGACGTGCCTCTGGGGGGGATTATCACAGGACAGCAGTTCTATCAGGTCAGGTAATGTAATGTTGCCAAAACGGCTTACAGGTGCAAATAGGCTACAAAAGACTGCTCTGCGCTACACTGCTAATCAGAATGCCGGCACTAAAAACAATTAAGAGAACCACCATAAGATCAGGACTTTTTTTCATACTTACTCCGAAACAGCACAAGTTAGAGTTAATATTTAAATGCTTTTATTAGGTATATCTCGCAAGCGACTGAGCTATATGGCATTTATTTTAAATATGCAAGCTTTAATTGTTTTTATAATTGCTGCAAAGATCGCCTCGCAACCTGCTCTTGCCTTGGATAGACTAAGGTGAAATATTTTCCAATAACCCGCAATCAATAGAGTGGCAATATGACCCAGGACGAATTGAAACAAGCCGTTGCAAGGGCTGCGTTTGACTACATTCAAAAGCACCTGCATGAAGACAGCGTAATTGGGGTTGGCACAGGCTCCACTGCCAATCTTTTTATTGAAGAACTGGCCAGCGTTAAACATAAAATCAACGCAACTGTAGCCAGTTCCGAGGAAACAGCGCGACGCTTGAAAGAACATGGTATTCCTGTGTTTGACCTGAACGCAGTAGATGAAGTGAGCGTCTATATCGATGGCGCCGATGAAGCTAATGAATATCTTCAGTTAATTAAAGGCGGTGGCGCCGCCCTGACTCGCGAAAAAATCATCGCCGCAGTGGCCAAGGAATTTGTTTGTATAGCTGATGAAAGTAAATTTGTTGGAGTGCTTGGCGGTTTTCCACTTCCTGTGGAAGTTATTCCTATGGCACGCAGCCATGTGGCACGGCAAATTGTAAAATTGGGTGGAGACCCGGTCTACCGGGAAGGCTGTGTTACTGATAACGGCAATATCATTATCGACGTCTATAACATGTCCATCGTAGACCCACGGCAACTTGAAACAGACCTTAACCAGATAGTTGGTGTAGTCACCAACGGATTGTTTGCCCTGCGCCCCGCAGACCTGTTGTTTCTAGGCAAAGAAAGTGGCGTGGAAACTATTAAAGTATCTGGCTAGCAAATCTATTTTATCCATTTCCAGCCTTCCCACAGCCCAGGCTGGTTTTGGATCGCAGCTTCAAGAACAATCAAATAACGCGTCATCGCCTCATTAACATCTATTGCCTCAACTCCATCACTGACAGGCTTTATCACCATCTCAAAGCGACTACCTCCCAGCCAATTCAGGTAAGCTGCCACGATTGGAATATTTTTTTTAACTGCCAGTTTTACTGTGCCCGTTGGGCAAGATAATGTGGAGTTTAAAAATTTAAAATCTTTGCGATTTTTGTCATCAAAAACTCCTGGAAAATCATTGGCGGTAACCACAAGATGATTTTGTTCAAACGCGCGCAGAATAGGCCGGGCAAGCCGCTGCGGCTTTACCAGTATGACTTCCCCACCATTCGACAGTTTTTGTGCATGCCGATAAATGCGATTGATTCTACTGCCAAACTTCTGGAATCTGGAATTATCTCTGTCATCCATCGCTATAGTAGTAACAGGAAAATTTAATCGGGCCAGCAAGTTGCAAAAAAGCATATTAAGATGATGGTGATAGGTCATAACCAGCAAACCTTTCTCTGCACCTTGAAATTCATCAATATATTCAGCGCCCTTAATTTCAAGCTGACAATGTTTAATCCAGGACGTATCTTCCCGGGAATAGAAACTGCCCTGAAAGCGAGTCACACTTACCAGTGCTGCATGGCGTTTCCAGGCCCTGGCAGCTGTTTCTTTATCATCAAATACTTTTTCCAGGCCATGCATAAAGACTGCTTTATGTTTGCTAATGCCAGGATGTAGAAGAGGAATTGTTAAAGCAGAAAGACTATTACCCATCGAATAAGGAAGGATGATGCGCATGAGGGCAGTCCATGCAAGCATGAGCTTGAAACGCAGTACAGCCAGCCAGCTCATATTCTCAATCCCGTACCCGGAGTTCGCCGGGCTTTCAAATTCAATTACGGCAAACTGTTTAAGACCCTGTAAACAACTAATAAAAAGGTCATTTACTTTTTGATTTTATATACCTGATATCCCATCAATCCCTGCGAAAATAATTTGGTGTAATTATTCAATACAAGATCCCAATATTTCCCGACCTTGGCCTTATCAGAGCCTGCTGGGGCATCAAGTAATTCATCATTAAAATATTCTGTGTATTTTTGCAGGGGCGGGTAAACCTGAGCTCCGATATCCCTGTGTTCTATAATTTTAAGACCAGCATCTTTTATAAAAGTATTGAACTCACCTTTGGCAGAAAAATGATTGCCTGATTTGAAAGTGACTTTTGCTGAATCCTCGCAACTTATATCTGCATAGACAAAAGTAGCACCAGGCTTTAATACCCTGCTCACTTCGTTAAAGAACTTTTGTTTTTCATCATAGTGAAATGAAGATTCTATACAATAAACAAAATCCAGGCTGTCATTTTCAAAATTATCCATTTCCATGGAATTACCCTGAATAGTAGTCAGTCTGTCTCCCACTGACTTTTCTTCGGCAAACTTTCGCGTTAACAAAAGATGCTCTTCCAGCAGATCATAACAAGAGAGATTCACAGGGTGCTTCTCCAGCAAGCGAGCAGCATAACCACCAATACCACAACCAATTTCAACGCCATGATCACCCGCAGCCAAGGGTGACAACATATCTACCACTAAATCAAAAAATGCCATTTCAGCATCAAACAGGTTTTTGCAAGACGGCGTCCAGTAGCCAAAATTTATTGCATGACTCAACTCACCATCCGTAGCTCGTGACAGATCAGCCAGGTAATCCCTGATCCAGCGGTAAAACTCATTAATCTGATCAGAGCCTTCGTGTTGTGAATTCAATACATACCTCAGTCTAGATTGGCAATAACCGCGACAAGGTCTGCATTGCCGCCAAGCTGTTGATGGCCCGCGCTGTACCTGTTATTACAAACAGAAATTTGTTAAATGAGAAGGAAATATTTTTTGAAATTTTTCCTTCCCGGAATTTAAGATTATTATTTTACCTGAGCCTTGTATTCACCTGCGGCATAACGTGCGGACATTTCTTCCAGATTGTATATCTTTTTGATATTGGAAATTTGTCCAGCCGTACCAAAAGCCTCCAAACGGTTAACAACAATTTCTTTCATCGCCGTAATTGTCGGGGTAAGAAATTTTCGCGGATCAAAATCAGATTTATTTTCAGCAAGGAAACGTCTGACAGCACCAGTAGAAGCCAGACGCAGGTCAGTATCAATATTTACCTTGCGTACGCCATTTTTGATGCCTTCCTGAATTTCTTCAACGGGCACACCATAGGTTTCAGGAATTTCACCGCCAAACTCATTAATAACTGCCAGCCATTCCTGCGGAACAGAAGACGAACCATGCATCACCAGATGTGTGCCAGGGATACGTTGGTGGATTTCCCTGATTCTGTCAATTGCCAGAATATCGCCTGTAGGTGGTCGGCTGAATTTATAGGCACCGTGACTGGTGCCTACTGCGATAGCAAGAGCATCAACTTGAGTTGCCTCTACAAACTGTGCGGCTTCTTCAGGGTCTGTAAGCAACTGCTCCATAGTAAGCTTCCCTTCAGCGCCGTGACCGTCTTCCTCTCCAGCCATACCAGACTCCAGAGACCCCAGACAACCCAGCTCACCTTCTACTGAGACGCCACAGGAATGCGCCATATCGACAGCTCTTTGAGTAACTTGTACGTTGTAATCAAAATCCATTGGCGTCTTGCCGTCTTCACCGAGAGAACCATCCATCATCACTGAGGAAAAACCCAGCTGGATGGAACGCTGGCATACGGCAGGTGAAACACCATGGTCCTGATGCATGACAATAGGAATATGCGGGAACTCTTCAATGGCAGCCTGAATCAAATGTTTAAGAAAGTTTGACCCCGCATATTTACGGGCACCGGCTGAAGCCTGAAGGATAACCGGACTATTTAGCTCACTGGCACCCTCCATGATTGCCCTGATCTGCTCAAGGTTGTTGACGTTAAACGCCGGCACCCCATAGCTGTGTTCGGCGGCATGATCCAGTAATTGTCTTAAACTTATTAAAGCCATGATTTTGTCCTTTTGTCTTTAAATTAATTCGGGGTTATAAACCCCTCCTACAACTTTATAACTTAAACTTAATGTGACTTCCTGGGCGGACAATGTCCGCCATGTCGGATGACGGGCTGCGCCCTTTTCCGACCTACAAACCGTGCCATGGAATTTACCTTATGCCAAGGCCGGAATCTGCTCACCTTTTTCCTTTATAACTTTTCCTTTATCTAATCTTTGCTGCGTTCTTCAAGTACCGCAACTGCAGGCAGTACTTTACCCTGCACAAACTCCAAAAATGCCCCGCCACCTGTAGAGATATAGGAAATATCATTACGGATGCCGAATTTATCAATAGCCGTAATTGTTTCACCACCGCCAGCGATGGAAAAGCCATTGTTTGCAGCAATAGCTCTGGAAACATTCTCCGTGCCCAGTGAAAAAGCATCAAATTCAAAAACACCAACCGGCCCATTCCAGAGAATGGTTTGCATACCCGCGATGATATCGGTAAATAGCTTGCTGGTTTCCGGTCCGACATCAAGGATCATGTCATCTTCTGCTACATCTGCTACAGCTTTTAATGTTGCTGGTGCATGTTCTGAAAATTCTTTGGCAACCATTACATCTATGGGCAAGGGTATATCAGTTTCTGCCATCAACGACCTGGCAACAGGAACCATTTCCTCTTCCACCAGAGACTTGCCAATTGGCAGTCCCGCCGCTGCCAGAAAAGTATTTGCAATACCTCCTCCGACAATTAAGCGATCCACTTTTTGGGAAAGTGCCTGCAATACTTTCAGTTTACTGCTTACCTTGGCTCCACCCACAATAGCCAGCATGGGGCGTAAAGGTTGGCTCAAGGCCTTATCCAGGGCATCAAGTTCTGCTTTCAGCAAAGGACCTGCACAGGCCTTGGCCGCAAATTTTGCTACACCATGGGTACTGGCCTGAGCACGATGGGCAGTACCAAAGGCATCCATCACAAAAATATCACAAAGACCTGCATAATAACGGGCAAGATCATCAGCATTACTCTTTTCACCTACGTTGGTGCGCACATTTTCCAGCAATACGCAGGACCCTGAAGTCAGTGCCTGTGAATCCTCAGCAGAAAAATCAGCTGACATGATATCTACCTGCTGCCCCAGCAGCTCAGCCAATCTTGTCGCTACAGGAGCCATGGAAAACTCTGTCTGATCACTAATCGCGACACCTTCTTCTGGTCTACCAAGGTGAGACATCAAAAGAACAGCGGCTCCCTGCTCCAGGGCATAACGAATCGTCGGCAAGGCAGCATTAATTCTTGCCTCATTAATAACTTTTCCATCCTTGATGGGAACATTCAGATCTTCCCGAATTAACACGCGCTGATCTTTCAAGGGGTAATCTGTAATACTGCGAATTGCCATGTGATTTGCCAACTATGTACTTATATATGAACTTTTATGTACTTTGCTACAGTCTAATTATTGGAATTAATTTAGGCAGAAATCATACCCGATTGCTGGAGATTTTTCTGCACCCAACCAACAGTTATGGTGCAATAATTGTCTCAATAAATCCGGATCTTGCTTGTGTGTGGGAGGAGGCCAAAAGTGAGCGCCACAATTCTCAGCGGCTTACTATACTGCCTTGCTTGAAATCAGCTTAAGCACTAATTTTTGCACTACAGAATTAATCGTTATGGATGAACCGGGCCTGTGATTGCAGGCCCTTACCTTTGCCATTATGCAATTTAAAGCAGACTGCTAATCTCATTGGCAATATTCTCGGCAGTGAAGCCAAAATGGGCCATCACTGTCTTGCCTGGCGCGGATTCACCAAAGGTCGTCATACCAACTATTTTGCCATCCAGACCAACATACTTACGCCAGTAATCTGCCTGGGCTGCTTCCACAGCCAGGCGCTTTCTGACGGCAGAAGGTAAAACCGCTTCCCGATAAGATTCATCCTGCGCATCAAATACATCTGTTGACGGCATTGAGACAAGTCTCACTGCTTTGCCTTTTGCCTGAAGTGATTGCACGGCTTCCAGTGAAATTGAAACTTCAGACCCGGTAGCAATAACAATAAGCTCAGGATCACCATCACAGTCGGAAAGGACATAGGCTCCTCTTTCAATGGCATCAATTTGCTCTGCGCTACGTTCAAGATGCGGAACTCCCTGACGCGTTAACACAAGTGATGTGGGGCCTTCCTTTTGCAGTAAGGCTGATTTCCAGGCAACAGCAGTTTCTACTGCATCTGCAGGTCGCCACACTGACATATTCGGCGTTACTCGCAGTGCACAAACCTGTTCAACTGCCTGATGAGTAGGACCGTCTTCACCCTGACCAATGGAATCATGGGTGAACACAAAAATACTTTGCTGCTTCATCAGCGCTGCCATGCGCACAGCATTACGGGCATATTCCATAAAAATCAGGAAAGTGGCGCAGTAAGGTATAAAACCGCCGTGCAAGGCAATGCCGTTATTAAGCGCGGCCATGGCAAATTCACGTACACCATAATAAATATAGTTGCCTTTCGGATCTTCGTTAATGGGAAGACTCCCCGCCCAATTGGTGAGATTTGAACCGGTAAGATCGGCAGAACCACCAATCAATTCTGGCAGAAACTCTCCGAAGGCAGCGATCGCATTCTGGGAAGCCTTACGCGTAGCAAGGGATTCTCCTGCGCTATTGCAGTCGCTGATAAATTTGTCGGCATAAGATTCAAAATCCGGGCGGAATTCGCCTCTTACACGCCTCACCAACTCCATGGCATGGACAGGGTATTCTTCTTCGTAACGGGCAAACAGCTCTTTCCAGGCCGTTTCCTGGCTATAGCCTTTTTCCCGTGCTTCCCAGGTCTGGTAAATCTCATCAGGAATTTCAAAAGGCGGAGATGTCCAACCCAGCGCTTCACGAGTAGCCTGGATTTCATCCTCGCCCAGTGGCGCACCATGGGAAGAAGCCTTACCGCCTTTATTAGGCGAACCCTTGCCTATGGTAGTTTTACAAATAATCAGACTGGGTTGTTCTAAATTCGCTCGAGCCTGCTCGATAGCCGCCTGAATCTCATCAGGATTATGGCCATCCACGGTCAATGTCTGCCAGTGATAAGCCCGAAAACGCATTTCGGTATCATCGGCAAACCAGCCCTTAACATCACCGTCGATGGAAATTCCGTTGTCATCATAGAAGGCAATCAACTTACCCAGACCAAGCGTACCGGCCAGAGAACAGGCCTCATGAGAGATTCCCTCCATCAGGCAGCCATCACCAGCAAAAACATAGGTGAAATGGTCTATAACGGGAAAATTGTCACGGTTAAACTGCGCTGCAAGCGTGCGCTCGGCAATTGCCATCCCTACGGCATTGGCCAGTCCCTGCCCGAGAGGGCCCGTGGTGGTTTCCACTCCCGGAGTGTAACCATATTCAGGATGACCCGGTGTTTTTGAATTCAACTGGCGGAAATTCTGTATTTCTTCAATAGGCAGGTCATAGCCGGTCAGATGCAGCAATGCATAAACCAGCATGGAGCCGTGTCCGTTGGACATTACAAAGCGATCCCGGTTAATCCAATTGGGATTGGTAGGATTATGTTTCAGAAAATCATGCCAAAGAACTTCAGCAATATCCGCCATACCCATGGGGGCACCCGGATGACCTGAATTGGCTTTCTGAACGGCATCCATGCTTAGCGCTCGAATGGCGTTGGCACAGTCTTTCCTGCTGGCTTTCCTGCTGGATTGATCAATACCGGTATTGCTGGACGTTTCACCCGGCATACTGCTTCTCCTACCCGATTTTTTATGAAAAATACTTAGAGTTATTGATTTTTTCTGTCTGGCATTCAGAATTCTGAAGCTTTCAACAGGTTTTTTATTATTCCCTTTTCAAGGGCCGGCTATTGTCTCCCAGCCAGCTGGAATTTGCTACTGAGAAAAGGAGTAAATATACCTTTTATATACTGTAAAAAGGCATCTAGCGGAGGCTTGGGACATATTTGCGAAAACAAGAATAGGGTGATACATTCGTGCTCCTGTAATCCCGGTCTGATTATAAAAAATATCAAGTATTTAAGGATTCCAGTATTTCTCACTATTATTACTTGCGTGAAGCCTTTCAGAATTGAAAAGCTGGAAGCAATTCTTGATACCTTTAAAAAGGCTTGTGAGAGGAAGGCTTGAAGCGTTTACTTACCGGTATTATCCCGGGGGGAAAGACTTCAGATCAATCATTAATCTTTGATAAATCTAAATTATCAGTAGAACCAAGCAGATCTTTATTGCGTGGAGTTAGCACTCATAAAGAATCGTATACGATCTGCATAACAATATAAGGAAAACAGCATGACTGAAGCAGTATTGTTTACATCAGAATCTGTATCAGAGGGTCATCCGGATAAAGTTTCAGATCAAATTTCTGATGCCATTCTAGACGCTTTGTTAGCACAGGATCCAAAATCACGCGTAGCCGTTGAAACCCTTGTAAATACAGGCCTTGCCCTGGTTGCAGGGGAAGTAACCACCACCGCGGTTATTGATGTGGAAGAAATTGTTCGTGGCGTAATTCTTGATATCGGCTACAACGGAAGTTCTGAAGGTTTTGACGGACATAATTGTGCCGTTCTCAATGCCATAGGAAAACAGTCTCCTGACATTTCCATGGGTGTTACGGCAGGTGAAGGTTTACATAAAGAACAAGGCGCTGGTGACCAGGGTCTGATGTTCGGATATGCCTGTGATGAGACAGACGTATTAATGCCTGCGCCTATTACCTATGCTCATTTATTGGTAGCCAAACAGGCTGAAGTACGTAAGAACGGCAAACTGCCATTCTTGCTGCCGGATGCAAAAAGCCAGCTGACCTACCGCTATGTAGATGGCAAACCACAATCCATTGACGCCGTTGTTCTGTCTACCCAGCATACTGCTGATATCAGCCAGGAAGACTTGCGTGAAGCAGTAATGGAAGAAATCATCAAACCTGTATTGCCAGCAGAGTTACTCGATGGCGCTACCAAGTACCACATCAACCCAACTGGCCAGTTCATCGTTGGCGGTCCCCACGGAGACTGTGGTCTGACCGGTCGTAAAATCATCGTTGATACCTACGGTGGTATGGCGCGTCATGGTGGTGGTGCTTTCTCTGGAAAAGATCCATCAAAAGTTGACCGCTCTGCAGCTTACCTGGCCCGTTATATCGCCAAGAACATCGTGGCTGCTGGCATTGCATCAAAATGTGAAGTGCAATTGTCCTATGCTATTGGTGTGGCTGAGCCAACGTCTATCCTGGTAGAAACCTTTGGTACTGGCAAAATCGATGATGCCAGGATCACCAAACTGGTTCGTGAGCATTTTGACTGCAAACCAGCTGGTCTTATCGCCACTCTGGATCTGTTACGTCCGATCTACCGCGAAACTGCCGCTTATGGTCACTTTGGCCGCGAACAGTTCACTTGGGAGAAAACAGACAAGGCCGATGCACTGAAATCAGACGCAGGCCTTTAAGTACCAGGAAATCTAAAAATAAGTATTGATCGGTCGGCAATGCCGACTAAGGGTCAGACTTCAATTGTCACTGATTCCATGCGGATTCAGGTATTGCCCAACAATTGAGCTCTGACCCCCTTTTTATCGCTGAATTAATATAGGAAACTTAAAACAATGAGCAATGAAGATTACAAAGTCGCGGATATAGGTCTCGCGGATTTTGGCCGCAAGGAAATCACTCTTGCAGAAGCAGAAATGCCGTCCCTGATGACTCTGAGAGCCAAATACGGTGAAAGCAAACCCTTGGCTGGGGCAAAAATTATTGGCTGCATTCACATGACCATTCAGACCGCGGTTTTGATTGAAACCCTGATGGCATTGGGTGCTGAAGTGCGCTGGTCTTCCTGTAATATTTTCTCCACTCAGGATCATGCTGCTGCCGCTATGGCCGCTGCCGGTGTTGCCGTTTATGCCTGGAAAGGTCAAACAGAAGAAGAAGCCGAGTGGTGTATTGAACAAACTATCCTGAAAGATGGCGAGCCCTGGGATTGCAACATGCTTCTCGACGATGGTGGCGATCTTACCTCCATGGCTCACCAAAAATACCCTCAAATGCTGGACAATGTTCACGGCATTACCGAGGAAACTACTACAGGTGTCCACAGACTTTACGAGATGCTGGAAAAAGGCGAGCTGAAAGTGCCAGCAATCAACGTGAATGACTCTGTCACCAAATCCAAAAATGATAACAAGTACGGTTGCCGCCACAGTCTTAACGATGGCATCAAGCGCGGTACTGACATGCTGCTGTCTGGCAAGAAAGCATTGGTCGTCGGATACGGTGACGTTGGTAAAGGCTCAGCACAGAGCTTAAGCCAGGAAGGCATGATTGTTAAAATCTCTGAAATCGATCCTATCTGCGCTATGCAGGCCTGCATGGATGGTTACGAAGTAGTCTCACCTTATAACGATGGTATTAACGATGGCACTCCAGCTTGTATTAATACCACTCTTTTAAAGAACACTGATCTTATCGTAACAACTACCGGCAACGTTGATGTGTGCGACAAGAATATGTTGTCTGCTCTCAAATCAAATGCCGTTGTTTGTAACATTGGTCACTTTGACAGCGAGATCAACACTGCCTTTATGCGCGAAACCTGGGAACTTGAAGAAGTTAAACCACAGGTGCATAGAGTTATCCGCGGTAAGGATGCTGACGGCAATGAAGACTACCTGATTCTTCTGTCCGAAGGCCGCCTGATCAACCTGGGTAATGCCACTGGTCACCCTTCCAGAATTATGGATGGCTCTTTCTCCAACCAGGTACTTGCACAAATGTACCTCTGGGAAAGAAAGTTTGCCGATCTTGATGACGCTTTCAAGAAAGACAATTTGAGTGTTGTAGTGCTACCAAAGTCTCTGGATGAAGAAGTGGCCGCATGCATGGTTAGAGGATTCGGCGGAGTCATTACAAAAATGACCCAGCAACAATCTGATTATCTCGGCATTCCTGTTGATGGCCCATTCAAACCTGAAAGCTATAAATACTAATCAGGGTTTGCAGCAAAAAAGGCGCCTTAGAGGCGCCTTTTTTATTGGGGAATTTCCACTTTTAACTTTGAATTTGTTCGGGGTTAAAACCCCTCCTACATCCTTTCCACTTTCCGCTTTCCACCGACTTCCCACTTATTCAGGATGACGCCATCCGCCATGTCGGATGGCGGGCTGCGCCCTTATCCGACCTGTTAATCATTCATAAAATCGCTACAACACCAACTCTAACCTGAACAATGGAATTTATCTGAGGGCAATTGCGGAACCTTGTACCTCGTACCTTTTTACTTGTACCTTGTACCTTTCCACTAATTCAGGGGACGTTCACCACAACAACCCTATAACCTCTCGCCCCATCACCTCATCATCGAATACAATTTCTGCGCGTCTGCCACAGTCTTTGGCTATGCCATAACATACATGCAAGGGCAGTAAATGTTCAGGCCGAGGATGACATTTTAATGCTCCCGGTGCTTGCTGCCAGTTGATCAGAGCTTGCTCTCTTTCCTCGTCACTCAATAGATTGCTGGTACATGTTTCTTTCAACCAGGCATTAAAGCCAACAGTATCCTCTTGGCTGACCAGCTCTGGCACAAAGAAAGAACGAATATTATGAAAGGACATACCTGAACCAATCACCAGAATATTCTTATCGACGAGCAATGAAGAAAGTGATTTGCCCAGGGCCAAATGTAAGCCTGCATCAAGATTATCCATAAGTGAAAGCTGGAGACAGGGGATATTCGCCTCCGGGTACATCAATTTCAGCGGCACAAACATGCCATGGTCAAAGCCGCGATGGAGGTCCAGCCGTACAGGTATCGATTGGGCCTCCAACCTTCCTGCAATTTCTTTTGCCAATAAGGGATGTCCTGATGCCGGATATCGGATCTCATAAGATTCCGGGGGAAACCCGCCATAATCGTAAATAAGTTCGGGAGCCGCACCGGCAGTGAGTGTAGCTTGCGGTTCCTCCCAATGAGCACTGATCACCACAATAGCGTCAGGTTTCTCAATATGCCTGGTAGCTGACTGCAAAAAACTGATTAATTTTTCATGACCAGGATCACCAAGCAATGGCATCGGTCCGCCGCCATGCGGCAAATATAAAATATGTGGGGAGTTCGTATTGAGCTGACTCATGACAAGCAGAATACTTTTGAATTACTGTCCTGGGAAGGGAAATTTTAAAAATAAAAAAAGGCACAAAAGGGTAAACTTTTGTGCCTTTTAACAATAATTTTAACTTATTATTTTTCTTATAATTTTACTAATAACTTCTTACAAAGGTTTTACTTTGTTTGCACATGGACCTTTCTGGCCCTGACCAACTTCAAACTCAACTTCCTGGCCATCATTTAATGTTGCATAACCACCACCGGCCTGGATTTCAGAATGATGAACAAATAGATCTTTGCCGCCATCTTCAGGAGTAATAAAACCAAAACCTTTATCCGCATTGAACCACTTAACAGTACCTTTACTCATAATATAATCATCTTGTTGTGGTGAATAATAAAATAGTTGCTCTCGCTATCACCATTACAAAAGCAACTTACTAACTCTTTCTGACTGACCATTCTATGTTAAATGAAACTGATTTACTGCGTCTATAGTTAATTCTTTACCCATAATTGAGCAAATAAGGGGTATTAAATCACTATTTTAATGGAAAATGCAGTAGAGCCAGCTCCAAAAACATAAAAATATCACTATTTTCAAGTCTCATGACATTTCTAACTTTTTGATTTTCTGCGCAAAAACCAGAAAACTACACATCCAAAGGGGGCGCCCCCCCCAAATACACTTTGTTTATATAGACGGATGTAGACGCAGGCAGCTTCTACAGGCACCTTGCTTTCAACAAGCTGGATAAAGAAATCAGCAGCCAGGAGAACAGTCATGACAGCACTATTATCGATGCAATTTCTAACCTTTAGGTTTAATTTAAACCAATCACCGGAGCCAGCAAGCTTACAAAAGCAAAAAAGGTAAGAGAGGAATTACAGACTTTGTATAAAATCTCTTACGCCATGAAGTAGCATTTGTATCGCCAGAATAACCAGAATCATCCCGGCCAGACGCTCCAGTGCGCTTGCTTCCATCAATTCTGGAAAGGATCACATGAAAACAGGGATATTGCCAAGCGAATCAATCACCAGAAACAAGGTTACTGCAGTCGAAGTAATCTCAACCCAGTTCATGTATCAATCCTGTCACGGATAAATGCTGATAAAGTGGCCTACCTGAATATCTTTGTTCATTACCAGCGCATTATCAGAGCTTAGATGAATAAATTCAGAGGTGTTTCGAATGATATCTGGCACATTAATGCGCGCCACTTCAAGATAACCCATCCGCGCAAAAAAGCTCGAAGCTGTGCCAGCTAAAACATAGAGGCTTTTCAGGCCTTTACTTTGCGCATATCGCTCGGCCGTTTCCAGAAGCGATTTACCACAACCCTTTCCACGGCTTTCTTCTGTAACTACCAGTGAGCGTAACAATCCAATACCATCAAGAAGTTCCACCCCGACAATACCAACAGGATTGTCTTTTTCACCACAGCCAAAAAAATCCTCAAAAGAATCTTCCTGCAACCCGGTGACAGACAGGCCATTTTGGCTCAGCAAGGAGAGTGCTTTTTCCGCGTTGGGATGTTGGTGTATGTGCATATTGTGGAGAATAAAGTATTTCTACACACTTTACAGCCGTTTATATTTCACCCACTCCAACTTTGAATCAGGAAAGCGCCCACTAAAGCGACATGGCTTCAAGATCGAGGCTGGAAAAGTACACTTGATAAGCACCAGAGACTTTTGCACACAGATACTTTACTGGGTGGATGCCCTTCAGCTATCTTGTATATTGTTGAGTTGCAGAAGATTCCGATCTGGGAACAGGGCTTTCAACTTGCCCTTCCTCGTTGATTTAAATGAAGATTTTCTAATAACTACTCAGGACTTTTCCAAAACACAAAATGTCGAAAGTGCTATCATGCCAAAACACCAAACAAGGTAAAACAGTTCTGCAAAGAACCAGGCTTTCCGCTCAGGTACTTTGCTTAACCAGACTTTACTATTAGCTGTAGATGAAATAATAAAAAACCGTGTATAAGAAAATTCCTTCCACCGTCAGCATCTCTCCAACAGATATCGCTTTTTTGCATATCGGGAAAAATGCTGGCACGCAGATTACACATCTTGCCAGGCAGATAGAAGATTCTGCTGGTGTGAAGATTATAAATTGTGGGCACGAAACAAAATTGTATATGTTGCCTGAAGGAGCCCGGTACTTTTTCTCCATCAGAAATCCGGTGTCGCGTTATAAATCAGGCTTTTACTCACGTAAAAGAAAAGGCCAACCCAGGATTTATAATGAGTGGACCGAGCATGAACATCTGGCCTTTTCCAGGTTTGAACATGCCAATGATCTGGCAGAATGTCTTTTTAAAAATGACAAACAAGGGCATGAAGCTGCCCAGGCAATAGAGTCAATAAGCCATACATCAAGACACCAGATTGATTGGTTTCAAAGAACAGGACAATTTCTTACACTCACCCCCCCTTTGTGGATTATCAGACAAGAGCATTTTGACAATGATTTTTCTGAATTATTGAGCAAAAGTAATATCGAACTGTCTTACTCTGACTTACAAGTTTCCAAAGACGCTATGACTACACACAAAAACGACTACACTGAAGCAGCTGAATTCAGCGAACTTGCGATCACCAACCTCAAGCGCTGGTACGCACGCGACTATGTTTTTTATGAGCTGTGCGAATCCTGGATGAACAACAATAGAGGCGACTAAACAGGCTTACCTTTACATCCTGATTTTTATGAGTGAGCTGTTATTAAAATGATTATTTCTATCCACATCAGAAAATGTGCAGGCACCACATTCCGGAAAAGCCTCGCTAATTATTTCCGCAAAAGAGTCTTCTTTGATTATGGCGATGAAGTTGGTTCCACTTGGCCGAGCTCCATAAAAAAACGACAGCAAAGTCTCGTCAATGCACAGCAAAACAAAAATTCAACTCAGTTAAACTTTGATGTGATACATGGGCATTTTTATCGCGACAAATACGATTTTCTAGACCAGAGAAAAAGATATATCACCTTCTTGCGAGACCCGGTATCCCGAACCTTATCCAACTATTTTTACCTGAAAAGAAATCTGGAAAGACAAAATCCGGATGCCTTAATAGTCAACAAGCTTGGCTTCTCACTTAAGGAATATATCCAACACCCCGACTGTAGAAATTTGCAGAGCCAATACCTCAAAACGAATACTTTGACTGAATTTGAATTTGTCGGCGTAACAGAAGAATATAATTCCAGCATTGATAAATTGAACGCCACCCTTGGGATCGATTTAACAACAAGTGATGCCGAGAACGTTAACGACAAAGCTGCCGAAGATTATGATGTTACTCCTGATACATTTAATCTTATCCAAAAATGTAACCTGGAAGATCTTCGCTTATACGAACTGGCATTAAATCGTCTGCACAAATAACAGGCTGCAATGGAAAAACAAATAATTATAGTCGCGGGCGTTAGTAGCGCCGGAAAGTCTACATTGATAGACAAGTTCATCCTGCCCAAATTAAAAGCAGATGGAATCAATATTGTCGACGATGTGGAGATAAGATTTGCAGGGAAGCTACTACAACACTTTGAACTGGGAAATAAACCCGTTTGTATCGTTCACTATAACCTTCTCTTGCAATTCGATACGAATCCAGATTTAACTGAAATAGATTTATCCATTGAACCTGTATTTTGCCAATTACTGGAAAGCCCCTGTCAAAGTACCGTTTACCTTTGTTATACCCCGGATGCGGTATTGCGTAAGCGAATAACTACACGAACCAAAACTGAACCAATAATTGCGCCGGACGACAGCAGCTACCCATCAGCCACGATATTGAAGAGTTTCGAGAAAATAGATCAGCGCCTTTTAACGCTTGAGTTTGGTGACAAGTTCAAAGCCCATACAGATAATGTGCAGCTTGTTTTTTCCACTAATAACACTTCCGCAGTAATTTCATGGGATGATTTTAAATACGCATTACCAAACCAGGCGCTTGAAGAAGCCATTACCTGAGCTTTTTATTTTGATCAGTCTTTTCAGACTAGTCAGTGAGCGCACCTCGTACAATCCCATTTTATAAACACCTGTTACAATAATTACAATGCGACACTAAAAACATGTAACAGGAAATTGGTTGATTTTCCTGTTGACCAAAATATAAGGCCTTATCCCACTAATCATTATCGAAAATAAGTAACATGATCTATCTCATTCTGGGCATCCTGCTAGTCGTCCTGATCCTTGGCCCCCAGTATTGGGCGAAACACATACTGGAAAAGCATAGCGGTCATCGCGATGACATCCCCGGTACGGGCGAAGAGCTGGTGAAACATCTGCGCAAAAAGTTCGATCTGGGTTATCTCAAGGTTGAGGGCACAGAGCTTGGCGATCACTACGACCCCACCGACAAAACAGTGCGACTGTCAAAAAGTAATTTTGAAAGTCGATCCCTGACAGCAATTACTGTAGCCGCTCATGAATTTGGCCATGCCCTGCAGCATGCAAAAAATTATAAACCACTGACCACCCGTACCAGCATGGTCAGAACCGCACAAAAACTTGAAAAGGCAGGCGGTTTTGCCCTATTGGTTCTACCACTGGTTGCCTTCACTCCTGCGGGGGCACGTCTTGCGCCGGCCTTATTTCTGGTGGTCATCCTCAGCATGCTGGTCAATACCATAGTGCACCTAGTGACTTTGCCGGTTGAATTTGATGCCAGCTTTGGTCGTGCCCTGCCAATCCTGCGGGAGGGCCAATATATTAATAATAATGATTACCGGGCTGCGCGGCGCATACTTACCGCTTGTGCCCTGACCTATCTGGCCAGCTCCCTGTCCGGCCTGTTAAATTTTTGGCGCTGGCTGAAGATGTTACGTCGATGAATAGCTGAAGGCCGAAGGCAAAAAGCTGAACGGAGGACTTTTTTACTTTTTGCCTTCAGCTTTTAGCCTTTATCTTTCGGCTGTTGTAGACTTGCTCGCCTGAATAAAACAATGAATCAAGGGGAATCTTTAAATGAGTTCATCCACAAATAATCAGGGAATCCACAGCGCAAAACTGCTGTGTTTGGCCCTGTTAATCACACTTGGCGCCTGCTCACAGGAAGCTGCCGAAACATCTGCACAAACTGCAGTAATCTCCGCATCAACTATGTCCATGGCCCCTGACGCCAGCAGTCCTGTGACCGATGCAGATCTGGCGAATGCCGCCAATGATGCTGAAGAATGGTTGTCCTATGGCCGTGACTACGGTGAAACCCGTTTCAGCCCGCTCAACCAGGTCAATGACAGCAATGTCGACCAACTGGGCTTGGCATGGAGCTACGACACCGGTTCATTTCGTGGCCTGGAAGCCACTCCCCTGATGCATGACGGCGTTATGTATGCGACCACCTCCTGGTCTATCGTGTTTGCCGTAGATGCGCGCACTGGAGAAGAATTGTGGCGTTATGACCCCCAGGTCGACCGCTCCACAGGCTGGAAGGCCTGTTGTGATGTGGTGAATCGAGGGGTTGCCATGTATCAAGGCAAAATTTTTGCCGGCATCATCGATGGCCGCCTGGTCGCACTGGATGCCGCTACTGGTGAAGAAGTCTGGAGCATCATTACTGTTGACCAGTCCAAACCAATGACAATTACCGGCGCTCCCCGCATCGCGGAAGGTAAAGTACTGATCGGTAACGGCGGCGCTGAACTGGGTGCTCGCGGTTATGTGACTGCCTACAACGCTGATGACGGTAGTGAAGCATGGCGTTTCTGGGTCGTTCCAGGAAACCCTGCAGATGGCTTTGAAAACCCGGATATGGAATTTGCTGCCACTACATGGGCCGGTGAATGGTGGGAAGCCGGCGGTGGCGGTAACTCATGGGATTCCATTATTTATGACCCGGAACTGCGACTGGTCTATGTAGGCACCGGTAACGGCTCACCCTGGAGCCATGAAATTCGCAGTAATGGTATTGGTGATAATCTTTACCTGTCTTCCATTGTGGCACTCAATGTTGACGATGGCAGGGTTGTTTGGCATTACCAGACAACGCCAGGTGATAATTTCGACTACACTGCTGTACAACCCCTGATGTTTGCTGACATCCCTTTAAATGGCGTGCTGCGCAAAGTTATTATGCAGGCCCCAAAAAACGGTTTTTTCTATGTCCTTGACCGCGAAACTGGTGACCTGATTTATGCTGACCCCTATGCTCAGGTGACCTGGGCTACTGGCGTTGACCTGGAAAGCGGCCGTCCCAACGAAACCCCGCAGGCACGTTACGACAATGCCATTTCATTTCTTACGCCGGGACCATCAGGTGCACACAACTGGCACCCCATGTCCTTTAATCCGAATACCGGGCTTTTGTATGTACCTACCATGCAAGGTGGTGCATTCCCCTACTCAATCAGTGAAGACTATGAATATGAATCAGCAGGCTGGAACCTTGGCATTGGCCTGGGTACCCAGGTAGGTAAAGCGGTACGTCCTGATGATGAGTATGCCGAAGGCACCGGCCCGGTTTATGATTCTCCGGGGGTTTTACTGGCCTGGGATCCTGCTACTCGCAGCCCACGCTGGGTCGTGGAATATCCCTTCACGATCAATGGCGGCACACTAAGCACCGCAGGTAACCTGGTATTCCAGGGTGGCGCTGATGGTTTATTCCGCGCTTACAGCGCTGATAATGGCGATTTGTTGTGGCAAGCCGACCTGGGCGTGGGCATTATGGCCGCACCCATGACTTATGAGCTGGATGGCATCCAGTATGTATCCGTACTGGTAGGCTGGGGTGGATCAAGCGGGCTGATTGGCCCCAATAATAGTGGTGCCTACAAACCAGAAGGCCGGCTCTGGACTTTCCAGCTAAATGGCGGCGACATCATCCCGGTGGAAGGACAGCCCTTACCTGAATTAACGGCCATACCCTTTGATGACGATCCAGCAGTGCTCGCCCATGGCGTCGACATGTACACCACACATTGCATGCTCTGCCATGGCGCTGGTGGCGCCAGCGGTGGCGCACTGGCAGATTTGCGTTACGCAGCGCCTGCTACCTACGACATCATCCAGAACATTGTGCGGGAAGGCGCCTTTGGCGGCCGCGGCATGCCAAATCTGGGGCATCTGGTTTCAGAAGAAGATGTGGATGCCGTTAGAAACTGGCTCCTGTCAGAGAGAGCTTCCTTGATGGAATAATCGCTCAGGCTTATATAGACCTTCGTCAAAAGGGAATGATGATCATGCTGCGTACTTGTTGTGCCAGTCATGACTCATCATTCCCTTTTTTCTTGCCTACACTTCGCTCATGCCCCTGATATTTTTACCTCTCTGGCGCTGCTGAGATAACGAGAGAACCGGAGAACGGCAATCTTGATTCAAGGTGCCAATTAATAGAGATTTACAGCAAATTATTTTTGCCAACCTGTTATTTATTACTGCCAATGTGCCCCTCGGGTTTTTCATTTGCACTATTGCCACATTGGAATTCAGAAAACGACTGTACTGACACAACACCTGTGTCAAAAAATCATGGGAATCTATTCACGTCAGGAGTATTCTGAGCAAACCTCTTTGCTGTAGAGAATATATAAACCGACGATGACATTTGATATTCAATTAATCCTGGAAAAATTCTCCGTGCTGCTGCAGTTTCTCAGAGATGAGATTTCGCAGCCGGGAAATATACTGCAGATATCTCTTGTCCTTGCTATCTATGTCATATCTCTTTTACTCGCCCGCCAGACTGAGCCCAGGCTCGACACCGTCGCAAGAAAAATCAAGGACAGCCCGGAGCTACTAAGGGTAATCAGTTCATTATTGCGCAGACTTGAATGGTTTTTCTTTGTCATTCAAATGAGCGTGGTGTGGTTAATAGCAAGTGTTATCAACTGGCTCGATACCTACCTGATTTATCTGGCCCTGCTCTTTTCCATGGCATGGCTCTTAATTACTGTCATCACCCAGTCAATTCGCAATCGCGCCTTCCGCCGATTTGTTGCTGTAACCGGCTGGATTTATGTTGCCATTTCAATACTGGGAATTACCGAGAACGTCTCCCTGGTTCTTGATTCAGCGGATTTTTCTATCAGCGGATTTCGGCTATCGCTGTTATTGCTGATAAAAATTTCAGTGATGCTAATCCTGACCTTGTGGATTTCAATTTCGTTGGGCAATTTCCTGGAGCGGCGGATTCATCGTAATCAGGATTTAACGCCAGGCCTTCAAGTCCTGTTCGGGAAAATTCTGCGTATAACGCTGATCGTTGTTGCCCTGGTCATTGCCATCTCCAGTATCGGCATTGATTTAACCGTCTTCTCGGTATTGTCTGGTGCCATTGGTGTAGGTATTGGTTTTGGTTTACAAAAAGTGGTGTCCAATTTTATCTCCGGCCTGATTATTCTGGCTGACCGCTCTATTAAACCCGGGGACACTATTTCACTGGGGGAGACTTTCGGCTGGATCAATGAGCTACGAGCAAGGTTCGTCTCGGTAATCACTCGTGACGGGATGGAATATTTAATTCCCAATGAAGATTTCATCACACAACAGGTCATTAACTGGTCTTTTTCCAACGAACTGGTGCGCATTGATGTGAAATTTGGTGTGGCCTATGACTCCGACCCTCACCAGGTAGTGGAAATTGCTACTGCAGCAACAAAAGAGGTTGAAAGAGTCGTTAGTTACAGACCCAGCGTGTGCTGGCTAACCGGTTTCGGTGATTCCTCACTGGATTTTGTTTTACGCTTCTGGATCAAGGATCCCCAGAACGGTCTAACCAATATCAAAGGCGAAGTGTTGATGGCGCTCTGGGATACGTTTAAAGAAAACAACATTAATATTCCTTATCCTCACAGGGAAATCATCCTCAAGGATTCTTTTGTTACTCTGCAACACAAAAAAGAAAATGAATAATTCCCGCAGATGACTTGAGCAGTTTTACGCACACCCACAAAAAAGCCCGGCTAGTGCCGGGCTTTTTCAATAAACGCTTTTGTCTTAGCTCTAAACATAGACAATAGGGCTTATTACTTACGCCATGAACCTTCAACGTAAGAGTCACGAACCACTTCTGCATAAGGAACCGTGCTGACAATCGCGCGGATATTCATGGAAGTAGAGTTTTCAACTGTAGTCTTCTCAGTAGCAGGTTCTTCACCCCAAACCAGTACAACTTCAGTACCGATTTCGATGTCAGAGTTAACTGTACCCAGAGACAGACAGCTGCGCTCGTTGTAGCTGTAACCAGAGAACATGGAAAGACCAACCACTTCGTCTCCACCCATGACGGCGTCGAAAGAAGAGTTGCCGTAGTTGGCAATAGGGATATCAATGTATTTAACATTAGGGCCTTTCTCAAACATTGTCGCGTAAGCAGCAACAACGTCTTCTTTATTCCAGGCAAATGTTACTTTCTTACGATGGTCATCATTCTGCATGGCTTCCAGGGCTTCGCGGCCAATGAAATCATGGTCGAACTTGATGAAAGGGCCGTAGCCGATTTCGTAAGGAGTTACATAGTAGTCTTCGATGTTTTCAGACACGTAGGAACCGGCAATAGCAGCAGTACCTTCGTAGCTGGCTGCTGGCAGCCATTCACGATATGACTTCATACGGTCATCAGAGTAAACAGCAGGCAGAGGAGATGGAATCCAGCCAGACTCTAATGTGTTTGAAGCGTAAGCACGTGATCCAACAGGAACGATACCAAATTCAGCACCGGCTTCCAGGATTGCGTCTCTAATACGATCACCGTCAGCATAAGGACCCCAGATTTCAAGACCTGGTGCACCAGCCATACCATGACGCAGAGTACGAACTTTAGTACCGTCGATGTTCATGTCAGCCATGTTGAAGAATTTAAGCTGCTCAAGCTCGCCGCCATGCAGTTTTTCAATGATTGGCCAGGCATTTGGACCCTGGATCTGGTAGCGATAGGAAATACGCTCAACCACTTTACCCATTGGACGTGAAGGAGAACGATCATCATGGATGATTTCAACGTCATAACCGCCAGTTTCAGCGTGATACATAATCCAGTTGGCAGAAGGTGCACGACCTACGAATACCAGCTCATTTTGAGCAAGATGGAATAGGATGCCATCACCAATAACGTGACCACTGTGACTGACAGGAACGTATTGTTTAGCACGATTAACCGGGAAAGTTTCAAAGCTGTTGATTGCTGTGTCGGATAGCAATTTGATAGCGTCTGGACCTTTAATATAGATGTCCACCATGTGATGGCTCTGGTCAAAAAGTACAGCTGATTCGCGCCAGGCTTCCTGTTCGCTACGCCAGTTGTGAAATTCAGGGGCAACAACTGGATAAACATACGCACCAATTTTGGAATTGCGCATCATTTCTACCGGGCTGCCAACACTCTGCAATAAGTCTTCTAAGCTCTTGCTCATTGTTGTCGATTTCCTTTAGTTTTGGGGTGGTCAAAAAAAGGCGCTACAATACAGGTAACTTCCAGTTTTTGCAATGCCGATCAAGCCTTTTCAGGTCTGACACAGTCGCACATTTACCGTTTATTTAAAACAGGGGACAGACCACGTTTTTCCATCCTGACCTTTAAATATAAGGTTTTGGTTGCCGAAAAACGTGGTCTGTCCCCTATTTACCTCGTACTAAGCCGCCGGTGTATAGCCCAACAGGGATTTATACTCCAGAAACTCTCCAAAGGCCTGATCACTGAACTCTCTGCCATTACCTGACTGCTTATAGCCGCCAAAAGGCGCGTTCAGATCCAGTCCTGCATTATTAATACTGATATAGCCTGCACGAATATGAGAAGCCACTTCGCGCGCATGATCAATATCCTGACTATGTACATAGCCAGCCAATCCATATTCTGTATCATTCCCAATTTCTATAGCTTCTTCTTCAGTATCGTAGCCAATAATACTGATGACAGGACCAAAGATCTCTTCCCGGGCAATGTCCATGTCATTTGTTACATTACAAAAGATTGTTGGCTTCACATAATAGCCACGCTCCAGCCCTTCCGGTTTACCTTCACCCCCGGTAACCAGCTTTGCACCCTGGTCTATGCCACTTTTAATCAGGCCCTGTATCTTGTCCCACTGTGCCTGGGAAATAACCGGCCCCATGCGACTGTCTGCTTTAGGGTCGCCAGGCGCCCAGGTCTCAGCTACACCTTTAGCGATTTCACACACCTGATCCATTAGTTTATTCGGGACCAGCATTCTGGTGGGAGCACGACAGGATTGCCCGGAATTCATCATCACGCCGTTAACACTTCCCGTTAATGCCGATTCAAGATCGGCATCTTCCAGGACGATATTGGGGCTTTTCCCACCCAGTTCCTGATGGACACGTTTAACGGTTTTAGCCGCTGCCTCAGCTACCAGGATTCCTGCTCGGGTAGAACCGGTAATTGAGACCATATCCACTTTCGGATGTGAGGCAATTGCAGCACCGACAACAGGACCTTCACCTTGAACCATATTAAAAACACCGGCAGGAACGCCGGCAGCATCCATGATATCTGCGAAAATCTTGCCGGAGAAAGGCGCAATTTCTGAAGGTTTTAGCACCACGGTGCAACCTACGGCCAGCGCCGGGGCTACTTTTGCGCAAATCTGGTGAATTGGCCAGTTCCAGGGAGTGATAAAGCCGCAGACCCCAATAGGCTCTCTGGCTATACGGCTTGTGCCACGATCTTCTTCAAATTCAAATTTTTCCAGTACCGAAATTGCTGTTTTGAAGTGATTCACTCCGATAGCAGCCTGAGTCCCGTCTGCCAGCCATTTCGGCGCGCCCATCTCTTCAGTAATTGCTTCGCCCAATTCGGGGACTTTCTTTTCAAACTCTTCAACAATCCTGTTCATGATAGCAAGACGCTCTTCTTTACTGGTCCGGGACCAGGTCTTGAATGCCTGTGCTGCGGCGTTAACCGCTTTATCTACGTCAGCCTCACTACCGGCATTAATGTGTCCTGAGACCTCTTCAGTAGCTGGATCAATAACATCTAATGACTTGGGCGTGACAGGATCAACCCACTCACCATTAATATAAAACTGCATGTAGTCACGCATGGAATTATCACTCCTGGAAATTCTGTTTGGATCAAGTTCTTCTCCTTTAGGGTCAGTACCAGCATTTGCTGGCTGCTCGTAAAAGGAGAGCTAAAAATTGGGGGAGCAAGTATAAACATCTCGGCCGGACAAGGCCATGACTTAGCCCTGATTTAGTACTGGGAGATTCGCCAGTTAGTACCGGCAGGTTCACCTATAAATGGGCTTACTTGCCACCCAGCCCTGCAAAACAATTCTTCACAGAATTTTTATCCCTATTTTTCAATATGTTGCAATGGCTAAAAGTTGGCCAGTTTCCTGCTAAATCTATTCTATTGCTGGAGAAATCAGTATAGAAACGGTGAGGATATGGATCACAGATAAGTTTTCAAGAATTAAGCTACCGGGATCTGGTCACATTTCCTACTCCCACAATCCAGCATGATCGGGTTTCGGCAGCTTATCTTTTTATTGAGTATATTTCGGAGCCATGGCAGTCATGTAGGGCGGAATAGGCCGCAGGCCGTCATCCGCCGTGGCGAACGCATTTGCCTAATAAAGCACAAATTCTAGATAACCTTTACTACTAAAGCAGATAAATAAGAACCTGCAGGCAAATCAGGGCGTAAACACCAGCGAGGACATCATCGATCATAATGCCAAGCCCTCCACTGACTTTCTTATCGAGCCAGCCGATTGGGAATGGCTTCAAAATATCGAAAACACGAAACAAAAAAAAGCCGGCCAGAAGCCAATACCAGGTAACCGGCACCAGTATCATGGTGATCCAATAACCGACAAACTCATCCCAGACTATGCCGCCATGATCATGCACACCGAGATCTGTAGCCGTGCGGCCACATAAATATATGCCGGCCAGGAATGCCGCAGTAATCATTGCGAGATAGGCATAGACAGGTAAGTAAGCCAGGAGCAAAAACAGAGGAACAGCCACCAGTGTCCCCATTGTGCCAGGAGCCTTGGGGGCGAGTCCGGCGCCAAAACCAAATGCCAGAAAATGCACAGGATTTGTCATTACTGGTTTCGCTTGCTCAAGCATGTCAGCCCCTTTCCTTAAAATGCCTATAGCCACTGTTTTCTATTGTCACTGTATTGCCTGTTTCATCAAGGCATATAACGGCATTTTCATTCTCTTTCAGCCTTGTCATTTCACCTATGCAGGTAAGCCGCTCCGGTAAAGACTGCGCTGCCCGAAGCAATGCCTCTTCTTTGTCCTGCGGGACAGTAAAAATCAACTCATAGTCATCACCTGCATTCAAGGCATGAATCCGCCCCTCAGGCTTGCCAAGAAATTTTTCCACCAGAGGAGCCACCGGGACATCGGCTAAATTTATAATGGCAGCGCATTGGCTTTGTGCGCAAATATGACCAAGATCCGCCAGTAAACCATCGCTGATATCTATACCTGCACTGACATAGTCAGCTAAGGCGATGGCGGCTTTAATTCTGGGCACTGGTTGATAAAACGCAGTTTGCAGAGTTTCCTTTTCTTCCCCTGCAAGTCCGGCAATTTTTCCCTTGAACATTTGCAAGGCCAGACCCGCAGCCCCCAATGTTTCAGTCACATAAATTTTATCGCCGGGCTTCGCGCCATTACGCAAGATTGCTTTCCCCCGCGCTACCAAACCCTGAACCTGGATCGAGATGGTCAAGGGACCACGGCTCATATCACCGCCGATCAGATAACAATTAAAATCAGAGGCAACAGAGCGTAGACCAGAAGCAAAAGCGCTTAACCAGTTTTCACTGGCTTCAGGAATAGTCAGGCCCAGGGTGAATACCAGCGGTGCTGCGCCAGTGGCAGCCAGATCACTAAGATTTACCGCAAGTGAACGACTCGCAATAAGTTCAGCAGGAGCCGATGCAGGGAAGTGAATATTTTCAACCAGCGTATCCATGGAGAAAGCCAGATCCTGGCCCTGGGGAATCGAAAGCAATGCACAGTCATCCCCTATACCCTGCCTTACTACATCATTTTTTTCAGCGGTCAGGCCCGGCTGATCAAAGCAGGTACGAATGATGTCGAACTCTGAAAGCATATTAGGGAGCCTGTGTTTAAAGACTATTTAGCCCTGGCGTTAATTTCAACACTGCGAATTTTCCGGGCCATTTTATCCACAACCCCATTCACATATTTATGACTATCAGTAGCACCATATTTTTTAGCCAGCTCTATACATTCATTGATGACCACACGATAGGGAATATCAATTCTTTGGGCGAGTTCAAATGCTCCCAAGCGGAGTATGGCTAATTCGATAGGGTTTATCTGGCTAATTTCCCGATCCAGAAATGGCGTAAAAATGGCGTCGAGATCTTCCACGGTAGAAACGATTCCGACAAATAACTCATGGAAATAATCCCAGTCAATTTTGCCGACGTTATCGGTGCGGTACTGAGCCTCAATGTCATTTACCGGATAATCGGATATCTGCCATTGATATAGCGCCTGCACCAGTAAACTGCGGGCTTTTTTTCTATGGGCGATCTTTGGTTTTTCGGAAATCATATTGGGGTCAGAACACTATTTCTAAATTAAGATTGACCGGCCAGACAATTATTATTTCTATTTCAGCACCATGTTTTCCCGAAATGCTCCCGGAAATGGCCAAATCGTTATATAGAAATAGTGCTCTGACCCCGTTTTACGTTTTACAGCTTGCGTAGCAGACTAACCATTTCCATGGCTGACATGGCAGCATCCGCGCCTTTATTACCTGCTTTGGTGCCTGCGCGTTCAATAGCCTGCTCAATAGTATCCACTGTCAGTACACCATTAATAACTGGCTTACCAAGACTCAGCGACAAGTCCGCCAAACCGGATGAACATTCTCCAGCCACAAAATCAAAATGCGGCGTACTGCCGCGAATGACAGCCCCCAGAGCAATAATTGCATCAAAGGCTGCAGATTCCCCGGCTTTTTTAACGGCAAGAGGAATTTCAAATGCACCAGGTACTTTAATAACGGTGATATTGGCTTCGCTAACACCATGCCTTTTCAGAGCATCAATAGCCCCGGACTCAAGACTGTCCACGATATAGCTGTTGAACCGCGCCACTACTATTGCGTAGTTGGCGACAGTACCGGAAAAATCACCTTCGATTAGTTTTACTTTGCTCATTTCTTTCGTTTCACTTTTTTACTTTTTTACTTTTTTACTTTTTTACTTTTTTACTTTTTACTTTTTACTTCTGTCGAATGGTGCTGCGCTTATCCGACCTGTTTATCATCAATAGCATAATTAAAAAGCCAGCATTTAATTCATCAGCATTATTTACCTGCAGGTAAATACGGAACCTTTTAACTATTCACTGTCACAGGGAATGTATTCAACTACTTCCAGATCAAATCCTGAAATAGCGTACTTGGTAGGAAAACTCAACAAACGCATTTTTCCAACACCTACGTCCCGCAAAATTTGTGAGCCTGTACCCACATTCAGATAGATCCCATATTGCCCGGGAAGGGCGACGGCCTGCTCTGTCAGCTCATTGATTTTTGCAAGCTGCTCCAGCACATCGGTACCGCCTTTTTCATTGGCCAATACTACCACAACCCCCTTTCCTTCCTCATTGATACGAGCCATGGCGCGGTGCAAAGACCAACTCGGTCTTTCAGGGTTAGCGATACCCAGTAAATCACGCACAGTGTCTGCAACCAGTACCCTTGCCAATGTGGGCTCATTGGCATTGACATCACCCTTAACCAAAGCAAGATGCACAGGACTGCCTTCCTTGATCAGGTCTTTATAACAGTACACTTCAAATTCGCCATGTTCAGTTTGCAAACTGTACTGGTGAGTGCGCTGGATGGTTTGTTCGTGAGCAATCCGATAATGAATCAGATCCATAATAGTGCCAATTTTCAGATCATGTTGCTGGGCAAATTTTTCCAGGTCAGGCTTGCGAGCCATCGAACCATCTTCATTCATAATTTCGCAGATCGCTGATGCCGGTGTAAGCCCGGCCAGCTTTGCCAGATCACAACCCGCCTCAGTATGTCCGGCACGTCTTAATACGCCACCATCATTGGCCATGACGGGGAAGATATGGCCCGGCTGAATTATATCTTCCGCTTTCGCATCATTTGCTACTGCAGCCTGGATAGTTTTGGCACGATCCGCCGCTGAAATACCAGTAGTGACACCACTGGATGCTTCAATAGAAACAGTGAAATTACAGCCAAAAGGGGTTGCATTAGACTCAACCATTAAAGGTAAGTTTAATAGCTGGCAACGTTCCCGGGTAAGAGTCAGGCATATAAGACCGCGCGCATAGCGGGCCATGAAATTAATATCTTCCGGACGCACCATATCTGCCGCGATGATCAGGTCACCTTCGTTTTCCCGATCTTCATCGTCCATCAGGACCACCATTTTGCCCTGGCGAAAATCCTCGATGATTTCTTCTATGCTATTTAATTTCATGAATTCAGGTCACGTTATTTACTACAGTGCTGGTGAGTTAAGCTTTATCAACAAAGCCGCTGCTAATCAGTTTGTCCAGAGTAATCCCTGCGGCGACTTCATGTCCCATGCCATCTTTCTTCTCGACTAACAAACGTTCCAGATAACGACTGATAATATCCACTTCCAGATTTACCTTGCTACCCACTTGCAATAAATCCAATGTGGTTTTTTCTGCAGTATGGGGAATAACATTCACGCCAAACTGCAGCCCATCTACTTGATTGACTGTCAGGCTAATCCCTTCCAGACACACAGAACCTTTTGCCGCGATATATTTTTGTAACTCAGAAGACGTTGAAAAGACCAGGCGTTCACTGCGTCCGTCCTGGGTACGACTGACCAGTTCCGCCAAGCCATCTACATGCCCGCTGACAATATGGCCACCAAAACGACTTTGAGGCTGCATGGCTTTTTCCAGATTTACTTTATCGCCTTCCTGCAATTGTGCAAATGAAGTCAGCGATACTGTTTCATTAGATACATCTACACTAAAACTATTGTCATCAATATTCAGCGCGGTAAGACAGACACCGCTAACGCAAATGCTGTCTCCTGTTTTAACATCACTAAAATCCATTTCAGCTGAAGAAATCACCGCACGCAGATCACCCCCCACTTGCTCAAGGCTTTCTATTTTTCCTGCGGCTTCTACTATTCCTGTAAACATACTTGCTGGCTTAATGTTTCCTAAATTTTTGATAATGTATATATTTCTACTTCAAATTCTATAGCAACCAGTCAGCGTTTATAACGCGGGAGCGCATTCTACAATCTTTTCCCACCATTGCCACTTCAAGTATTTCCAGCTCAACCTGTTCTGCCATATGGTTTAAACCGGGCAAATTAAATAATGGACGGGCATCGCTACCGAGTAGTTTCGGCGCGATATAAGTAATTAATTCATCAACAAGACCTGCTTCCAACATAGCACCTGCCAACTGCGCGCCTGTTTCCAGCAAGATATCGTTACAGTGCCTTTCTTCAACAAGATGAACAAGCAAACGTTCAAGATCGACCTTTCCAGTCGCGTTGGCACAGGGCAATATGGAGACCCTGTCATTACCAAGTTCAGCTTGTTTATCAGCGATAAGCTCTTCACTGCTCACTGCGGTGGCAATTAAAATATTTCCCGGCCTTTGTAAAATTTTTGCCTGTGGTGAAATTCGCAAGTGCGAGTCAACAATCACCCGCAAGGGTTGCTCGGAACGAATCGAGTCAGATCTTACATCCAGCGCAGGGTCATCATTTAATACTGTTTCAATACCAGTCACGACTGCACCACTCATTGCCCGGTAGCGCTGCACGTCTTCACGGGCTTGCGGTCCGGTTATCCATTTACTTTCACCGCTTGCCATCGCTGTTCTGCCATCCAGACTCATGGCAAGTTTACAGCGCACGTAGGGCATACCCGTTTGCATTGTTTTTATAAAACCGGGATTCAGTGAGCGTGCTTCGGATTCTAATAAAGGACCTTCCACCACTATTCCAGCAGCGCGTAGTCTTTTCAGGCCTTTACCTGAAACCTTTGGGTTGGGATCAACCATGCCATACACCAGGCGCGTAATGCCCGCCTCAATCAGTGCGTCACAACAAGGTCCGGTTTTTCCTGTAAAGGAACAGGGCTCAAGTGTGACATACAGTGTTGCCCCTCTGGCCTTATCACCGGCATTTTTCAAGACCATGATTTCCGCATGATCCAGGCCCGCTTTTTCATGCCAGCCTTCCGCAAGCATTACATCGTTTTTCACCAGTACCGAGCCAACCAGTGGATTTGGACGCGCACCATATTTGCCCATCTGTGCAAGGGTCAGGCATCGTTGCATGTAATGAATATCAGCGTCAGACATAATTTCAGGATAAGTTAAATTGGAGTCAGCCAGGTTATCTGGCACATACTTTGTGGAAATGTCAGCTACTAACTACTACCAGCAGGATCTGAGGAGCCACCTTCTTTGGATATTCGATCGATTTCCTGCCTGAACTCATTCAGGTCTTTGAAACTTCTATAGACAGAAGCAAAGCGAACATAGGCTACTTCATCGAGCTTTTTAAGTTCACTCATGACTTTTTCACCGACCAGTTTGCTGGGCACTTCGCGCTCACCTGTAGCACGTAAAGCATGTTTGATATGGTTAATTGAGGTTTCCACCAACTCCATGCTGACGGGTCTTTTTTCCAGTGCTTTGAGCAGACCCGAGCGAAGCTTGTCTTCGTTAAAGGGTTCACGACTGCCATTTTGTTTGATAAGTCTCGGCATCAAAAGCTCTGCCGACTCAAAAGTGGTAAACCTTTCTTCGCAGGTAACACATTCACGACGCCGTCTTACCTGATTACCCTCACCTACCAGACGAGAGTCGATAACTTTTGTGTCAATTGCGTTACAAAATGGACAGTGCATTTTTTAGTTCACTAAAAGGGTTGGCAACACTTCGGCTGTATTTATTAAAAACTCTAGTTATAAACAGGAAAGCGCTGACAAAGTTCCAGCACCTGCTGTTTGATTGAAGCATTTAATTTCTCATTGTCGATATCGTCCAGAATATCACACATCCAGTTAGCCAGTTGCACGACTTCCTCTTCCTTGAACCCTCTGCGAGTCACAGCCGGACTCCCTATCCTGATACCACTTGTTACAAAGGGCGGGCGCGGATCATTGGGAACCGCATTTTTATTTACCGTAATATTCGCTCTGCCCAAGGCCTTGTCGGCATCCTGACCAGTGACATCTTTATCCACAAGACTCAAGAGGAATAAATGATCATCAGTGCCACCGGATACAATCTGAAAGCCACGTTCCATAAAAATAGCCGCCATAGCTCTTGAGTTACTCAACGTCTGCTTCTGATATTCCACAAACTCATCTGACATAGCTTCCTTGAAACAGGCAGCCTTGCCCGCGATCACATGCATCAAAGGGCCACCCTGGCTCTCCGGGAAAACAGAAAAATTCAGACGCTTGTTGAGCTCTTCATCATCTCCCTGTGCCAGAATGATCCCGCCACGCGGACCGCACAGTGTTTTATGGGTAGTGGAGGTAGTCACATGAGCAATATTTACCGGGCTGGGATATACGCCGGCAGCGATCAGTCCTGCCACATGCGCCATATCTACGACAAAATAAGCACCGACCATATCAGCGATGTCACGCATACACTGCCAGTCCACAACCCGGGAATAAGCAGAAAATCCAGCCCAGATCACTTTCGGCTTGTGTTGCAAGGCCAATTCTTTCACGTGGTTATAATCTATTTCACCACTCTGCGCATTCAGACCATACTGAACAGCGTTATAGATACGCCCGGAAAAGCTTACCGATGCGCCATGGGTAAGATGTCCGCCATCAGCCAGACTCATCCCCATAAAAGTCTCACCCGGCTTCATTAATGCCATATAAACCGCAGCATTAGCCTGAGAACCCGAATGGGGTTGAACATTAGCAAAGCCCACCCCAAATAATTCTTTTGCCCGCTCAATGGCCAGGGTCTCTACAACATCAACATACTCACAACCCCCGTAATATCGTTTGCCGGGATAGCCTTCAGCATATTTGTTGGTCAGGATGCTGCCCTGGGCCTCCAGGACACGGGGACTTGTGTAGTTTTCTGACGCGATCAGTTCAATATGCTCTTCCTGGCGTCTTGCTTCGTTCTGGATGGCTGAAAACAATTCATCATCAAATCCGGCCAACTTCATTTGATTGTCTAACATCTTTCTCCACTCGAGGGTAAGGACCATCTGTAGTACTATTGCAGCTGACTATTCTACCTCAAAAAAAGCAGCTGTTAGAGAAAAATCCAGGCTGATGTTTACTATTAACTTCACTTAATTTGCAGGATATTTAATTTATGGCCCAGTTTGTTTATACGATGAATCGTGTAGGAAAAGTTGTTCCTCCGAAGCGCGAAATTCTCAAAGACATTTCCTTATCATTCTTTCCGGGCGCCAAAATAGGTGTGCTTGGGCTCAATGGTTCCGGTAAAACTACCTTGCTGCGCATCATGGCAGGGCTTGATACCGACATTCTTGGTGAAGCAAGACCCCAGCCAGATCTGAAGGTGGGTTACCTGCCCCAGGAACCCGAGCTCGATGACAGCAAGGATGTTAAAGGCAATGTGGAAGACGGCATCAGGGAAATCAAGGACCTGGTGGATGAATTCAATGCCATTAGCGATAAATTTGCTGAGCCAATGAGCGATGATGAAATGAATTCCCTGCTGGAACGGCAAGGCGAATTACAGGGGTCTATTGATGCCTGTAATGGCTGGGATATTGGCCGTACCCTGGAAATTGCCGCTGACGCCCTCCGACTGCCGCCCTGGGACGCTAAAGTAAATACCCTTTCAGGTGGAGAAAAACGGCGTGTTGCGCTATGCCGGCTTCTGCTGTCGAAACCCGACATGCTGTTACTGGATGAGCCTACCAACCATCTGGACGCCATGAGTGTGGCCTGGCTGGAAAGGTTTCTGCAGGAATATCCGGGCACTGTGGTTGCCATTACGCATGATCGCTACTTTCTTGATCATGCTGCTGGCTGGATCCTTGAGCTTGACCGTGGCCACGGCATCCCCTATGAAGGCAATTACAGCGACTGGCTGGCAGCCAAGGAATCACGTTTGGAAGTTGAAGCCAAACAACAGTCATCTCTGGCAAAAACTGTCAAAGCTGAACTGGAATGGGTAAGACAGAATCCAAAAGGAAGGCAGGCAAAAAGCAAAGCCAGGATGGCACGTTTTGAAGAGTTAAGTTCCAAAGACTTTCAGACCCGAAACGAAACCCTGGAACTGTATATCCCCCCCGGCCCACGACTGGGTGAGAAGGTGCTTGAAGTAAATCATGTCAGCAAGGGCTTTGATGGTACTGCACTGATCAATGATCTGTCTTTTTCCATCCCTCGTGGCGGCGTTGTCGGCATCATTGGTGGTAATGGCGCTGGTAAAACCACCTTCCTGCGTATGCTGGTAGGCCAGGAACAACCTGATAGTGGCGAAATTATCCTGGGTGAAACGGTTGATCTGGCTTATGTGGACCAAAGCCGTGACTCCCTTGAAGGGAGCAACTCCGTTTGGCTGGAAATTTCCGGCGGCCTGGATAATATGCTCATCGGTACTTATGAGATTGCCTCACGGGCATATGTCAGTCGCTTCAATTTTAAAGGCAGTGATCAGCAAAAATTGGTCAAGGATCTTTCCGGCGGTGAACGCAACCGGGTTCACCTGGCCAAGCTTTTAAAACGTGGCGCCAATGTGCTGCTCCTTGATGAACCAACCAACGACCTTGATGTGGAAACCTTAAGAGCACTGGAAGAAGGTTTACTCGCCTTCCCCGGCACCATAATTGTGGTTTCCCATGACCGATGGTTTCTGGACCGTATTGCGACTCACATCCTTGCTTTTGAGGGGGACTCGGAAGTGGTCTTCCATGAAGGTAACTATTCCGATTACGAGGAAGATTACAAGAAACGCAATGGTGATGCCGAGCCTCACAGAATTAAATATAAAAAATTAGCCTGAGTTCAACAGCTAATATCGCACTCGGATAGAATTCTTGAAAATGAATTCCAGAGGGGAGCTATTGACCAGGTGATATCAGCACTTTCATGCTGCCTTTTTCACTCGCCCGGGTCACTGCCTCTACACCTTTGCTGAGTGAATGAGTTTCCTGAATAAGAATTGCGGGGTTTATTGCACCGGAAGCCAGCAGAGCGATGGCCTTGTCCATCGGGCCACAACGGGAACCCACGAGTGTAATTTCATTGACCACCAAAGGGCCGGGATTAAATTCCAGTGGCGCTTTATAAGTAGACTTCAGCACCAGCGTGCCTCGCGGCGCTGTTAATTCCATTGCCGTTTCAAATCCTGACGGATTGCCCGTTGCTTCAATTACTACAGGAAACTTTCGCTGCGGTGGAGAAGAACAAAAAACAAGCCCGTCATGATCAAGCAATTTGCCCCGCTCAGGATGGTGACCCACAAGCGTGACTTCAAGGCCCACTTGCAGCAGGCTAAGCGCTATCAGCAAACCCAGCTTGCCATCACCTATTACCGTCACCCCTTCATGAGATGAAAATTTTACCTGCTCCTGTATTTCCAGAGCTGCAGCAAGAGGCTCCGCAAAGACCGCCAGATTATCTTCCAGTGAATCAGGTACCAGCACCAGATTTTCGGTAGGCGTTGTCAGGTATTCGGCAAAAGCACCGTCCTTGTCCTTGATGCCAAGTGCGGATCGCTTTAAACAATGATGGGGTTGACCAGCCTGACACATAGCGCATTGATGACAGCTGTTGTTGATATCCGTCACCACCCTCTTGCCGATCAGGGACTCATCATCCGCCTGCTCCACAATGCCAACAAACTCATGACCAAGAGTGCCATTAAAAGGATAGTAACCACGAATAATTTCCAAATCTGTATTACAAATCCCTGCCTGTATAATGCGTACCAGAACTTCGCCCGGTGAAGGCTGGGGAATAGCAACTTGGTTGACTGCCAGAGTCTCTCCGTCCCATTGCAGGGCCTGCATTGTTTTCATAGTATTCCTGGCTGGATAATTGATCAGGTCGTTGAGTTAATCGTAGTAAAGTAACCCCGATATTGATAGTCTGATCTGCCCTAAATATAAGGTACTGTAAAATTCCGGTTCAATGAAAAAAGCAGACTCTCTCACAGGACAAATCACTAAAAATGTTGCCATGACGGCAGACAAAAAAGCCGTTGAGCCAAATAAAGGGGCTTCCAGGGAGCCTTCAGGGAACATTAAAGGATCTTCGAATCGTCGAGATCATATCGATGCAATCAACCAGGTCTTTGCTGAACTGGAGCTTGCCTATCACAATCAGTATCACAAGGCTTATGCCCAGGAAGGCAGTATTGGCCTTGCCAAAAAGTACTGGCTGGAATGTCTTTCCCATTTTTCCCCGGAAATAATCCTGCAGGCGACACGTGAAGTTGTTACCTCTCAGGAATACTTGCCCTCAATAGCCTCACTTGTTCAGGCTTGTGAAGAAGCTATGAGCGGTTTCGGTCTGCCAGCGGCGCATGATGCCTATAATGAGGCTTGCTGTGCACCTCACCCCAAGATAGAGCAGCAATGGTCACACCCAGCGGTTTACTTTGCCGGCAAAGATACAGGCTGGTTTGACCTCGCCAATAAAACAGAAAAACAAATTTTTCCACTGTTTGAAAAGCATTACCGAAATTTATGTCAGAGGGTGCTACACGGTGAAGAACTTGTTATTGAAAAGCAGATAGCTTTGCCAGAACAGGCTTCTCATATTCTTTCGCCTGAAGAGAATAAAGCGCGAATGGCCGAGTTACGTAAACAGCTCAAAAAAGCATGAGTTACGCTAACAGCTCAAAACTGAAAACTTCTTAAGCTTTATTTTATTTGCCTGGAATCACTAACCATTCTTGTTACTTCTTTTACATGCCTAAAAGAAGTAAGCAGGAAAAAGGCACCCGACGTATCCTGACGTGCGGCTATCACTGCATGATACCAGTATACAGACGGGTCGCCGCCTGTTTATAAAGAGATTAATGTCCCTGTTTTGACTCGACGCAACTGACCGCCCATGGCCAGCTGACCCTGCAATAGCATGTCTCCTCAGCAGGCCTGGCGACCGGGGAATGCTTTCTTTGCATAAAGAAAGTAACAAGCAGTGCAAGTAAAAATTCAAACCAATCTAAAAAAATCAGGCTTTATCAGTCTCTCGAGTGCCGCCCTGTTTGGGACCATATTGTCTTTTGCTTGAAATATGCTCCACTTCTGAAGCAGGCATAACAGATGAATAGCTGGTGACTTTATTGCGACCACTACGTTTACATACATACAGCGCCTGATCCGCCTTGTCGAGAAGATCGAATACATTGCCGACTTCATCTGGAAAAGAAGCAATACCAATACTGACGGTAGAACTTATCGACGTCCCGTCAACATCAAATGAGGTATTCTCTACAGCACTCCTTAATCGCTCACCTGTTTCTAGGGCGCGATCTGAAGGCAGTTGCGGCAACAAAGCGACAAATTCATCCCCCCCATAACGACAAATAATGTCGGAAGTTCGTAAACAATCTTCGATGGACCTACTCATAGAAACAATTAATTTATCACCTGCCTTATGACCATGCTTATCATTCACTTCTTTAAGATTATCAGCATCAATCATCATTACTGACAAGGGCTGGTTATATTTCATTGCCACTGTACGTCGTCAAACCCTCTTGGACAAAGTTAGCTCTGATTTAAGAGACACATTAGCCCATCTGGGTTAGTAACTTAGTCTGCTTATCGTAATGCATTTTCCGGCGCATCGCCAAGGTGTTGATCTTAATCCTTTCACG
>CAWUSW010000061.1:0-3716 GCA_963925675.1 uncultured Pseudomonadales bacterium
CCTTTCGCACAACAGCTCTCATATATGAATCAGAAACGTTCTTTCTAACAAGCCAACACCGCCTTCACCCAAGCGACGTTCAAGCATAATAGTGCCTTCGCTTTTCTACCACGACATGCTCCACAATGGAGTCCGTATAAATCCTCAGGCTTTTCTGTTTCAGCTAACAATATGGTTGAAGCAAAGGTGAAGAATAAAATTATCAACACTTTCATTTAAAGGCCATCAACTGCAATAGCTTTCAGCTTATTTACTGACAATAAAAAGGGCAGCACAAGCCACCCTCCAGATAGAACAAATATTCCCACTCTATCAGTCTTTATTCAGGGTTATCGGCCATCAACTTTTCAAGCAGCGCAGCCATTTCAGGCAACTCGCCCACCACATCAAAACTGCCCAGTGACATGGTATCTGCCTTGCCTGTTGAATAATCAAGAGGAATCAGTCCACGATCATCTACGGCGTAAAGATCTGCTCCATTTTCTGCCAGAAAGGTAACAACCGTTTGCCAGTTCATGCGCGCACTGATGTGCAAGGGAGTCTCCCCATTGCGGCCGCCCTTCTGATTTATGTCGGCACCAGCATCTATTAATATATCCAGTCCCTGCATCACATCCAGTTCTGTTTTCCCTGAACTACGGGTATTCTCATTAGTGGACTTACTGGTCAATGCGATCATTGGTGACACACCATGCACATTCGCCTGGGTCCAGTCGGCATTGTATTCCAGCAGCAACTTCATCATTTCAGTGTCGCCCATATAAGCAGCATGCTGAATAGGCGTCGCGCCTGCGTTCATTACGTTGTAATCATTGGCCCGGTCATAGGCAATTTCACGCACTGGCGGGAAAATCTTCACACTCAGGTTCGGGTTGGCACCTTTCTCAAGTAAGACCTGTGCAACTTCTAGGGCTGTATGACTTTCCACAGCGGGCAAATCACCGCGGCGACTTCGTCCTGGTAATAAATGAGTATCCACAGCTACATAAAGTGGCGTGCGACCAAAAAAGTCCCACTGATTAATATCTGCACCACGTTCGATCAGCTTCAAGGCCATGTCGTAACGCATATTGACCAGTGCCAGAATCAAGGGAGAAACATTATCCGGGTCAGGCTTGTTTATATCGGCTCCGGCATCCAGGAGTGCATTAACACACTCGATACAATTCTCGCGTACTCCATACAACAAAGGAGTGAGTCCGCCGATTTTCATGTCCTTCACCCGCGGTTCGGAAGTCACGCGGCGCTCCCAATTTCGGTCAATTCCGCGCATGTTTGCGTCAGCACTATTGCTTAGCAGAAATCCCACCATGGCAGGATGTTTTCTTGCTGCCGCCCAGTGCAAGGCCGACTGTCCGCCCCAGCCTTCGACGGCATTTACATCTGCCCCATGCTCAAGCAGTAATTTGGCAGCTTCAACATTGCCGGTTCTTGCAACAGCCATCAGAGCAGTCTGCCCCTCAGGATTTATTGATTCGGCATCTGCGCCTGCATCGAGCAACAAAGCGATCATTTCAAGATCGCCTTTTGCTGCCGCCTCGCTCAGTGGACTTGAGCCATAATCATTACTGGTGTTGGGATTAGCCTCCGCCCTGACCAAACGACGTGCCAACTCAAGATCACCATAATAGGCCGCCCACTGTAATGCTGTGCTGCCATCTGCAGCCGGCTGGTTTACATCAACGCCTGTTTCAATCAAGGCTAATGCCTGATCCAGTTGCTGCTTTTCTACCAATCTGACCAGGTTTTGTTCTGCAGCTGACACCAGAATACTTGGCACTAACAAAACCACAGTCATTAATAAATGTTTGGATAATCGTTTCATATTATTTCCGTCACAAGACAAGGCTTTTGGTAATCAGCATTTATACTTCAGACAATAGGCCGCTGCTGTCACCAAAACGATCAACAGGGACATTAGCCCGATCCAGAATAGTATGCATCAGGTTTGCCAGTGGCGTGTCCTGCGCATATTTCAGATGCTGACCGCCTTTGATGCGCCCACTGGCTTTACCCAGAATCACTGCAGGTACCTTGTCATTGTTATGTAAATTACTGTTAGCCATGCAACTGCCATACAGCATTATGGAATTATCCAGCACAGATCCATCTACATCCGGCATTGCTGCCAGCTTCCCGACAAAGCGCGCAAAAGATGAGGCGTACCATGCCTGCACCCTGCTCAAACGCTCCATTTTTGCCGGATCATCCTGATGATGTGAAAGTGGATGGAAGGCATCAGATATACCAATGTGATTAAAGGTGCGCATGCTGACCTCACGATCAGTCATGAAGGAAGCGACCCGGGTCAGGTCAGCCTGGTAAGCAAGCGCCATCAAGTCATACATCAAATCCATATGCGCTGGAAAACTGCCTGGCACACCTACCGGTGCATCAGGAATTTCAATATGTGAAAGATCCTGTTCGGCCAGCTTATCCATCTGCTTTTCAATTTCCCGCACTGACTCCAGATACTCACCCATTAAAATTCGGTCAGTAGCGCCGAGCTCCTTATTCAGTGATGCGGCATCTTCCATTACCAGATCAAGCAAGGATGTTGTTTCTCCTGAAATGGCATTGCGTTCTTCAGCAGTATCACCCTGTCCAAACATACGGAAATATAATTTGCGAGGATCCGATTCCATTGGCAGTGGCTGCGTTGGTGTACGGAAGGCGATGGTTGAAGAATAGCTGCCGCCATTGCCACCGCTGGTAGAAAGTTCAAGAGAAGGAAAAGGCGTTTCAGTACCCAGTGTACGGGCGGCAAGCTGATCAACACTGATACCATCTTCCGGGTTGTTGGTCCCTTCTGGTGCCACACAACGTAACCAGGTCCCTGCGGTAATCGCATGAGGATCAGGGCTTTCCGCAGGTTTATTTCTCAGGTCGCTCACTACAGTCAGATAATTTTTATAGTCTGCCAGGGATGCCAGAGTTGAACTCATTTCAAAGTCAGCCCCTGTAGTTGCCGGTGTCCAGCTGTCATATACCGCGCCATGAGGAATATAGACAAAACCCAGGCGTAATTTTGCTGCTTCCTGAGCGGTCGCCGCCGGGATCATCGCATCCAGAAACGGCAAGGCAATTCCTGCCCCTGCACCTTTAAGCAACTTACGGCGTGATAAATGTTTTTTAGTAATGAACATTGGGTTTCTCCCCGTCTTCAATATTTTTTTGTATAAACCGGGATATTACTCCTGGTCTCTAACTGCCGAACTTTACTTAAAAGCTTTTACTTAAGAGCAATCTCAGCACCGTCCACTGCTGCAGGCGCCTGTTTATAACGAAACTGATCCGTACTCACTATGCTTTGAACGATATCATAAAACTCAAAATTGTTTTCTTCAGCGGAACGAACAATCTGCCTTACTGCCGGCATATCTTCAGCTTCTACTGGTCTTCCCAGTGCGTAGAGAAGTAATTTCTCCACCAGGTTCTGGACAAAAAGTGTTGGCCGTTCCAAAAGTGCATTACGCAAGTCTTCCACGCCGGTAATGTCAGTGCCGTCGGGCAACACTCCGTATGTATCAATAGCTATTCCTGCCATGCGATCTACTGTTCTGCTTCGGCCTACTGCATCAAAACCATCCAGAGCAAAACCAAGCGGATCGATAATGCCATGACACCCTCCACAGCTGGGATTATCACGATGGGCTTCCAGGCGACCCCGCACTGTTTTTACTGGGTCACCAATTTTGTTTTCCGGTAATGCTTCC
>CAWUSW010000062.1:0-54681 GCA_963925675.1 uncultured Pseudomonadales bacterium
TCTACTCGTAGGACTGCTCTATGAGCGCACCCATACCCGTGATATCAATCATTACAGTTCACTGGTTCAGGTGATGCCCCGCTTTACCCTGTTCATGACTTTGAGTCTGTTGGCGGCGATGGGATTACCGGGCACGGTCGGTTTCATCGCTGAACTGCACACGATAATTGGCGGTTTTCAACAATGGAGCTGGCTGATGATTTTCTTCAGCTTCAGCATCCTCATTACAGCCTCTTATGCCTTGCGCACCATTGCCATGCTATTTACCGGTCCGGTCAAAAGTGACATGAAGCAGATCGAGGACTTAAAGCTATCGGAAATGTTGGCAGCCGGGATTCTGGTGCTACTCATTGTGGTACTGGGTATTACACCTGCGCCGCTTATTCATTTATCAGCCAGCGCAATCACCTACATAGACCAGTCTTTTGCCGGAGTATTCTGAGAAAACGCCATGTCAAACACTGATTCCATAAACAACTCCCCTCTGGAAACAGTACGTCAGGCTATTGATCATCTTAATCATGTCCTGCCGGGGCAAGGACCGATCCTGGATTTTATTCATCACAACACCATCCATGGTTTCCAGCATCTACCCTTTAGCCAGGCTCTGGAAGATTACGAAAAATTGACTGGAACCCGGGGATATATGACAGAAACCCGGTTTCGTGAATGCTTCAACAAGGGGCGAATTTCGAAAAAGGATTTAAACCAGGCAATCGACAGTAATGCATCATTGCGGCCTGGCGAGGTAGTGCTCAGTTCTGATAAATCCGAAATGAAGATTGAAAATCGTGATATTTATATCGCTGCCATGCGTGCGCCTGTTTCCGCAATCACCACACCACAATTACACTGGCAACTCACCCGGGAAAATGCCCTGACTAAATGGCAGAGTGACATCCCTGCCAATGCAAAAGCCAGGTTAAGTGAAGGCAATGATAATGCCCACACTACCTTAGTGGCATTATGGCAACATATACAGTCCACGCTGGCGATTGCACCCCTTGACCAGGATCCGGAATCACTGTCGCCTCTGCCGCTGGTAGATTCTCAGACAATAACTGATATAGCCAGTTCCGACACCAGGACCTTGTTAGCAGAAGTAGGCAACTCCCTGAGTCTGGGTGGCCTTGTATTTTCCCTTTCTGGCCAGGACATCAGAAACTCTGTGTTTCCAGTGATGATGCGCCTGTCAGCAAGCATGCTCGATGAAGGTACTGCGCCCTGGCATGCCGGTGACAATCACTATCACAGCCTGTATAAGGCCTGGCGCGACAGTCTTCACCAGGACTGCGGCCTGGCTCTTGAGGCTATTACCTGGCAAGACATCATTGCGCAGTTGCCGGATTCGGCGGAAGACACCATCATTCAACAACTCGAAAAGCTGCAGTTGCCACCAGCAAAATGGGCCGGCTACTTGCAGCGTTTATGCCTTGAAATGCCTGGATGGACTGGATTAATCAACTGGCGACAACAAAATCCCGACTATCATTGTCTGAATTCCTTACAGCCTCACCTGGCTGACTGGCTGGCGATCAGGCTTACACTGGACAAACTGTACCTGGATCAGCTGTGCAGACAGCTCTGGCAATGCGATGGTAATTATTCTGCACTCTCTCACTACCTGACAAGCCACTCTCTGGAATGCTGGGTACGATCGGCCTGGCAACGGGGAAGTATGCCTGAAACCCTGAGTCAGCAAACAGACAAATTGGACCAGCAACAAAATGCTGAAGAATCACATTGGCTGACATTGGCAAACAGTCTTCACTCCTGGCAGCAATACCATAACGGTAATACCGTGTGCTGTGCTCATGATCAAGGCTGGAAACTGTTTCGTCTGTGCCAGCACCTTGGCCTGGGTAAAAACGATCTGCCCCTATTGAACAAGCAAGTACTGACGGGCATGTTACAAACTCTGGATGAATTCAGTTCTGATATCCGAAACCGGGTCTGGTTGCTTGCCTATGAAATTCATTACCGTAATGATCTGTTCAAGGGCATTGCAGGAAATTACCGCCGTGGAAACTGGGTAAAGAGAAACAGCCGACCGCATGCCCAGATTGTGATGTGCATGGATGAACGGGAAGAAAGTTTCAGACGTCATCTGGAAGAACTCAATCCACGCATAGAAACACTTGGTGCCGCAGGCTTTTTTGGCATACCCATGAAGTTCAAAGGTCTTGACGACACCCATTTAACATCGTTGTGCCCTATTGTCGTCACACCCGCTCACCGGGTGGATGAAAAAGCCAGGGCTGCACAAGATCAGCTGCTGAAATCCCATCGTAAGGGCGCGGTCTTTCTCAAAAGTTTCACTTACAAGTTACACCAGAGCTTTCGTCTGAACCCATTATATAACTGGTTTGGCACCTTTCTGCTTGCGCCTTTTTCACTTGTCGGGCAGCTCATGCACAGCCTGTTTCCAGCGCAATATAAAGGCATTGTCGACAGTGTCAGGCGTTATATAGTGACACCTGTTACCACAGAACTAACCATCACTACAGATTCTCCGGATGCTGAAGCCAGCACAGAAAATCCCCGCCTTGGTTTTACAGATCAGGAACAAGCAGAGAAAGTTGGTGCCCTGTTGCGAACTTTGGGTCTGACGGCTAATTTTGCTCCCCTGGTCGCTTTCTCCGGCCATGGTTCTACCAGCCAGAATAATCCTCATGAAGCTGCCCATGACTGCGGCGCTTGCGGTGGACGTCAGGGCGGCCCCAATGCCAGGGCTTATGCCGGCATGGCAAACCGGACAGAAGTCAGAACCATTCTTGCTGCCGGGGGCATTCAGATTCCGAATGACGCCTGGTTTCTCGGCATGCAGCACGATACCTGTAATGATTCCATCATCTGGTATGACACGGACCTGATCCCTGCGGACCTGCAAGATAAATTCCAGGCCTTCTGTCAAAATATTGAACAGGCACAGGCATATTCAGCTCATGAACGCTGCCGACGCTTTTCTTCTGCCAACGACCCGGCAACAGCAGCAAAGGCATTCCAACACGTTATTCTGCGTGCCAGAGACCTGAGCCAGGTTCGACCGGAATACGGTCATGCTACTAATGCCTCTGCCATCATTGGCCGTCGCAATATTTCCCAGGGCTTATTTCTCGACCGGCGCTCATTCCTTATTTCATACGATCCAAGCCAGGATCCGGAAGGCAATATCCTGGAAAACATTTTGCTTACCGCCGGCCCAGTGGGTGCCGGGATCAATCTGGAATATTATTTTTCCACCATCGACAATAACAAGTTCGGATGTGGCACCAAGATTCCTCATAATGTTGCCGGTCTGTTCGGCGTGATGGAAGGCACTGGCAGCGACCTGAGAACCGGGTTGCCTGAACAGATGATTGAAATTCACGAACCCATGCGCTTACTGGTGGTGGTGGAACACAAAACCAGTGTGCTGGAACGTATTTATGGCGACCAGCCGGCATTACAGGAGCTTGTCGGTGGCGGTTGGTTATTGCTGGCAACCAAGGACCCCGACAGCGATGCAATCCACATGTTCGAACCAGACCAGGGCTTTGTCCTCTGGCAGGAAGACGAATCGTCTTTACCCGAATGCGCAAAATCCACCGACTGCTATAAAGGGATACATGTCGCTATTTCGCCAATTCTAATCACGCAACCTGAGGGGGTGCAGTAACATGGATTTCCTCGTCTCTCTCATACCCTTGGTGCCTTTAGTTGCCACACTAACAATTGGTCTCGGTCAATTCAGCCGTTTTCTGGACGGCAGCCGATCAGAAGCACTGACCTCACGCATTGCCTGTTGGTCTGTCTACATTAGCACTGCGCTGTGTTTCGCCTTGTTGTGGCTAGACAGCAACAATGCACTGACCGGGAGCTACACTGTAGGGACCTGGCTCAATAGCGGTACTTTTATAGTGTCATTGAGCTTTCAAACTGCAGGTCCAGGACTGATTCTCAGCTGTCTTTTTTCTCTGCTGTTTATTGTCATCTTTCGTTTTTCCAGGAATTACCTGCATAGTGAAAAAGGTTTTCACCGCTTTTTCATGCTATTGAGTCTACTTGTATTTGCTATGTATATGATCCTGCTTTCCGGGAATGTAATCATGACATTTATTGGCTGGGAGTTAGCGGGGGCCAGCTCATTCCTGTTAATTGCCTTTGCCTGGCATCGTGAGAATGCGTCAAAAAATGCCTGCATGGTTTTCATTGTTAATCGAATCGGTGATGCATTTTTCATTCTTGCCGCTATTTTGTGCCATACCTGGCTCAACACGCTGGAGTGGCAGGAAGTAAATAACCAGATTGGTACGCTCAGCGCTACCCAGGTCAACCTGATTGCCTTCAGTTTTGCCATGGCTGCCATGGTTAAATCAGTACAATTTCCTTTCACCTGGTGGCTTAACCGCTCCATGGAAGGCCCTACTCCATCAAGTGCAGTTTTTTATGGGGCCGTCATGGTGCACTCCGGCGTGTTTCTTCTTATATTGCTGTCACCGGTTTTTGACCACTCGTCAGCTATTTCATTGCTGCTGATAGCTGTTGGTCTGTTAACCTTTGCATACAGTCTGCTTAGCGTACAAACCCAGGTAGATATTAAAAGTTCACTGGGCTTTTCCACAGCAGGACAACTCGGTCTGATGTTTGTTGAATGTGGGTTTGGCCAGTGGCAACTGGCTTTCATTCATCTTTGTGCTCATGCAATAGTTCGTTGCTATCTATATCTGACGGCCCCTTCCATCCTGCATAACGTCCATGGCAACCCGGTTATACCCGTTACTTTGAAACATCCGCTGTTGCGCTGGCTGTCTTTGGCATCTCTGCATAACTTCTGGCTGGAAGAAACCAGCCATCAGCTTATCAGCAAGCCTTGTCGTCAGCTGTCCAGTGATCTTGCCAAACTTGATGACAATTTCGTTGACCCGCTGATTGGCTTGCCTACGGCGGCCGTCCTTTCGGGAGCAAGGCTGGCACAACGGGAAGAACAAATAATCGGTGCAAGGCTTGATACCGATGAAAATAACTTTTCCAGTGGCAGTGGCCTAGCCGGGCACCTGACTGCGTGGGTGGCTGCTTGCAGCGGTTGGTTTGAACATCACTTTGTACTGCAAGGCATAGAACAGAAGTTACCTGCAGCAGGTCGCCGCATGGGTTTTGTTGCAAATAGTATTGAACAATTACTGTTGCGTACACGTTACCTGATTATATTTATTGTCATCGTATTGTTGTTTGCCCTGTAAGCCGGAGACTTTATTACCCTGATGCTCACATCCTTCCCACTAATTTCCTTAACCATCCTGATTCTGGTAATTACTGCTATCGCGGTACAACGCAGCGCCCGATTTGGATTTGCACCGGCAATGACTGCCTGCATTGCGGTTCTCGGCATGAGCGTTTATAGCCTGCTTGTTGTCAATACGGATCCAGCCGCCATTCATCTGGAAGAATCCCTTGGCAGCGGCAATATCGCGTGGCATGCCGGATTGGATGGCGTCAGCATGGTCTTTCTATTGCTAACAAGCACACTGGCGCCAATTATTCTGCTCTATGTTCGCTCTGCTGTAGAAGATAACAAGCGCTCTATTATTGCTGGTATTTTGCTTTACCAGGCAATCCTGATTGGAGCGCTCAGCGCGTTAAACCTTTTGCAGTTCTGGTGTTTCCTGCTTCTTGAGTTCATTCCCATACGGATGATGTCAGGAGCAATCATGGGCAACAAGCCGCAATTGCCATCTGTGATTACTCGCTACTGGACCTTGATGCTGGGCATGCTGCTGGCAGCCATGTTGATCATCGTCCTGGGCAGTACCGGGGAATCCAGCGCAGTACTTGACCATCAATTTCTAAGTACCACCGCTAATCTTGAAACAGCCACCGTCTGTTTTATTCTGTTATTTTTTGGCTTGTCAGTAAGGTTGCCGATATTTCCGTTTCATGGCTGGCTTCCTGAACTGGTAAATAATAACAAAACCATCCCGGTGTTTTGCTTTATCGCTGGCGTAAAAATCGGGATTTACGGACTGTACCGTTTTGCTATCCCGCTGCTGCCCGCTGGAGAAGAGCACTGGACAGGATTAATTACCACCATTGCCCTGTTCTGTATATTTTATGGCGCCTTGCTTGCACTCATGCAAATCAATATCAACCGCCTGCTGGCTTTCGCAATAATCAGCCACAATGGCATGCTGGTAATCGGTTTGTTCACCGGTAATACACATAGCCTGGAGGGGAGTATTCTGCTTAGCATTGCCTTCGGTATTGCGTCCACCGGGTTGATTCTCAGCAGCGCCTTCATCCTCCGTGTAAGCGGCACTGCCTTCATTCCTCGCCTGGGGAATTTATTTGAAAAGAAAACAGCGGCAGCACTGTTATTTCTGCTTGCGGCCCTGAGCACCATGGCCATGCCAGGAACACCAGGGTATAAGGCTGCGCATATCTTACTGGAAGGGGTTATTGAAAATAGCGGCTGGCAAACCGCAATTGTTATTCTTATTGGTAATGTACTGGCAGCAGCCTTTCTGCTTCGTGCCTTTCAACAAATTTTTATCGCTGACTCCAGACGTCCTGTTTCCATCGCTGGCAAGAAAGCAACACAACATCAACCCGGCGAATTACTGATCTGCATTATATTGGCTCTGATGTTAATAATTTCCGGTATATACCCACTTGCCGCCTGGCTGGAGAGGGCACTGTAATGACAATGTTTCCCTGGTTAAGTGCGTTGATTTTTTTACCCCTTGCCGGCGCCATCCTGACCCTGTGTTTCCCCGCGGTCAGTACTGCGCGCCTGATCGCTTTGATCACGGCAATACTCGAAACTGCTCTGGCGCTAATAGTGTTTGTTTCTTTTGATCCTCTCCGCGGCGGTGAATTCCAGTTCATGGAACAGGCGATGTGGATTCCCGGCCTGAATATTCAGTATCTGCTCGGGATAGACGGTATTTCTGTATTATTTCTGCCGGCAACGGCAGTGCTGGCAACACTTGCCATAGTAGCGTCCTGGCATAGTGTGAACAGACTGCATGGTTTTTACTTTGCCATGATGCTGGTTTTGCTTGCCGTTACCATGGGTATCTTCATGGCGCTGGACACTATGCTGTTTTTCCTGTTCTGGGAACTTACCCTGCCACCCATTTATTTTCTGATTAGCCTGTGGGGAATAGGCCCTGAACGGCGCAGAGCCGCAATGAAGTACACCATGTACATGATGTTTGGTGGCATCCCCTTATTGTTTGCCTTCATTTTACTGGCACTCAACAGTAGTGATGCGACGACCCAGGCTTTGTCTTTCAGTCTGCCACAATTATTGGCGTCTCCTGTCGCCAGTCACTTACAACCCTTAATCTTCGGCTTGCTGGTGCTCGGTTTTGCTGCCAAAGCGCCGCTATTTCCGTTCCACACCTGGTTACCGACAATAGCGATGGAATCCCCAGCACAGTTAACCGCCTTGCTGGTGGGATTGAAATTGGGCGTCTACGGCTTGTTACGTTTTGCCTTACCTCTGGCACCGGAAGCCGCCGTTGATTACGCCTGGCTACTGGGCATCTGTGGCGCTTTGACCTTACTGTATGCCGCATTCATTGCTTTACATCAGAGCAACCTGCGCCGCATGCTCGCCTATGCCAGCATAAGTCATGTTGGATTAGTGGTGATGGGCGTTGCTTCCCTGAATAACCAGGGCATTCAGGGCGCCGTATTTCAGTTGTTGAATTTCACCATGATCGCCAGTGGCTTGATGCTGATGAGCGGATTCATTCAACAGCGTACTGGCACAACTGAATTGATTTCCCTGGGCAATCTTGCCAGCTCTATGCCGCGTTTTACATCCCTGTTCTTTTTTCTGGCACTGGCCAGTATCGGCTTACCCGGGACGAGTGGTTTTGCTGCAGAACTTTTACTGATTCTGGGGGTTTTCAAACTCCATGTAAGCTTTGGTTTAATTGCCCTGACTACCATTATAATCAGTGCGGCCTACCTGCTTACCCATGCGAGAAAAACGTTTTGGGGAGAAACCATCAATCCCCCGAAACAGCCCTATGCCGATTTAAAAGCAGATGAAATGCTGATTCTTTTACCCTGTTGTCTATTCGCACTGGTCCTGGGTTTCTTTCCTGGCCTGCTGGTAAACAGCATCACTATCGCCACTGAAGCCTGGCTGAGTAATTTTCCCCGAGGGTAATGAATACCAGGCTGGTACTTGCTAAGCGAACAGCTAATCAGGATGTAATCGGAAGTTAAAGATTACCTTCTACGGGTAAGAAAAAAATCTCGCATTAGAGCGCTGCAATCTTCTGCCAGCACACCTTCAACGAATTTTAACTGATGATTGAAGTGACCTTCCTCATGTAACTGAAGATTACTCACCAGAACACCTGCTTTGGGCTCCCGAGCGCCAAAAACCACAGTGTCGACCCGTGCATGAATCAATGCACCAACACACATAGTGCACGGCTCTATAGTCACAAACATTGTCGAGCCTGGTAGACGATAATTTTCAGTGTTTTTACTCGCATCGCGCAAGGCAATAATTTCTGCATGAGCAGAGGGGTCATGGGTGGAAATCGGCTGGTTATACCCTTCGCCAATGATTACACCATCTCTTACAATTACTGCACCAACAGGAACTTCACCAAGAGCGCTGGCCAATTGTGCCAACTCCAACGCCCTGCGCATCCAGTTATCATGTGTTTTGTCAGTCATCATGCAGCAACCATTAAAGAATTTTATGTTTCCCGGCCAGTATTTCAAAAAACATCATGAAGGCACCAAGAAAACTGTAGAAAGGATAACGGTAGGTTGCCGGATGGTTTTTTTCGAACAGGTAATGGGAGATAACTGAAATGCTGTAACCCCAAAAAACAGCAGCTAAAAGAAAACGATATTGCAGGGTAAAAAGAAATATTAGTACCAGGAGAATTGCCCCCGCGATGGCAATAAAATGAAACAACTTGGTATATTTATGCCTGTGACCAACAAGAAAATATCCCTTATAAAACTCTTTAAATGACTGGTATTTATTTTCCATTATCAGTCCAGCTGGTCAGAATTTTTATGCAGCTTACAAAAGCCACTGTAAATATTGATCCTGTAGAATCATTCCGGAAAATTCATCCATCCGGTAATAATGTACTTTGATCCTGAGTTAATTACTCTACCCATATGTGCATGAGTCCATTCAGCAGGCCAAATTAACGTTAACCCTTTTTTTGGCTGCACTTCTAAATCGTAATGGCTGAAATAAGTTGCTCCACCGTCATCAACATCATTCAGGTAGGTCATCCAGGCCAGAACACGGTGAAGAGTACTCAGGTTAAAACGTTCCGTGTGTAGTTTTTGGAAGTGTTCACCACGGCGATATCTCTGTAGATTAAAGCGGCCGATTTCCAAATTATCGGCAATTTCCCCTAAAAATGGCCACTGGGCAAGATAATCCTTATGACAATCAAATAGGCTTTGAAAGTATTCATTGAATACTTCATTACCTGGTAAATTAATTTCATTCGGTGCGATTGATATATCGGTGCTTTTCTTGAAATCCGAATTTACCCCTCCACCAACAGCACCTTTCTTTTGTCTATCCTGATGTGATTCAAAATAATCAACCAGGCCATCGCACAAGGACGCTGGCTCCATCATCCAGGAACCAATAAAGTCAGGAGTCGAATTGGATTTCTGCAGGTCTATTCGTTGCATTCTATATCTCGGATCGTAAAGAGAGCCCATTCTTACTATTAAAGAAAATGGAACCGCAAGCCAGTCTCAAGAATTGAAGCCCCTCTGCATGTTCGCCCTTTTTTAACAGGACATTGCCTACACGCTCTCTTGCTTTTGAGAAATCCTTGTTGATGCTAATGGCTTGTCTGTAGCTTGCTTCAGCCCCATCTAATCTGCCGAGATCTTGCAACATATTACCCAAATTATAATGGGCTTCGGTGTAGTCTGGTTTCAGCTCTAGCGCTTTCCTGTAGCTTGCTTCTGCCTCTTCTATGCTACCGATATTTATCAATACATTAGCCAGATTATTATGAAGTTCAGCATCTTCAGGCTCAAGCCTCACAGCATTTTTATTCGCTATCAAGGCCTCTTCCATCTGTCTGGCCAGTCCAAATACTGCACCAAGAACTTTCCAGCTTAAGCAGTGATCGGGAAACTGCTTAATGATTGATTGTGCTATATCCCTGGCCATCTCATGCTGACCATTTTGATAACACGCTACCATGCTATTGATCACTGTCTGGGGAGGCAATTGTGACAAACTAATTTTTCCTCGGCTTGCCTGCTAATTTCAAATTGAATTTCATTGATAAGAGCATCAACCAGACTACTCCCACTCAATAGTAGCCGGTGGTTTGCTGCTGATATCATAGGTTACGCGAGAGACATCACGTATTTCATTGATAATGCGGTTGGATACGATTTCCAGCATTTCATAAGGCAGATGTGCCCAACGCGCTGTCATGAAATCAACGGTTTCCACGGCACGCACTGCCAGCACATAGGAATAACGACGGGCATCGCCTACCACACCCACTGACTTCACCGGCAGGAATACCACGAAAGCCTGACTGACTTTCTGGTACCAGTCAGCATTGTGAAGCTCCTCCATAAAGATCGCATCAGCCTGACGTAAAATATCGCAATATTCTTTTTTCACTTCACCCAAAATGCGCACTCCCAGACCGGGGCCCGGGAAAGGATGACGATAAATCATGCCGTGGGGGAGACCCAGGGCAATGCCGATATTGCGTACTTCATCCTTGAATAATTCACGCAGGGGTTCTACTAAAGACATCTTCATGTCATCAGGCAGACCACCAACATTGTGATGCGATTTAATCACATGCGCGGTACCGTGTTTGGAGCCGGCTGACTCAATCACATCAGGATAGATAGTGCCCTGGGCAAGCCAGTTTACATCGCCCAGTTTGGTAGCTTCACGGTCGAACACATCAATAAAAGTATTGCCGATGATTTTTCGTTTTACTTCCGGATCAGCTTCACCGGCGAGCTTGCCCAGAAATTCATCCTCGGCATCCACTCGAATGACCTTCACCCCCATGTTGTTGGCAAAGGTTTCCATCACCTGGTCACCTTCATGCAAACGCAACAAGCCGTTATCGACAAACACACAGGTGAGCTGCTCGCCAATAGCCCGGTGTAACAGGGCTGCAACCACGGAGGAATCAACACCGCCCGACAGGCCTAAAAGTACCTTGTCCGTTCCTACCTGGTTTTGAATAGTCCTGACGGCATCTTCAATAATATTCGCTGGTGTCCACAGACGGCCACACTGGCATATTTCATGGACAAAACGATTGAGAATTTCCTGACCGGATTGGGTGTGGGTGACTTCAGGATGAAATTGCAGGCAATAAATATTCCGACTTTCATCGGCAATGGCAGCGATAGGGGCGCTTTCGGAAGATGCAATTATTTTGAAACCTTCTGGGGCCTGGGTCACTTTATCGCCATGACTCATCCACACGTCATGGAAAAACACATTGCCTTCCTGAACCGAATGCTCCAGATCACTTAACAGAACACTGCCACTTTGAATTTCAATGCGGGCATAACCGAATTCAGATTTAGCCGACCCTTCTACCTGACCACCCAGTTGCTGTGAAATGGTCTGCATGCCATAGCAAATCCCCAGAATTGGTAAACCGGCGTTAAGAATGTAATCAGGTACACGTGGGGAATCTTCAAGGTTTGCCGATTCAGGGCTACCGGAAAGAATAACGCCCCTGGCATTGAATTCCTTAAAACTCTCTTCAGGAATGCCATAGTGGTGAATTTCACAATAAACACCGGCCTCTCTGACACGACGGGCAATTAACTGGGTGTATTGTGAACCAAAATCCAGAATCAGGATTTTGTCATCATGGAGATTATTAGACATGCAATATTCCGTTAGAAAGATCCGCTTGAAAGGTTGCGCTTAAAAAAGATTCGCTGACAGAAAGCAGAATACTAGCTGACGCGGTAATTTGGTGCTTCCTTGGTAATACTGACATCATGAACATGGCTTTCATTAATGCCTGCTCCGGTAATTCGCACAAATTCAGGTTTGCTGCGCATCAGCACCATATCAGCACACCCGGTTAATCCCATGCTAGATCGAATCCCGCCCAACAGCTGAAAGATAATGGCCGACATAGGTCCCTTATAAGGCACTCTGCCTTCAATCCCTTCCGGGACAAGTTTGCTGGCACCAGCGTCCAGGTTCTGAAAATAGCGATCACTGGAACCATAGGAATCTGACATTGCGCCCAAAGAACCCATGCCCCTATATGCCTTATAGGATCTGCCTTGATACAACTCTACTTCGCCGGGTGCTTCTTCGGTACCGGCTAGTAGAGAACCGATCATAACCACGTGAGCACCGGCCGCGATGGCTTTGGCAATATCACCGGAAAAGCGAATGCCGCCGTCGGAGATAATTGTTATATCAGTGTCTTTCAGTGCCGCTGCAACATTGGCAACCGCGGTGATTTGTGGAACACCTACCCCGGTGACAATGCGTGTGGTACATATTGATCCGGGACCAATACCCACTTTGACGGCATCAACGCCGGCCTCAGCCAGTGCTACTGCACCTGCTGCTGTAGCGACATTACCACCAATTAGTTGTAAATTCGGGAAGGCCTTTTTAATTTCCTTGATACGATTGATCACATCCTGGGAGTGACCATGGGAGGTATCTACGACGACGACATCAGCACCGGCGTTCACCAGAGCTGCTACCCGCTGCTCTGTATCCTGCCCCGTGCCTACTGCTGCGCCTACACGCAACTGACCCAGAGCATCTTTACAGGCATTGGGATGATCTTCTGATTTTCGAATATCTTTTAGTGTGACCAGACCTTTTAATTCAAAATCATCATTTACCACCAGCACTTTTTCAATGCGGTGGTCATGCATTAGCACCTTGATCTCATCAAGATCTGCGCCTTCCCTGACAGTCACCAGGCCCTCTTTTGGGGTCATGATTTTGTCTACAGTGGCTTCCAGATTATTCTCAAAACGGACATCTCGACTGGTGACGATACCAACCAGATCACGTGAATCTATATCCTTGATCACCGGCAGCCCGGAAATGTGATGTTCCTGGGTCAATTCCAGCAATTTACGCACAGTTGTATCAGGGGTAATACAGATAGGGTCAGTGACTACGCCACTTTCGTATTTCTTGACAGCACGAACCTCACGAGCCTGCTGCTCAATACTCATACTCTTGTGGATAATGCCCATACCCCCTTCTTGTGCCATGGCAATGGCAAGCCGGGATTCTGTGACGGTGTCCATAGCCGAAGATACCAAAGGTATATTCAGGGTAATGGTCTTGGTCAGGTGGGTTTTCAGGTCCACCATGTTGGGCAGCACCTGAGAATGGGCGGGAACTAGAAGAACGTCGTCAAATGTTAAAGCTTCTTCAACAATGCGTAGCATATAATTTCCTGAAATCCCGTTGCGGGAAATCGCCTCATTATACTCCATCAGGGAAATTCAGGTAAATCCCTTCCTTGCCCTATATTGCAAAACTCTGCTGAAATAAACGGCAAAACTCTGATAAAGCGACTATTAGCGTCTTTTTAGTCCCGGGCGCCGCACTCTATCCTCTGCTTCAATAATTTTCATCTCACCGAAAAGACCGTTTTCCGTGCTTTCTGAGGCTGCAGAATCATCTTCAGAAGCGCTGACTGAAAGCCCGGCAGGCTCATTTGAACCAGGCCTCTGGATCACCGTATAGGACCCTGATTGTCCGGCATAGTCCTGACATACCTGCTCGGCAATCCCGGCTATCTGGTTTCGTGCTTCAGCTGAGAGCGTAGAATTAACTTCTTCACTAATGCGTAGGGCAATTTCTCTGCCTTGAAGATTACATAATCGGAATTCCGGGTTCTCAGCCCCGCTGGCTATGCTATTTATTGCGATACTGCTTAAAAAAATCAAAGCAGCTGATAACACAGGAAAACATCGGTTCATTAGTTCAGGCTCTTTTTTAAATCACTGGACTGGATTTACACAATTTATATTGTAGCTTAATCTTTTGAGAAAAAACCGCTCATCAAACACGGTGCAGCATCGTATGCTTCAGGTTATTATGATGCCCGATGAATGAACAACAATCCGAAACTGTCCTGAGCGTAAGCGAGCTCAATCGCGAAGCGCGTTACTTGCTGGAAGATAATTTCCCGGCAGTACTCGTGGAAGGTGAAATCTCCAATATCGCCATGCCGGCTTCCGGTCACTGGTATCTCACCTTAAAGGACAACAACGCCCAGATTCGCTGTGCCATGTTTCGAAACCGAAATTTACGGGTTCGTTTCCGCCCCGGTGATGGCATGCAGGTGTTAATTAAAGGCAAAATCAGCCTTTATGAGGGACGTGGTGACTTTCAGCTTATAGTGGAACAAATGGAGGAGCGCGGTGATGGCGCCCTGCTTCGCGCTTTCGAACAGTTAAAGGCCAAGCTCAAACAGGAAGGATTATTTGATGAAGCGCTGAAGCAAACGCTGCCAGGCTTGCCAGCTCATATTGGAGTCATCACGTCCCCCACCGGGGCCGCTGTACGAGACATTATCAGCACCTTGGGAAGACGCTTCCCGGCGATCGCCGTGACTGTAATTCCTGTCACTGTTCAGGGCAATACTGCTGCTGCAGAAATGATCGCGGCAATAAAATTAGCCAACAAAAAGCAGGGATGTCTGGCTGATCTTGATGTGCTCATTATTGGGCGTGGCGGCGGCTCACTGGAAGACCTATGGAGCTTTAATGATGAAGCCCTGGCACGCTCTATTGTCGAGAGTAAACTGCCTGTTATAAGCGCTGTTGGTCATGAAGTTGATTTTACCATTGCAGATTTTGTCGCGGACTATCGTGCAGCCACACCAACCGCTGCCGCAGAAATACTTAGCCCTGACAGGCAAGAATACAGCGCCGTGTTTACTGCCTACACAAGACAACTATCCGCACAAATACTTAAGAGCCTAAGACAAAAACAACAGTCATTAATTTGGTTACGCAAGCAGCTTAAGCACCCCGGAAGAAAACTTCAGGAACAAGCCCAGCGACTTGATGAAATAGAAGCTCGACTGCAACGGGCATTTAAAAACCTTCTCGAGCGTAAACAAAGCTCTCTTAAGGAATTACATCTTGGCATACGTTCACATTCCCCACAAAGACTGGTGAAAGAATATCGACAAGAAAGTATGAACATGGCATTGCGTCTTTCAAAGTCCATGCAGCAAATTTTACATGTCAAAAAATCAAGGCTAAGTGAGAATAGCCATGCGCTTAATACAGTCAGCCCTCTCAACACATTAAGCAGAGGGTATTCAATTTCCTACACCTCAAATAATCAGGTTATTACTAATTACCAAAGCGTCAAGCCTGGTGATACAATTCGTTCCCGGTTATTTAACGGAGAGATTACAAGCACTGTTAATGAAACTGCTGCACTCGATCCCTCTCTAGAAAAAAATTGAAATATTTACCTTGAATAATGATTTGTATCAATACTCAGTACTGATATATTAATTACCCTTTTCATCAACTAGCTCTTGATTATTACCTGTTGTGATTAATCTATATTCAACAAGCAGTTTGCATAAAAAAGGTTGAAACGTCGGGTTAAGAGCCAATTTTACTTTCGGTAGCCATCCGTATGAGCAGTGAAGAAACACAAATAAAACAAGTCCGCGGACTCAAGCTTTATAAGAAAAAACATAAAGTAATAAAAAAACTTTTAAAGGACACCAGCACTCCTGAAATTCATGGTGATAAAGTCTGGTTTTCCAGCTACCTGATTATGGACTATCTGCTGGAAAATCCACCAAAGCTTAAATCTCGCATACTGGAAATAGGCAGTGGCTGGGGCATCCTTAGTATTTACTGCGCAAAAATATATAAGGCGGATGTAGTCGCTGTTGACGCAGATAAAAATGTTTTCCCCTTTCTGGATATGCACGCCCAATTAAACGAAACAAAAGTCAGCAGCAAAGTTAGTCGTTATGAAAAGCTTAAAGGAAGCTTACTTGCTGAACAGGACTTAATTTTAGGTGGCGATATTTGCTTCTGGAATGAGCTTATTGCACCACTTTATAAACTAATTAAGAAATCGTTAAAAAATGGTGTAGAAACGATAATTATAGCCGACCCAGGAAGGTCTCCTTTCCTGAAACTGGCCAAAAAATGCAAGAAAAAATTTAATGCTGAACTTATAGAAGTGACGCTTAAAGACCCGGTTGAAGAAGAAGGTTATCTATTGATAATCAAAAACTGATTTTTTATCCAGATAATTCTGTCACTACTTAGATATAACAACGAGTTATGGCTGTTAGCAAAGAACAACACAATACAGATATTGAGCTAAGTAATCCTGAGTATTTTATTAACAGAGAACTTAGCTTACTCGAATTTAATCGTCGGGTATTGGCTCAGGCGTGTGACAAGTCCACACCGCTGCTGGAACGCCTTTTCTTCCTTTGTATTTCCAGCTCTAACATAGATGAATTTTTTGAAATCCGTGTAGCCGGGCTTAAACAGCAAGTCGCATTTGGATCTGCACAAAGCGGACCTGACAAATTATCACCTTCAGAACAATTACAGCGGATTTGTGAAGTAGCCCATGAAATAGTTGAAGAACAATACAAGGTTCTCAATGAAGACATTTTCCCGGGCTTGAAAAAAGCGGGCATTAACTTCCGCGACTGTCACAACCTGAATCATAAGCAAGCAGCCTGGATTAAAAATTATTTTAACCGTGAATTGCTCCCAATTCTTAGCCCGGTAGGGCTTGATCCTGCACACCCCTTCCCACAAGTGTTAAATAAAAGTCTTAACTTTATTATTTCACTGGAAGGTAAGGATGCTTTTGGCAGGAATTCAGGTATCGCGATTGTCCAGGCACCAAGAGCCTTGCCGCGCCTGATACAGCTGCCCCATGCCACCTCTTCCAAGAAAAATGACTTTGTTTTTCTGTCTTCAATCATTCAAATGCATGCCGCCGACCTGTTTCCGGGCATGACAGTAACTGGCTGTTATCAATTCAGGATTACCCGCAATTCAGATCTGCTGGTCAGTGAAGAAGAAGTTGGCGATTTAATGCGAGCTCTTGCGGGGCAACTACCCTCGAGACGCTTTGCTGAAGCTGTACGCCTTGAAGTAGCCGACAATTGCCCACAGGAAATGATCGATTATCTGACTCACCAGTTCAGTCTTCAGCATAATGATGTTTACCAGGTGAATGGCCCTGTTAATCTTAATCGTCTGCAAGCTATCTCAAACTATATCAGCAGACCTGATCTCAAATTTCCCCCGTTTACACCTGGAATTCACAGCAGGCTTTTAAAACAGCAAAACCTTTTTGAGACGATCAAAAAAGGCGATATTCTCCTGCATCATCCATTCCAGACTTTTAATACCGTGGTGGACTTCATTCTGCAGGCTTCTACCGATCCCAGTGTGCTGGCGATTAAACAAACCCTATACCGCACTGAAGACGACTCAAGCATTGTTGATGCTTTGATTAAAGCGGCGCATGAAGGCAAGGAAGTAACGGTTGTTATCGAATTACGCGCACGCTTCGATGAAGAAGAAAATATTGAACTAGCTAACGAATTGCAGGCAGCCGGTGCTCATGTGTCTTATGGTGTAGTCGGCCATAAAACCCATGCCAAGATGAGCCTGGTCATTCGTCGTGAAGGGAAACAACTTAAACGCTATGTTCATTTGGGAACGGGTAATTACCATGCAGGCACAGCCCGGCAATACACTGATTTTGGAATTCTGACCAGCGATCTGGCAGTTACTGATGATGTTCAGAAAGTATTTCAGCAACTTACCGCACTCGGTAAACCCGGGAAGCGTAAAAAGATTCTCCAGGCACCATTCACTTTCCATAAAGGTATGCTGGACCTGATTCAACGGGAAATAGATTTCGCAAAGCAAGGCAAGCCTGCCAGAATTATTGCCAAGATGAATTCACTTGTTGAACCCGGAATAATCGAAGCCCTGTACCAAGCTTCGCAGGCCGGAGTAAAAATAGATCTTATCGTCAGGGGAATCTGTTGCCTAAGACCTGGTGTTAAAGGGATCTCTGACAATATTCAGGTGCGCTCAATAATTGGCCGCTTCCTTGAACACAGCAGAATATTTTATTTTCACAATGATAACGATTATGAAATTTTTCTTTCCAGCGGTGACTGGATGGACCGAAACTTTTTCCGCCGCGTTGAAACCTGTTTTCCTATTGAGGAAAAACGCATGAAAAAGAAGGTGCTAAAAGAAGGTCTGCAAATATATCTTTCCGACAACACCCAGTCCTGGGTCTTGCAGTCCGATGGCAGTTATAAACAAAATACTCCGGGAAATGCTAATCCCCGCTGCGCTCAAACCACACTGTTGGCAACGTACACTAGCTGAACCAGGCATTAGACCTACTTGGCAAGGGCCGCAAAATTTTGCAAAACCAGCAAAGCTTCCGGTGTTGGAGAAACATCGGCCAGCAGAGCCGTTGAATCCAAGCCTTCATCATCAATTTGAAGACGGCGTTCCTCAATATAACGCCGCATAATTGCCACGTTAAATTCCGGATGGAACTGAACACCCCAGACATTCCTGGCGAAGCGTACTGCATGATGTGATTCAAAATTATTAGCCGCCAGAATAACTGCATCAGAAGGTAGTTCAGTGACAGTTTGCATATGTGTGGTATGGACAGGAAAAGTTAGCGGCAATTTATTAAATAGTGGGTCATCTGCAGACTCAACGCTTCGACTTACCATGGTTGTTCCAATTTCCCGGCCTTGAGGATGCCAATCGACCTTGCCTCCCATTGCTTGCGCCAGCAATTGATGGCCAAAACAGATGCCCAACACAGGGATACCGGCATTGATTGCAGAAAGGATGAAATGCTGGCTTTTTTCTATCCAGTCCAACTTTTCAGTTGCCATGGCAGGCGAACCGGTAATAACAATAGAGGAGATAGATTGCAGGTCGGGCAAGGGCTGCCCTTCAAATACAGAAACAATCAAAGTCTGCTCAACAGACAACGACATCCCTGTAGCAATCCATTGTTCAAAGTCGCTTTTTTCTTCAGCTATAACTGGGATTGTGCTCCCGGTTTTTAAAATCAGCGTGTGTTTCATCAAGTTGTTAGTTCACAGGGCTTATCTATGCTTTTTAATTCTGCCTCTTGGGGGCTTAGAGGGCTTTACGTCTTTGGACGATTTTGAAAGTACTCGGCTCTTCTTGATAGCACGCTTGCGAGCAACCTCCTTATTAGACTTCCCTTCTTCCGATTTAGTGTAGGGGTTACTATCGTTGACCAATTCGATGCGTATTGGTGTGCCTACCAGTTTCAAATATTTCCTGAAACTTTTTTCCAGAAAACGCACATAATGTGCCGGAACTTTTTTAGTCTGTTTGCCGTGAATCACTATCACCGGGGGATTATTGCCGCCGGGATGAGCGTATCTCAGCTTAATACGCCTGCCATTAATAACTGGCGGAGCATGACTTTCTGTAATTCTTTCGAGTAATTGCGTCAGTTTGTTGGTCGTTAATTGCAGATTGGCCGAAGCATAAGCTTTTTCAATAGAAACGTATAAATCCCCGACACCAGTACCATGCAATGCCGAGATAAAATGTATTTTGGCAAAATCTATGAAGACAAAACGGCGCTGTATTGCCTTACGTATCTGATCCTTGGCATACTCGTCCATTCCGTCCCATTTGTTGAGAGCAATCACCAGGGCCCTGCCTGTCTCCAATACATAGCCCAGTAAATGCAGGTCTTGCTCAACGATACCTTCCCGGGCATTTACCAGCAGCACTACGACATTCGCATCCCGAATAGCCTGCAGGGATTTCACCACAGAAAACTTTTCAACGGTTTCGTTGGTCTTGCCTTTTTTTCTGATACCAGCAGTATCAATTAAGGTATAGGGTTTTCCCCGACGTTCAAAAGGAATATATACACTATCTCTTGTGGTCCCGGGGAGATCATAAACCACCACTCTTTCTTCCCCTAAAAGGCGATTTACCAGTGTGGATTTGCCTACATTGGGGCGGCCTGCAACGGCGATTTTTATACCGCCATTCTCAAGAGCTTCCTGCTCTTCTTCTGCCACTGGAAATGTCAGCAGCACTTCTTCCATCATTTTACTCACACCCCTGCCATGACTGGCAGCAATGGCATGAATAGAATCGCAGCCAAGCTGGTGAAAGTCAGAGAGTGCTACATCAGGATCCAGGCCATCGGTTTTATTGACTACCAGGGAATAAGGGAGGGTATTTCTGCGCAGATAATCCACCAACTGCTGGTCACCTGGCAACAATCCTTCTCGAGCATCAACAAGTAACAGCGTAATATCAGCTTCAGCAATAGCCAGCAGGGATTGCTCACTCATAAGCAGGTCCAGACCTTCTTCCGTTCCGGTAATGCCGCCAGTATCAATGACAATAAAGTTCCGTTCGTTGGAATTACCTTCGCCATATTGGCGGTCTCTGGTGAGACCTGCATAATCCGCCACCAGGGCATCCCTGGAGCGGGTTAACCTGTTAAAGAGTGTCGATTTGCCTACATTGGGTCTGCCTACTAGGGCAATGACGGGGATCATGGGAATTGGCCTTAATTTTAAAAAAGCGGTAAAACAGCAAGAGACTCAGCTATGTTTTAAGGTGTTATTTTCCACCTTATATTTAGTGCCCTATTCGACACTGAGGGCGGAAAGGGTGCCACCATTACCAAATACATAAAGTGTATTACCCCTGGACTGCATTGAAGCACGAATACCTTTTCCGTCAACCTTGGTACGACCTACAAAGCGGCCATCAACTTGTGACAATAGATGCACATAGCCCTGATAGTCGCCTACAGCAACATAGTTACTAAAGCTTTCTGGTCCACTGAGATTACGTAAATCCAGTTCTTCGTTACTCCAGACAAAATCATCTTGACCAGTTTTATAGGCTTTCACATGCCCGCGCTCGTCACTAATGTAAATATTTCCAAATCCTGAACTGGCTCCATTCGCGCTTGATTCCTCAACACGCCAACGGGTTTGTCCAGTGACTACGTCAATAGCCGCAAGATATCCCTGAAAGCTAGGCACCAGTAATAATCCACCATCAGAAACAAATAGATCGCCATCTATATCCACCATGCGGTCTATTTCGGATGTTCCCGTAGGGATTGCAATTCTTTCTTCCCAGCGCAATGTGCCATTATCAAGTGCAATGGAAACAATAGAGCCATTACCAAAGGCGGCGAGAACAAAATTCTCCAATATCAGTGGTGAGCTATCACCGCGAAGGGTAAGCGCAGGCACTGTATTTTCGTATATCCAGATCTGCTCACCAGTTTTTGCATCATGCCCGCTAAGCTTCCCATCAATGGCCTGGACCACAACAACCTCACCATTCGTTGCTGGTGCAGAAAGTACTTCACTGGTGACTTCTGTCTCCCACAACATTGTGCCGCTTGCAGCATCCAGTGCAATTACAATTGAGTTTTCTGTACCCAGTACGACAAGTCCACCACCAACACCAACACCACCGGTAATTTCATAATCCAGTTTTGTACGCCATACTCTGTTGCCACTTTCACGATTCAATGCAATAACCTGACCATTATTACTGGCGGCATAAATGACATCACCAGAAATAGCGGGTTTAAGGCGGTTGTATTTATCGCCCTGGCCACTGCCTACATTTACACTCCATTGACGTCTCAGTCTGACTTCTTCATCGAAGTCGACAAGATCTGCAGGTTTTTCGTCATCCCCATTACCAGAGAGGAAGCCCAGAGGATTCCAGCCACAGCCAGACATCAATGGAATGGCAATAATCAGTAAAGCTAGTCGAATATGTTTTATCATCATGAGCCGCTAAATGGGTGAGCGTTAATTAACTGCCAATTCCAAGAATTTTCAGTTCAATAAAATTTGCGTTATCTGGTGCTAGTGAAAGTGCACGTTGATAGGCACTACGTGCCTGCTCAGCTTGACCCAGTTGTAAATAGGCATCGCCTTGAACTTCTGAATAACCAGCTTCAAGTCCACCTGGCTCAACGGCTGTGACAAGATAAAGCGCTTCTTGTGCCATGCCTTGTGCCAATCTGACTCTTGCCAGTCTCAGTCTGGCAGTGAGAAACAGTTCTTCTTCGGCACTTTTCATGAAACCCAGATCCGGATTATCAAGAACCCAGTTAAGCTCATTGGCTGCCTGCTCATAGGCTTCCTGATTGACATACATTGACGCCATTATCAGGGCGCCATAACGCGCATAAATGCTATCTGTATAATCACTTCGCAGTTGCTCATTACTACTTTCCAGCTCAGCGATTGTAGACTCGGTTATTACCGATGTCTGATTCAATGCTGACAACTGGAAGATAGAATCATAAAGCTCAGAAGCTTCTTCTGCTTTTGCCAGCTGAGCCCCCTGCCATTGTCTTGAACCAAATAAAACAACCAGAACAATAACTACTCCCATTAATAGAGAGTTACCATTTTCCTTCCACCAGTTTTTTAAGGCTTCAATTTGTTCTTCATCACTTTCGTAACTTGCCAAAAGACTAACTCCTAAAACTATTGTTTTTGATTAAATTTCTAATTAAAAAAATCAGATAACGAATCACATACTGACGCTGGCGATAGAGTGGTCGTCTCGCCGTTATCATCAAGCACTCGCATCTTTATTTCTGTCAGTTCAGCATCACCTTCCAGAATAAGGGCACATTGTGCGCCACTGGCATAGGCTTTTTTTAGCTGGCTATTATATTTGCCGCCACCACAATGGGTCAAAACCCGTAATTGCGGCATTGATTTCCTGATTTCATTGGCCAGTAACAGTGCCTGTTGTCGCACACCATCTCCAATAACACTGATATACAAATCCACTGAGCGATGTATTTCAGCTGGAAATCTGTCAAGTTCTTCCAGCAGGAGAATCAAGCGTTCCATACCCAGAGCAAAGCCCACGCCCGGAGTATCTGTGCCACCCAACTGTCTGGAAAGGCCATCGTAACGCCCTCCTGAACACACTGCTGACTGGGCCCCCAGTTTATCAGTAGTCCATTCAAAGACCACCCCATTATAATAATCCAGCCCCCTCACCAATGAATTATTTACCTGGCATGAAATTCCGGCGTGTTGGAGCATTACCAGTAATTTGCTAAAGGACGCAGACGACTCAGGTGAAATAAAATCTGGTAGCTTTGGCGCTGCCAGAAGTATTTCCTGGGTCACCGGACTTTTACTGTCCAAAATCCGTAAAACATTTTTCTCCAATCGTCGCTGGCTGTCCTCATCCAGTGCATCATGGTGTTGTAATAAATAATCTTTAAGCGCTTCACCGTATCGTGCACGGTCTTCGGATGTGCCCAGGTTGTTGATTTCCAGAGTAAGCACATCTGCAATACCCAATCTTTGCCAAAGATCTCTTGAAAGTAGCAGTATTTCGGCTTCGATATCGACTCCCGCCATACCAAAAGCTTCAACGCCCATTTGAAAAAACTGGCGGTAGCGTCCTTTTTGTGGACGCTCGTGGCGATACATCGGCCCCATATACCAAAGCTTCTGGGTCTGGTTATACAAAAGTCCATGTTGTTCTGCCGCCCGAACACAACAGGCTGTCCCTTCCGGACGCAAACTCAGACTATCGCCATTGCGATCCTCAAAGGTATACATTTCTTTTTCAACGATATCAGTGACTTCGCCGATAGAACGTTTAAAAAGCTGGGTTTGCTCAACAATGGGAAAACGGATTTCCTGGTAAGCATAGGCGGACAACAGATCTCTCATTACCTGTTCAAGATACTGCCATGCGGGAGTCTGATCCGGCAGCACATCATTCATGCCGCGAATTGCCTGTATTTTAGCCAAAAATTAATCCTGCCTTACTTCGTTCCAGACCTGTCTGAATTTTATTGATTGATATAATCCTGAATTTAGCTGGAAGCAATCTGCTTTATTCATCAATGACAAACTATGTATCAGTCACACCCTTTTCCAACGCTTGCTCTTCTTCTATTTTTTGTCTGACTTTTTCTCTTACCATGGCTTCCAGTTCGTCCACCAGGTTTTCATTGCTGATCTTGTGGCTGGTTTTGCCATTAATATAGGACATGTTTACCGGGGTTGCGCCGGTGAGTCCTATATCCGAGACTTTCGCTTCGCCTGGACCATTCACAATACAGCCCACTACCGAAACATCAATGGGAGTAGTGATATCTTCAAGTCGGGATTCCAGTTCATTGACAGTGGCAATGACATCAAAATTTTGGCGTGAACAACTTGGGCAGGCCACAAGATTTACACCTTTTTTTCGTAAACCAAGGCTTTTCAGAATATCAAAACCCACCTTGATCTCCTCTACCGGGTCTGCCGCCAGTGAAATTCGGATTGTATCTCCAATTCCATCCATCAACAGCAAACCTAAACCGACAGATGATTTAACTGTACCACTGCGCAAACCACCCGCTTCGGTAATACCGAGATGTAGTGGTTGTTCAATCTGACTGGCCAGTTTGCGATAGGCTTCCACCGTCATAAATATTTCAGAAGCTTTCAGACTGACTTTGAAATTCTGAAAGTCATAAGAATCGAGTATATCGATATGATGCAGTGCCGACTCGACCATGGCATCTGCATTCGGCTCTTTATATTTGCGTAATAAATCTTTACCCAGGGATCCTGCATTAACCCCTATTCGCAATGGGACATTTTTGTCTCGGGCAGATTCAATTACTGCTCTTACTTTTTCATCACGACCAATATTGCCTGGATTAATACGCAAACAATCAACGCCGTATTCCAGAACCTTCAAAGCAATCTTATGATCAAAATGAATGTCGGCAACTAAAGGCATTGTAGTTCTGGAACGAATTTCCCTGAAAGCTTCTGCCGCCTCCATAGTTGGCACAGAAACCCGAACGATATCTGCACCTACTGCTTCCAGTTGGCTTATCTGTTTATTGGTAGCAAGCACATCACAGGTGTCGGTGTTCGTCATACTTTGCACGGCAATCGGTGCATCGCCCCCTACAGGGACTGCGCCGACCATAATCTGGCGAGATTTTCGTCTGACAATAGGGGATTTAGTAAGCATTATCTGTTTTTCCGTTGCAGCAGTAAGCGCGCTGAATTATCAGAACGAATCCGGGATAAAACATCAACTTCACTGGCATTGAATGTCATTTCCACAACACTCGCATCGCCAACAAGAATATTAAATGGGGCTGTGCCTTTTATGCTGAGATCATCTCCCATCTTCAGCATGTCGTGATAAAGCCGCGTTTGTTCAGCATTATCAACCTGGATCCAGCTTTCCCCCAGAAAATGAACTTCAAGAAGATCATTACCTTCAATTTCAAGTTCAATCTTTCGCTTATTTTCCAAGCTGATCACACTGTAATCAGGTGTGTCCATCTCTATAGAGGTGATTTGATTTTCGTTACTCTGTAACTGATCTTCACCTCCGTCTGTTACTGACGCAGTTGTTAACGCTAAATTTAATTCAAGTTCATTTGTAGGTTTGGCCAACACTAATTCTGGGCCATTATTTTCTGTACTTGAGACTTCTGAAAGAACCACTTCAACATTTGATTGCTGATTAATACCAGTATTTTTTTCGACTTGTTGCGGAGAGACCTCGCCCAGGGAAACCGCTATTGTAGATTCCACAAGCTCTGTGATTGAAGTCGCTGACCTTACACCAAGCGACGCATCGCCAGATACTTTCTTGGAAATATTGTCAGCTTTAGTGTTTGCTTGTGCCATGCTGGCGATCAGTACCTCTGCGGTGACCTGTTCTTTTACCTTGGCTACCGGAACGTTATTATTTCTCATTGCATCACCGGGCGTTCCTGTGAGTCCTGCAACGAGCTTATCGTCACTTTCAGAGATATTGGCCGCACTGTCCTCATCACTACCGGAAATCCACCAACTCACCGCAACCACTAAAACAATGATTACAGCTGCACATATCATCCAGCGTATATTCTGGTCATATGTTTTTTTTGCGCGTTGAACACTCGCCTCACTTTCAACCGACTCTTCCAGAGCTGTCACATGCTGGTCATAACAAGACATGATGTCGTCTACATTAGTTCCGAGGAACCTTGCATAAGCCTTGAAATAGCCTTTTACGAATGTCTTACCAGGCAATTTGTCATACTGCGCATCTTCAAGTGCTTTAACATAATGCGCTGTTATATGGAGAGACTCTGCCACCCTTGCATGACTCAAACCGAGCTCTTCACGAATGGCTTTTAATTTCTGCCCAGGGGCAGGCCAGTCAATCAATGAGTCCTCAGACTGAGTGTCATTTTCCGATTCCAAGTTCTGATTTTCTTCGCTCATTCCATCGCCTGTTGAAACAATTCATATTCACGGCTGTCTGGAAAATTTGTTTCCAGTAAATCGCCATACTCAAAAGCATTTACTTCATTCTGCATGGCCAATTCCAGGCGAGCACCAATTAAAAGACTGCGGGCATTATGACCAACATTGAAAAACTGGATGAGGGTCAGATAATTGCGCCAGTAAGCTCGCGCTTGCAAGATATCCCCTCTTTCCATATTAATAACTACCAGCTCCAGAGCAGAACGTAATTGATTAGGGTTCAATTGCAAGGCTCTGGAAAAAGCCTGATCAGCATCTTCAATACGATTGAGCCTTAGTGCTGCAATTCCCATATTTTCAAAAGCCTGCGGACGTTGCTCATAGCCTGTGTCCTGAACTACTCGTGCCAATTGTTCATAGGCATCATCAATGCGCCCTTCGGAAAAAAGGAAAGCCGCATAATTATTGCGGATTTGCGAATTCGCTGAATCCAAGCGTAACGAGCGATTAAAATTCTGCTCGGCAAGTGCAGGTTCACCTTCACGGGCATAAACCAGTCCCCATACACCAAACATTTTACTGTTATTGGAATCAATTCTGGCAACATTGGCCAAATGACGTTTGGTATTTGCTAAATCGCCCTGTTCAAGGTAACCAATACTCAGGAGCAAATAATCTTCCAGGGCACTGTCTTCTGATTCTTCTACATTGAATACCGGGTTGCTTGTTTCAGTTATACAGGCACTGAGCAGAAACAGACTAAATGCTGTGACAACTGCTGACTTGATGAATCTCATCATTTTGTTCCTGTTTATTCCTGGCGAGCAAATAAAAACTGATTTTAACCTAAAGTACTAATTTTATTGAACCTTTAGACGCTGTACAGGCTCAGATTGTTCCCTTAATGCGCGATATCGGGCACTTCTTTTCGTATTATCATCAACCATGCCAACCAATTGCCCACAAGCGGCGCCGATATCGTCTCCGCGCGTAGTTCTGATGGTGACCGTATAGCCAGCTTCCTGCAGTATTTTTCTGAAATTGGAAATTGCAGAATTACTGGATCGCACATATTCAGAGCCTTCAAATGGATTAAAAGGAATCAGATTAATCTTGCAAGGCGTACTTCTGAGCAGTTCTGCCAATTCGCGGGCATGTTGGCGATGATCATTAACCCCGTTTAGCAAAATATATTCTATTGTTGCCACGCGGCTGTCCGGCAAGGAATCCAGATAGGCATTGGTGCTGCGTAATAATTCCTTGATCGGATATTTTCGATTGATCGGTACAATCTGACTGCGCAGTTCATCATTGGGAGCATGCAGGGATATGGCAAGTGAAGCGTCAGTATATTCTTTCAGTCTATCCAGGGCCGGGACAACACCTGAGGTACTGATAGTAACGCGGCGCTTGGACAAACCGTAACAATTGTCTTCCATCATCAGGCTGATGGCACTAATTACATTGTCGAAATTTAACAGCGGCTCGCCCATTCCCATCATCACCACATTGGTCACTTTGCGTGGAGTTTTGGTCCCAAAAGTACCGAGCTCGCGATTGGCCAGCCACAGCTGTCCGATAATTTCCGCAGTGGTGAGGTCACTGTTGAAGCCCTGCTTTCCCGTTGCGCAAAATGAACAATCAAGGCTACAACCCGCCTGGGAAGAGATACATAAAGTCCCTCTGCCAGCTTCCGGGATATATACAGTTTCAACACTGCTGCCACTTTCAACTTCTACAATCCACTTGTAACAACCATCACTGGCATCCAGGCGTTCTTTAACTTTTGGCGGACGCACCTCGGCACATTCTTTTAACTGGACACGCAGTGACTTACTGATATTGGTCATTTCATCAAAGTCGGTCACGCCGAATTGATGTATCCATTTCAGTAGTTGTATAGCGCGAAAAGGCTTTTCTCCCAGATCAGAGAGAAAAGCCTCCATTTGCTGCCTACTCAGACCAAGTAAATTGGTCAGTTGGTCCGGCATTTTAATACCCTTTGTTTAGCCCTGTTAGCGGAGCTATGACATTCGTTCTATCGATTAGTTCTGGCGCGGACAAATTTCCTCGTCACTAAAAAAATAGCTGATTTCTCTTTCTGCTGATGCAGGAGAATCGGAACCATGTACTGCATTGGCATCGATTGAAACAGCAAAATCTGCACGAATTGTTCCGGCATCTGCTTCTGCCGGGTTAGTAGCACCCATCAGTTCACGATTCCTGGCAATAGCATTTTCGCCTTCAAGCGCCTGTACGATAACCGGGCCAGACGTCATAAATTCAATCAGGTCCGGAAAAAATGGTCTTTCTTTATGTTCGGCATAGAATCCACCTGCAGATTCTTCATTCAGCTGAAGCATTTTCATCGCCACAACACGCAGGCCACCTTTTTCAAAACGGCTCACAATTTCACCAATCACATTTTTACCGACTGCATCTGGTTTGATAATCGATAAAGTACGTTCAACAGACATGCAATTTACTCCGTTTATATAAAATATTTAATAATTCGTTGAAAACTCAGCCCGCAAAGGCAGGTTTAAGAAGACGGCGTATTGTACGCGCCTTTAGGTGTATTTTGAACAACCTATTATTGTATATCGAAGGTGCCACAGGCGGAATGTCGCGCATGCGCCATTCCAAGGGACAGACCGCGCAGCGCTCTGTCCCTGATTAACCTGAAGTCACTGTCAGAGCAAGCACCTTTAATACCATCAAAGCCCGGCAAACATGAGAAGCGTGGCCTGACACGTGGAACCGTATTCGCCAATAGCCACTACAATTCCTCTATCCATGCCATTTGAATGGCTTCAAGAATCTTCTCGCCACTGCGATTGGGATCATCATCAAAGCCTTCCAATTCACAGACCCAGCGGTGCAGGTCAACAAAGTTGATGGTTTTGGGGTCTACTTCTGTGTGAGTTTCTGCAAGCTCAATCGCTATATCGAGCGTATCTGTCCATTTCATAACTATTTCCTGAATAAGCCCTAATGATTCTCTGAGACCATGTTAATAGTATATTTTGGAATCTCTACTACCAGATCCTCATCCACCACTTTTGCCTGACATCCAAGCCTGGACTCAGGCTCCAGTCCCCAGGCTTTATCCAGCATGTCATCTTCATCCTCGGTGGATTCAACCATGGAATCAAAACCTTTCCTGACAACCACATGACAGGTAGTACAGGCACATGATTTCTCACAGGCATGTTCCAGATGGATATGATTGCGCAAGGCAACATCAAGAATAGTTTCCCCGGCTTGTGCTTCAACTTCCTTGCCTTCGGGACATATATCCGGGTTGGGTAAAAAACGAATTGTGGGCATTACCTTTCTACTTCCTCTATTGAATGACCGGCAAGGGCGGTTTTAATCTGTGTATTCATACGTCTGCCGGCAAAGACAAGACTCGCTTCATTCAGGCTTTCTGATGCCTGATGTATAGCATCGCTATCTGCTGAATCGATAATTATATGTAACTTTTCTATCCCTTCACTTAGCTCAGCGTATTCTTCGTCACTTAACAAATTTTTACCATCAAGAGCCAGAGCACTCTGCAGTGACTCAATAATTCTCTGCGCTTCAACCTTGTTTTCCTGCAAGGATCTGGCGTCCTTGTCACTGGCAGCCGCAGCATAAGAATCGGTGATCATTTTTTCGACATCCCTGTCTTCCAGACCATAGGACGGTTTAACCACCACGCTACTGGCAATTCCTGTGCTTAATTCCCTGGCGTGCACTTCCATCAGACCATCCGCGTCCACCTGGTATGTGACCTCGATAATGGCAGCTCCTGCCACCATTGGCGGAATGTCCCTTAATTCAAATTTTGCCAGCGAGCGGCAATCTGACACGAGCTCCCTTTCTCCTTGCAGAACATGAAGAGACATAACGCTCTGACCGTCCTTGTAAGTAGTAAATTGCTGAGCTCGTGCAACCGGTATGGTGGTGTTGCGAGGAATAATCTTTTCCATCAAGCCACCCATGGTTTCTATGCCCAGCGACAAGGGGATTACATCAAGCAGTAAAATATCGTCGCCATATTTATTGCCTGCCAGAACATCTGCCTGTAAAGCAGCGCCCACAGCGACTACCTTGTCCGGGTCAATTTCGGTATGTACTTCAGCCCCAAAAAATTCAGAGACACGCTCGCGTACTCTTGGTGTGCGGGTTGAACCACCCACCATGACTACATCCGATATTTCACTGAGCTCAACTTTTGCATCACGCAATACACGTCGGCATGCCTTGATGGTTTTATCAATATGGGAATCGATCAAATTATTGAACTGCTCACGGGACAAGGTGCCACTCCAGTGTTCAAAACTGACCACTGTCGAATCTGCATCAGACAGGGCATGCTTGGCATGGCGGGCAATTCTGGCTAAGGCATTAAGCTGTGAATAGCTCAAATCATCTTCGATCCCGGCTTCAGCCAGAATCCATTGAATCACTGTGCGATCCAGGTCATCACCACCCAATGCTGCATCCCCACCAGTAGCAAGAACCTTAAAGACACCTCTCTCAAGACGCATCAGGCTTACATCAAATGTGCCACCACCCAGATCATAAATAATGACTGTTTCTTCCTGCTTTCTGTCCAGGCCATAGGCTATCGCGGCAGCGGTAGGCTCACCGAGCAATCGCAATACCTTGATACCGGCCAGTTTCGCGGCATCTTTTGTCGCCTGCCTTTGTGCTTCATCGAAATATGCCGGGACTGTTATCACGGCACCATCGAGCTCATCACCAAATTCTTCTTCCCCCCTTAACACCAGGGATTTAAGAATTTCAGCAGACACTTCTACAGGGCTTTTTTTCCCGGCAGCAGTTTTAATCAGAGGCATGCCACCATTTTCATTAGCCTCAATTTCATAGGGAAGATCATAGTGAATATCTTCAAACCCTCTACCCATCAGCCGCTTAACTGAAGAAATAGTATTGGCCGAATCATCGACACCTTTTAGAGCGGCATCATAGCCAACAGTAACTTTCCCATCAGCTGCATAATGTACAACCGAAGGCACAAGGCAATGATCTTCATGATCACAAAGTGTATGAGCATGACCTTCACTGGCAACGGCAACCAGAGAATTAGTAGTCCCAAGATCTATTCCCACCGCCCTTTTCTTTACAGCATGGGCTTTGGGTGTACTTTGTCCGGGTTCTGAAATGCTAAGTAAGGCCAAAAGTGATATCCGTTATATGGGTAATTTTTCGTTCAATAATCCAGCAGTTTTTCTTCTGCTTTATCAATTTCATCAAGTAGCTTGAACAGAAACTGCAGTTGATTATAGTTAGATTTTGCCGCTGTAAAATCTTTCCGCAAAAAGTGTGATTCAAACAATTCAAGTGTGGCTGACTTTTCCCTGTTTACCGTTTTCTTCAATGCATCCAGCCCTTCCACTTCATCGCTATCAATCAATGTTTCCAGAGCCTCTCGCATTTCCAGTTGCTGCAAAAGAAATTCTTCCTGCAAATGCGCCTGATTATGTTCTTCCGCATCAATATCGTGGAGCTTTAATAAATACGCCGATCTTTTGAGCGGAGACTTCAGTGTTTCATAAGCATCATTAACCATGCTGGTCTGCTGTAATGCCTGCAAGCGGGTCCGATCATCAGCATCAACAAATCGATCCGGATGAACTACTGCCTGCAGCTTTTTATATTCCTGATCCAGAACCGCCTCTTCTACCTGTAATGAAACAGGTAATGAAAAAAGTTCGAAATGATTAAGGGTTGTTTCAATCACGAATAATTAACGAGTTATCAGAAGGGAGTTTAAACAGGAAGAGTTAAACGCTGAAGCTTTCGCCGCAACCGCATTCACCCTTAACATTGGGGTTTCTGAATTCAAACCCCTCATTGACACCGACTTTGACAAAATCCATTTCAGTGCCATCGATGTACAGCAGACTTTTTGGATCAACAACAATTTTTATACCATGATCTTCAAAAACCTCATCGGAAGGCTCAGCTTCATCAACAAATTCGAGAACATAGGCCATTCCAGAGCAACCGGTGGTGGTAATGCCTACACGAATGCCTACACCCTTGCCCCTGCCTTGCAGCTGATTGGCCACATGCTTTGCGGCTGTTTCTGTCATGGTAATTGCCATTTTCTACGTCTTTCTCCAGACACTACAGATTCTTGATTTAGCGCTATTATCCAGGCTATATGCCCTAAAAGGCATTACTCAGATATTTCGCCGCGCTTCTTCCTGACATCAGATACTGCCGCTTTGATTGCATCTTCGGCGAGTACTGAGCAATGGATTTTCACTGGTGGTAAACCAAGCTCTTCAGCGATTTCGGTATTTTTGATTTTAGCAGCATCATCTATGCTGCGTCCTTTTACCCACTCGGTGAGCAATGAACTTGAGGCTATGGCAGAACCACAACCATAGGTTTTGAATTTTGCATCCTCAATCACTCCGGCATCATTCACCCTGATCTGCAAACGCATCACATCGCCACAAGCTGGAGCACCGACCATACCGGTTCCGACGTTCTTGTCGTCATCATCCATGCGGCCTACATTGCGCGGGTTTTCATAGTGATCAAGTACTTTGTCTGAATATGCCATGTTGTTTCCTCTGAAACACTGTTTCTTTGTTGAATTTTATGGTCGCTTTAAAAGCCGCTAGTTAATGCGCAGCCCACTCGATTTTGCTGATGTCCACACCATCCTTGAACATGTCCCACAAGGGGGATAACTCACGTAGTTTACCCACCGCCTCTCTCACTTTTGCAACAGCGAAATCGACATCTTCTTCTGTGGTAAAACGCCCAATACTGAAGCGCAATGAAGAATGCGCCAGCTCATCTTCCATACCAAGAGCACGTAATACGTAGGAGGGTTCCAGGCTGGCCGAAGTACATGCCGAGCCGGAAGAAACCGCCAGATCTTTGAGCGCCATAATCAGTGACTCTCCCTCGACAAAATTGAAACTTACATTCAGGTTGGCAGGAACACGATGTTCAAGATCGCCGTTTATGTAGACTTCTTCCATGCCTTCCAGACCTTTCAGGAAACGATCCCGCAATATAACGATGCGCCTGGTTTCTTCATGCATTTCTTCTTTCGCAATACGAAACGCTTCTCCCATACCGACAATCTGATGAGTCGGCAAGGTACCCGAACGCATGCCGCGCTCATGGCCACCGCCATGCATCTGTGCTTCGAGTCTTATTCTTGGTTTACGACGCACAAAAAGTGCACCGACACCTTTCGGGCCATAGCTTTTATGTGCTGAAAATGACATCAAATCAACTTTCAAATCCTGCAAATCGATATCAATTTTTCCGGTACTTTGCGCCGCATCAACATGGAAAATAACTTTCTTTTCCCGGCAAATCTCACCGATTGCCTTAATGTCATTGATAACACCGATTTCATTATTAACATGCATCAGTGAAACCAGAACGGTATCTTCGCGAATCGCAGCAGCGACGTTCTCGGGATGAATCAGACCCTTTTCATCAGGATCAAGATACGTCACTTCAAAGCCTTCGCGCTCCAACTGCCGACAACTGTCGAGAACCGCCTTATGTTCGATTTTTGATGTAATGATATGTTTACCCTTGCTCTGATAAAAGTGAGCAATACCCTTGATCGCCAGGTTGTCGGATTCTGTCGCCCCGGATGTCCAGACTATTTCCCGTGGATCGCAGTTGACCAGGTCGGCCACATACTGCCGTGCTTGCTCAACTGCTTCTTCAGCTTTCCAGCCAAACATATGTGAACGCGAAGCGGGATTGCCAAAATTACCTTCAAGGGTCAGGCACTCAACCATTTTTTTCACAACCCGGGGATCAGCCGGCGTGGTGGCAGAGTAGTCAAAATAAATCGGTATCATTAAATTCTCCAAAACTGCTTTCCAGCTTTTAAATATCTGGATGTCTAAATGCTTATATAACTAAATGCTTAATATATCTAAATGCCTGGCGGTCTAATAAAGTGTTTACAGGGAACTGGCAACAATGCGCTCCAGGTTAACTGATACGCCCTGATTGCCATCCTGCTCTTCACTTTCATTAGCTTTTATCTGATTCATACGTTCTTGCTGGCTACGGGCTATCTGTTCAATTTCACGCTTGGAAACCAGATCAGACAGGCTTATGTTGCTCAAAAATTTATGAATCTGTGCACTCAGATCCTCCCAAAGATGATGGGTAAGACAAATCTCGCCACCATGACAATCACCCTTGCCTTTACACTGTGTGGAATCCAGTGATTCACTGACAGCATCAATAATCTCGGCAACATCTATATCTGAATCCTTTCTGCTCAGCATGTAACCGCCGCCCGGGCCACGCACGCTGCTTACCAAATCACGCTTGCGAAGCTTGGAAAACAACTGCTCCAGATAGGACAAGGATATAGCCTGACGCTTGGAAATATCACTTAAGGTCACCGGCCCCTTCTTGGCATTGATACTCAAATCAAGCATGGCGGTCACAGCGTAACGGCCTTTGGTTGTCAGTCTCATGGGTTATAACCTGCTCGCTAAATAGGCTTGCTATTATGCAAAAACCTACTATTTTAGTCAAGTATATACCACAGTAAATTAGTAGGGTACTAGTGGGCTATTCCTCGGGCTTTGAGGGCTTATCCAGCTGCTGTTGCGTGGAGGTGAGAATCCCCCTGAGTATATTTATTTCCATTGTGTCTGGCCTGATTCGTGTGCAAAGACGGCGCAAGCGTGACATTAATTGCCTGGGATTTTCGGGATCATGGAAATCGAGCCTGATCAGGACTTTTTCCAGATGCGCCAAAAAACTCTCGATATCGGCTACCGTCGCTAATGGCTGATCCCAGTTAACCTCCAGGGTTTCACTGCTTACTTTGTTATCTGAGACGCTGGTTGGGGTATCAACACCACTGAGGAATGCTTTGCGGATTTCATAGCTAAGCACCATTACAGCTGCAGCGACATTGAGAGAGGAATAACCTTCATTGGCAGGTATCTGCACATGAAAATGGCAAAGTTGCAGCTCATCATTGCTGAGCCCTCTGTCCTCCCGGCCGAATACCAGGGCAACATCGTTCAGGCCACTGGCGGTAACAAGCTTCTGGGCACATTGCTCAGGATCCACCATGGGCCAGGGAATACTGCGTGACCTGGCACTGGTGCCAATGACCAAGCCACAATTGGCAATGGCAGCATCAAGACTGTCGACCACCTCAGCCTTGTCCAGTATATCCAGCGCAGAGGCTGCACGGCCAAGGGCAACGCCAGAGGGATAGTCTTTGGGGTTTACCAGAACCAGCTTCGACAGCCCCATATTTTTCATGGCCCTGGCGGCAGCACCAATGTTACCGGGATGTGAGGTTTGTACCAGAACGATACGAATACGTGTTAAATCCACCACTGTTTCCTGTTTAGTCAGAGTAAGATCAAAATATCATGATCAGCGGCGCGAGATAATAGCAGAAAGCGTCTCTACATATTTCACTTCTTTTGCTATGATGCGCTCCTATTTTGCTGCCGGGTCTGGGCCCACAAATATCATGAATGCTACTATTAATATCGGCCTTAAGGCCGCCCGCGAAGCAGCAGTTGCCATTATTCAGGCTTGGGATCGTCCAGATCGCCTGCAGATTTCTGAAAAAGGCCACAATGACTTTGTCACCGATGTAGACACCAAAGTTGAGGGAATCCTTGTCGAACAAATCCGCAAGGCATTTCCGGACCATGGTTTTCTTTGTGAAGAAGCAGGCACTATAGAGGGCAAAGACACAGATACCCTCTGGGTAATTGATCCGATTGACGGCACTCGTAACTTTATCAACGGCTTTCCACACTTCTGCATATCTATTGCCTGCATAAAACATGGCAAGATAGAACATGCCATTATTCTTGATCCCATCCGAAATGAAGAATTCACAGCATCCAGAGGCAGCGGAGCCCGGCTCAATGGCCAGCGCATCAGGGTTAGCAATCGTAGGGCTTTTGAAGGGGCAACAGTAAGTCTCAGCTGTGCTGGATTAACGCACTATGAAACTCTCCTGCAGATTCAGGCTGAAATGAAGGGGCTTGTGGGCGCACTCAGGATGAGCGGTTCAGCAGCACTGGACCTTGCCTATTTTGCCGCTGGACGCACCGATGCTGGCTGGATGTCAGGTATGAATCAATGGGATATCGCCGCAGGCATTTTGCTGATTCAGGAAGCTGGTGGACTCATCAGTGATCACAAGGGCAACCCCGACTGCCTTGAAAGCGAAAGCCTGGTGTTTGGCAGCAGCCGCTGCTTTAAAGATTTTCTGAAACTCGTCTCAAAAGCCTCATAACTCTTTTTCTTAATTCTTTTTCTCTTCGACAAGAGAAGCGTCACGGGCGAAGGCCAGACGAGGCGAAATTATTTTTGAATACCAGGCGCATACTTCAGTATGTGACTGGTTTCGAAAATAATTTTAACGAAGTATAAGCGAGCGCAGTAGCTTATTACGGCAGAGCGTCGGCTTCTTCGCTTTCGTTGACAGGCGGCATCAGATCTTCTTTGCTTAGTTGCAGGTATAACAACAATTCTGACGAAACATAAATCGAGGAATACGTTCCAATCACCACACCAACAATCAGCGCAGTAGAAAACCCGTGAATCATTTCACCACCAAACAGTGACAGGGAAATCAGCACTAATAAGGTGGTCAGGGAGGTAATGATGGTTCTGCTGAATGTCTGGGTAATCGAAATATTAACCAGCTCGGTTGGATCACTCTTGCGCAATATTCGAAAATTTTCTCTGATGCGATCAGACACAACGATGGTGTCATTGAGCGAATAACCAATTACTGCCAGCACCGCTGCCATCACCGTCAGATCAAAATCAATCTGGAACAGGGAAAAGAAACCCAGTGTAATAATGACGTCATGCGCCAGTGCTGCCACAGCACCAACAGCAAACTTGAACTGGAAACGCAGAGAAATGTAGATCATGATCATTATCAGGGCCACCAGCATACCCAGCCCACCCTGCTCACGCAGCTCTTCCCCTACCTGGGAGCCAATAAACCCTGTACCCAAAACTTCTATTTCGGCGTCGGTATTGGCACGCAGTGCGGCCAATACAATATTCGTTGCCTGGGCGGCTTCAGTTAAATCCGCATTTTCATCAGCCGTTTCCTGAATGCGTATTTGTACATCCTGTTCGGTACGGAAATTGATCACCTCAAAATTCTGGTAACCGGCATTGCTGACAATACCGCGAATTTCTTCCAGATCCTGGGGGACAGAATAAGACACCTGAAGCTGTGTCCCGCCGGTAAAGTCCATACCGAATTTCATGCCGTTAAAGACTAATGAGCCAACGGCCACCAGGATCAACAAAACTGAAAACACCGTCGTCGGTGTTCTCAGCTTCATGAAATCTATAACTTTTATCTCACTCATGATAATTCAGCTCTCAGGTGCCAGGTACAGGATCAGGAATAGATGGCGAATTATTCCCACCTATTGAAATACTTTTTATGTTGCGCCCCCCGTAAACAAAATTGAGGATGGCACGCGTTACCATGATCGCGGTGAACATGGAGGTGATAATGCCTATAGACAGGGTTACGGCAAAACCTCTTACCGGCCCGGTGCCAATGCTGTAAAGAATTATCGCCACCAGAAAGGTCGTAATATTGGCATCAAAAATTGTCACAAAGGCCCGGCCAAAGCCACTGTCTATTGCTTTCTGGACAGGTAAGCCATTTTTTAACTCTTCCTTGATTCGGGCAAATATCAGCACGTTGGCATCAACTGCCATACCCACGGTTAACACAATACCGGCAATACCAGGCAATGTTAGCGTACCGCCAATAATCGACATCACCGCCACCAGTAACAGCAGGTTCACCCCTAGGGCAATATTGGCTGCCAGGCCACACAGGCGGTAGTAAACCAGCATAAATGCCAGCACCAGCGACAAGCCAATCTGCACGGAAAGCAGTCCGCGATTAATATTATCCTGCCCCATGCTCGGGCCAATGGCATATTCTTCCAGAAAATACATCGGTGCTGCCAATGCACCAGACCTGATTAACAGCGCCAAATCATTGGCTTCGTTACCTTCCAGTCCAGTAATACGGATTTGTCGACCCAGGGCCGATTGCATTACCGGTGCGCTGATTACACTTTCTTCGACATAGGGCTCCGAACGAGATACCAGTTCACCCTCTGCATTACGCTCGGTTATTGTTCGCGTTTTGGTTTCAATCAGTAAGATAGCCAGGCGTCTGCCGATATTGGCACGGCTTGCTTCGTTGATTTGTCTGGCGCCTACCGCATCAAAACTCAGGTTAACCTGGGGCAAACTGGTTTGCGCATCAAAGGAAGACTGGGCGTTAGTTATATTTTCACCCGAGAGCACGATATCTCTTTCAATCTCAATTGGCAGGCCATCAGGGTCCAGATAATCCAGAGTTGTGCCTGGAGTTGCACCGGGCTCCGCTACCAGATGCAGTTGCAGCGTCGCAACAGCACTAATCAAATCCTTGGCACGAGTTGTATCCTGGATGCCGGGTAATTCGATAATAATTCGGTTATTTCCCATGGGCTGTACTTTAGGCTCTTTTACACCCAGCTCATCTACTCTTGAACGCAGTGTTGACAGGTTTTGCTGCAGGGCATATTCCTGCAGCTGCAAGATCGCCAGGTCACTCATAGAATAATAAAGGAGGTAATTGCCACCGCTTTCAGCAGTACGAAATAAAAAATCAGGGAATTCGTCACGCATCAAATCAATGGCGTCACTGCGTATTTCAGCGGTGGAGAAACGAACCACTATCCTGTTGCTGTCATCAACTTCCAGAGGGGGTCTGTAACGTAAGCCTTGTTCACGGAACAAGGTACGCATGGTCGATGTGGAATCCGTCAGTTGCTTGTTAACGGCGGCATCCAGATCCACTTCCATCAGGAAATGCACACCACCACGCAAATCAAGGCCATAGGTCATTGGGCCCGCCCCAAAGGCTTGCAACAAGGCTGGCGTATTAGGTGCCATATTCAGGGCAACTATATATTCATCGGGCAGCGCCAGATTAGCCAGTTGCTGGGCACGACTTTGCTCATTGGCATTGCGCAGTCTGATGATGGCATTGCCGTCTTCAATAACGGCATCAAAAAAATCGACACCATCCGCACCCAGAGCAAAAGTAGCACTGTCCAGCGCACTTTGATCAACGATGCCGCTGTCATGGGAAATCTGAATCGCCGGATCCGGCGCATAGAAATTAGGCGCCGCATAAATAACACCCAACATAACAATGAAGAGGATTAACAGGTTTTTCCAGAGCGGGTATTTATTGAGCATGTAAATTGTCCTGCGCTATTTTCTGATCTTTTATAACGCCTATTAATAAGACGGCTGTTATATCAACCGGCCTACATGGATCGACTATAAATAGTACGCCTAAATAGACTTGATTGTGCCCTTCGGCAAGACCGCTGAAATTGATGATTTCTGCATTTTAATTTCCACATTATCGGCAATCTGCAACACGATATAGCTGTCATCGACCTTGACCAATTTGCCAAGCAGACCACCATTAGTCATCACTTCGTCACCCTTATTCAGACTACCCATCAGATCCTTATGCTCTTTCGATCGTTTGGATTGTGGACGCCAGATAAGGAAATAAAATATAAGGGCAAAACCGCCAAAAAATATAAAGTTGAAAATGCCCGAAGGCGCAGCTGCAGCATCTGCCTGGGCGTATGCTGAGTTAATAAAGAAATCCATAGAAATCCCCGGGTTATATCCGAGCAAGCTGCCCGGCTTAATTATTTATTATCTTTCCAGTGGTGTTATTTACTGGTCAGAATGTTGTGTGTTTTTCCTGCTCAGGTGTTTGCTTTTTTACCTGAAATTATTCCTGCGACTCTTCCAGATTACGCTGGTTTTTATCGAATGATTTCGCAAAGTCGGCCAATGTACCCTGTTCTATTGCACCGCGCAAATCAGCCATCAGTTTCTGATAATAATGCACATTATGGATAGTGTTTAGCTGGGCACCAAGCATCTCTTTGCACTTATCCATATGATGTAAATAGGACCGACTGAAGGTTTTACAAGTGTGGCAGGTGCAATTTTCGTCAATTGGGGCCAAATCATCACGATATCGGCTGTTTCGCAATTTTAATAGTCCATTGGACGTGAACAGGTAACCATTGCGGGCATTGCGGGTTGGCATGACACAGTCAAACATATCAATCCCATACTGCACTGCCTGTACCAGGTCAGAAGGTGTGCCCACCCCCATCAGGTAACGCGGTTTATCCGCTGGCATTTGCGGCACCAGAACTTCCAGCACTTCCCACATTTCATCTTTTGGTTCTCCAACCGACATCCCGCCAATGGCATATCCGTCAAAGCCTATTTGTGTCAATGCCTGCAAAGATTCCAGCCTTAAAGCGGGATACATGCCACCCTGAACAATGCCAAACAAGGCAGCAGTATTTTCACCATGGGCCTGCTTGCAGCGCTTCGCCCAGCGCATGGAAAGCTCCATAGACTCTCGCGCTTCTTTTTCAGTCGCAGGATAGGGTGTGCATTCATCAAACACCATAATGATGTCCGAGCCTAATGCATGCTGAACCTCAATGGCCTTTTCCGGGCTGAGATAAACTTTAGCGCCATCAATGGGTGACCTAAACTCCACTTCTTTTTCAGAAATCTTGCGCAGATCGCCAAGACTGAACACCTGGAAGCCACCGGAGTCAGTGAGGATGGGTTTATCCCACGCCATAAAATCATGGAGATCGCCGTGGGCCTTGATAATTTCAGTGCCAGGACGCAACATCAGGTGGAAAGTGTTACCCAGGAGAATCTGGGCTCCGGATTCAGCAACTTGCTCAGGCAGCAGCCCTTTCACGGAACCATAGGTACCCACCGGCATAAAGGCGGGAGTATCCACAGGGCCCCGGGCAAAAGTAAGCCGACCACGGCGTGCAGATGCATCGGTGTTCAGGAGTTCATGTTTCATTATCTAAAAAGGCCCGGGGCAGTCTCAAGTGATTAGTTGCAAGTCACAAGTGCTACAGCTTAGAGCTGTACGCATACCTTGTGACTTGAGACTTGTAACTTGTGACTATTAAGGAAGGAGTGACGCAACTGCATCGCGCTCTTCAGAAAGCTCCGCGGCTGACTTATCCATCAGCTCGCGGCTGAAATCGCTCACTTCAAGACCCTGCACAATGCTGTATTCGCCATTGGCACAGGTAACCGGGAATGAATATACCAGCCCTTCTGCAATGCCATAACTGCCATCGGAAGGAATGGCCATGCTGACGATTTTTCCATCTGTACCAAGAGCCCAGTCGCGCATGTGTTCTATGGCAGCATTTGCTGCAGAAGCTGCGCTGGATAATCCGCGTGCCTTGATGATTGCTGCACCACGTTGCTGGACAGTAGGAATGAAGTCATTGGCCATCCAGTCCTGATCTACCAGTGAGGTCGCCGCTTCACCTGCAACATTGCAGTGATGGATATCAGGATACTGGGTTGAGGAATGGTTACCCCAGATAATCATGCTTTCTACATCGGTCGTATGTTTGCCGGTTTTTCCTGCCAGCTGCGCCTTGGCACGGTTATGGTCAAGACGTGTCATGGCTGTAAATTGCCCCGCCTTCAGATCAGGCGCATTGCGATAGGCAATCAAAGCATTGGTGTTTGCCGGGTTACCCACCACGATGACATTCACATCACGGCTGGCATGATCATTAATCGCCTTGCCCTGCACAGAAAAAATAGCCGCATTGGCTTCCAGTAAATCCTTGCGCTCCATCCCAGGACCACGTGGGCGCGCGCCCACCAGCAAACAATAGTCTGCATCCTTGAAAGCGACATTGGGGTCATCAGTTTGAACAATACCCTGTACCAGTGGAAACGCGCAGTCTTCAATTTCCATAGAAACACCCTTGAGAGCTTCAAGCGCCGGGGTAATTTCCAGTAGTTGTAAAATAACAGGCTGGTCTGTGCCAAGCATTTCGCCGGCGGCAATTCTAAAAAGCAGTGAATAACTGATTTGGCCTGCTGCACCGGTGACAGCAACTCTAACAGGTGATTTCATGATGTTAATTCCTGTAAATATATAAAGTGGAGTGGTTTGAAGAATTTAGGCGCGGGATTATAGCAAAATTTCCTGCTCAAGGAGGCTGATAATCAAGATAATTGAATTCACAGGATAAAGGATAAAAGATAAAGGGATTAAGCCTACTAATTTGCTCACTTTTATCTTTTCTCTTTTATCCTTTATCTTAATATGAAATGCCACTAGCGCTCGTAGAATGCTATTATTGTCGCCGATTTAATGACTGGAATTTTCATGCGTAAAACCAAAATTATCTGTACTGTCGGGCCTGCCACCAGCAACTATGAAATGCTGAAAGATATGTATGACGCGGGTATGAATATCATTCGCCTCAATATGTCCCATGCCACCCATAAATGGGCAGACCGGATGATTGAACATATTGTCGAGCTAAACAAGCACACTGCCTATCCTGTCGGCATCCTGCTGGATACTCAAGGTCCTGAAATTCGCACCAGTGTTCTGGAAAATGATCTTAATCTGAAAGCTGGAGATGAAATTTCCATCTCTGTTCGTGATGGTGTGGACGTGGAAGAATCCTCATTTCGCATCAACTATGATGAACTCCTGGATACGGTCAATGTCGGCGACATGATCACGGTGGATAACGGGCTTATTAACCTCAAGGTATTGGAAAAAAATCCCCCCATCATGCGTTGCAAGATAATCGATGGCGGTGTACTGGGCAGCAAGAAACATGTGAACCTGCCCGGCATCAGGGTCAATCTCCCGTCTTTAACGCCCAAGGACAAAGAAGACATTTTGTTCGCTATGGAAAGAGAAATGGATTTCATTGCTCTTTCCTTTGTCCGCGAAGCAAAGGATGTCCTTGAACTGCGCCAGCTAATGGAAAAAGCCAACCCTGAGAAAGCCAAAACGATCAAGGTCATCGCAAAAATAGAGGATCAGCAAGGGGTTAAAAATCTTGAGGAAATCATCCAGGTGTCTGACGGCATCATGGTGGCCCGCGGTGATCTGGGTGTGGAAATAGATCTGGCACAACTGCCCAATGTACAACGTCGCATCGTGCGCCTGTGTGCCGAACACGGCCGCAGGGTGATTGTCGCCACTCATCTGCTCGAATCCATGATTGAAAACCCGATACCCACCAGAGCAGAAGTTACAGACGTAGCTAACGCTGTTTACGAAGAAGCCGACGCCATCATGTTATCCGGGGAAACAACAATAGGTAAACATCCGGTTCGCTGTGTGAAGTATATGAACGACATCGCGCTGGCAGCAGAAACAAAAAGAGGATTGCGCTTTACAGACCAGTTAATCAAGCTTAGCGACAAGGAACATTTGGCGGAAAATGCTGCACAGCTCGCCGATGACATGCGTGTCAAAGGTATCGTGGTCGTGACACGCCATGGCACCATGGCCAATTTTGTTACCAACGCGCATCCAGGAACCCCTATATATGCCTTTACCAATATTGGCCTTACTCGCCGCATGATGACACTGAACCGCAATTTGTTCCCTTCCAAAATTGAGTTCAGCAAGGACCCTGAAGAAACCCTGAGCAGAGCCTTTAAAAAGCTGAAAGAAATAGCTGATTTTGAATCTGGCGATACCGTCGTGGTGATCTCTGATTTGTTAATCGATGAAGACAGTGTTGGCATCCAGGTTCGCTATATTCCCTAGCAAACTAACCCGATAGTGAACCTGGCTCTTAAACTAGCCGATAAACATGGCATCGCCATAACTGAAGAATCTGTATTTTTCTTTTACCGCCGCGCCATATGCCGCAAGAATATGTTCCCTGCCCGCGAAGGCAGACACCAGCATGATCAAGGTGGATTCCGGCAAGTGGAAATTAGTCACCATCGCATCTACTGCATTGAACTGGTAACCGGGGTAAATAAAAATTCGGGTATCGCCTTTGTATGGCTCTATCACTCCAGACTGAGCCGCCGTTTCCAGGCAGCGCACAGATGTAGTTCCAACAGCAATCACTCTGCCCCCTCTTTTCCTGCACTGCCTTACCTGCTCGCAAACTTCCTCGCTTACCTCAAGAAACTCTGCATGCATCTGGTGCTCTTCAATGGTGTCTGCCCTGACCGGCTGAAAAGTCCCTGCTCCCACATGCAGGGTCACCATGGCCGTATGAACACCCTTGTCACGAATTGATTTTAATAATGCATCATCAAAATGAAGCCCCGCCGTCGGCGCCGCTACAGCGCCTTTCTTTTCACCAAACACTGTCTGGTAACGCTCTCTGTCTGACAGCTCATCTTCACGCTTGATGTAGGGTGGCAAAGGCATATGCCCGACTTTTTCAGAAAGTGACATTACTGTTTCTGAAAACTTAAGGGTGAAAAAGCCTTCGTCCCTGTCTTCCACCAGGGCAGTAACATCACCCTCTTCCGTAGCAAAGATCAACTGACTTCCTGGTTTGGGCGATTTGCTGGCTTTCACCTGAGCTACTGCTCGATAATCATCCATCACCCTTTCCAGAAGAATTTCCACCAATCCTCCTGTTTCCTTTTTCCCAAACAGCCTGGCGGGAATTACCCGGGTATTGTTAAACACCATAAGATCATCCGGATTTAGTAAATCCAGAAGATCGGGAAAGAGTTTGTGAGAAACCTCGCCACTCTCCCTGTTAAGGCATAACAGGCGGCTATCAGTCCGGTTCGGTGCTGGATAGTGAGCTATTAATTCTTCGGGCAGGTCAAAATGAAAATCACTCAATTTCATAAGAAGGTCTTTATAGAAATACTGTCAAATACAGAGAATGTAGTTTTAATAATAGTCATGAGCCGAATGACGTTGCTATAATGCGCGCCTGCCCGCCCTCAGAAAGTTCAGATAAGTGCCGGAGTGGTGAAATTGGTAGACACGCCGGATTCAAAATCCGGTGCCTTTAAAAGCGTGCCGGTTCAAGTCCGGCCTCCGGTACCACTTATCTAAAAACCTCAGTAGCACCAAAGCTTAAAAACACCTCGGATTCAGCTTCCCAAAAAAGCGCGGTGCCTTTAAAAGCGTGCCGGTCCAGGGCCGGCATTTAGCCTTTAGCTCAATCAATATCCAGTTTGAACAACTCAATGGCATTGGTTCTACCAATCTGCAGCCGTTCTTCATCGGTAATCACTGTGGTGTTATCAAACCAGTCAGCCGCATCTTGCATACGCTCGAATGGATAGTCCGAGCAAAAATACAAACGATCCTTGCCAAGTTCTTCCAGAGCACAGCGAAAAGTTGAATCATGGAAGTTGCCCGATGTAGTGACATGAAAATGCTCGCGGAAATAATGCCCCAATGGCTTGCTGCCGCGATATCCTCGTGAAGAAAACACCATGCGGGCATCCATACGCCACAGGTTATAAGGAATGAATTCGCCGAGATGGCCAATAACTACTTTCAGATGTTTCACATCTTCGAACAAACCTGAACCGCAAAGGCGCAGCGCATGGGTACCGGTTTCCACCGTAAAACCCCAGGGTGAAGAGCGCAACCAGGGATGATCCATGACGTTTTTGGATTGTGAGGGCAAACCCATGCGTGGGTGCAGATAAAAAGGCACATCCAGATCCGCCACGGTTTGCCAGAATTCCCGGTATTCCGGAATATCGTAATAAATGGCGGTATCAGGTGTATCTTTTTGTGTGAAGCCATTGACCATGGCGCCCTTGAAGCCAAGTTCTTTTACGCAGCGCTCAAGTTCAGCTGCTGCCGCTACCGGGTCTTGCATCGGCAAGGCCGCCATCCCGCAATAATGGTCAGGATGCCGCTCCACCGCAGCCGCCATGGTTTCATTACCTTTCCGGGCTACTTCGATTGCTTCGTCGGTATCCAGTATTGACTGGACACCCGGGGCATTCAGAGACAACAATGCCATCTCAATTCCAGCCTCATCCATGTACTTTAGGCGAGTTTCATCCAGATCAAGAATTTCACGTGTAAATTCATTGAAATCCGCCGACTCACCGGCAAAATCTTTTGTCTCGCCCGTGGTTTCCGCGATAGCCATATGTTCTTCAAATCCAATCTTGCCTTTCATGCTTGGTAACCTCTACTTCTAAAAATTCAGTATTAAAAATGGTGGTGTATATTATCTATTTTTTCATCAAAACCACTAATTCGCGATAATTTCCCTGCATTTCCCAGGTACCGGTATACCCTATGGGGAGAACAAAGGACTCTCCGGGGTAAAATTCATGTGCAGTACCATTTGGCTCTGTCAGTATTAATTTACCACTCAACACAGTGACGAATTCATCCACGTCAGTAGGCCGTGTACGGTGGTCTGTCTTTGCCGGAGTTGATTCAAAAATAGAGACCCGCAGTTCTGTCCCGTCGAACAGTGTTGCCACATTCATATTCAGCTCACCGGCAACAAGGATGTCTGAATATGCATCCGCAGGTACAGAACTGAGACCCAGGCCTGCTATTTTATTTCGATCCAAACGAACTGGCGCCGAGCCGTCTGCACCATAAACTGATGAACAAAATGCATAAAAACCAAGCAATACAATTCGTAACAAATTTGTCATGATGGCATTTGCTTTCATTTGTCATCCTTAAGGTTTAAACCAGATTATCAACAAAACTTTTTATCGCCGCACTGGTGGCGTCATCAATTATGGTAAATGCCAGGCCGATTTCATTAACATCACCTTTATTCTGAACATAAAGCGCTTTTGCATATATTTCTTGAATATTAGACAGAGGTGAAAGTTTTATATCCATTTTGATATCAGAAAATTTATTCATATGTGTAGGCGTACTGATCATCACCCCGCCATAACTTATGTCTACAATATGTCCCTCTAAAACCTCGAGTAAAACTGATTTATCATCCAGCAACTGGTAAGCAACAGGAATATTAATTTCTATACGAGGCGCCTTGCGGTTATCCCGTACCGGCACTTGAAGATTTTTAGGATATTTAATGGATAACAATTCATATATATTTATCGGCCGCTTCATTCCTTTAGCACTTACTTCATTTTCCATGCCTGTCTGAATAAATATTCCAGCATGATTGCGTGTATTTTCCGAAATTAAAATCTGCCCTCTGAGAGTATAGCCCTCAATTCTGGATGCCAGATTAACTGTTGTACCAATCAATGTATATTCACGATATATAGCTGAACCTAGTACACTCGAAATGACATTCCCTGTATTGATCCCTATCCCCATATACAAAGTATCAAGCCCAAGCTCTTTACTTTTCTGGTTTACCTTATCCATGGCAATCTGCATTTCAATTGCACAATGAAGAATGCTGAGAACGCTGGCATGAACGCCGTTTTTATCTTCAAAAAAGGCGAAGATTGAATCTCCCATGAATTTATTAACATGCCCTCCATGCTGATCAATTATCTCAACCATAGTGCTAAAAAATTCATTGAGAACCGTCGTAATATCGGTAGAGCTTACTTTCTCTACCATAGAAGTGAAGCCTCTAAGATCTGCAAACAAGACGCTGACGAACTGGCTATCACCTCCGCTTAGGCTAAATTCACTTTTTTCAAAGATCTGTGTAAGCCCCGCATTAAAACGCTCTGCGTTCAGCTGAGCTGAACCTTCGCTTTCCAGCTGTTTGAAAAGTGAACTTATTTCCTTTTCCAGCTTTTGCTTGTTTAAAATTTTCAACTTTGATTACCTGAAAATGGGCGTCTAAACCGCCTTTTTCTGCAAATGCTCCATGCTCCACATGAGATCATTATACCCGCCAAAATTCTTGACTTATATCATCAATTTATTTCCTGATAGTATTAAACTGTTATTCAATCTCTGGTGGACACACAATTTTCCAATGAATATCACGTATACAGCACTTCTTTTCTTATTACTGGCTATCACCTTTAGTGCTAGTGGTCAGGAACCTATTTCAGCCATTACCATGCCTGAAAACATGGATCAGGGGAAAGTGGAGCTGGGGAAAAAGCTGTTTTTTGATCCACGTCTTTCCAAATCAGGCTGGATATCCTGCAATTCCTGCCACAATCTGATGCTTAGTGGCACTGACAACCTGGTTTCATCTATCGGTCACCAGTGGGCACAGGGACCAATCAATTCACCCACCGTATTTAATGCGGTTTACAGCATTGCCCAATTCTGGGATGGCCGCGCCAAAGATCTGGTTGATCAGGCCGGCGGGCCAATTGCTAATCCCGGTGAGATGGCTTCCAGCCATGAACTGGCTGTCAGTGTCTTAGAGACCATCCCTGGCTATATCAGCGAATTTAATGCCGTGTTTAACGAAGATGAGATCACCATTGAGATGGTGACAGATTCCATCGCGGAATTTGAACGCACACTGGTCACCCCCAACTCACGCTTTGACCAATGGCTTCAAGGTGACACAACTGCCCTCACGGAACTGGAACTGGAAGGCTATCGACTATTCAAACTCACTGGCTGTGCCGGTTGTCACAATGGCCCTGCTGTGGGTGGACAGGCATACCAGAAAATGGGTTCCTTCAATCGCTTTGAAACTGATAATGCGGCCATTGGCAGACAAGGGGTTACTGGCCTGCGTACTGATCGAATGCGCTTTAAAGTCCCTACCCTCAGAAATATCGAGCTTACCTACCCCTACTTTCATGACGGCAGCGTAAAAACACTGGAAGAAGCCGTGGATACCATGGCATGGGTACAATTGAATCGTACATTTTCCCGTACCGGTAACGAAAAGGTGGTTGCCTTTTTACGTTCGCTCTCCGGTGACCTGCCACGTATTGTGTTGCCGATCCTGCCACCTTCCGGACCTGACACCCCCGATCCACAACCATTCGAGTAAGTTCTACTTGCCTGACAGTGCCCTTGATAAGCGGGACACCTTTCCTGGCCTTTGCTATTATTAGCAGCGTCTAACAAGCCGGATAACCCTATGCCTGAAAGTAATAAAATCGCTCTCGAAATATTCACTGACTTCGTCTGCCCATGGTGTTATCTGGCCAGTGCTGTGGTGGAAAAAGTAGAACAAAACCATGACATCGACGTGCACTGGTCACCTTTTCCTCTGCACCCGGACACTCCGGAAGAAGGGCTATTACTTTCTTCTTTCCTTGGCCCTAATCTTGACGCTGTCCATGACAGGCTCTATGGCATCATGGATGAACTGGGCCTTGAGCATCACAATAATCGCACCATGACCTATAACAGCCGCCTCGCACAGGAACTCGCTATGTGGGCAGATACCCAGACTGGCGGCAAGGCATTGCACAAGATTTTATACCGCACGTATTTTGTTGAAGATCAGAATCTCGCTAAAAAGGAAGTTCTGTTACAGGCTGTTGAAAAAGCAGGTCTTGAAATCAATGAAGCCGAGAAAGTTATTGATGAAAGACGCTTCAGCGACCAGGTTGATGAGGCCTGGCAGCGCGCCAGACAAATGCAAATAAGCGGCGTACCCAGTTTTATCGGAGGCAGTTATGTAACGTCCGGCTACCATCCCTATGATGAGCTGGTGAAGTTTATTGAATATGTGGAGATGCAGCAGGCGAGGGAGTAGGTAGTCTCAAGTTACAAGTCGCAAGTCGCAAGCGGGCGTCTTGCAGACGCCATGTCGGATGGCGGCCTATGGCCTTATCCGACCTACAACTTTCCACTTTCCACTTTCCACTTGTACCTTGTACCTTGTACCTTGTACCTTGTACCTTGTACCTTGTAACTTGTGACTAAAGCGCCCGCGCGCGCCTAACCTCCACCTCCATCTGCTCATTAGTCCATACCTGACCATCCGGAAAACGCATTCCTGAATTAATGTCGGTAAAACTGTTGGCCGTGAGGGCGCTGATGGTTCGGGTTTGAGTCCCTACTCTGTCACCAAGCACCGCGGCAAAGTTCAGGCTTATATCGGATAAATCGATATCGCTGTTATTGAATACACGCCCAAAAATACGCCCATCATCGTCCACGTAGGGGCGAACCACTATGTAGTTACCGGGATTATCTTCGACATCAAGTCGGGCAAAACTCTGTCCGGCTTCCTGACCGACACGCCCTTGCCCTTGTGCAGCTTCACTGAAATACTGCTTGGCCAACTGCCGGTTATTATCAAACAAGGCCACTTTCCCCAACTCATTCATTGCTACCGCAGTGGGTAATAACGCAGAGCTATGTTCCAGATCTGCTCTGGCCAGATTACGCTCACCCAGCCTGGCATAGGCAACGCCCCTGCCAAGATAATAGTCGTAATAATTTGCATCATTGCCGATCGATCTGTCATAGGCATTGATCGCATCACGATAATTTTTCTGATTTAACAGAATATCGCCTTTGAGTCCGGTGAAACGTGCTTCCTGCGGCACCATCTCACTGGCCGCATCAAGATTGAGCAGGGCAATATCCAGATCTCCATCGGCGATGGCGGCTTGTGCTTCATCAAACAAGGCATAGGCATCTGCATTTTCCTGCAGAAAGCCCAATGCCTGCTGATAACGTAACTCGCCAAGCTCCAGATCCCTGCCTTGCCACTGCGGCATTAATTCAGCAACTAAAGCCTGGTTGTTGGCTACGCGCTCTTCCGATGGAGGATGACTGGCAAACAAACCTTCTATCCAGCCCGGGTTTCGTCCTTCTGACAAACGCACAAAGGTTTCCTGCAAACTTACCGCAGCGCGCGGATCGTAACCCGCACGCAGCATATACTGGATGCCGTAATAATCTGATTCTCTTTCTGCTTCTCTGCCATAACGAGTAGTAATGAGTTGAGCACCCAACTGTGATGCCCCGACAATATAATCGCCATAATCATTATCCTGCAAAGCAATCGACCCCACTGCCAGTGCACCCTGCAACAAGGTACCGCGAGTCATTGCCTGAGCACCATGTCGGGCGGCGGCATGGACTACTTCGTGACCAAGCACGGCAGCCAGTTCTGCTTCATTATTCAGCTCCGTCAAAAGGCCTCGATTGACGGCAATTTTTCCACCCGGCAAGGCCCAGGCATTGGGCACAGAGTTATTGAGTACGACGAATTCATAATCAAGAGGACGATCACTTACCGCAGCTATACGCTGGCCAACTTCATTCACATATTGGGTAAGGGTTTCATCAACAGTAAACTCACCGCCCTGGCTTTGCTGGGAAGGACCATACTGCTGCTCTCCAATTGCGCGTTCCTGTACTTCAGAGACCAGGGATATTTCATTACGCCCGGTGACCGGATTGACGGCACAGGAAACCAGCAGTACACAGTTCAACAGCAGAACAAGACACGAGATAAATTTTTTGTTGGTCATCAGGCCACTCCTCCGGAAATTGAAGCCGACTATTTCATAATAAACAGCGTATTGCTGTGCCACTGAACAGGGACTGAATTTTTGCCTTCACAATTCTATCAGCCGTTAAACTACTGAGATGAATAGCGTGATTCAACTTATAAGTTTACAAATTTACAAATTGATAAAGTATCTTATCACCAGCCAAAATCCGGCAAACGCGGTAAAGAATAGAACAATTCGGTTAAACCAGAGCTGGCTCACCCACTCCAGGAATTTCTTGCCGCCTATGGCGCCTAAAAACACCAATGGCGCAGTCAGTAAGACAGATCCGTAATACTGGGGATGAAAAATATCCTGACCTATAAAAATAGGGATTTTGGAGACATTCACAAATAGAAAAAATATGGAACCAGTGCCGACAAAGGCTTTTTTATCCAGTTTCAGTAGTAAAAAATACAGGGATAAAATAGGGCCGGCAGCATTGCCAATAGTGGTAGCGATTCCTGCAATCAGGCCCGAAGCAGAACGAATTTTATGAGGATGATCCAGAGCCCACTGGGTCAGCTTGGGGCGCAAAGGTTCCATTGACACCAGTACGATGACGATTAGTCCGAGAGTCAATCCAAGATTATCATTATCAAGAAAGGCCAGCAGAATTCCACCGAGTACAACCCCGGCCAATACCGGCAGCATCATTTTTTTGAGTTCCTGCCAATGGGCCAGACGCCAGTAAAGCGACACTGCCACCAGATCACCCACCAGCAGGTACATCAGAGTGATACCCAAAGCATCCCTTGGCGGGAAAATCAGCGCCACAGATGCCGTGAGTAATGTCCCCAGAGAAGGCATCCCGGCCTTGATGAAACCGGTGAACAGTGCGACCAGACAAAGAAGTAAAAGCGCATCAACAGGGAGTAATGTCAAAATTTATCGCTTATTTCAGCATTTCCGGAATACACCCAAAAGGCTGTATCTCAAGATTAGATGGCCCGTATTCACGGGTGTAATTAGGAAAATCACGGGTAAAAAAAGCCGGGTCGTAATGGTCCATCGACATAATCATGCGATTACTCGCCTGATCCAGTGACAGCCTTTCCACTGTTCTGAGTTGATCAGAATGCAGCAGTCCCCGCATCGGCTCACCTTCGACCGTGACAAACTGGTTCAGTACGCCTTGGGTAAAGTGGCTGGTTTCTATCACCAGCACATCATCGTCAAAATACCCTCTGGCATATCCCAGAATGGAGGGCTCGGTGCCCGCCGGTACAGCATCCTGATTCATATGAATGAGTCGTTGCGCATCCATCCACTCATGCCTGATAACAATATTATCGCCATCCTGACTAATTGCTAAGGGTGTGCCCGGGGCACCCCACACTCGGCGAATAGCCACTGGCTCGCAGCGATAGGTGGGATCGTCGGTGAATGGATTATATTGCTCTATCACTGCCCGCCCCTCTGCAGTGACAAATTCCATCATGAACTGTGGGCCACTGGTGGCGAACCCCCCTGGCTGCAACATCCAGGTGCCCAATAAACTATCGCGCTGCTCCTCTGGTGGTGCATTGTTCTGGCCTCTGGGACCATTTACGCTTAGTTCTCGACCATCTTCCAGATAAACCACATCAAAGAAGCACATATTGGGATCACGGCGGTGCTGAGATCCGGATACCGCGATCCGAGTCCCTGCTACAAGCATGTCCGGGGTAATGCCATTTCTCGACAGCTGGGTATAACCATGGGATTCACAGCGCCAGTCAGTCAAGCGACCATCTGCATCCTCAGCCCGAATATTAATATAGGCATGCGGATTGCGTTGTTCGTATTCTGTGACAATGCCGGCAATAGTGACGGGTTTGTCCCGATCAAAGTGCGGAGCAAAACTATGATGTGCAAAAGCAGTTGTTCCTGTCACTAATAGCAAACAAGAAAAAGCCAATTTGTCAGCAATATAGCGAGACACTCTTGTTGTGTTATCTGCGAGGGAATGAAACTCTTGTTTCATTCCATGGGACAGATCTTTAGCTCTGTCCCTGAAAACCCTAAGATTAGAAGACTTGCTTTTGTTTTTCATTGTTTTCCCCGTCAATGAAAAGTGATTGGAAGTAACACACATAATATAAATATAGGCTTTCTGAATCATGCAAACAAGAAAAAGGCGCGTTGATAATCACCAAGGCGCCTTTTCGAATATTAAACAGTTTACGTCTTATTCAGGTGTTGCGTTTGCATATCGGCCAACATAAGCGGCTTTAGCAACTACTTTGCCTTCCATTGCTGCCATCAATTCATCACGGCTTGCACCTTCGGCCAATTCAAGATCGTCATCCAATGCATAAAACTCAAACACATAATGATGAAAACGGTCTCTTAATGGCGCACCTGAACCCATGTAACTGGCCTGCCCGCGAATATTATTACCCTGCACACTGCCATCTGGCAGGCTACCTTCAGCAATATCGCGCGCATGGATATTCCACGCTAGCCAATGCGTTACATCACCTGTGCTACCGCCAATGGCTACTTCGATATCATGAAAAACAATGGCAAAACTGGCCGTAGTTTCCGGCGCACCTGTAATGGAAAAATTAGGCTGCACATTGTCGCCATGAGAAGTGTATTTAATTGGAATAATGCCACCATCAGCAAACGCATTACTGGTGACCTGCATATTAGGCAGTTGAAAGCCCTGAGCAGAAGCCTGGCTGATACCGAACGTTGACAGTACCAACAGTGAAACTACAAGACTAAAAAATTTGGTACGCATATAAAACTCCTTGAATGAAAGCCATGTTCTCTTAATTTTTTTATTAAAAACAGGGACACGGATAGTACAACGTTAAAGGTTAAAATAATACCAGCACACAGCTTGTAATATTTGTATAAAGCTTTCTATGTGACTGCGTCAGGACGGCTTAGTTCCATTTATCAAACCACCTGATTTTTCATGATTTCAGTTTTCTATATCAGCATTTATGTTTTAATCGGGACATGCCGATATTGCGAATAAATATGGAGTATTTTTAAATGACAGTGCGTCAGTTTTTTGTGATTTCCTGCTTTGTTGGACCACTACTAACACTGGTTT
>CAWUSW010000063.1:0-29999 GCA_963925675.1 uncultured Pseudomonadales bacterium
CAGGAGAGCGCAAATGAATAATACTACTGCTGCACTACTGCTAGGACTACTTTTCTCTTCATTTGCTTTTGCTCAGAAACCTGATTGGGTAACTGTCTCGTCATTAATGGAAGCCAATATAAAAGAAAATGATATATGGACTTCCCAGCCTTTGCTAGACACCAAATAGCGTTAAAATGTATCTTGTCATCTAACTTTGATAAGCCTGCCGTGGAAACCATGTCCACCGCAGGCATGCTTCTGGATACTTCAGATTGTGCATCTCTTACAGTAGCAACAGCAGGATATTGTTCCGGTGGTGGGTTAACTTGACCAAAAAGAACTGGGAGTTGTGGTTTGCCCAGATCAGCTCGAAAGTGGCAAAAAGGGGACAGTGACTTTTTATATAAAAAAGTCACTGTCCCCTTTTTCTGACCTAGCGGCTGACCGTTATAGTGGTTTGCAGATCCGTTGGACGAATGACCTCCATGACCGGAGCTTCGGCCACCAGCTTGACCCACATGGTAGCCCCGTCGTTGAACCAGGACGTCTCGTTCACCTGGCGCAATGCGTCCATGCTGCCTTGTTCGGTTCCGGTAGCTGCATTGGTGAAACCCGGCAGCTCAAATATGACCCATGAGCCTTGGTCCATTTCAGTCAGACTGAGAGTGACTTCCTGCCTTTCGGTTTTTACCTCGATCTCGGTGCCGGCTTTCACAGTGCTTTGGTCACCGAATATCTTGAATTCCTTGCCATTGCGAACAAGCGCGATAGGTGCCTGCGGCGCAGAACGAGAGAACAGAGCAGCACGTTGGGACTGAACGAGTGGAGTGTCTGGAGCATCTGGACTGAGCGAAGAGAGCATAGCGTACCGCGCGGTCCGCGATTCGAGATCGACTGCGCTTGGAAGCCATCCTCTACTGTCCGAGAGATTCAGGCGACCGATATCACCCGTACACACAGAGGCGTTCCAGGTGGGATGGATTTCACAGGTGTCGTCGGTGACGACACTGTCGTGCTCGCCGTCGTGGAGCATGACCTGGGAATCGGGGATGCCGGTCACTGAGCCGTCCAGGTCACGGAACGACAGGGTCCGATAGGCGTCGCCGCCGCGGTTATCATTATCGAACCGGGGATCGAAATTCGGGAAATAGACCGGCTTGGCGTTGACGAATTGCGCCCCCTTGATGGTGCTTCCGGTACTGAGCCCCGCGCTGGTGAACAGCAGGAAGGAAAGCGCGCCTGTTTTGCGCCTGTCATTGTCCTGGTAATTCACGAATGTCGTGTTCACCACATCATCGCGGTAGTCATAGTATTCGTAGCCGCGGATCGGGAAATCCGGAATGGAAGGCTTCGGCAGGCTGCGACCATAGGCGATTTCCTCCGGCGTCGTAGGATTGCCGATATTATCGGTCTCGCCCACCACCAGCGAATCAACCAGCCGTGAACTAAACCGTGAGGAGCCGATGTCGCCAGCGGCCTGCGTCATACCAATGGCATTGTCAGCGAATTTCGCGTTGCTATATACGTAGAGGTCGCCCCGGCCCCAGAGACCACCATTGCGGTTCTTGTAGGAGGTCAGGTTCTCGAAGTGCGTCTCCAACGCTTCGCTTTCCAGGTCAGCAGGATTTGCCAACGGTAGCAACGGAATGGAGGCCAGACCGAAGGTGTTATCTTCGTTGATGTGCCGGTCAATCATGAAGCCGTCGAAGTTGGAATGAGACACGTTGCCTCTGAATGCGCGCAGCGGCGTTCGGCGCGGCCAGGTGTTGAGGCTGTCTTCCGAGCCCAGAAAGGCGCCATTCGGATGCAGCGGCAGGGAAAACCAGAAGCCGGTCTCATCAGAACCTGCTGCCACGTTGTCAATGTAGGAGTTGTCCGGGTTGGTGATCCAGTATGACGAGACCGTGTTGTCTGACGGTAGCAGGGTATGCTCGCCGGAAAAACTGGTTTGTATGAGTGCACCGCGGTTTTCAGCATCAATTTCACCGTTTGCGGCCAGATTATTTGGAACGCATTCCATGGTGGGATGACACTTGGTTTGGATCGCCAGGTTTGAGATGAATTCGTTACCATGTTCGATGCCATCTTCCATGAAGAAGCAGTGGCCCACGGTGTTGTAAGTCACGTTGTTTTCTATCTGCAGGTCATTGGTGCCGTGCACCGTTACACAACGGTTGAAGGTGTCGTGGATGGCAGCGTTGCGGACGTACTGGCCTTCACCGCTATCGCCTACAAGGTGCCAGTGAATCGGATAGCGCGCCAGTTCCATGTGTTGCCCCATGCGATGCAGTTCAACACCTTCTACATACATTTTGCTGGTGATCATCGCCATGATGTGGCCGCCGAAATATGACTCAAGCGAATCTTCAGATGACTGAACCTTGATGTTGCGGGTCAGGAGTCCCACTTCACCGCGTTCATCCACACCAAAGGTAATCTCGCCGAAGTGCATGTACTCCAGAGGTTCGTCCAGGGAGATGGTGTTGCCGCTGATAGCCGTGATATGGCGAGTTTCCGCCTGCCGCGGATTGTAATCCGTCGAAGCGAGGACTATCTCGTCACCCACCTGCCATTGATCGGCGCTTAGCACTTCAATGGAGCTGCTACCAGCTTCCGCGGTTTCAGCCAGCTTGGTCCAGGAATTGGTGATGTTGCCATGCAGGTTCAGGGTGCCGCCCGACAGCATAATGCCACGATCACCCATGCCCATCAGCTGCTCGTCCTTGACGTTGTCAACAAGCGTGATGGATGCGTTGCTGGTGTGAGGATTGGCTTCGGTGCCGATTTCCAGTTCGCCAAATATCAGAATCCACTCTGTAGAAAGTTCCTGATCAACGTCGTCCGAAAAGCTCAGCTTGCCGCTGATAGTTAGACCGCCCAGTTCTGGCGTATCGGTGTCGAGAACGACATCCACACCATTATTAATGGTGACCTGGTCGCCAGCCTCGGGAATATTGCCACCGGCCCAGGTGGATGAATCAGACCAGTTTCCGGAGCTGACCGCTTCCTCAGCAAGGACATTTACGCTGAAACAGGCTGCTGCAGCCAGTAATGAAAGATGAAACAAACGATGGTGTTTATGCATGTAATTAAACCTTCTGTACTCGTGTTGTCTTTATAGATTTTTTGTTTTATGGGCTGAGAATAGCATGATTTTTAAGGAAAAAGATGTCTAAAAAGGGGACAGTGACTTTGTTATATAAAAAGTCACTGTCCCTTTTTCTATCGACTGAGCGTTATGCTGGCTTGCGTATTCGATGGACGAATCGGCATGATCAGAGCTTCGCTCACGACCAGTTTGACCCAGAGGGCGTCCCCGCTCCTGAACCACGAAGTCTCGTTCGCCTGATGCAATGCGTCCATGCTCGCCTGCTGCGTGCCGGAGGCTGCGTTTGCGAAACCCGGTAGCTCAAAGATGACCCATGAGCCCTGGTCCATTTCACTCACACTGAGAGAGACTTCATCTCGATCGGTAAGCACCTGGATCTCGGTGCCGGCCCGCACAGTGCTCTGATTGGCCGTGATCTTAAATTCCTTGCCATGGCGAACCAACGCGACGGGCGCCTGCGGCGCGCGCGGAGCGGGCCGAGCGGCCGTAGCGGGTCGAGGGGCCGGACGGACGAATCCGAATCCAAACCCACCTCTTAATGCTCCTGGAGTGGGAGGGCTTACAATTTGTCCCGCCCGGAAATACAGGCGTCCGACATCACCCGAGCACACAGAGGCATTCCAGGTAGGTTGAATTTCACAGGCTTCTTCATCCGTGGCGACGCTGTCGTTCTCGCCATCATGGATCAGGATGAAGGCGTCGCCCATGCCACCCACCGAGCCGTCCAGATCGTGGATCGCCAGGCTCCGGTAGGCCACAGCACCCCGGTTATCACTATCGAACCGGGCATCGAAATTCGGAAAATACACCGGCTTGGCATTGACGAATTGCGCACCCCTGACGGTGTTTTCGGTGGTAACCCCCGCGCCCGTGAAGAGCAGCCAGGACAGCGCGCCCGTAAGGCGACGATCATTGTCCTGGTAATTCACGAATGTCGTGTCCACTACCTCATGACGGTAGTCATAGTATTCGTAGCCGCGGATCGGGAAATCCGGAATCAGCGGCTTCGGCAGGCTGCGTCCGTAGGCGACTTCCTCCGGGGTTGCGGGATTGCCTGTGTTGTCGGTTTCGCCCACCACCAGAGAATCAACCAACCGTGAGGTAAATCGTTCACTGCCGAAAGTACCGGTTGAATGCGTCATACCAATGGCGTTGTCGGCGAGTTTCGCGTTGCTGAATACGTGAAGCTCACCCCTGCCCCAGAACCCCCCATTGCGGTTCTTGTAGCTGGTCAAATCCTCGAAATGCGATTCCACCATCTCACTGTACGGGTCAGCAGGATCTTCCAGCGGCGTGTACGCGGTGAAGGACAAGTCGAAGGTGTTGTCTTCATTGATGTTGCGGTCGAACATGAAACCATCGAAGTTGGAATGGGACACGTTACCCCGGAATTCACGCACCGGGGTACGGCGTGGCCAGGTGTTAAGGCTGTCTTCCGAGCTCAGGAAGGCGCCATTCGGGTGCTCCGGCATGGAAAACCAGAAACCGGTCTCATCCGAACCGGCGGCCACGTTGTCCACATAGGTATTGTCAGGGTTGGTAATCCAGTACGCCGCTACCGTATTGTCAGAAGGCAGCAGGGTATGCTCGCCGGACATGCTGATGCGCCTGAGAGCCTGACGGTTTTCAGCATCAATCTCACCGTTTGGAGCAAGGTTGTAAGGCACACATTCCAGGGTAGGATGACACTTGACCTGGATCGCCAGGTTTTTGACAAACTCGTTGCCGTGCTCGATGCCGTCTTCCATGAAGAAACAGTGGCCGACGGTGTTATAGGTAACGTTATTTTCAACACGCAGTTCATTGGTACCGTGTACCGTTACGCAGCGGTTGAAGGTGTCGTGGATGGCAGCGTTCCTGATGTACTGACCTTTGCCGCCGTCACCGACCAGATGCCAGTGAATCGGGTAGCGGGCCAGTTCCATATGTTGCCCCATGCGGTTCAGCTCAACGCCTTCGACATACATCTTGCTGGTGATCATCGCCATGATGTGCCCGCCGAAATATGACTCAAGCGAATCTTCAGATGACTGAACCTTAATGTTACGGGTCAGGAGTCCCACTTCACCGCGTTCATCCACACCGAAAGTAATCTCGCCAAAGTGCATGTATTCCAGAGGTTCATTCAGGGTGATGGCGTTGCCATTGATGGCTGTGATATAGCGGGTTTCAGCCTGCCGCGGATTGTAATCCGTCGAAGCGAGGACAATCTGGTCACCTGCCTGCCACTGATCGGCATTCAGCACTTCGATGGTGCTGCTGCCTTTTTCAGACGTTTCAGCCAGCTTGGTCCAGGAATTGGTGATGTTGCCGTGCAGGTTCAGGGTGCCGCCGGAGAGCATGATGCCGCGATCGCCCATGCCCATCAGTTGCTCGTCCTTGACGTTGTCGGTGAGGGTAATGGTCGCCTTGGCTGTGTGAGGCCTGGCTTCGGTGCCGATCTCGAACTCGCCGAATACCAGAATCCACTCAGTGGTCAATTCAATATCTGACTCATCCGAGAAGCCAAGCTTGCCGTTGATCGTGATGCCACTTAATGTTGGAGGGCTGACATCGAGCATGACATTGACGTCATCGCCAATGTTGACTATGCCACCCGCTTGCGGAACTTCTCCTCCTGACCAGATGGCGTCATCAGACCAAAGTCCGTTTTTCACTGCTTCCTGAGCCTGGACGCTAAAGGATAAACAAGCTGATGCCAGTAATGAATAAATGAACAAACGACCAGATTTCATGGCTTTATTCCTTTTCACAATATTGTTTTGGGGTTTCTTGTCCAGACTGCCGAAATTAGCATAAGAACCGTACCAGGTGTAGTACTTATCGGCTCACCTCAATGCTCGTTCCACCTCTGGTTTCGATACTTTTGGGCCCTTCAGCACCAACACCGTCTGAAAAAAATCAAAGGGGTCAGAGAAATTTGATTTCAAATTATGGGGTTAATTTTCTGATTCAAGTTACTCAAATCCCTTTAATTTTGATTATCAAGTTACTCTGACCCCATTTATTTACTTTGATTTCAGTGCCCTGTCCCTCAGACCATAGACAAGGGAGGTGAGTTTTCTCTGGCCATGCTAATGAATTCCTGGATATATTCTATCTCCAGATTGTTTTCATGGATGCCCAGGTAAATTTTCTTGAAAACACCTTTTTTTCCCAGGGGCTTCATAATTAATCCTCGATGCTCGGGATATTGCGTGACCAGCCAACGCGGTAATGCTGAAACACCCCGGCCCGCTGCGACCATCTGCAACATGATTTCTGTGGATTCCAGTGGTTTTTGTTCGTGTGGTATAACCCCGGCCGGGTTGAGGAAATAATTATAGATATCGAGCCGATCCATCGACACTGGATAAGTAAACAGGATTTCATCCAACAGGTCTTCTGGCTTAATAAAAGAGCGGGTAGCGTGCCGATGATCATCTGCCAACACAAGAACCAGTTCATAGTCGAAGACAGGTAGAAAGTCGATACGAGGAGTCGTTACCGGATCGGGTGTGACCAATAAATCCAGATCAGCATTTCGCAAGGCTGTGAGCCCATCAAACTGAAATTGCTGTTTGATATCAATATCAACCGTTTCCCAGGTTTTCAGGAAAGGGCTAATCACCGACTGTAACCAGCGGTAGCAGGGGTGGCATTCCATACCAATGCGCAGTATGCCCCGCTTCCCCCCAGCCGTTTCCTCAAGCATATACTCACAGTGTTCCATGTCAGGGAGGATTCGGCAGGCAAGATCGTATATCAGTTCGCCCGCAGGGGTTAATCGAACATTGCGGCCATCCCGAAGCCAGATATCGGTCCCCAATTTCAATTCCAACTTACTGATACTGTGGCTGAGAGCTGACTGAGTCAGACAAAGTTTATCCACGGCGTTTATCAGACTCCCGGTGCGTTGAACTTCTCTGACAATTTCCAGGTGAATACGTTTAATCATATTAATGAATATAAATCATTAATTGATAAGAATATATCATTATATTTCATCATTTAAATTCGCTACAGTGCTCTCCCGATGTCGTATTGAGTCGGTGTCATCCATTTTAAAAATCAACAGGAGCAAGTAAATATGCAGGCAGCCAATAGAGTTCAACCGGAAACGGTCCGCAATGAACCTCCATTTCGAGCTGAACAGGTGGGTAGCCTGTTACGTCCGCCATACCTGCTTCACGCCAGGAAGCAATTTGCCGAGCAAGCAATCGATGCCGCAACATTGCGTGCAGTCGAAGACCGCGCCATTAGAAAAGTGGTTAGTAAACAGGAGTCGTTGGGGCTGGAGTGCATTACCGACGGTGAATTACGTCGCGCCTATTTTCATCTGGATTTCCTGGAAAAAATTGATGGCATCACGGTCAGTGGCAATATTGCCGCTAGCTCAGATGCCGCGGACAAAGTAGGTTTCACGCCGCCAAGCATAAGTGTCACTGACAAAATAGTGCACAGCCGCCCAATTTTTGCTGAGGATTTTGCCTTCGTGAAGACATGCAATGTCCCTAACCCCAAAATGTCTATTCCATCCCCAACCATGGCCCATTTCCGTGGTGGGCGTGCGGCTATTTCGACCACAGCCTACCCGGACCTGGAGGAATTTTATGCAGATCTGGCCACCTGTTTTCGAGCAGAAATTGAAGCGCTGTATGCGGCTGGTTGCCGTTATATCCAATTAGATGACACTAACATGGCCTACCTTTGCGACCCGCAAATGTGTGAAGAGGCGAAGCAGCGAGGCGAAGACCTGGCACAATTGCCTCACACCTATGCCGCCCTGATTAACGAATCAATTAAGCATAATCATGATGACCTGCATATCAGTATGCATGTTTGCCGGGGTAATTTTAAAAGTACCTGGTTTGCTCAGGGTGGTTATGAAGCCGTGGCGGACGTGCTGTTTAATGAGCTGAATATCGAAAGTTATTTTCTTGAATATGATGATGATCGTGCCGGTGGCTTTAAACCTTTGCGCTTCGTACCCCAACACAAAAGCGTAGTGCTTGGACTGGTATCCAGCAAGTTAGCCGAACTGGAAGAGCCGAAGAAAATCATAAGTCGTATCGAGGAAGCATCGGAATTTTTGTCGTTAGACAATCTTTGTCTGAGCCCGCAATGTGGATTTTCCAGTACTCATCATGGAAATAATCTCAGTGAGGAGCAACAGTGGGCAAAATTGGCATTGGTAAAAGAGATTGCAGATGAGGTCTGGGGGTAATACCGCCTAAAGAATCAAAGAGGTTAAAGGGGACAAATCAAATGGCTATGACCCCTTGAGATCACCGACGGAATTTCCCTGCCACTGTTATCAGGGATTTTTGTCGCGGGTTTTAAAAAACCGCAAAGCGCTCCATGCTGTCACACAAAAAGCGGCAGTCAGGATGATGCCAAGCACATAGGGTGAGCCTAACAACTCAAACGCCGAGATACCGGAAAATGCCAAAATCACCAGCAGCCACAGACACAGCATAATGGCAGAAGGCCAATTCATTATGCCAGTATGGGCAGCGCTTTTAGCATCATTGTCGATGTTTGGTTTAGTACTCATATCGGCTCCTTTCTTTTTAGTGCTCAGCTTGTGAATTCAGCAGTTAACATCTGGCTGTGCATGCTACAGTTTACACAGTTGTCCCACCTTTCCGCCACACTAGTAATCAAAAAGTGTAGAGTAAATTACCAATTAATATTCCCATTCCTTCATAATTGGTTTAGACACTTACTTGCACACCGATATTCCAGATGCCTTATCTTATTGATTTAGAGATTATTTTTTAACTGAGTAATTAACTCATAATCCGTTTGTTGTTCATCAACAATCAGCAGGTCTTGAATACATGAATCAGTACAGTAACTCTAGCAATCTTTTAAAGGATAAACGATTCAAGTCCGCATCGGCCCACCATATTCTTTCAAATCAATAACTCTGACCCCTTGATTCCACGTATCAGACGTATCTATTGTAGAATGTCAGGCTCTCAAACAGGACACCCCTATGAAACTACTAATACGTAACCTGGCCCGCAACACCACCGAAGCAGAATTATTGGCAATGTTTCAGGAATACGGCCCCGTCCAGTCCTGCAATCTTGTTATGGACGAAAAGAGCAAAGAATCTAAAGGCTTTGCCTTTATTGAAATGCCAAAACCAGGCGATGCCAAAGCGGCAATACAACACTTAAATGGCAAGGCCGTCGCTGGTAGCAAGATTAGGGTTAAAAAAGCTGAAGTTAAGAATGCTGAGTAGCCTGGATCTCTAGTAATCAAGGGGTCAGAGTTCTTGATCCCTGAACAGCTTTGATTTCCTATCACCTCCCCGTTTTGCATTTTGGCTTGGTTAATTTAAGGCTTAGTGTTGCTTCAAGAACTCTGACCCCTTGATTCTTCACATCGCAGTAATCCATGGGGGACAGACCACGTTTAATTGATAAAATTTAGAGGCTTGCATAATTAAACGATTTAAACGTGGTCTGTCCCCAATTAATTTGCCAATATTGCCTGAAGCGAAAACTGGAGCTCACCTATGAAAAACTTATTAGTAGCACTTATGCTACTCACGCTACCGATGACAGCGTCAGCCCAATGGCTGGATCGTCCCTGGCCTGGTATTCCGCGTACCGCGGGTGGTGAACCTGATCTGAGCGCACCAGCGCCACGTGATCTCGATGGCAAGCCTGATTTTACTGGCGTGTGGACCGGGCCGCCTCCGGTTGCCCGTCTCGATCCTGCTATTTTACAGCCCAGTTTTGCTGCCCTTGCCAATCAACGCCAGCAGGACTTCTATAAAGAGCGCCCTCTTTTTCGCTGCCTGCCCAATGGGCCCGAGACAGAAAGTTCTGGTGGCTGGAAACGTGTTATTCAAACACCGGCTACTATTGTCATCCTGAACGAAGATCTCACTTATCGGGTGATTCATATGGACGGTCGTGAGCTGGAAGCAGACCCGATACCAAGCTTTACCGGTTTCTCGGCCGGTCATTGGGAAGGTGACACCCTTGTTGTGGACACCAATGGCTTTAATGATCAAACCTGGATAAGCCGATACGGGGTTTCGCACACTGAAGCACTGCGTGTTAATGAGCAATTCACGCGTTCAGATTTCGGCCACATGCAAGTAAAGGTGACCTTTACCGATCCTGATGCGTTCTCCACACCGTGGGGTTTTGACATGAGTATGGCGCTGGCAGCGGATACGGAAATGCTGGAGTCAGTTTGCGAACGTGGCAGTGATGATTGGTCGGGTAATCTTTCGGATACCGAGGCGAAAAGAGTGTCTGTGCCTGCTGAAACCCTGGCACAGTATGCCGGTGTTTACCGTGGAATTTATGGTGGTGGTGAACGCACTTATGAAATTACTGTCGAAGGCAGCGAACTGATCGCCAGTATCGTTGGTGAATACAGTGCATTGGGTCTTGGAGCTGCAGGTCTGGAGCAAGGTGTACCGCGGGCTCTGGTACCTTTATCCCAGACCTTATTTGACGGACTTGGCCTCGGTTACCGGTTTATAGTCAACGACAATGGTGAAGTGGAAAGCGTAATCATTTCACACGTATCAGGTGACTATACATACTCGCGACTGCCCTGAAAAAAGCCAGAGGGACGTTTGCAACTTAAATCACCAAGAAAAAATAAGAGTTCTTGATAGGGATAAGAAAATGATCGTTAATAACTCATGGTATTTAGCCGCCTGGGCAAATGAGGTTACAACCAGTCCCCTGGCAAGAAGGATATGTAACAATCCTGTGGTTTTATATCGAACACTGGAGGGCAAAGCTAACGCTTTGATAGACAGCTGCAGCCATAGAGGCGCACCACTTAGCCTGGGAACAGTGGTAGAAAATGGTATTCGCTGTAATTATCACGGCCTGGTATTTGGCTGCAGTGGTGCATGCGTAGAAATCCCGAATCAGGAAAAAATACCCCCAAAAGCCCGTGTTGATAGCTTTCCCTTGGTAGAAAAAGATCAAATGCTATGGATATGGATTGGCTCCCCGGAAAAGGCAGACGAAAGTTTAATTCCCGATTATCCCTTTCATAACGATACAAAAAACTGGCCTCATTACCACGACGTGCTACCCGTTAAATGTCATTACATTATGCTGATTGATAATCTGCTGGATGCCACTCATTTATCCTATCTTCATTCTGCTTCAGTGGGTGGTTCTTCACCGGATGTGCATATGGTGGCGCAAAACGACTTGAGCACAACGGACAACGGCATAACACTTAATCGATTTATGCAAAACTCCCCTCCTCCAGAAACCTACAATAATTGCGTAGCGCTACCAGAGCGGATTGATCGCTGGCAGGAATTTGAATTTGTTGCCCCCTCTACTGTGATTCAGTATTCCGGGGGCGTCCCTACTGGAGAAGATCGAAAAACCGCTGGCGCGCCACGTTTTGACATGCGTATATTTCATACACTGACTCCTGAAACCGACACCAGTTGTTTTTATTTTTGGTCAGTAGCCAATGGACACGACACTGATAATCCTGCTGCAACTAAAACAATAACAGAAGAAATTCAGGTCGCTCTGGCAGAAGACAAAGCTATGGTAGAGGCGCAACAACTGCGCATTACAGAATTGGGCGAAGAGCGACTAGCTAACAATGCTGCTGACAGACCACGCGTTTTAGCGCGCAATGCAATTAAGAAACTCAGTGAAAGGCAAAACCCTGAAACAGGTTAAGTTAACTTGATTTAAAAATATTAAAGACAATACCGAAACGCTAAAAAATATAGGACGCTTGCAATATGGCAACTTTAAACAAGCCAGAAAATTGTTAAGTTACAAGCGTCCCTTTCATTGACTATCTCGGTTTATCTAGGCTGATAAGTATCAAAGTAAGCCGGGGGTAAACCACCATCCTGGGTAATGAGACGTTTGGTGATATACCAGCTGCCATCCACTTTCCTGAACTCGGTATCTTCACGGCCCTGCTCTATCAGGCGTGGTGCCAGATATACTGAATCATTCATTACTTCCGTGTAAATCATATGCGCTGTAGCCGTGTTGCCGTTGACGATAATACGCGGGTTGGTCATCAACACATGGACCTTGCCAGGCACATTTTCTTCTGGCGAGATTTCTGCATAGTTGTCATAAAGTCCCTGTATCGCTTCTTTGCCTTCATAGACCAATCCGTTTATATCCAGTAGCGCATCGTCGGTATACATAGTAGTCCAGTCATGCCCGTCATCCACTTCAAAACCATAATAATAGGCGAGCAGCATGTCTTCTAACTGCAGCCGGTCCAAAAGCGTTTCCTGCGTGGTGATCTGTATTTGCGCAGCAACAGGCAGCACAGTAGCAAGCATCAACAACAAGCCACCCCATAGTGAGAATTGCAGACGTCGCAGCTTATTGTTTGAAGGTTGAGAGTTGAGCATTTTTATTCCTCTTTACGATTTATTATTCATTATCAAATAGCAGTTGCCTGTCAGGGTACCAGTTCCTGTCTTATTTTTTCACGGTCTTCATCAGTTAGCCAGCCATTGGCAACCAGAGAATCCAGCCTCTGGTTAATGCTGCTGGCATAACTTTCAGCATTGCCATACAGGGCTTCCAGCTTCTGCCAGGAGAACGCTTCTTTGTTGGCAAGATTAGTACACACTGCCGGCCCCGGACTGGAATCCATATATGTGGCAACTGGCACGTCAAGATAGACATTCCGCATGCCGCCAAGCGCATTGCCATGCATGTCAGTGGCAATATCTGGCTCTTGCGAATTTTCCCGACTCACACTAATACGGTCGGCTCTGGGCGGAGATGCGCCAGCTTTTATCCATCGGGTCATCGCAGCAAAGGCGGCATTCATGGCATGTCGCATAACTGGAAAATCGAGAAGATCTATATCTGGCGCACACTGGTAAGCCATGGGCCAGTTGGCAAGAAATCCGACCTGGCCGAATTTAATCTGATCCTCAACTACAGGCATGTGCTGATAATAGAGCTTGTCCATATGAGGAGCACCGGCTACCTCCCAAAGCCTGAATGGATCTGAGGGCTCATCACTGTCTTCACGCCGCACCGACAAAGCTGCCAGCACATCTCCCTGAGCAATCACTCTAAGCACGGGCACACCTGCGTCACGAATTATCCGACGCTGATCGCCATCCGGCGGAGCTAATGCACAGCGACTGATACGGTCGGCAAGGACATATTCTGATTTGATCACAAAGCCATCATAGACTGGCTGACCATTGCTGCGTCTGGAATTTTTATGAACGGCATTGGCATAGGTGGTCAGTTCACTGGTGTGGGTACTTGCCACAAGGGTGTCTAGGTCGAAGCCGGCCAGGGGACCCAACTCACTTCTAAGCAGCACACCAATCTGGCTGATCAGATCCCATTTCAAACCTTCCTCTGACGCTGAGCTTAAGTTGTCAGGCCCACATGTTTCCATGGGTACTGGATTGGCCAGACCAAGACTGGCGTAACGTTGCGGATCAAACTCTTTCAACACCTCTATCGCTGCCGGAGAATGCGTGACGGCTACATAGATATCACCCTTGTTAACAAAATATTCATAGGACAATGCCCAGATAAAAGCCCAGTCATAGCGCCGCGCATTATTGAGTGTTTCGACAATAACATTGCCACTGAATTGCCCAGGATTTACCGGCCTTCTGATCAGGATGCGCGTGGTATAAGGTGCGTCAGCACTTTTTACGGACACACTGCCATCCTGCGCCCATTCATAGACATTGGCCTTGCCGCTCACCAGGTATTCTTCTTCCACATAGCCCATTGCCTCGAGATCCAGATTAGCCTGGGTTCGATGTGCAGCAAGCTGAGGATAACTCTCAGCGCTTACCGTGACAGGCCCCGAATAAGCAGGTGCAGATATCTGGAAATATTCTCCTGTTTGCGCCGCTACACAAACCGGCAAGATAGAAAAAGCCACACTCCAGATTAAGGGTTTAAGCAGATTTTCATGAAGCATCGACATAAGGTCTCCGAAAAACGGGGTCAGAACACTATTCTTATATAAAGACGGGGAATCAATGCAATTTGATTCTGAAATTACGCAATAGAATCTCAACGTTTCAGAAAGATCGCAACTGAAAATCCAGAAGATCTAAAAACAATAGCAGGTTCAAGGGACTCTCACTCCTTTCCCCGTAGCATTTAGGGGCAATAGAGTGGTAAATTCACCCTTTGTTATTTTGGGGGTATTGTATGTCAGTAACATTCAGTGAAGTCATGTCGAACAAACCACTGCGAGTATTTCAGGTGGTTACATTTATTATTTGCGCGGTGGTTCTTGTCGCCGACGGTATGGATGCACAAATGCTCGGCGTCGTGGCGCCGCTCATCATTGAGGATTTTGGTATTGACCGGGGTACTTTTGGCCTGGCCTTGAGTGCTGCACTGGTCGGTTTCGGTCTTGGCTCCTGGAGCGGAGGATGGCTTGGGGATACCATCGGACGGCGTTGGTCGCTGGCACTGGCTGCGGTAGTTTTCTCCCTTGGCACAATCGCCGTTAGTACATCCGCGGATGTCTGGCAAATGGCATTTTGGCGCCTTGTCAGTGGCCTGGGCTTCGGCTCTGCCTATGCCAATGCCATCACTCTGGCTGGCGAGTGGCTACCGGAGCGCTGGCGTTCAGTGGGCGTGACCACCCTTTCAGTGGGTACACCCGCTGGTGGTATGGTGGTGGGGATCATGGCCCCCAGTTTGGTGGAAAGTTATGGCTGGGATGGCTCCTTTATTTTCCTGGGCATACTTACTTTGCTGGTTGTTGTCCTGATCATCGCCTTTTTGCGCGACAGTCCCACTTTCCTGATGGCAAGAGGTAAAGTTGAGGAAGCGAAAAAAGCCGCACTAAGGGTAACTGACGAAGAGAATGAGCTTATTGAAGAAACTCACTCACCTGATGCAGATGGCGGCACAATTGGCGTACTGCACCGCACTAACAAGCGACTCAATATCGGCGTTGGTCTTGCCTTTACTGCGGCTACGATGGTGGCTTATGGTATTTTGGGTTGGACTACCACCATACTGACTGCTAAAGGCTTCGAGTTTGATCAAGCCTCCTATGCGGTTGCCGTCGCCGGGATGACCTCTATTTTTTCTTCTATTGCCGCCGGCCTGATTGTGCAGCGCTGGGGCTCAAAACTGGCCATGACCTGGTTCAGCAGCACCTTGTTTGTGACCCTGCTCCTGCTCACTATTATGCTGGAATCACTGGCAGATGCGCCAAGTGACGGGGAACGGATATTGGTGGTTACATTGATCGGCATAGCTGCGGCTTTGTTCAGTGCCAGTATCGCCAGCATGTACGCCATCATGACCCACGCCTATCCACCATCATGCCGTTCGGCCGGGATTGGTTTTGGCATCTTTATGGGTCGCTTTGGTGCTATCGGCTCCAGCGCCTTCGGTGGCACGCTGCTAGATATCGGTGCAGGCAGTACTGTGCCGTTCTTTGCTGTAATGTGCGTTGGTGCCGTGCTGATTTCCAGTGCCGCATTCGTAATTGACCGCCCCGTACCGCCAGCAAAAAAGGCCTGATCAGGACCGCACTACTCAACAATAAAGCTACTCTGACCCCCTTTTCTAAAAGGGGGTCAGAGTGATTTAAATGAGTGAGAACCCGGTGACCCGCAACAGCGACTACTGTTGATTGCAATGCAGGAAAGCTAAGCTTAAATCAGCAACAACCAACGCTCCACGCCTCTGAGAATCATATCCACAGCAAAAGATCCTGTGAACAGTGCCGTAATTCGGCCTGCGATTTCTACATAGCGTTCCATATATTTTTCACTGCGAGACTGCACAAAGTCATGCACCCATTTAAACAGAATGATGGACCCTAATGCGGCGATCAGACCGATGAATATCGCCATACTGGAATACACCAGCCCCATTTTGGTACCAGCAATCACACTGGCACTGATGGTGCCCGGCCCGACAATGAATGGCATCGCTATCGCACCAGCCACTTCTGATGAATGAGGGTTAAGGGAGGATATGGGAGGCCCAATACCCAATATCAGGCGTACCCCTATAATCAGAAAGGTAATCCCGCCAAAAATCATGAAGGCCGGGAAGCGGACCTGAAGCGCCGAATCAAAGATCGCCTCACCTAACCAGGCAAAAAGAAAAAAGACCACGAAGCTGATCATTCCGGCGCGGATCATGAGACTGGAGAACTGCCTGATCGGCACATCCTTGATCAGGGCAAGCAGGTAGACACTCATAATAAAGGGATTGAGCAGAACGAAAATCAGGAGAAATGACTGGGTGAAGTTTTCCATGGAATCACTTTAGAGATAAAAAGGAATGCATCATAAGTGCTTTCTTTTTAGTGTACAGAAAAACGTGCAGAAACTTCCAAAAATGATAACTATTCGGTCAAATAGCTTCTTCATCCATGGCGAGCTTTTTCTTTAGCGACCAGGCAACCGCAATAATGACCAGACTAAAGGGCAGGCCCATACTCACCGCACCGGCTTGCAATGCACCCAGTCCACCCAGCATGAGCAGGATAATAGCCAGAATCCCTTCAGTACATGCCCAGAAAATTCGTTGGTAAACAGGCGGATTGGGATTGCCACCGGAAGTCAGCATGTCCACCACAAAGGAGCCTGAATCAGACGAAGTAATGAAGAAAATTGCGACCAGAATAATCGCCACCCAGTTGACCAGTGTTGATAGAGGAAAATTTGCCAGCAAGGCATAAATGGCCGTTGCAGAATTTTCCTGTACCGCCTCGGTCAGCCCTCCTTCACCAAATAGCTCGAGCTGCAAGGCGGCGCCACCAAAAATACCAAACCAGAGCAGGCTCAAGAGTGTGGGAATTACCAACACACCAAGAACAAACTGCCGAATAGTTCTGCCACGCGAAATTCTGGCAATGAACATACCCACGAAAGGTGACCATGATAACCACCAGGCCCAGTAAAAAATGGTCCAGGACTTTTGCCACTCCAGTGTTCTGAAAGGATGCGTACTCAGGCTTAAGCCGGGCAAACCTTGCAGGTAGTTTCCCAGGTGATCAGGCAATCCCCGCAACAAGGCAGCAGTAGGCCCGGTAAACAGTACAAAGCCCATCAACAATAATGCCAGCAGCATATTAAACTCACTCAGTCGGCGTATACCCTTCTTTAAACCCATTACCAACGAGGCTGTCGCACAAAAAGTGATGACCACAATAATGATAACCTGTGTATTGGTACTCATAGCGACGCCAAATAATTCTGCCAGTCCCGCATTAATCTGGGATGCGCCCAGTCCCAGAGATGTCGCCAGGCCAAACAGGGTACCGAGCACGGCAAGCACATCAACCAATTTACCCGGCCATTGATGAGTATGTTTGCCAAGCAAGGGCTGCAGGGTTGAGCGAATAGCAAGGGGTTGATTGTGACGAAAGTGGTAATAAGCCAGTGCCAGACCAAGCACGGCATAAATAGCCCAGGCATGAAGACCCCAGTGAAAAATCGACAAGCGCATGGCTTCCCGGGCGGCTGCCACAGTTTCAGGAGCAGCCTGTAAAGGTGCCATGAAGTGAATGACAGGCTCTGCAACGCCGAAAAACACCAGGCCGATACCCATGCCTGCACTGAACAGCATCGACACCCAGGCTATTGTATTGAATTCGGGTTCGCTGTCATCAGGACCCAGTTTTATATGCCCAAAGCGCGAAAAGGCCAGCCAGAATGAAAACACCAGCAAGCCTGTCACTGTCAGTGAAAACAGCCAGGAAAAATACTCAACGATAGAATCCTGCAAGCCAAACAGAAAGAGCCCGGTCTGCTGCCTGTCAATGACAGCGGCTAATACAATCAGCAGAACCAGTCCCAGCACAGAAAAGAAAATAAGAGGATCAGTAGCAAAGCCTGTTGAGTGAGGATTCTTTCCTGGCGCCGGTTTTAGATTTGAGTTGTCCAAAATACCCTAAGCCGATCAGCTATCTTTGGTAAAGTGCAAAATACCCCAGGCAAGATAACCCTTGTCTGCTGCCGTCACCCAGTTTTCCAGCCCCTTGATCATATTGTCCATATAATCGCGGCTGATAATTACAACAAGCTCATCATAACGTTTCAGCAAATCCTGCCGCACATAATGATAGTGATTGCGCAATTGGGGCGTCAGATCAATTACCCGGCTCTCGGTAAAGCCAAGCGATGTAAGCACCTCACGATAAAAAGCAAAGGAACCCATGGATTCCAGATTGAGCCTGTCATACACAGGCTGCAATACGCCATCGGGGCAATCATCAGCCTGCATCGGATCGGTAAAAATCAGCTCTCCGCCCGGTGCGATAATTCTGCTGATTTCACCAAGTACTTTTTCTTTTTTACTGCTATGCAGGAAAGAATCCTGTGACCAGACAATATCTCTGGACTTGTCATCACAGGGTATTTCTTCAAAACTGCCATGCATGACGTCAATTATATTTGGCAACTCCTGCTCTTTATTGAGCATGCGATTGCGCTCATTTTGCACTTCACTGATATTCAGGCAGGTGACATTACAGCCAACCCTTTTAGACAGGTAGCGAGCGGATCCGCCATAACCTGCCCCCAGATCTATTACTCTGCTCTGGGCGTTAAGCCCTTGCAGCGTATCGGCCATAGTAGTCACAGTTTTTCGGCTGGCTTTACTGATGTTATCGGACTCATCATACAAGCCGATGTGAATATCTTCACCGCCCCAGACCTGTTCGTAAAAACGATCGGCGTCGCTGCTGTCGTAATAAGACTCAGTCAGCACGGCGGCATTAGAACGATTATTTTGCATGGTAATCCTTATAGGCTATGTGAACGTAAAAATCAGGGTCATCTTCTTTATAGGTTTCCTTGAAATCGCCATATGTCTCAATTTTTTGAAAACCTGCATCATTTATAAGACCACGCAGGTAATCCTTACGCAGTGGGAACATATTCAAATGATGTTTTGAGCCATCTTCGAAGGAGTACTCAAAGCGCGCCAAGCCTTCATCAACATGGATAGGTTCCGCTGACACTTTATCGCCGCAATAGTAATATTTATGTTTGGATTTAAAGCCATCATCCAGAATAGCGTCATAATTTCTCTGATCAATAATCAGTACACCATCATGTTTCAGCACGGCATAAAATTCCGCCAGTGCACGGCGACGGTCATGTTCCTCGAACAGATGGGTAAAGGAGTTTCCCAGAATAATAACTGCATCAAACAGCTTGTCCTGGACGTCCCGATTCAGCCAGCGCCAGTCTGCATGAACTGTCTGCAAGACGTGACCACGGTTTTTCGCATTCTCGAATGCTTTCACCAACATCTGCGCATTACCATCAGCGCTGGTAACATTAAACCCGGCCTGTAGTAACTGAACCGAATGAAAACCAGTACCGGTAGCCGCATCAAGGATGTTGTGCTTACCCAGTTTCTTCAATATATCGATGAAAAACTGTCCTTCACCTTCGGCACGCGCCTCCCAGTCAATCAGTTCGTCCCAGCGTTCCACAAAATTCTCTACATATTCTTCCTGATACTGCTCCGTACTCCGGACTTTTTCAGGGCTTGCTCCATAATCCTGATCTTTGGGAATATCATGCAGGGGCATCGGTGATGGTTCGCAATTATTTGCATCAATAGCGACACTCTTAGGCGGTGGAGTTGCAGTAACTGTCAACATTTCACTTTCTGACATAGATTTTTACCTATTATTAATATGTATTCTAATTAATATATAAATCAATATAATTGAAGCACCCTAGTAGGCATCCAACCAAAAATATATTATCTAATTGATTTTATTGATATTTAAATATTATTATAAAGAGGGTGTTGCATGATCAAAACATAAAATCAGCAATTATTAGTTAGTATACTAAATATTAGCTCATAAAGCGAAAATCCCTGCATAGCGGCAAATTAAGACACATTTACAAGCTGGGAAAAAATCTCTACTCTCGCCGACAAGCAATTCACCTCAGCATTGATTATTCGCCTGACACCATCAGGAATCACTTTTGAAAAATCAGGAATAGCAAAGCCCATGAAGAAGCAGCAAATCGAGAGCGTATTGATCGCCTTGCGCAGACTTATTCGCGCCACCGATCTCCACTCCAGAGATCTGGTGAAAAAAACAGGATTAACCACCCCACAGTTACTACTACTGCAATCCATAAAACAAAATGGCGAAGTCAGTATCCGGGAGCTTGCGCTGGAAATCAGTTTAAGCCAAGCCACGGTGACCAGCATCCTTGACCGCCTGGAAAACAAAAAACTGGTTGTTCGCAAACGCTCTACCAGAGACAAAAGAATCGTTCATGCTCACCTTACCGAAGCAGGAAAAAAGATAATTGCCAAATCCCCCCCGCCTCTTCAGGATAATTTCACCAAACAGTTTACAAATCTTGAGGACTGGGAAAAGAATATGATTATCGCCTCACTGCAAAGAGTCGCCACGATGATGGATGCTGAAAAAATTGATGCCGCACCAATGCTTGATATAGGAATACTGGATCGACAACCCGAACAACCAGAGAGCAAGAAATAACTGTAATTCACTACTCACTGTGATCTAGCAAACCCAGTCAGGGCGTTTTTATTTTTAAAAGCACTTCAAGTCTGGTACAAGGATGATTAATGTCAGCTTCAAACATAGGGACGCTTGCAACTTAGCAACTCAAAAATACAGGCATGTCTTAAGTTGCTAAGTTGCAAGCGTCCCTTTCATTCCTCCTTTTTCAGAGGATTTATTTTGTTAAAAACTGCAATCCCCTGGCAACGACCGCCTGAATTAAAAAGGGTCATTTCTCTGGGCGCCATGGTTTTTTATGGCCTGGGAACGATTGTCGGTGCCGGGATTTATGTGTTGATCGGAAAAATCTCCGGTCTGGCCGGGTCATGGACCCCTTTGGCATTTTTAGTCGCCGCAGTGATCTCAAGCTTTACCGGATTATCCTATGCAGAACTAGTGGGAAGATTTCCACTCAGTGCCGGCGAAGCGGTCTATATTGAAAACGCCTTTCATCAACCCTGGCTTACGCAATTGGTGGGCTGGTCCGTGGTACTCACTGGCATCGTGTCTGCCTCGACACTAATAAAAGGCTTTGCAGGCTATTTTATCAGCCTGTTTGGTGGCTTGGAGCCTGTCATCATTGTAATTTCACTATCGAGTATATGTTTACTGGCATGTAGCGGCGTTAAGCAATCAGTTAACCTGGCAGTGGCTATCACGTTTTGGAGCTGGGCGGATTACTGATCATCGTTCTTGTTTCCACAGAATCACTGACAAATGCAGAGAATTGGCAAACCTGGAAGGAAGGTCTGTATGCGCCTTCCTGGTCAGGTATTGCAGCAGCGGCCTTTCTGGCCTTTTATGCTTTTATTGGTTTTGAAGATATGGTCAATATGGCTGAAGAAGTCACAGATGCTGCCACGGCATTACCCAAAGCAATTATTATTGCCATTGCCTGCTCGGGAGCAATCTATTTAATTGTTGGTCTGGTCGCAGTAGTTGCTGTGCCAGGTGCAGAGCTGGCAGCCAGCCTTTCACCTTTAACGACCATTGTCGAAAACTCGACCTGGTTTCCCGCTTTCCTGATGACCTATATTAGTTTAATCGCCATTTTGAATGGCGCAGTAGTGCAAGTGTTAATGGCCCCGCGCGTGGTTTACGGCATTACTCAAAATTCCGCCTCACTGTCTTTTCTCGCCGCTATCAATCCACGTACACAAACCCCGATATTGGCAACGCTATTAGTGACTTTATTAATATTAGCATTCTCTTTGTGGCTACCAATTACACAGCTCGCACAACTTACCAGTACAGTCATATTATGTTTATTTGTTTTGATAAACAGCGCACTGGTGATTATAAAAATCCGTGGCTCGCATGAAGGCTTTGAAGTGTACTTCTGGGTTCCCGTTTCAGGAATTATTACTTCTACATTGTTATTGATTGCGCAATTTGTTATCTAAGAAATTTAATTTAATGACTAAATTTTATTACGCCAATTGCTGAAATAATAATAAAAAAAATGGTGATGCCCAAAATCCATTTCAGGCTCCACCAAAGCTTTAAGAAAAATGAATACTAGAAATTTCTCTTAATTGATAACGCCCATTCCGCAGGACGGATATAGGTTGTCTGGATACTGCCAAACAGATTGAGGAAGTTCAGACGACTTTGAATAACACGTTTATCCGTGATATTCGTTCCCGCCAATGATAACTGCCATTCTTCATCTGGTGATACCCAGGTTACTCGCGCATTACTAATAGTATTAGAAGGCGAACGAGTTAGCGGGTCATTATTGGCTCCAAAAAATGTTTCTCCCTGATAGGTCACACCGTAGCGCACGGCAAACTGACTGCCATTGCTTAAATCAGTGAAATAACTGATGTTCAAGGCACCGGTATAATCCGGTGTACGTCCGGGAACACTATTAATATCTGTGGCACCACCTGGATCAAGCCCCAAATCAATTCGCGTCTGCGGATCTGAAAACGCCAGATCAGTAAACTGGAAATCAATATGGCCAACATTGGCATCAATTAACCAATGCTCACCAAGAGTGGCTTGCGCTTCAATTTCAAAACCCTTGATTGAAGCTTCGCCGCCATTGGTGGTTAACCAGACTGCATTACTATTAAGGTCTAAACCAGCACCACCTATCTGCATGTCACTATAGGTCATATCATAGTAGTTGGCATTCAAGCGCAAACGGTTATCAAACCAGTCTGACTTGATCCCTACTTCCAGGTTTTCCAGCTGCTCTGGTCCAAATGGCACACGGGTTGTTTCTGATGGTCGCGCAGTTGTACCGCCACCACGGAAACCTTCCTGCCATGTAGCATAAAACATGACGTCATCATCATAATCATATGACAGGCTCACCATAGGATTGGTTTGGCTTGCGCTAACCTCGACAGGCAGGGGATCCCATACCAGGCTTTCGTCTCTGAAAAAGCGTTCCTGCAATATTGTTTTATCTTCTTCAGTACGACGCAGACCAATAGTTAAAGACAACTTATCAGTAAGACTGGTGACAGTATTAAGGAACAGGCCTCTGTCTTCTACTGTGATTGTATCTACACGGTCAATACAGCTATTAGCAAACAAGCATGGCATTAACACCGAAATATTGGAGTTAAAATCATCTGCATCATAATACCAGTAGCCTACAGTCCAGGCTGTTTTACCACCGAATGCTTCACCACTAATACGTAGCTCAGTTGAAAACTGGTCATGGGTGAAAGTATCCAGAGTATGGTTGATCGGCAAAGGTGAGGCATCAGAATCACGCCCCCATTGCGCGTCGAACTTTCTCTCGGCAACAATTAATTTCACATCAACGGCATCAAGACTCCAATCAACAGTTGCATTCCAACCGGTATGATAAACATCATTAATATTTGGCGTTTCGATACCATCAAGAGTACTGTTAAAGCCTGAATAGTTTACGTCTTCACTGGTAGGGACAAAACGATCATCCCAGGGAACGCCCCAGGTGGGTAAAGCAACCGTATTGTTATACCAGTTCAATAAAAATGGATCGGATGCCTCAGTGGTTGCAGAGCTGAGCAAATCGTATGGAGATTCACTGGTCTGGTCGGTAACGTCAGCGGCAAAATTAAATTCCAGATCATCACTAACCACCCAACGTAATTGTGCTCTGGCAGCTTTGACGACTTCGGCACCTAGAGTGCCAACATTACAGCCTTTGCCAGTTCCTAAAGGAGATGTTCGACTGGGTAGTGCAAAGGCATTATCCGCAGCACTTCCCACTTCTCCCATGATTGGAGTACCACGACCCGCCCCTGGTCCACCACCATCACGATTCCAGCCGATGACACCATCATTAATACCCGCTAATTCCGGCGTACCATTGGCCTCCATCTGACAGGCGAAATCAACATTGTTTTGCCAACCATCACGGCTTTTCGAAACCGCGGACACTCTGGCAAACAACTCATCTTCAATTAAGGTTGTACCGAAAGAGGCACGAACATCCAGACGATCATACTCGCCCGTGGTCACTTCAATGGCGGCGTTTTCATCGCCTTCACCTGGTTTACGAGAAATCAATCTCACTACACCACCAATAGCATTTTTACCAAATAATGTGCCTTGCGGCCCACGCAATACTTCAACACGCTCAAGATCCATCAAATCCAGAATTGCACCAGTTGGCCTACCCAACACAACATCATCCAGGTAAATAGAAACGGTAGGATCTGAAGTCCCTTTAAAATCGCCAAAACCCAAACCTCGAATATTCGCAGCAAGTGTTGGCCCCCAACCAGAACCCAGTTGGTCCATGGTTACGTTAGGCGCCCAGTCAGCTACATCAATTACATTTTGCGCACCATTCGCTTCCAGCTTGTCTGCAGAAATTGCGGTTATAGCAAGAGGGATTTCCTGCAAAGACTCTTCCTGAAAACGTGCAGTAACAACGATCTCTTCAATTTCCTGCGCAACAACCGGCGTTGTTGCTGCCGCCGAAGCTACCGCTACTGCCAATCCAAGCCTCTTAAGCCGCCCGGATTTAATCATTGATTGCCAGTTTTTTGATTGATTAATAGACATTTAATTTCCCCTTTTATAATGAAGAACAAAAAATAAAATATTTGGCATTTCATTCAGACTTCAGATACCAACCATTCCAGAAAAGCACTTGCCAAATATATTTTGTGTAGATCATATCGTTAAAGTTTTATTTATTTTTTAAGAGATACCTGCCAAAACAGAGGCTTTCAACCCTTAATTTAATAAAATATATATTAAATACAATAATCTACATAATAAACCTAACACAAATTTTAGGTATTTTAAACTATTGATTTTGATGTTTTTTTGATATTTAGTCCATGTCTCACATTACAATTTGGCGACTTAAATAGAATTAATATATTTGTTATTTTTGATAGAGCAGCATTTGTCACTTTTTGTTTAAATATTGAATAAATTTATACAAATTTTTTAACTGTTTGTTATGGAAATATTTAAAGAATAGTCATTGAGGGTAAGCTCATAATCTATTTTTATTCGACAAGAATCTTGAAAAAAGTAAATGTCGTTTTTTCATCTGTAATAGCAATTTAACTGACTGGATAATTCATCCAATCAATTAACCCATAATTTGTTTTCTCCATATCCGAAGTCTGATTAAGCCATCATCACTTCCCTCTATAGAATTTAACGCCTCACAGAAAACAAGTATTTTGCTAATATGAATAAAACCAGACACCAACAGGAATGCCGAATGAAAATTTTAAAAGGCCAACAGTGGCTATCCAGGTCAACACGAGCATCTGTATTTTCATGCTGCTTTCTATTATGGCTAGCCATCCCTGTGGCTAGTGCCCAAAGCGCAGACAATTTAGAGACGATGCTGACTGAGCCATTCCCCTTGGTCCCTGCGGCACTGGGCAGCTATTCCTTTCCGATTTCAAGCACTGATACTCAAGCCCAGGCGTATTTTGACCAGGGCATTCAACTGATGTTTGCCTATGGGAAATATGAAGCCATCCGTTCCTTTCGTGAAGCGCAGAAACGCGATCCAGATTGCGCCATGTGTTACTGGGGCGAGTCATGGTCATGGGGGTCATACCTCAATGTTCCCATGTCAGAAGCCGACGCCCCATACGCCTATGCCGCTCTACAAAAAGCATTGGCATTACGCTCTTTAGGATCTCCGCGAGAGCAGGCTTATATCAATGCGCTTTCCACACGCTATATAAAGAATTACGACTTTGAAAAAAGACGCTCACAGGATGAAGCCTATGCTGAGGCCATGGCTGAGCTGGCCGCAAGCTATCCTGATGATCTGGATGCCATTACCCTTTATGCCGACGCTCTGTTCCTGTTAGAGGAACGTCGCGGTTACCGCGACCTGGCCAATCCCCGGGTGATCCGCATACATAATATTCTTGAAGGCGTACTGGCACGGGATGTCCGCCATCCCTTTGCCTGCCATTTATATATCCATGCCACTGAATCCACTACTGAACCAGGAAAAGCTGAAATCTGTACTGAATTTATGGGCAATGTCATTCCAGGGGCGAGTCATCTCAATCACATGCCTTCGCACACCTGGAACGAGATCGGGCGCTGGGGAGACAGTGTCCGGGCTAATTTACAAGCCTGGCACACAGATCAGAAAGCAGCTTTTGGTGAAGGTGTTGCTATCTATCCTACTCATAATCTGCAGATGCTCTTATTTGCAGCATCAATGGACGGCCAGGGTGCTATCGCCATGCAGGCCGGCAAGGATTTATCCAAACTCAATGGCAATCCCCTGTTTCAGTTATTGACCCTGCTGCGCTTTGGTCGCTTCGATGAAATATTGCAAGTCACTGAACGTCCTGTTGCTGACTACCCGGCCGGTGTCTGGGATTTTGCCCAGGGCTATGCATTATTGAACAGCGGAGAAAGCGAGTTTGCCCGTGCCCACCTTGCCAGGCTTGGTGCTATGGCCGAAACCACAGAAGCCATGTTTCGCTTCGATCCCGCCAGCCGACTACTGTCTGTGCTGCATGGAATACTGGAGGGCGAAATTCAGTGGCAAGAAGACAATCTCAGAAGCGCTATCAGGGCATTTGAAGGTGCAGTCGAAAATGAAGATTTACTTGGCTACGACGAGCCTGAACCCCTGCCTTTTGCTGCGCGACATTGGCTGGGTGCAGCCCTGCTGGAAACTGGCCGCAATCGAGACGCCGAACGCGTTTATCGGGAAGAACTGATTGATCACCCTCACAATGGCTGGTCACTGTTCGGCCTGAAACAGGCGCTAACTGCCCAGAACAAGAGCGATACCACGGTAGAGGTAGATTTAGAAAAAAGCTGGGCCAGAGCGGATGTCTGGATCAGGTCCTCGAAATTTTGAAAAATCCTTGAGCTAAATAAATTAAGTGTGTAATTATTAAAACAGGCATTATGATCTAACTCTCTATCCCCAAGGAATTTTATAGGTCTCGATTCCTCCAGCCTTAAATTGCTTATTTAAAAAATTGGTGGCTCTGATGTAGGAGTAACATCTGTGGCTGGATCCATTTCTTCCTGAAAATCCTCGACAAAGCCTATGACGTCTTCTGATGCTTTAAACTTGGCAATATGAAACAGTGCCTCGCCTTCATTAACAAGAGGAATAGTGGTTCTACCTATTATAATTCCTGAGGTTGGCGAAATTATTTCTTCCTCAAACTGACCCGCTGGGTCCGAGACTATGCCCAACAACTCCCCTTGCTTAACTTGCAACCCGAGGGTTTTTGTTGATCGTAAAATCCCACTGCGTGGTGCACGCACCCAGGAGCTGGAACGGGCGACAAAAGGTTCGGTTTTTTTGCTGGATATTTTTATTTTCGGCAGCATATCCAACTCACGCATTGTTGAAATAACCCCTTTAACTCCCGCCCTGATTGCCACTTCATCAAAGCGCAGGGCTTCCCCAGCCTCATACACAATCACCGGTATCCCCAGGTCTGTTGCAGACTTTCTGAGCGTACCGTCCATTATTGTCGTATTAATAATAACGGGAGCATTAAATGCCATGGCCATACGATACACTTCAGGCTCATCAATAACCGCCCTTATCTGTGGAAAGTTGTCTCGATGAACCGCAGCCGTATGCAAATCAATTCCATGCGTGCATTGCATAACAATTTTTGTCAGAAATAAATTCGCCATGCGCCCTGCCAGAGACCCTTTTTCCGATCCAGGGAAAGAACGATTAAGATCACGTCGATCCGGCAAGTAACGAGACTTGTTTAAAAAACCAAAAACATTCACCACTGGGACGGCGACGATGGTTCCATGTAATCTTTTCAGTGATTTAATATTTAAAATACGACGAATAATTTCAACACCGTTGATTTCATCACCATGAATGACACCGGACAGTAATAAAACTGGCCCGGGTTTTCTGCCATGAACAACAAAAACGGAACAATACATGGGATTATTGGTGTATAGATTGGGGATTTGAATCTGAATCTCAGCTTGTTTTCCCGGCTGCACTAAAGTCCCGTCTAAACTAAAAGGGTCGCGCATAATTTATTTATTCCCTGTTGTTTTTGAAAAACCCAAAGCAGTCAAAATCATTACCATCCTTCATGCTTAATTAGTATCGATCAGAAGGAGATAAGCAATAGTATTGCTAAAAGAGTTTTCAGGCCCCGTCCGCAATCCTGTATTACGGACGCTTCCTTAATATAGCTTATGGATTCAGATACTCATCCGGATCCAGATATTTTTCCAGCATGTCGGCATCATTCAGGTCAGAAAAGTAGCCGGTAGGATCACAGGCAGACTGCTCATAGACATCAAGGTTATTACTGCGAGCTGAGCCGCGCACTCTGGTAAGAGGAGTGGTGTAATAAGGGTCATAAATAGTCATCACCCGATCGATGGTCAGTCGATCATCTGACACAGTATAGCGCTCTTCAATGCGCGTTCCTTCCCCGGACATCGGATAACCTGAGCCATCAAGCCAGCCGGAAGTAAGGTGAGTGGTTTCTATGAATAGTTCATCACCTTGCCAGCGCCCGACGGAAAAACCATTGGACGTTGACGGCATGTTAGCGTCAGGTGTGCGCCCGTCCATCCAGATACGCCGTGGGGAATTGTGGTCCACATACAAAAACAGATAATGTGAACCAGCATCATAAATAGTCATGTTATAAGGATTACCAAACAGACGCGGCAATCCATAGGCCAGGCAACGCAATGCCGGATCATCATATTTCCCGACCCCCTCATACAAGGCCCTGCCCTGCAGGGTAAAAGGAACGGGTTTGGGCTCCAGATCATCCACTGTGACGCGAAACTTATATCCGTTGTTCCAGTACCCCGTGATATCCACCGGATACTTACTGCTTACCTCGCCAAAACCGTAACCGCCGTCTGGATTGGCTGTAACAGTCTCGTTCTGAGTGACAGTACTGGTAGTGCCACCGGCAACTCTGCCAAAACTTCTACCGTCATTAGTTTGTATACCCCGGATAAATATTTTTCTGGCTCCGTTTCTGCCCAACTGCCCTGACACATTTACCACATCGCCAACCTTGACACTGTCGCGGACCCAGTTCTGCCCCCTCAGGGAGGTAACGCTGGCCGCCTGTAATTCCCAGGATTCAATATTGCCGTCAGTAGATGTTACATCAACCCGGTAACGCACATGCGGATTACTGAAACGGATCTGGGTAACCACACCCGAGAGCTCAGCCAGAGCATCGGCATCAAATTCCGCGGCAAATGAATGGTGCGCGCTACTATTTGCTGCATACAGCAGTGTTGCCAGCAGATAAAAAATGGAGGACGTTTTAAGTAGATTATTTTTCATATTTTCACCAGAAAATTTAGGCAGACCAGCTATTACCTTTCTTATTTAAGATTACGGTTACTACACTGCTACTACAAAGCAGCGCGAATCATTTCGACCCGCTTTCTGTTGGCATTCATGTCACTCTGGCCGACCCGTGACGCTGAGCGCACATGAATGACAGATTGATCTGGCGCATAAAAGAATTCCACATCATCAACAAAGCCCATGAGTTTGGTCTGAAAAGTATAATAGGTGTAATTGCCTTCGCTTCCCATCTGGCTGGCGCCATCCATCCCGTTAAGCACCATTCCCAGACGCGCCCACTTACTGCCATCAAGATCTTCAAGAGCATTAATATAATGACTGTCTACAAGCTCTGCTTGACTCGACACACAATTTGGCGAATCAGGACAGGCAAGTAATTGACCATTATCATGGCCCAGTGACACGTCCATGGACCTGCTAACAGCTCCCAGGCGGAAAAGCATTAATGTAAATACCACCGCAAGCAAGAGTAAAAAAATCAAAATTCCAATTAACATTTTCTTTAACATAATCCACTTGGGCTCGAAGTAATAATTATTGTCCCGAATTTATATCCACGGTGTCTTCCGAGGCGGGTGCCTGATAAATTTGCAGACCGCCATCAGAGACATT
>CAWUSW010000064.1:0-4136 GCA_963925675.1 uncultured Pseudomonadales bacterium
GTAAGAGGTAAGAGGCAGGCAAGAGGCAAGAGGCAAGGAAAAGAATCTTACCCCTCTGTTTAGTAGGTAAGGTTCTCGCCCTTGGCTTCCAGAGCGAGGGTATAACGGTTTATCCACCAGGTGATAATCAGACCAGAGAGCAGGTTGCCAATCGCAGCGCCAATGAATAAGCCTGGAATACCGGCAATATTTTCACCCAGTAAGGCCAGCGGCACATAAAAAATGAAAAAGCGCATTAAGCTGGTGAGCAAGGCATTACGTGGCGCATGTAAGGCATTGAAGCTGGAGGCACTAAGAACGACCATGCCCTGGAAAGCATAACTGGCAGGCAAAATATGCAATACAGTGACGATGATTTCGATAACTTCTGCTTCTGAAGAAAAAATACGCGCGATCCAGGGCGCACTCAATGCGACAACGGCGTACAAAATAAACTGTAAGACCAGAACGAATTGCAGGGACAGTTTCAAACCCTGCCTTACTCGGCCAATGGCATTGGCACCAAAATTCTGACTGATAAATGGGGGTAAGCTCATGGACATGCCCAGCACAACAATCATTACCAGTGCTTCCATACGCATCACTACTCCAAAGCCTGCGACAGCCTGAGCACCATACTGGGCCAGGGTTGCGGTTATCACGGCGGTGGCCAGTGGCGTAATCATGTTGGCAAGAGCCGCCGGCAAAGTAATTCTTAACAGGCGCGCCCAATCATTAATAAGTTTTTGCAGACCCGGCCAGATAAATTTGAAGATCTGTTCCTTAACAGCCAGGAAATACCAGATAAATACATTGGAAAAAATCCAGGTAATCACGGTCGCAATAGCCGCTCCGCGAATACCGAAGGCAGGTATCGGGCCGAAACCAAAAATGAGCATGGGGTCCAGGATAGCGTTCAGTGCTGCGCCCAACATCATCAGGCGTCCCTGAAGGCTGGAGTTGCCACTGGCACGCATGACTGCTGTTCCTGCAAATTGAATCAGCAGGAAGGGAATACCCAGATACCAGAAAGACATAAACTGTCTGATCAACACCAGGGTCTCTTCATCGGCACCGAGCAAGGTGAAAACAGAATCTATGCTCAACAGGGCAGGAATGATCAGGCACACGCCCAGCAGTAATCCGAAGACTACCGCGGCAAATGTCATTTCAGTGGCGTTCTCAAGATTCCTGGCGCCAATGGCTCTGGCTACCATGGCTGAGGTACCGATGCCCAGTCCGACGCCCAGATACATAATCATAATTGTCGGGGGAAAGGTAAATCCAAGGGCGGCAAGTTCGCGGGTTCCCAGCAAGCTGACAAACCAGGTATCTGCCAGGTAATAAAGGATAGTGGCGATGGCACCTATGACAGTGGGTACCGATGTTTTATACAGCGTCAGACCGACAGGATCCTGCAGCAGGTCAGGTTTTTTTGATTTTGGTAAATCGCCTGTTGTGGGTGGGCTGGACAATGAAAGCGCCTGTTCGTGTAAATAGATGTAAGTAGCTGAAAATAAATTTGTGAAATTCTAGCAGAGTCGGCTCTCTGCACAATAGCAGAATCATTGACTCAACAGGGATTTATTCCGTCTAAAAATCAGCTCTGACTCCCATCATATATTTGCCATATATTTACCATGTATTGACGGAATCAGGCGGGGATTTCACCATCCACAATAGTGCGAATCATTTCCCTGCGGTAACCATCGTAATCGTTAAAAGCTTTATGCAGGCATAAGCGGTTATCCCATATCACCAGCATGTTTGGCTCCCAGCGCAAGCGGCAATTAAATTCCTCACGGGTAGCATGCCAACCAAGAAAATCAATGATGGGTTTGGACTCTGCCTGAGTCATTCCTTCAATGCCCATGCTGTAGGAAGTGTCGCAATACAGGCTTTTCTTGCCGGTAACAGGATGAGTGCGCACCAGGGGATGGAAATTACCCTTCACCATTTTTTGCTGATCCATGGTTAATTCGATTTCGCCAACACTAAGATCATTTAATTCAGGTTTGGCTTTACTGACATTTTGCAGAACCCAGGCGGCGGACATATGAACTCTCAGATCACTGATTACTTCTTTCATTTTGTCACTGAGCAGGTCATAGGCAAGTTCGGCATTACTCCACCAGGTATCACCGCCATAGGGTGGGATATCAAGTGATTGTAATAAGCTGACTGCTGGTGGCCGTTCCAGGAAAGGGGAGTCGGTATGCCAGCCATCACCAAAAATCCAGTCCACTACTGTGCTGGCTTCCTTGATCAAACGCTGCACATTGGGATGCCCTTCAATACCGTTTGTGTAGGCGTCGGTGCCGAAATCACCAAACTTGAGGGTTAAAGCTTCCTGGTCCTCGATAGTCATATTGGCCTGACCACGAAAATAGACCATTTTGTAGCGAAACAGGGCATCCTTGACCTGTTCAAACTGCTCATCGGTAATATTGGCAATATCAACATTCTGAATCTCGGCGCCCATTGCGCTGGCCAGAGGTACCGTCTTGATAGCGGTATAGCCATTTTTTGCATCATCATAATATTCGGGTGGGTAGAATTGCATGTCTTGTCCTTATCTCTTTTTTATCTGGATGTTATTCTAATGGGGTGGATAATACACAAGCAGATGCTGAATTTGTATTATTGACTTAACTGAGAATTGTTTAAAATCAAATCAGGGTTTGAAGCTGGAGGTGTAGAATTGCCGAGCTCTCTGAAGAACCTTGTTGATAAACCTGTAAATATTCCAACAGAGATGGAAAAAATTATGAAAAAAGTATTGATAGGCCTGGTGATAGTTCTTGCATTAATTGGCGGCGGTGTATTTCTGCTGTTCAGCAATCTGGATAAAATTGTTGAAACCGGAATAGAAACTGCAGGAACCAGTACCCTGGGCTCACAGGTCGAAGTGGGCCGTGTGGAACTGGACCTGATTGCTGGCACGGCCTCTATTTATGATTTCAGTATTGCCAACCCCACAGGCTTTTCCAGCGCTGAAATGGTGAGTTTTGATGAATTAACTGTCAGCATCAATCTGGCAAATACCAACGGTCAAAATATTCATATCAACAGTGTGGTTGCGCGCAGTCCTCATGTGCTTTATGAGTCAACTGATGGCACCACTAATCTGGATACAGTCAGTGCCCGTTTTGAAAGTGATGCAGAAGATGACGAGCCTCAGGCAACGGACGCCGCCCAGATTATGCTGGTGATAGACAGCATTCTGATTGAAGATATCAAGGGGACTCTATCCTCTGACAAGCTGCCTAACCCTGTTGAAGTCAATCTGGGGGATGTCACGCTCAGTAATCTGGAAGGTTCTCCGGAAGAACTGACGAAACAGATCATGGCGCCGGTAATTGCCCAGATTGGTTCAGCTGCCGCACAGGCTCTGGTTCAGCAAGTAACACAATTGCTGGGTAATACAGAGGCTATTAATGAGCAGGTTCAGGAAGTCCGTGATCGTGTTCAGGATGTTGGCGATCAGGCTGCAGAAGCCCTGGAGAGTGTTGGCAACCTGTTTAACAGGGATTAAGTAGTAGCTATTACGCTCGCAATCTCATCGTTATTTTAAGTTTTCAGCATGCTCATTTGCCCTGGAGCAAATTCCGCTGTCTGAAAACTTAACATGCCTCGACCTTGCGCCGCTCTTGACGCTACTAAACTTTTCTAGCACCGTTGCCGGAAATCGCTTTGCTTGCCTATTAATCGCTGGGCCAGATTAACTTAGCTTATCCCTGTTCTCTTGCTGAAAAGTAATAAAATAATCCAGTGAGCCAGGGTTAGACATCGCATCGCGGTTGGCGGCTTTGGCGACATCCTTGCCCATCAGTATTTTTCGAATGGGCACTTCCATTTTCTTGCCGGTCAAGGTGTAGGGAATTTCTTCTACCTGATAGATCTCGTCTGGAATATGTCGAGGGGTATAGTCCGTACGCAGTTTCTGACAAATTTTTTGTTTTAGTGAATCGTCCAGCACTTTACCTTCGGGCAGTTTTACAAAAAGCGGCATAAAAAACTGCTCCCCTGGCAGGTCCAGATTGACGATGATGGAATCTTCCACTTCGTCCATACCGTCACTGCCCGATAAATTTCTGAAGTGCCGATGCGAACACCATAGCGGTTAAGCGTGGCATCGGAGCGCCCAAGTACGAAGC
>CAWUSW010000065.1:0-30092 GCA_963925675.1 uncultured Pseudomonadales bacterium
GGTTTGGTGGCAGGAATCTTCAAAGCACTCGGCGCGGCGAAGCGGACGTTCGAACTGATAGACCGAGAGCCTAAGATCGCGATATCAGATCATTCTGCTTCTAAGGACTTCGAAAAAAACCTTGGTGAATCAGAGTTCAGGGTTTTAGCGAATTCTCCAGCTGTGGCATTCGAGAACGTTTATTTTTCCTACCCGTCTCGTCGGGAGGTCCCTGTGCTAAAGGGCGTGAGCTTTGAAATCCCGAAAGGCTCTACTGCCGCCTTCGTCGGGACATCCGGGGGCGGTAAGAGCACGATATTTGCGCTTCTCCAGCGCTTCTACGAGCCATACTACTTTTCTTCCGACGACGATCGTAACGTGGCAGTTGACTTGGGGAGCATGGAAAGGCGCAATAATTCCGGCCTACAATATGTCAGACTGAGCGACGATGAAACGGGCAGAGTTTGCAAAGGCAATGTCAAGAAAGAAGAGTTTCAGATCTGGAGATATTTGACTGGAAAAAAACAATCTCTGGTCCCTTCTGCCTGCGGGTGTTATGATGGTGAAAATGAATTCTCGAAAGAGCCCGACAAGTCGTCCTGTGAGAAAACCTGCCAGTTTCTTAAGAGAGTCTCCTCGATGCCGAAAGACGGGGAGACAGCGCAGGCGGTCTGCACGGAGGCTGGTCGCACGCTGAAAGCAGGGGCGGCTATTCTGGAAGCAAGAGAAGCATCGGTTCAAGACAAATGTGCCTTTCTGGATAATGCTGCTAGCGCGTCTCGAGCTAGTGCGAACGCCCTCGCTCTCGAGCTACTCCAGAAGGCTGTTGCTGGTGTCGTTTGCTTCTTGCATGAAGACCCCAGTAATAAGAATGGTTTTAATCATCAATGACTTTGCCCGATATTGGTTTTAGTTCGAGAACCCGTAAAGGCGATGAGGATTATCAACAAGCAATTTTTGCTGCAAATCAGCATCCGGAGCCATCAGTGGGATCAGATCTACAAGATCTCCGTCGTTGGGCATATGTTCCTTGATATTGGGATGTGGCCAGTCTGTTCCCCACAAGACGCGCTCAGGAGCAAGTTCAATGACGGCTTTGGCAAAAGGTATGGCATCGTTAAAGGGAGGGCCTGCAGAAGAAATCCTTTCAGCACCACATACCTTGATCCAGCAATTATCCCGCTTGGCGAATTCAAGCAGTATTTTAAAGGGCTCTTGTTCCAGACCATCTTTGGTCGGCACGCGGCCCATGTGGTCAATAATGTAGGGAATCGGCAGATTGTCCAGCAGGTCCTGGAAACCCACTAAATCAATGGCATCAAAGTGGAGCACGACATGCCAGCCAAAGCCCTTGATTTTATTGATAATACTGTGGAATTCATCCATATCTGGAATGCCTCCCAGATGCCGCACGAAATTAAAGCGACAGCCACGGCAGCCGCCTTCATGGAGTTTCTCGATATCTGCTTCACTAAAATCATCATTGATATTGGCGACACCGCGATAAGCGCCACCACTTTGAGCAATGGCATCAAGAATGGGATCGTTATTAGTCCCGTGACAACTGGCATTCACCAGCACCGCGCGTGTCAGGCCAAGAATACGTTGCAGCTTTTTAAAGTCATCCAGCCCGGCATCAGGGGGGGTATAGGAGCGGGTGGGAGAGTAAGGATAGACATCGCCAGGGCCGAATATATGGCAATGGGCATCAGTTGCATTGGCTGGCAGGATGAATTTGGGTGTCTTGGTATTTGGATCTGGCGCTTTACAGGACTTGGTCATTTCTAAATCTTCCCAATGAAAACTTCATAATTTCAAAGCGCATTAATTTATCACAAAAGGGCCTTGTCAGACTAAAATAATTAGCGTTTGTAGGTAGTGAGAATTAGAGGCTTTTCTTGATCTGTCATTTATTCAGAAAATCGAGTAGGCTGGAATTTCAGCTGGGGGATCAGATATTTCGGAGCATTACAGTATGACTAGAATAATAAAAATCCTGGGTTTTGCCAGCCTGGTACTTACCTTATTTCCAATTGCAGCGCAGGCGCAGGAATGTGATCGGGCATGTCTTGAAAATTTTGTAGATCGTTATCTGGATGCCGTTAGCGACAATAATCCCGATGCTATTCCAATCGCCAGCGATGTGCGTTTCACCGAAAATGGTCAACGACTGAATCTGAGAGATGGTCTGTGGCAGACCATGAAGGGTAAAGGGGAATACAAAATTATTATTGCCGATGTTCCGGCTCAGCAAGTGGCATTTTTAGGCAATATATTTGAAGATCACCGCGACCCCTTGCAATCCACAGGTGTACTGTTGTCACTCAGACTACGAATTGAAGATGGCGAAATTAGCGAAATTGAACATTTTCTTGCGCGCAGTGCCAGTGCCGCAGAAAGAATTTCCGCGCTGGACGTAAGGCCTGCTTTCACTTCGGCTTTAACAGACAGCCAACGTATGTCTCGACGGGACTTGCTGGAAGTCGCGAATATGTATTTTACCGGCATGCAAAAAAATGATGGTCTTATGGATTATCCCTTTGCAGATGACTGCGACCGCCGGGAAAACGGCATGCAATCTACCAACGCACCGACTCCTGAAGGAGAAACACGTCCTGATCCCTCTGATGCTTCTGGTTATTCATCACAATGGAGCTGTATGGAACAGTTTCAATCAGGGCTGATCTTTTTTGTGAATCGAATCAGGGATCGCCGCTACGTGGCCGTGGATGAAGAACGAGGATTAGTATTTTCTTTTGTATTTTTTGATCATTCCGGTGGCGAATTCAGACATGGCGTGACACCAAATGGCCGCGAAGTTGTAGCCGGGCCGGTGCAACCCTGGACCTGGGGTATTGCCGAAATATTCAAGGTGTATGACGGCCAGATCCATGAAATTGAAGCTATTCTGGAAAGAGTGCCATATGGCATGAATTCCGGCTGGTCAAGCTGGGAGCAGGGCATGTCTGATGAATTGCAGGACGTGACGTTTTCTGACGAATAAAACCCTTCAGGGAGTCGCAAGCTAAAAGCTAAAGGCTAAAAGCAGGTCGAATAAGGCCACAGGCCGTCATCCGACATGGCGTCTGAAAGACGCCTGCTTGAGACTTGAGACTTGAGACTCAATTCCCCGATGACTCGAGCGCTTGTTTCCCATACAATCCAACGTTGATTCAAAGAAGTAGAATTCCTCGATGTTTCTCATACTGAAAACAATCCACATGTGCTGTGCACTGATCAGTTTTACCGGCTTTTTGTTTCGGGCTTACCTGATGGTGAATGATTCAAAATGGTTGAATCATAAAATTGTACTGGTGACGCCACATCTGGTTGATACGGTGTTTTTACTCAGTGGTTTCAGCATGGCTTTTGTATTGAATATGGGCTTGTTTGCACAGGGCTGGTTAACCCTGAAAATATTCCTGCTGATGTTTTATTTGTTGTTTGTAGGGATCGCCTTGAACCGGGGTAAAACCAAAAGCATTCGCATAGGGTCTTTCTTTCTCGCTATTTTTACTTTTCTCTATATCGTTGGTATTGCGGTTAACAAGACCGGGATTAGCTGGTTCGCTTTGATTTGAGAGATGGTGAAGGCTTCTACAGAAGCTTGAATATTTGTAGGAGGGACTTTAGTCCCGAAAGAATGGTGCTGTGTTATTCGCGGTTGAAACCGCTCCTACAAAAAACAGCTTTTCAGATTATTTATACCGCTGCCCATGTTTGAAAACCATAGCTGGATCTCGCAGGACGCTGAAATGCCGTAGTGGACTTCCTGGCACAGCAATAACATCTGCCAGTTTCCCCGGGGTAAGTGTACCTACCTTGTCAGCTACGCCCATATAGGCCGCTGAGTCTGATGTTGCCCATTTGATGGCAACCAGCGGGTTCATGCCCAATTCAAATACCCAGGTTTCCAATTCGCGCCAGGTAGACTCGCTGGCCGGATGACCGAAAGTTCCTTCATCGCTGCCAAAGGTCATAATCACACCGCGTTCACTCAGGCTTTGCAGTTTGCGCTTGATAGTGTCGGATGCCGAGGGATCTTGTACTGTAAATGTGGCATTGGCAATGGCCTGGCGAATATCCCGTTCAATTTCTACAGGCAGATCGAGAAAGTTTTTCGGATCGTCCAGCCATTCCGGATCAGCTGCCAATTCGTCAGTATTCAGGATCATGCCCACAGTGGGGTTCCAGTACAAAGGAGTGCCGCCATCAATACGCTGCTGAACCATGTCCAGAATGTCTTCCGGATAGGTAGGTGTATCAACACCAATGTGCTGAATTTCATCTACACCTGCCAGCAGAGCGACACGGATTTCTGCATCAGTGCGGCCATGGGCAGTCACCCGGATACCGGCAGCATGTGCAGCGTTGACGATGGCGTTAACAATGCCCTGTGACTCAGGGGTGGCGCCAAGAATTTTAATAAAGTCCATGCCATCGGCAATCAAGCGTTTGGTTTCATTGATTGCCTTTCTTTTATTGCCCACAGGGATGATGTGCGGTGAGGTTTGCGGTATATCGACAGGCATTAATGCAGCGCCTGTTGCGTAAATTGTGGGTCCTGGTAAATCACCTTTTTCAATGCGCTCCCTGACCCTGACAATATCCCGGGTATTTGCGGCCAGATCACGCACGCTGGTAACACCTGCCATTAAAAACTGGTGAGCCGATGCCGGGATGGTGACGCTGGCAAACTGATCCGCATAGGTGGAAAACCAATGGGAAAAATCCGGATGGCCGTTATACAAAAGATGCACATGGGGGTCCCATAAACCCGGTAGCACTGTCATGCCTTCTGTTGAAATCAGTTGATAGTCCTCGGGAACAGGTAATCTGCCAATAGTCCCCACGGCTTCAATATTCTCCCCATTGATCAAGACAATACTGTTGCGTACTGGTTGCGCGCCGGTTCCGTCAATCAACAAACCGCCGACAAGCGCATATTTATTTTGCTGCGCTAAAGTGAAACAAGAGGCGAGAGACAAAAGGCATGCAAGCCAAATTCCGCTAAATTTTCTGAACATAGTGATGCTCTATAAATCCCTGGAAAAAATACAATAGATGATTATGGCGCAACTGCGTTAACAATTCTGTCATAAATGCGAACCAGTTCTATGGGTTCTGAAAAAGCTGCGGGCAGGATATACAAATCAGCTTTCAGGCGAGTGCCGCCCTCTATAAGACTATAGGTTTCGTTGGCAAAGCCACCATCTCTGGGTCTGGCTTCAACCAGCAATTGATTGTCTTCCCAATGCGCAAAGGAAAAATCTTCAACTGTCTCCAGGCGGTTAAGACTGACCGATTGACTGCGCCCATCTGTGTAGACGGGGCGCTGATAATTATCTTCATAAGTGAAGCGGTATGTCGGTTCGATCAATTCAATTGACAGGGTTTTGTCATAGGACAGGCGGTCATAGACTTCCTGCTCCTTGGGTCCGCCGCGGTAACGATCTTCTTCGCACCTGAGCCAGCAACGATTTACTTTTTGCCCCATATTGCGCAATACGCGTTCCACCTTTTTGTCGGTGTTGTCACTAAGCTCTGCATTGACAATCCAGTTACCAGAGAGGGCAGGGCGTTCCTGAGCCTGAGCAGGCAGGATGCAGACGAATAAAAAAAGTACCAGTACACAAGGTATAACTGGTTTGGCTCGGTAATAGAATGACATGATGGTGTAATCCCTTTGGCTAAAAAGTGTAGACTTTATGCTGCTAAAAAGCCAGAAGGGGTACCTGCTAAACAAACAGTCCTTTATACTCTTTGGGAAAAAGCTCAGAGTAAATCAAGGGTTAACTAAAAGATAATCTGAATAATTACTCCAATAAGAGTCAGAAATAACACGGGAAAGCATATGTTTGGCAATAAACTTCTTATCGCAATTTTTCCAGTCCTGCTAACAATTAGTGCATGTAGTGATCAATCTGACTCTACTGCCAGCTCTGTGCAGGAATCTTCCCGCAGTGATTCCGATGTCAGTGCCTTGCAGTCTCGTCTTGATTCCTTGCAGGCCAGGGCGCAACGCATCAAAGATGGCAATGATATTAAACGCCTGCAAACAGCCTATGGCTATTACCTTGATGAGGCGATGTGGAATGAGCTCACTGATTTGTTCAGTGATGATGCCAGCGTGGAATATGCAAGAGATGGTCTGTATCGCGGCAAGGACCGAATTCGTGAATATCTTTATCGATTGGGTGATAACCGGATAGGCCTGGAAGAGGGGCAGCTCAATGAGCATTTTCAGTTGATGCCGGTTATAACTTTATCTGAGGATGGGATGTCGGCGAAAGGACGTTGGCGGGCAGTTATTCTCACAGGGCGTTACCAGGAGTCAGCCATGTGGGGTGAAGGGCCCTATGAAAACGAATATGTGAAAGACAATGGGGTCTGGAAAATCAGCAAATTACGTTGGTACCAGACCATCATGGTGCCCTATGAAGGGGGCTGGGGACTGAACGAAGATGTCACCAAGGGAATCTATGTATCCCCGCAATTTCCGCCTGATGAACCACAGAGAGACTCTTTTGGTTCCTGGCCAGAAACCTTTCTGCCGCCTTTCCATTTTGATAATCCTGTGGGCCGTTATGTGCCTGTCGAAGCCGCAGAAGGAGAGGGGTAATGAATATTTTCAGATTACTGCTTGCTTGCCTCTGGCCTCTTGTCTCTTGTCTCAGCTTTGCACAGGAGAATAATTTGAATTCCCTGGCTGCAGAAATTGCTGCAACAGAATTGGAAATCCAGTTGCTGGAAGATGAAAATGACATAGAAAATCTGCAGCGTATTTTTGGTTTTTATATCGACAAGCATCAATGGACACAGGCCGCAGATCTGTTTGCAGATAATGCGACAGTTGAGCACGGTGGTGAAGGCGTCTATGACGGAAAAGCCAGAATACTTGAATACTTCCAGCGCATGGGTGCAGAAGGTCCCCAGGAAGGTATTCTCAATGACCACATGCAATTACAGCCTGTAATCCATGTTTCTCCTGACGGGACGGCAAAAGGGCGCTGGCATCATTTTTCCCAAGAAGCTGAATTACGCGTCAGTCATCTCTGGGGTACGGGCATTTATGAGAATGCATACATCAAGGAAAATGGTGTGTGGAAAATCAGCAAGTTGCACCTGTACTCCACCATGCGCACCCCGGTTGATGATGGCTGGCAGGTGACAGCACTGCCCAGATCTGAAGCCAGTACAGAATTTCCGCCAGACAGTCCGGCATCGGTAGATTATGAGAATTACCCGGCGGTGTATGTTGTGCCATTTCATTATGACAACCCTGTGACGGCGCCCAATGTTGCGCAACTAACTGTCTCGTTTGTACCACCCCAGACTGCAGAAGACCTTCTGGCTGAACTTGACGCGATGGATCACCGGCTTGACCGTCTTGAAGATGCTGATCATATTGAGCGCCTGCAAACCATTTACGGCTATTACCTGGCGCGTAATCAATGGGATGAACTTACCGGTATTTTTGCCTCAGATGGCACTATCGAAATCGCCATGCGCGGTGTCTATCGGGGAGCCGCCAGCATACGACGTAATTTGAATCTTTATGGTATTCAGGATGAATTGCCGGGGGAGTTGCATAACCATATGCAATACCAGCCAGTGATACATGTAGAAGACGATGGCCAGACCGCCAGACTGCGCTCAAGAGCATTCAGTATGATGGGCTCTTTTGGTAACCAGGGACGCTTTATGGGCGGCACCTACGAAAATATTTATGTGAAGCGTGATGGTCAGTGGATGATGTTCAAGGATCAGCAAATCAACACCTATTTCGCTGGCACCGATGACGGCTGGATCAACCTGACCCGTTCCACACCACCAGGAATAACCGCAAGCAACCCGCCAGATGAACCCCCGTCAATGGAGTTTGAGATGTATCCGAAGGCTTTTCTGCCTCCCTATCATTATGATAATCCGGTGACGGGCAGGGCGGAGCTTGTTGAATAACAACTGGTGTTACAAGTTACAAGTGGAAAGAATGTAGGTCGGAAAAGCGCAGCGTCATCCGACAAGGTGTCCGCAGGACGCCGGAAAGAAAGGGGCTTTGTTTTTCGCGGTTGAAACCGCTCCTACAAGGGATAGCGAATCAATGTAGGAGGGACTTCAGTCCCGAAAGAAAGGTGCTCTGTCCTTCGCGGTTGTTTATCCTTTGAAATATAGATAAAACTCAAATTACGCACTGATAGATGATATTTGCCTGCAGGTATTTAAGGGATTTTTCCGCTCCTACAAAGATTAGCAAATCAATGCTGGTGTTAAAGGTAAAAAAGGGGTGCTAAATAGCACCCCTTTTTCTTTTATCCTATATCTTTAATGCGGTTTTAATCTGCCGGTTCTATTTTCAGAATGGCGCCATCACGTTGTTCTGTTGCCAGGTAAATAAATTCATCCGGTCCCATTTCAACATCGCGTACCCGTTGGTGCAGGTCTGTAATCAGCGATTCGCGGCGGACTTCCTGGTAGTCGCGGTTTATCATGATGCGTTCCATGTGACCTGTGCCGGGAATTTCGCCGGTACGCAGTGCGCCAACAAAGATATCGCCTTTCCAGGCAGGCAGGGCGTCACCGGTGTAGAACAGCATGCCTGAGACAGCAATAGCCGGTGTCCAGTAAACCAGGGGTGGCTCGAAGATCGCATGGGTGGGACGATCGTTAGTCTGCCAGGGGCCCGGATAGGTTCTGCCGAGACTAACCAGAGGCCAGCCATAGTTAAACCCTGGCTTGATCAGGTTGAGCTCATCGCCACCATTGGGGCCATTTTCATTCTGGAATATGGCACCGGTATCAGGATGGATAGCCAGGCCCAGAGCGCCTCGATGGCCATAGGAATAAATTTCCCCGCGGGCATCATTGCGGCCGACAAAAGGATTGTCGAGGGGCACGCTTCCATCATCGTTCAAGCGAATGACTTTACCACCCAAGGTATTAAGTGACTGTGGGTCAGTGCCATTGGTGGTCGCATAGAGTTTGCCGTCATGGCCAAAAGCCAAACGGGAAACACCGGCCACACCAGGACCCGGATCAAAAATATCACTGAAGTTTTCCAGAGAGTTGCCATTCCAGCGTGCCCGGCCAATGGCGACATTATTGGTACCTTCGGGTTTGGGCTTGGTATAGCTAAGATAAAGCAGTTGGTTATTTTCAAAATCAGGATGTTTCACCAGATCGATATAACCGTGTGAGGTACCACCGGCACCGGATTCGCCGGCAAATACTGAAGGCGGCCCACCCATAATCGGGTCTTGCTGCAATTCACCATTTTCGATCACATACATTTCGCCGCGACGAGTAATGACCAGAAGCTTTCCGTCTGGCAGGAACTCCAGCGCCATGGGGTATTCCATTTTGGCAACCACGGAGACTTTGATATTCATTCCTTCTGCTGTGGGATAGGTCCAGGGACCTTCGCCCAGAGGCAAATTTTCCAATCCGGTTGGTGCTGTTGGATAGGGGCCGCTGAAGGAAATATCGCGCTGGGCATGAGCCGAGGCAAAAGGTAAGAGGCAAGAGACAAGGAGCAATGAAGCCCGTTTCAATAATACAAAGGTTGAGTTCATAGAAGATTTATTCCTTTATTTATTTAGGTGCAGTGTTTATACCAGTTATATTGCGATATGTTAATTTATAGGCTTATAGAAAATTCTTACTTAGAAAATCAATAATCTTTTTATTGTATGCCTTTGCCAATTGCAGGGCTTCTTCTTCTCCAATATCCCCACGCTCTGCCATACTTTTTGCCACCAGTTCTGGCTTGCGAAACAGGGACACAATCACTGGATCCTCCAGGTGCTGGTAATATTTATCTATGGTTAATGAAGTGCGCGGGTCTTTCCAGCCCCAGAGCGGTTTATTATTTTTATTGTTGATCAGGGCCTGGGTATCAGCATCGTTTAATGATTTGTTAACGTCTTTCCAGTTATCTCCGCCCAGAATTTCAACATTTTTCCTCAGAAAATCCATGTCTTCAAAATGGCCTTCCGGATTGTCAGGCAGACCAGATAGAAGCTCATCCCCCATATGTACGCCTGCTTCGTGAAGCGCTTTGGCAACCAGGCTTGAGGCGCTTCGGTGACAAGCCAGAATCACAAATGTCTTGTTCATTACACGTTTTGCTCCCTCAGGTATTTGTTTGTTTTTCAAATTTCCAGAAATTCAGGTTTTGGCCTGAGCTATCTAATGCCCGCAGATAATAACCGCCATCCCTGAGGCGCTGCCACATGGATTTACTGAAAGTAAATGCCGGTGGCTCAAGATTGGCACGGACAAAGACAATGAAGTCATCCTGAACGCCTATATCAAGGTGCCTTGCTTCGTCAGGTAATACTAATTTGGGCGCTGAACTCATTTTTCCCAGGTCAATAAATTCTTCCTTTTTAGTACAGCGGGGTAAAGGTGGCGGACCATTCGGATAATATTTTTTAAGAAATATTTTCTCGCTGGCGCTCATCAGGCTGGCTTTACTTTCTGGCGGTTCCGCAGATTGATTCCAGTAATGCACTGCTGTCGCCTCGGCAACGCAAATCGGCATAACCCCTTTGCACATCAGGCGTCCACACAAATCCGTATCCTCGTAATAAAGGAAAAAATCTTCATCGAATATCGGCATTTTGTGCTGTCTGAACCACTGATTGTCGACAAGCATGCAGGCACCTGAAAGAACCGCTTCACTGAACGGTGCGCTTTCTTTCCAGAAGCGAACATGGCGGGCTATTGCCAGAGTGCCGAGATCGGAGCGCTCTGCCTGATTGCTATTAGCAATATGCTGGTCAGAAAGCAGCCATAAAGGATGCCCAAGGGCTGGAGGCAGTTGCAGAGTACATTCATCATCCCAGTAGAAACGTGGGCCGCATAAGGGCGCATTGAGCTCTCTGGAAGCATTCAGGAGCAGTTGCAGACAATTGCCCTGCAGTCGCACATCCGGATTGAGAATTAATAACCAGCGCGTCTGTGTTTGTTGCGCAGCGAGATTAACGGCTGCTCCAAAGCCAATGTTTTCAGGCGGCCTTATAAGGGACGTGTTTTCAAATGCGCAAGAAGCGGGGTCAATGTCCCTGCTATTGTCGACAACAATGATGTTGTTGACCTGGTCTTTAATTGAAGTTACCAGCTCGGCAGTATCTTTGTAGTTTCCATAGTTGACAATGGCGGCAGTGACTTCTTGCTGGGCTGATAAATCCATCAGGGGCTTATTTAAAACTCATCCAGGTCGTTCGCCATGGCAACTTCACCTGCGTAAGTCCGTTTTACTTCGGCAATAATGTCTTCTTCAGTAGCGCTGAAAAACAGGATGTGTGTCAGCACCACTTGTCGAGGCTTGGCGAGATTGGCAATTTGTGCAACTTGCTCGGCACTGGTGTGGGATTTGCCGTGGTAATCCTGCCAAAATTCAGATTGCTGGCCCAGCAAGTCGCCGCTATAGACTTCATGAACCAGCAGGTCTGCGCCTTTGGCTTTCTCGGCCAGTAAGTTGCTGAAGGTGGTGTCTCCGGAGATGACGATGACTTTGTCTGCAGTGGTAATTTTGTAAGCAAAAGCTGGCTTGATTTCACCATGGGGGACGGTAAAAGCCTCCACAGAGATATCGTCATTGGTAAAGACAATACCCTCTTCAATTTCTGTCGCGTTTGCCTGGTAACCGTAACGATCAGTGACCAGTTGTTCTGGTGTACCGGCAGCTCTGATATCAGCTTCTATAGATAGCATCTTATTCATATTATCCACGTAATCGGAAAGCCCTCTTGGCCCGAAAACAGAGAGTCTTTGCTGGCGCCCCCACCAGCGATGACCGGCCAACTCGGCAATATCATGGATATGGTCGCTATGCATGTGGGTAATAAACAGATACTTGATATCCTGAGGATACAACTCGGCTATGCCAAGATTGCCCCATGCTTGTGTGGCCCGTTTTACCATACCGCCACCGGCATCAAATACATAGGCTTCGCCATTGGTAATAATGGCTACGCCAGGTCCTGTGCGCTGGGCATCGGGAACAGGTGTACCTGTACCAAGAATGATCACCCGGGTTTGCTCATTATTATCAGCAGCATTGCTCAGAGAGCTAAAAATGAGCGTTAAAAATAACAGCAAAAAAGAGCGGAAAAATGGCTTTGGCATGATTATTATTTTAGTTGATCAGGGCGCAAGAAGCATAAAGAACATCTGCTACAATGGCAACATTAGCAGTTTTAGAAGATCATAGAATTTCATGAATCCCGCACTAGTACCCTTTATAGAATCCTTCATCAAGGAGGAGCAATTACCCGAAGATTATTTTCAGGCGGTCGAACACTGGTTTCTGCCGATGGTGGACGAAGTTCTGCAAAATGTTTCGTCTCACCAGGGCACTTATGTGATTGGAGTAAGTGGCTGCCAGGGCAGCGGTAAATCTACTCTGGCAGCATTGCTGGTGTTGGTGATGCACAAGATGCTTGGCCTGCGTTGTATCAACCTTTCCATTGATGACTTTTATCTCACCCATAAGGAAAGACAGGCGCTGGGCAAGTCAATCCATCCTTTGCTGGCCACCCGGGGCGTTCCTGGTACCCATGATGTATCTCTGGCTATTAAGACTATTCAGGACTTGAAAAATTTCGGAGAGGTTGCCGTTCCCCGCTTTGATAAAGCGCTCGATGACAGATTGCCGGAGCGGCAGTGGCAATCTGTGCATGCTCCGATGGATGTGATCGTCCTGGAAGGTTGGTGCCTCTCGGTAGAAGCACAGCAAGAGACCCGGTTAACTGAGCCGGTTAACGATCTTGAAGCGCTTGAGGACAGTGAGGGAACCTGGCGACAATATGTAAATACGGCAATCCGGGAAAACTATGGTGAAGTTAATAAGCTGATCGATTATCTGATTATGTTAAAGGCCCCGTCATTTGAAAAAGTGTATGAATGGCGACAAAATCAGGAAGATAAGCTGCTGGAAAAAATTCAGAATGAAAACAGCGGGTCGATCGATTACAAACACATTATGTCGTCAAAACAACTGAAGCGTTTTATTCAACATTATGAGCGGGTGACGCGCCATGGTTTGGAGACTGTTCCGGATAAAGCCGATGTGGTCTATCAGCTTACAGACAAGCAAACCATTGAGCAGAGGCTCAAATAAATAACTGATAAAAAAATATTTAAGCGGAACAGGCAATGCAGCAATTGATTACAGAATTACAAGCCTTACAGGATACTGATGTATTACTGGGTGACAGTATTTCGGAAAAATACCAGCATGACTGGTCGGCAGATGCGCCCGGCGTTCCAGGCGCGGTAGCCAGACCGGCGACGACTCAGGCGCTGTCAGAAATATTAGCGCTGTGTCATAAAAATGATCAGCATGTAGTGGTGCAGGGTGGCTTGACCGGGCTCACCGGCGGCGGCATTCCAAAGTCAGGCGAGATTGCCATCAACCTGGAAAGAATGACCGGTATAGAGGAGCTTGATGTAGATGCCATGACCATGACGGTAAAAGCCGGCACGCCGTTACAGGTAATCCAGGAAGCTGCCGATGACGCGGGATTTATTTTTCCTCTGGATCTGGGCGCAAGAGGCACCTGTAATATTGGCGGCAATATCTCTACAAACGCTGGCGGTAATCAGGTATTACGTTTTGGCATGACGCGCAATCTTGTATTGGGTCTGGAGGCAGTGATGGCCGACGGCACTGTCATTTCTTCGATGAATAAAATGCTGAAGAACAATGCGGGTTATGATCTTAAACATCTGTTTATCGGAACGGAAGGCACATTGGGAATTGTGGCAAGGGCAGTGTTGCGCTTATTTCCGAAATCCAAAAGTCGCTGTACGGCACTGCTGGCCCTGGATAATTTCAAGGATGTAGTGAGCCTGATGCATAAATTAACGGCTGATTTTGGCGGTTCTCTCAGTGCTTTTGAAGTTATGTGGGAATCCTACTTTCATTTTATTACCGACAATGTAGATGGCATCGATTCGCCCATGGATCAACGCTACCCGATTTATGTGCTTACCGAACTCGAAGGTAGTAATGCAGAAAAAGATAAGGAGATGTTTGAAAATACATTAGCGGCAGCCATGGAAGATGGCTTGGTCGTTGATGCACTTATTGCTAACTCGGAAAAGGACAGAGAAGGCTTCTGGAAAATTCGTGATGGCGTGGGTGAAATTTCTGCATTTATTAAAGGGTGCGCCAATTTTGATATCAGTGTGCCGATATCTTCTATGGAAGCTTTCCTGGAACAGGTAGATAAAGAAGTAAGCGCTGAATTACCCAAGGCGAAAATACTGGTCTTCGGTCATATTGCTGACAGTAATCTGCATTTTCTGTGTCACACAGGCAGCCCTGATGATATAAAAACTATCTATGCCATTGTCTATAAAGTGGTGGGTGATTTTAGTGGTTCAGTGTCCGCTGAACACGGCATTGGCGTTCAAAAAATTAAATATCTGCATCATTCCCGTACGCCGCAAGAGATTGCCCTGATGCAAGGTTTGAAACAGGCGCTGGATCCCAAAGGGATTTTAAATCAGGGCAGGGTGCTGCCGAAACAATAGCAGTTTTTTCTTTCTGCTTTTATTCGGCATTCGAATCCCGGCTTGAAGCTGTAAGCATACGTTTACCTGTTGCATCGAGAACGATTGATGTGGCGTTCACCAGATTGCTGCCATCCCTTGCCAGCGCTCCATCAACAGTGATGACATCATCCGTTTTTAGCGAGTTACGTTTCCAGCCAGCGCGCAGCAGGGCGTTAGGTCCACCCAGTTCCAGCGCCCAGTTCTCAACTATGCCAGTGTCTTCATTAGCAACATCCACATAGATAAAGATGTGCGGGTTGGTCCACTCAACGTCCGTGACCTTACCGTTCAGGGTGATTGTTTTAGAGGCATCATACTGCGCAGGAAATGAATGGTGTGCATAGCCTTTGCCTGCGAAAAAAAATAGAGTGGCAATAATGACAAAAATACTTTTCTGAATAATTTTTTTCATGTTAGTTCCTGAATTTTTTGCTTCTTATAAAGGAAGGTTCATACGTTCGACAAACTGCTCATTTTCCAGGCAGATCTCGTCAATTAACTCTGCATCCACAACGATGCGCTGACGCAAAGTGGCAGACCATGGTTTTGTATATGCGCGGGGATCATCGACAGTTACCTTGATTTCCAGATGACCAAAGTCCAGGCGGGTTATTTCTTCACGTACTTTCGCCGTTTCTGTGAGTACGCTGCCATTCCAGTCGATCCAGGAATCGTCGCGCACGCCGATGGTATCGATCACCAGTGTATCGCCATTCCAGTGTGCCGACGAATATCCCTGCCAGGAAGGTGTAGGCTCTTCCGGTAAGGGGCGTGCGTCGGTGAACACCTGTCGGTAGCCGGCATTCATTTCATTGAGTACCAGCAGCAGGTCGGCTGTGTGCACAAACTTCAGCAAGTGCGGAAGTCCGTAAGCGCGCAGGAAGTTGTCAGGTAAGCAGCGTATATGGGGATCATCCAGAGCCAGGTTGTCTGTGCGTTCTTTAACAATCGGCACCAGCCAGGGTTGATAGGGTAGGCCGTCCGGTAAGTCCACGCCAAGATTTGCCATGTGGCGTGAGGAAGACAGGTTGCCCACATCGCTGCGCGTTTCTTCGCCCTCGGGTGTACGGTCTGCAATCCAGATTCCGGATAGATCCGGTTTGCCACTGGGCATTCTTGGTGTTGGTGCATTCATCTCTACACTGCCATCAGCTTTATGCGGTACGCCTGGCGTTGGATAGCCAATCCATTGAGCAAGGGCAGTAGTCGAGGCCAGGGAAGAACCTAGAAAGATGCAAAGCAAAAGACGGGTAAAAGAAATTTTATAAAGAGTAATGTGCATGGAGTTTTCCTGATTTTTAAAATATTAGCTAAGGATCAATAGACTTTGCGGTCAAGTACAGATAACAGACACCATGATCACAACTCTGCGGGACATGCTGTCGGGTCCCACCCACGTCGGTTAGCCAGTTGTTTTACATCTGTGCTTACAATCAACGGCGTTGAAAAATATACCGGGTCATGCACATGAGTGGTGATGTTAATCCACATAGTTGTTACGGTGAAATATCTATAGATATCACGATTCCAATTTACCATTTGGAAATCGAGATAATGATATTCCAACACTAGCCATTACTATCAATAGTAGTATCTACATTGCCAGCTAATGGGGATTGATCTTCTTCAGCACCTTTAGCACCTTTAGTCATTTTATTTAGTAGCTTTTCTTCCTTTTTCTTCTTTTTTGCAATTTCTTTCTGCTTCTTTTCGAATGAGTAATTAGGTTTTGCCATTAGAATTCTCTTACGTAAATTTGGGTATAAATGGTATGTGTATTAATAATATAACGCCGTGCTCTGTGGGGACATCGCTTAATGACAAGGGCTCAATATTCCAATCCCAGATAAATTACTTAAACCATGACTCCCGGGCGATATGGTTTCTTGCCTCGATTTACATGTTGCGCCCGCTTGTGATTCGAAAGCTTAACCTTTTTGGCAATTAATCCTCGCTTATCTGAGTGACACTCAAACTCAACTATGGCACCAACTTTCAAAAACTGACAATTAACAAGGTCAGCCTTGTGTACCATTATATCTGCGCCGCCCCCGTTATCCAGAAAACCAGATTCCTTGTCTTGGAACCATTTCTTAACTACAGTTTGCAATACTTCACCCCTAATTTAGTTTACATCACTATCGCTTTTTACTAAGTAGCATCACCTCTGCAGGATGAGTCGATGCCTTAGTCCAGTGACTTTTCCATACTATTGTACACATAACGCTAAGCACATTGGACGGCGCACCTTACAGCGACGTTCCAATGCTACGGTTTGTTAACTTTTTTACAGATCAAGATTGCGCTTTAAAACCTTTGCGGACGTTATAATTCGCGTAGTGCGATAAAGATCAGGATGTTTCTCGTTGTCTGTGTAACGCATTGGATCTCCTGAAGTTGTGCTAACAAACCACTCATCTGTAACGCCCGGTTCGTTTGCTCTTTTTAGTGCTTGTTGCTTAAACTCTGTGCTATACCTCTTTCGTCTTGCCATTTTTCCACCTCCTGGCACATGATTGTGCCTTAATGAGGTGGTCCGTCAAAGTGGGGCCAGACCAGAAAACAGACACTGATAAATCATGTGAAAGGAGCGCCTGCAACTTAGCAATTTAAGAAAATGCATGCGGGTTATAAGTTGCTAGGCTGCAAGCGTCCCTATGGCTATTCCGGTACGTGATCGCGATACCGTGCAGCAACTTCATCGTTGCAAACTTCAGCAACGGGCGAGAAATCAATGTCGGGGCGATGATCCCATTGCTGCGCTAATGTGGCAGGTTCGGTGAGATAGACCGGATCGTCCACAGTAATTTCGTAACGCAAGCGAGTACGTTGCTCGGTGAGCGTTAAGCGCTCCACTGTGTGCTTGCTCGCGCTCGATGGCACGCTGCCACCGAGGCCAGAGCTGTTTGGCTCGTAGGCAATGGTATCGATCACTAGCGTATCACCATCCCACCAGCCAACTGAGTGTCCGTGATGGCTGGGTTGCAGGTCTGCTGGATGCTCTGCGTCCATAGTGATGGTGCGCACGACATGGTCGCCCGAATTATCAAAGTGAATCACAACCTCGTCTACGCCAATCTCGATTGAGCGCATTTCGTCGAGTATTGCAAGGAACGGGACGGGTTCAACCAGACAAAGCCCATCATCACGCAGTTCCGCCTGAATGGCGCGGGCTTCCGGTGTTAACGGGAAACGCGCCATGGCTCCGAAACCTGCGCCAATCGCCGCTCGGTTGGGTGCCCAGCGGCCGTTAAGGGATTGCGCTGGCGTCAGTCTGCGGTTTCGATTGCTCTCTTTATAAAAGGGATGAATCTCACCGTCCTGTGTGGTGACGTCGAGAATGCGAACCTGTTTGCCCCAGCCACCTTGATTGGGGTTTGCGCGCATGACTACTGGTGTGCCGGGCTGCAGAGCTTCCCGGTTAAGGCCATCGACGAGTGCCTGGGTAATCGCCAGGCCTTCGCCTTCAACCAGCGCGGGCTCGCCATCGGGCCCCGTGGTTTCGACAATCAGATACATGTGCGGATTGACCCAGTCAAAGCGCTTGACAGTTCCTTCGATCAGGATTTCCTGGGAGGTATCAAACATGGCCTGGCTGTGATGAGCGAATACAGGTGTGCCGAAATGTACGGCCGCTGCGAGAACAATTATGGCGCTGGCTAATAATTTCATTTCTAAATCTCTGAACGGGTAATGTATGGAAAGAATAAACGCTCATTACGAGGGAGTCCAGACTCAAGTTACGGCCTTGGACTTGGCAGTTTCCTTCCTGTGCCAGTCCTGAGTCTCAAAATCCAAATAGGCCTTGTGAATTTGCCTGTTTTTGTTTCTACAAACGATTGCAGCGTTGGGCGCTCAAATGTTTCTATGCTGTTAATTTGAATCAGTAATTTCATCAGATGCAACTGGCAGGCATGTTACGATTAACAGATACAGGCTCAATCAGGCGAACTATGAATAAGCAAGGCACGCACAACCCGGCTCAGGGGAACAAGGCAGACAACGCTCACAGCTTGTCACTGTGTACCATATTTGGCATCGAGATCCGGCTGGATATCAGCGTCATCATTATTTTCACGCTGATCGTGTTTAGCCTGGGTAACGGGGTTTACACCAGCTGGCATCCGGAGTGGACGCCGGCCATGGTCTGGGGCACGGCGCTGCTGTCCGGGCTGGCTTTTTTTGCGTCATTGCTGGCGCACGAACTTTCCCACTCCGTGGTGTCCCAGTACCTGGGTATACCGGTACCACGTATCACACTATTTCTTTTCGGTGGTGTTGCCGAAATTAGTCGCGAGCCTGATCGTCCCAAGCATGAATTCATGATTGCCATCGCCGGGCCTCTGATGAGCCTGCTAATCGCCATTATCTGCAGTAATCTGGCGTTTTATCTGGCAGGTGACATGAATGTGGCCGCAACGGTGAGAAGTGGTGATCTGAGTGTGCTGACCAATCTTGGCCCAGTGGCTACAGCACTGTTCTGGCTTGGCTCCATCAATCTGTTGCTGGCCATCTTCAATATGATCCCCGGTTTTCCCATGGATGGTGGCAGGGTATTTCGCGCCAGTATCTGGGCTATCACCGGTGATCAGCGCAAGGCTACCCTCTGGGCCTCCAACGTTGGTCGCTACTTCGGCTGGTTTTTGATGGCCACGGGAGTAATGGGATTACTTCAGGGGCAAGGCCTGGGCAGTTTATGGTCAATACTTATTGGTTGGTTCCTGTCTAACCTGGCTACCATGAGTTACAAGCAGCTGGTCACCGATCAAACTCTGGGTGCTTTCACAATAGCCGACCTGATGCGCACTCACTTTGAAACTGTCGATGCCGGTATGTCCCTCACGGAATTTATCGATAACTATCTGTTGCGTAGCAATCAAAGGCTTTGGCCAGTGACCGCTAATGAAAAGTTGGTAGGGGCGCTTAATCTTTTCCAGATTAGTCATCTGCCGATTGAAAATCGGGCGAACCTTAAGCTGGGAGAGGTGATGAGTTCTATAGAGACGATGGAATGTCTGGAACCGACGACCCGGGCCAAAGATGCCATTAATACGCTGATAAAAGCCGGCGACGAACCAATGCTGGTGGTAAAGGATGGCCAGGCAAAAGGACTGGTACAACATGCTGATGTGGTGAAGTGGATGGCATTACATCAATTGCCTGGCGCATAATTCGTTTATAAGACTTAACAGATTTATGGTGTTTTCAATGCCAGGCTCTCTAACAGTCGTGCGGTATCTTCATTAACAACTGTCAGGCTGGCTTCCCGTCCCATGCCACGAATATTTCCCAGTGCAGCATCAAGCGGGGTGAAACCATCCACATCCTTGATGGACAAATCGGCACCGAATTCCACTAGCAGTAGTACCATATCGTTCCAGCCACGATAGGCAGCGCCATGCAGTGCACTCTGACCAAAATGCTCTACAGCGTCGATATCCACTCCTGCTTCAAGAATCAGACGTGCAGAAGCCACAGCATCTTCTTCTGTCGCATACTTGCCTCGGGTATCGATGCTGTAGTGGCGCAAACCTGCTGCCGTCATTAGTGCAGTGACTCTTTCCAGCTGCCGAATATCGGTACGCGCCCCATGCTCAAGTAACAAGGCAACAGATTCAGTATCCCCTGCGCGTGCCGCGCGCATCAGGGGAGTGGCACCAGTGGTCAGGGTTAAATCCATGCCACGGTCATCCACCACATTACGATGTGGCGGTAATAATTTCAGTTGCGCATTGGGGTTGGCACCTTTTTCAAGCAACAGGGCAACCAGCTCGGCCGGGCGTGTGTCATCAGTTGATTGTCGGTCAGGTCTGCCACCAGTAGGCAAAGTTTTATAATCAATCACTGAATACAGCGGTGTGCGTCCATACCTGTCCCATTTATTGATGTCAGCGTCCTGTTCAATCAGGTATTTTGCAATATCAAATCTTGCATTAAGCATTGCCATTAACAGAGGCGTGATTTCATCGGGATCCGGCATGTTGATATCGGCACCGGCTTCCAGCAGGGCCATAATACATAGCAGGCAGCCTTCTCGAGCGGCAAACAACATGGGGGTGAGGCCGCCAGCAGGGAGATATTTTGACCGGGGGAAAACTGTGGTCTGCCGTTTCCAGTCATTAATACGAGCGCGAGCATTGGGGTCTGCGCCATAACGGCTTAACAGACGAATCATTTCTGGCCGGCCCCGTGCGGCCGCCCACATCAATGCGTTTTGTGCTTTCCAGTTTTCCCTTAAATCCGGATCGGCGCCATGTTCAAGCAGTATTTTTGCGGCCTCAATATTTTCCGTACGCGCCAATACCATCAGCGCCGTTTGTCCCTCGGGATTACTTACATCCGGATCGGCACCTGCCGCCAGCAACATTTCAATCACCCCGGGGTTACCTGTAATTGCCGCCTCGCCCAAAGGTGAAGCACCATATTTATTGGTCATGTCTGTATTTGCTCCTGCTGCTATTAAAGCCGCGACCAGTTCCGGTTGATCGTTATAGACAGCCCAATGCAAAACCGTGGTTTCGGTATTGTCACTGGTATTAACATTGTCATTGTTGATAAGGGACAAGGCAGTGGATACATCACCTGATTTTGCCGCATCAAGTAAATCATCGGCTTGTGCAGGCAGGCAGTTGCACATTGCCAGCAAAATTATGAGGGGGAAAAGTTTCATCGGATTTTTTATCACAGTGTTCATTAAGCTGTTTATTAAACTTCGCTGATTTCGCCGCTGCTATCGCCCAGCGAGTCGACCGGAACACCAGCGCGTTGAAGTAATGTAAGCACCAGATTGGAGATGGGCGTACCGACCGGGTAGCGCACATGCTGGCCGCCGGACAGGGCCCCGGCACCGCCGCCAAGTACTGCCAGAGGTAAATCAATATGACTGTGTGAATTACTGTTACTCATATTGCTACCATAAAGCATGATGCTGTGATCCAGCATACTACCGTCGCCATCAGGCATGTTGGCGAGCTTGTCGAGAAACTTTGCATACACTTCAGTGTGCCAGGTTTGCACCTGTGCCAGTCGCTCCAGCTTTTGCGGATTTTCCTGATGATGAGACAGCGGGTGAAAGGCTTCAGCGATACCGATGTGGTTGTAGGTTAAATCACTGACTTCTGCGGCCATCATAAAGGTATAGATATTGGTCATATTGGCTTCCAGTGCCAGACCAATCATGTCAAACATCAGGTTAATATGATCAGGGAAATTGCGCGGAATGCCGGCAGGTGCATCTGGCAGTACCATGTGGGATAAATCCTGCTTCTCTATGTTCTGAACGCGTCGTTCTACTTCACGAACACTGTCCAGGTAGGTGTCGATACGTTGCGCATCGCGAGCACCCAATTTTTGTTTCAATGTTGCCGCTTCACCAGTGACCACATCCAGCATACTGGTAAATTGCTGGGACAGGAGCATTCTCTCTTCTACCGTATCGCCCTGGCCAAACAGTTTCTGGAACAGTTTACGCGGGTTAAATTCCATAGGTAATGGCTGAGTAGGCGTACGTACTGAAATAGTGGTTGAGAAGGTGCAGCCATAGCCACTGTCGCAAGCGGCAGCGCCACCGCTTTCTTCCGTGGCCACTTCTATGGAAGGTAGCGGTGTATTTTGGCCAATATGCCGGGTCGCAATCTGGTCTGCAGTAATCCCGCCAAGTGGCTCATGACTTCGACGTGGTGAGACACTACTTAGCCAGGTGCCAGGTGTAATAGCATGCACAGGCCCATTGGCAGTGGCATTATCAAGGCCGGAAACAATTGAGAGTTGGTCCCGGTAGGGCTCAAGTGGCTTGAGGATTTGATTGAACTCAAAGTCTCTTCCTGTTGCATCAGGCGCCCATTTGCCTGCCACGGCGCCATGGGGCAGATAAATAAATCCGAGGCGCGGGAAAGGATTGGCAGCCGTCTGTGCCAAAGCTGTTGCCGCTGGAATCATGGCGTCAAGCAAGGGCAGGGCAATACTGGAGCCCATGCCTCTCAATACATGGCGGCGCGATAAATATTTTTTGGAAAGAAACATGCTTTCCTCCTGAGCGCTTAAATTAAATATCTATTAGCTATCTATTAACTGTCTACTACTATCATTTGACTATTCGGCTGCCAGAACCTGTTCGTTATCGACCACTGTCTGATAGCGAAAAGCTTCACTATTCACAATGCCTTCCACAATGGAGTAGAAGCGATAATCATTCTCCTGAGCTTGAGTGACGATACGACGCACTGTCGGCATATCAAAATAAGCGACACGTCGGCCCAAAGCAAAAGTCATCAGTTTTTCCGTCAGGGTCTGCACCAGCAAGTTAGGTCTGTTTATAAGTGCCTGACTCAGTTGCGTAGGGTTATTGACCGGCGTGCCATCTACCAGCTCGCCGCTGGAGTCTATCAATTCACCTGCATCAATGTCTTTCTCCCGCCAACCGCCCACGGCATCGAAATTTTCCAGGGCAAAGCCCAGAGGATCCATGAGGCCGTGGCAACCATTACAGTTCGGATTGGCGCGGTGAGTTTCCAGTCGCTCCCGCACAGTGCGCGCTGGCAAGCCGGCTTCGTTTTCCGGGAACGCTTCAACATCAGGCGGGGGATTTGCCGGTGGCGTCCCGGTTAGATAGCTCAGAATCCAGGCGCCGCGCAACACTGGTGCAGTACGATTGGGATAGGAGGTCACCATCAGCACCGCGGCTTTACCCAAAAGCCCATGGCGACTGGGATTATCCAGTGTGACTTCACGGAATCTGTCACCCTGAACATCCGGAATATCATAGTGCAGGGCAAGGCGCTCATTGATGTAGCTTGTTGGTGAGGACAACAGCTCCAACACATTGTGATTACCCAGCAATATATGGCTCAAAAATAATTCCACTTCCTGCTGCGCTGCGTTGCGCAATTCCTTGTCAACGTTTGGAAATAACAGAGGGTCAGGATTGAAGCCCTCCAGTTCCTGTAATTCCAGCCACTGGCGTGCGAAATTATTGACCAGGGCTTCAGCCCTGGGATCTGCCAGCATGCGATGAATCTGGTTATTCATTACACCGGAGTCGCTCAAGCGGCCTTGTTCCGCCAGAGAAAGTAACTCTTCGTCCGGCAGTCTGCTCCATAAAAAGAAGGACAGACGTGAGGCCAGGGCATAGTCATCCAAAGGGAAAGTCATGCCCACTGGCAAATCAGCAGGTGGGGGTTCTGCCCGATAGAGAAATTTCGGGCTTACCAGAATTGGTAGTAAACCGGTGCGAATGCCCAGGTCAAAATCGCCCAGCTCGCGTCCCCGTCGGTAGAACTCCATTGTTATATCCAGCTCGCCAGTTTGCAGTGGTCTACGGAAGGCGCGGGCGGCAATGGTGCCCAGTATTTGTTCAGCGCAGCCCGCTTCCTGACTGCTACTGAGAGGCTGGCAAAGAAATATTTTTTCCCGGCTTGCGGTGTTACCAATGCCGGAAACCTCAATAGGGCCGGCTACTTCAAGGCGCCGTGGCGACATGATGCGGCTGTCGCCACCGCCGGGTGTGAATGGCTGAAAAATATCATCGGCTTCAACCAATGAACGCGCCATAAATGTCAGTGCCACTTTATGCTGACCGGCGCTTATCGGAATCATAATGCCCTGCAATGCAGAATTAAGTTCTGCGATAGCCGGTGCCAGTTGTTGGTCAACCTCTCGCATATCGGCATCACCACCCACATCATGGGACCAGACTTCTTCGTCATCGATAAACAGCAGTACCTTGTGCCTGTATTCCAGACCGGGGGTATAGTCACCCGTGACCAGCCCGTCTACTCTGAATTCATACATGCCATCCAGCGGGAAATAATGGTCGGCAACAATACCGCCTCGAGTCCCTAGGGGCATGCGCGCATCATGCCGGGATTGATTCACTTCGCCTTCCGAATAATAGGAAGTGACTTCGGCTTTGCCGGCGGGGTCACCAACCGCCATGGCGGCAACCGTGCGGGCCGCAGAAACATATTGATCAACAAATGAGGGTGTTTCACTGAGCACGCTGGCGATGTTGTCGAAACCATCACTCATATCATCTCTGGGCAGCAAATCAGCGGCATTAATCTCCAGGTCAAACAGGTCTTCGATAACATTCTGGTATTCCGTGCGATTAAGTCTGCGCATATCCACATAACCAGGAATAACATTCGGCTGTCCATCCAGTTCGCCTTCAAGCCAGCTGACCAGATTTATATAGTCATTTTCTCCGGGTTTATCCTGGCCTGGAGGGGGCATCATGCGCCCGCGCAGTTTGCGCACTATTTTTTCAAAAACTTCTGGTTCCTGACTGATGGAGTCAGCATCGAATAGTTCCAGGGATAGCTCCCCGGCCCAGTCTTCAGAATTATGGCAATCGTTGCAGAATTGATCGAGCACTGCCCAGTGGCTCTCACCTTCCGCTGCCAGAAGGCGCGGGGCTGTAGTGACTATCAGTAAGAAGCATGTGAGGGAGCAGAATTTTTTCATACGAAATATACATCCCGGGTATAGCGAATGTGATTCACCAGCCCTTTCCAGACTTGCAGCAGAAATAGTTCAGGGTCGCCACGTTCGGCGCTATACGCCTGGGCCGGATTGGTGGCCAGAAACTCCTCAAAGCTTTTTGCTTCAGAATAGGCAATTTCCACCTTGGCTAAAATATTGCGGCACATATCCCGCTGCGCTATTACGGCGCTGCGCTGCTGCGGTTCGCCACTGGCCGGAATGATCAGGGTTTGTTCGTCAGCCAGAGCAAGAATGGCTTCACTGGCATCGAGCATGCCGCCAATCCAGCCACCGGTACTGTAGTCAATTATCGGCCAGCTATTCACCGCCAGCAGGTCGCTCACTACCAGCACATTAGCGCTGCGGAAAAACACATAAATATCGCCATCGGTATGCGCCCTGGGCAACACGCCAAGTTCGACAGTTTCAAGGCCGGTTTCAATAGCATCAGTTTCATAGAAAGTACGGGTGGGCAGGGCATGTTCAGGTCTGGGTGTGTAGTGGCGGTTTTCCCAGTCAACAGTGAAGGTATTGCTCATCCACAGACGCGTATTTTCATGAGCAATAATTTCCGTGAGTGCAGAACTGACGATTTCGTTTAGAGCGCTGTGTTCATGGCGCCAGTTGGTATTGATCAGGGTTTTGATAGTGCCGGTAGTCGAGAGGGTACTGGCTTCATCAAAAAGCTGTTCACTGAATTGGGCAGAACCGCCATCGGTAAGAAGGAGGCCCTCAGGGCTGTTAAGTGCAACTATATTAGTACCAGCACCACTTAGCAGAAACAGGTTTTCTGCCAGGGCACGGATCCCGAGATCATAGCTTGGTGCCAGCTGGGCAAACGCGGGCAGGGGACTTGTTTCCAGCATCGCCCCGAGGGCAGTTAGCTGCAACAATTTGCGCCGCTTAAGTGACGGGGGACTACTTGTTCGGTGCCTGGGGCTTAATGACAATGCCATAGTAGGATGCTGATATTTCAAAAAAAGAAAAGTCATAATTACTGGCAAGGAAATATGCCGGTAATCGATACTCATAAGTTAACCAATCAAGCCGAAAAATGCTATTAATTGATATGTTTATACTGCGTGTATGAGAGGCAGTCTTGGGTCAAAGGCGCACATTAACAGTATTTTTAATTATCACTTCTTTTCATAAACCACCTGATACTTTCAATCCGTAGCGTCCCTCTATAGAGGCAGATCTGACTTCGGCAAAATTGAGGTGCAGTTCTCATTTTGCTGTTTATTGACAAAAGCATGTCAACTCATCCACTGAAGGGACGTTTAGTTATATTTAAAAGCCTATAGGAATAAAACAATGATAAGACTCAATATATTGCTTAGCTGCTTACTGATGTTGTGGATCAATCAGGCTCAGGCTCATCATTCTTTTTCCATTTATGACATTGATAACAAGATAGCGTTGACGGGGATGATAAGAGCCTTCACTTTTACCAATCCGCATATCAAGCTGACAGTTGAAGTAGCCGGTGAGAAAGGCAGTAAAGAAATCTGGCACATTGAAAGTTTGAATGTAGGCCGTTGGGAGCGCGCGGGCCACCCACGTGATATTGCCAGTGTCGGCGAAAATGTCACCGTCCTGGGATGGCCGGCAAGAAATGGCACAGACGAAATGTTACTCAGCACGATAATTACCGATCGAAGCAAGACGGTGTTAATAGATAAGGTACGGCAACGCAAGGCCCGGGAAAACCTCCCCCTTCAGGGACGCTTGCAACTTAGCAACTTAAAAAAATAAAGTTGCTAAGTTGCAAGCGTCCCTACTAAAACCAATATCCGCGCTGGATCGATAGTAGAAATCAAAAAATTCTATCTCTTTATCAAAGCACGGTGTTTGTTATAGGATTACAGGGCTAAATTTTTCGGGGGAAGGTATGAGAAGCATTCAATACAAGTCTGTACCACAGGTTTTCGGAATTTCCATTTTTCTGCTATCACTTATTAATTTGAATGGCGCTGTTGCTGCCAATCTTCCGGCTTTTGAAAACCTGCCGGACTGGAGCGGTACCTGGTCGCGTCGTGGCGGCACTGTTTTTGATCGTGGTACCTGGACCCTGAATGGTCAGCCTGCCGATCCGAGTACGCCGGGGTCAGGGGTTAGTGGTCTGGGGACTCGGGCGCATCCTCCTTATAACGATGAATGGGAAGCCATTTATCAGGAACATCTGGCGCTGCGCGATGCCGGGCTTTTTCCAGATCCTTTAACACGTTGCATTTCTCATGGCTTCCCGCGCATCTTTAACGCACTGGCTCCTGTGGAGTTTGTCGTGCGTCCAGAGCAAACCTGGATTCTTGCCGAACATACCCGTGCCACCATGCGTATCTATACAGACGGCACGCAACATCCACCGGAAGAGGCACGCTGGCATAATTTTTATGGGCATTCTGTCGGCCATTGGGAAGGAGAGCCCGCAGCGGGTAATCAGACTTTAGTGTTCAGCACCGTCGCGTTGAAAAGCTGGCGCGATGGCGACAGTGTGCTGGATCGCAGTGGACTGGTACTGAGTGACCAGGCTCATGCCACTACACGTATCCGCCGTACCGAAGAAAACGGAGAAGACCTTTTGCTGGTAGAAATCACCCTGGAAGATCCGCTGGCTTTGACACAACCCTGGATAGTGGAAAAACGCTTTTACAAGGATGCCGCCAATACACGCATCTTTGACTATGAATGTAACGAATATAATCGCGCTATTGTTGATGATCAGGGGCGCAGTCTGATACTGGATGAAGACGGCAAAGTGCTTAACTATTAATCAGTTTGATAATAATTAAAAGATATTCCTTGAGGGTTATCAGAATGAAAAGTTTGTTGAAAATTACAGGGTCTGTTGCAGTAGCAACATTAATACTAATGGCGTGGCAGGTATCTTTTGCTCATCATTCCACAGTGGGGCAGATTGAAGAATTTTCCATTGAGATTTCCGGGGTGGTGAAGGAGTTTCAGTTCAAGAACCCGCATTCCTGGATTCAGGTTATGGTTGAAGAGGAAAATGGTGAGCAAATCGAATGGAGCGTGGAATGGCTGATTCCGAATATTCTTATGCGTCAGGGCTATAACCCGTCAACCTTCAAAGCTGGTGATGAAGTAAGAGTGCGTATGCGTCAGCATGTGAGCGGCTCTCCCATGGGCGAGTTTGATGGCGCGGTGAAAGCTGATGGCAGCATCGTTGGCCGTTGGGACTAGTTACTGAATTATTTTTATTAATGACGATAAATAGTTTACTGGCACTATTTACTGCCAGGGAAGAGGGATCAGGTTCAGCGTCTCGATATGTCCTTCAATAGCAGTGTCCCCAGGTTCAATTTCATTCCTGGATAAAATAAAAGAGATGACTTCGGTATATTGTTGCATTGACATGGACATGACATTGTCCGGCGGCATTTTCTCGTAGGTATTTTGCACCAGCTCACCCAGGGTTTTTCCCTTCCAGGTGTTTTTAAAAAAACTGCCCCGCAGTGGGGTGCCAAATTGACCGTTACTTAAACGGCTGCCATGACAGATCTGGCAGGTTTCCTTATAGATTGCTTCACCATTAGCAACTTGCTCTGCGGTAAATTCAATGCTCTCCTGAGCCTGAACTGATTGTCCAGGCAGAGGCAGGATCGTCATTGTCAGCATGAAAAGGCTTGTCAGGGACTTCAAGAAATTACTGCGAGTGTTCATCAAGGAAGTTTCCGGATTTTCAAAACACGCAATGGTAATCAAGCGTGCCGCAAAAAACCACTATGAAAAAAAGTGCTTAACCAGGTGAAAGCTTTCTTTTCCTGAAAAGTGGAGAAAGCAGACGTCGCCAGGCCAGCGCAAGTCCGGTCCACACCATGAATATACTGCTTAAAGAAACCAGGCCGGCAATGGTTTGCCCCCAAAACCCTAATACTTCACCAGTGTGCAAAAAGCGCACGATGGAACGGGTTTTACGTCCTGGCGATTGGCTGGAGAAAGGCTGCCAGGCAGTTATATCACCACTTTCCCTGTCCAGGACCATATTATGGCGCAGGTGGGGTTGGCCACCGTTACCCTGATCAATAGCAAGGTTCACCGTTGGATTGTGATCGCGTGGAAGACTTAGACTGATTTGTCGCCACTTGTCTTCGGAAGAATCCAGATAGTGTGCAGCATTGGCATAGAGTGCCTGCAGTGACTGGTACTCAGCTTGTTTTGCTGGCACAGACCCTGTTGCTTCAATAGCTCTATTTAAAGCAGGTGTTATAGCTGATACTGGCGCTGCACCACGCCTTGGCACTTCTTCACCATAGACCTGATACACCAGGTTATTAGCCCAGGGATAGTAGAAAACACTGGCAGTAGCCACGACGAATACCAAGGGAATCGCTGACCAGAATCCCATCACGTGATGCCAGTTAAAATCCCGGGCCTTGCTGATGCCGCCAGTATTACGGAACAGCAAGCGTATCCTGAATGCGCCCAATTTCCAGATTTTCGGAAACCATAGATAGAAACCGCTGAAGATTAAAAACAGGAAGATAAGATTGCTGGCACCGGTAATGGCTCGCGCGGTGTCACGGTTTTCGCCACTCAAATTAAACCAGCGATGAATGCCGGTAACAGTACTAAAAAAATGTTCCAGAGATTCACTGCCTGTTTCCATGGCTTCCCCTGTTAGAGGGTTCAGACTAAAACCTCCACGCCTGCCAGCTGAAAATGTCACCGGGGCACCAGGATCATTAGTGATCACAATGGAGGTAGGGGAGTTGTCCGGGTATTCTGTATTAGCGATGAAAAACAGTTGATCGAGGGTCAGTCGCTGTTGTCCCTGTGCGTCTGAAAGGAAGTCGCTTTGCTCGGCCCATGCCAGAATCTGTCTTTCATAGGTGAGCAGGACACCGGTAACTGACATCATCAGGATGACCAGACCGGCAAGAACACCTGAAACCAGGTGTGACCAAAAAAACACTTTTCGGAACATTGAGTAGCAGCGGCTTATTAAGTAAATGCAATTAAGAATGTTATTCTAAATGATAACCATTATCAACTGTAAGCGGGCATAGAGAGTAAGAGGTAAGAGGTAAGAGGTAAGAGGTAAGAGG
>CAWUSW010000066.1:0-56396 GCA_963925675.1 uncultured Pseudomonadales bacterium
TCGGCATTGTCAAAAGGTTCTACACTTTTAACCAGCTTGGTGAGACTGATTTGTGTCTGGTGTTTTGTGGCAATCGGGAGAACGAGTTCTTCTATAGCACTTCTTATAGACGCGCTACTCATGCCTGGCAACAGGCGTATATCAAATTCCAGATCACAATGGCCGCAAATACGATTGGGATTGTCGCCGCCATGGATGACGCCGAGATTCATGGTGGGCACATCAATAGCAAAATGCGGGTTTTGATATTTTGCCTGCAGTTGCTGACGAAATAATAATAAAGCACTGATCACTTCATGCATGGCTTCCAGTGCGTTGTGGCCCAGTTTGGGATTTGAAGAATGGCCACTTTGCCCCTGCACATGAATGCCCTCCATCATGATGCCCTTGTGCATATTGATGGGGCGCAGGCTGGTCGGTTCCCCGATTACTGCGGCACGTGCCTTGGGCTTGCCTTGCGCTGCCAATGTGCGCGCACCTTCCATGGAGCTTTCCTCATCGGCGGTGGCCAGAATGATCAAGGGTTGTTTCAGATCTGCGACCAGAAACTGTTGAACAGCTTCATGCACGATGGCAAAAAAACCTTTCATATCAGTGGCGCCCAGACCATAGAGGCGGTTGTCTTTATTGGTCATGGTCAGGGGATTGCAGTCCCACAGGGATTCATCAAAGGGGACGGTGTCGGTATGACCGCTTAGTACCAGTCCGCCCGGGCCGCTGCCCAGAGTGGCAATCAGATTCGCCTTTTCATGGAAGCCATGCACAGGCACAAGCTCACATTGAAAGCCCAGACCTGCAAAGGTTTCCGCCAGCAAATTAATAACGCCCATATTGCTCTGGTCGATATTCGGATTAACCGAGCTGACAGAATGCTGGTTAAGCAGCAGGGTAAATAATTCGTGAAATTTATAATTCATTAATCACACTTTTCCTGTATTTGATGCTGCCTCTTTCCCTTTCTGACCTCAGGGCCAAATCATTAAAATAAAAAGGAAAGGTCAGAAAGTACTTGCGCGCCAATTTTCGCAAGCCATCATTCTTTTGTAACTTGTAACTTGTAACTTGTAACTTGTAACTTGTAACTTGTAACTCAAGGCGCACTAACTAACACCGCGGCCCGATCACAACGTGCCGCCATAACAAAATCATTACGGTGCAAGCCGCCTAAAGTATGCGTCCACCAGAGCACGGTGACCTTGCCCCATTCGGTAATGATGACGGGGTGGTGATTTACCTGCTCGGCTATGCTGCCGATTTTTTTGGTAAGTGCGAGCAGCGTCAAATAGTCATTGAAACGATATTCTCTTTTCAATTTATCGACCCCATCATCTTTTACAATGACCCAGTCAGGCAGGTTTGTCATCAGTTGCTCTGCTTCAACTGCGCTGGCAGCTGTCAGGTCTTTTCGGCCAGCAGTGACCTGTTCATCGGCTAAAAGCGCCATTTTTATAATCCTGTTTTATTTCAGTGTTATGGTTTTTTCAATACCGCGGTCGTTAGTCGCGCAACACAAACCAGCTTGTCATCGGTATTGGTAATTTGTATATCCCACACCATGGTTTTGCTACCGATATGCAGAGGCCGGGCAGTACCAGTAACAAACGGCGGCTTGCCGGGGCGCACGTGGTTGGCATTGATATCCAGGCCCACGACATAATAGCCTGGCTCACAACATAAAGCCGATGCCATACTGCCGAGGGTTTCAGCCAGCACTACCGAGGCGCCACCATGAATGATACCCATATGCTCCCGGGTGCGTTCATCTACTGGCAAAGTGCCTTTTAAAAAGTCATCACCTATTTCGGTAATTTCCATGCCGAGATGCTCACACATGGTGCCTTTCATCAGGCTCCTGGTTTCTTCAACCAAGACGGTTTGTTTCCAGATTGCCAAAAGTGACTCCTGTTGTTGTATATGTTGTTGCAAAAAAAGTTACAAGATTAAATTTAACTGCACGGTCCGGGTAAAAAGGCAGAGGTTTTTCCACTGACAAAATAGGCCAGCAGCCCCGCCCATTCTCTTGCGTGGGAATTTAGTTTGTCGAGATTATCTGCCAGGTTAAAACTTAAACGCATTTGCCTGCCAGGGAAGGTAGCATGATCAACCGGATAGGGAATCACCGCCCAGTCCTGCTGGCAAAAGACGCCCATCGATCGCGGCATATGCGTGGCTGAGGTCACCAGAATCCAGTTCTCTTCGGGCCGGGGCTGTACCAGGGCTTTGCTGTTTACTGCATTTTCATAGGTGTTACGTGAATCCCGTTCCATCTCTAACCGGCTGCGCTCGATGCCCATACTTTCCAGAAAATACAATGCTACATCGGCTTCCTTGTATTCCTGGTCCAGCAGGCTGCCGGCACCACCGGTAAAAATAAGTTCAGCTTCGGGATAGCTTTTCGCCAGTATAATAAAAGCGATATAGCGATCCGCTGCGTCGCCAAATTCTGGTTGATTCCAGATATAGGATTTTAAGGGATCAATAGCGCCACCTAAAAGAATGATGCCATCAATGTTATCGGGCAGCTGGGGATTGGCAGGGAAACGATTTTCCAGCGGGCTTGCTAACCAAAGCCCCAGCGGCAGGATAGCTATCAGGGTGAGTAAGGCCGCCACAGTCCCCAGAAGAATTTTTGCCAGATGGACTTTCTTGAAATACAGCAGCGCAATGCCCAGCATCAACAACAGATAAATCAGTGTCGCAGGAGAGAGCACAGCCCAGATTATTTTTGACGCATAAAAAAACAGGGTATTTAGCATTGAGTGTAACTCATCACCTGCGTATTCAGGCCGAAGCAGATTTACCCTGAGCAGAATTCAGGAACTAATAATTCAGGAAGAGATTATCAGATAAGGAAGGGATTTTCTCAAACAATCTACAGATGAATTGAACGGCAGAGTCAGTTACTGACTATTATGGCTTTAACTTCATCGAGGCTTTTCCCCGTTTGCTCCACACATAAATCCAGAATATCCAGGCCATAAGTCGCGGTGAGTTTCTTCAGGTTTTCAATAGCCGCACCAAGATCCAGCAGACGTATAATATCAAGATCAGTCACTGCATGAATTTGATCAAGGCTGAGACCATATTCCCGGCAATAGGAATCCGGGAAAGCGCGAAATCTTTTTTGATTTTCTTTGATGATCAGGGACGCACATAACTTGTTCAGAGCAATGACTTCAGATTCAGTTGCCGCCAAGGCAGTCTGTAATTCCGAAGAATGTGCTGAGAGCATGTCCCGAGCATGTGAAAAAGAGATGATTTTACTCATGGCGACCATGGTGATCTAAACGAGAGGTGCCGACAATCCAATTACTTCGGTTGCTTGATTTAGGTCAACAGGAAAAACAGCCGAACAGGAAAATTTTTAGAAAAGGGCTGTTTTTATGCAGGAACTACTCTTATGTAGGAACTGCTCTTATGCAGGAACTACTTAGAGGCATGGCAGACAGCTTGAAGTTTTTCATGATCATTAATATGAATCTCTCTGCCATCCACGTTAATGATGCCTTCTTTTTGCAGACGAGAGAAAGTGCGGCTTACTGTTTCAATGGTCAGACCGAGGAAGTTGCCAATATCCATTCTGGACATGGGCAGTCGTAATGACGTGGCACTCAGGTTGCGGCGACTAAAGCGGTTTGACAGGCTGACCAGTAAAGTAGCCACCCGGCCTTCTGCATTTTTCTTGCTGAGCGTCATCATCATCTGGTGATCAGATTCAATCTGCTGGCTCATTAACTGAAAAAAGTGGCGTTGCAGCACAGGGATCTGCAGGGATAGTTCTTCTATTCGCTCAAAAGGGATTTCACACAACGTAGAGGTTTCCATCGAGACTACATTGCAACCGTGAGTGTTGTTTCCAATGCCATCAAATCCGAGGATTTCACCAGGAAGGTAAAAACCTGTGACCTGTTCCACGCCATCATCATCCAGCAAATAGGTTTTTATAGACCCCGAGCGCACTGCAAACACAGAGGTGAATCCATCTCCTGTTCTGTAGATATGCTCACCGGCTTGAATGGGTCTACTGCGTTTAATGATGTGATCGACCCTGTCAATATCCTTGAGATCCATAGCAATCGGCAGGCACAGGCCTTTCAGATTGCAATCTGAGCAGGAGGATTGGATAAAGCCGTGGGTACAGGCAATATTATAGGGGTCAGTTGTCGTGCTTGTTCTCTTGAATTTCAGCCCATATTGTACTTTAAAGGTAGAGATTTGAGGAATTTTCTTAACAGTTTGTTATAAAACAATATTTCCCCGGCTGAAAAGTACAGCCTGACCCCGATTACGACACATTGTACTGCGTTGTTTCACTATGGACCGGTCCCGGGATAGCATTATTACTGGCTTATTCGGCCAATTATTGTGCATGCAGTGGAATCCTGTCATTGGTCTGGTCGTCTGCAGGCAGAAATTCGGCGAGCACATTATTGAGGAATTTATAGCCCCGATCTGTTGTCGCGAGAGCGTCTTTACCAAGCAGGCCGCTTTCGCGAAGCCTTGTTAGCTCACTGCTAATGCTATTTATCGACAGGCCGGTGCGCTGTTCAAATGACATTTCATCACTGCCACTGACCAGTCTCAGGGCATTCATCATGAATTCCAGGGGTAAGTCTGCAACAGATACTTCAGTGAGTCCGGCCATTATCTGTTGCCTATTGGCGAGGTATTTTGCCGGTTGCCTGGTTTTGCGCGTACGCATAATGCGTTGTTCGCCAGGCAGGGTCACCTTGCCATGAGCGCCAGCACCAATGCCCAGATAATCACCGAAACGCCAGTAATTAAGGTTATGTGTTGATGCTTTATCGGCTTTGCAAAAAGCAGAAATTTCATATCTGGAAAGATTGTGTGCGGCTAACAATTCAATGCCCCTGTCCTGCATTTCACTTACCAGATCATCCTCAGGTAATTGCGGGGGCTGGCTATAAAACACAGTATTAGGCTCTATAGTGAGCTGGTACCAGCTTAAATGTGGCGGCTCACATTGTAGGGCAATGTCCAGATCAGCCAGGGCATCTTTAATAGATTGGTCAGGCAAGCCAAACATAAGATCCAGATTAAAATTCTCGAAGCCTGCAGCTCTCACATTTTTGGCTGCAGTTTTGGCCTCAGCATCATCATGAACACGGCCCAGTGCCTTTAAGGCAGCTTTGTCGAAACTCTGAATGCCAATAGATAAACGATTTATCCCCGCTGAGCGAAATCCTTTGAACTTATTGATTTCAAAGGTACCGGGATTGGCTTCCATAGTAATTTCTATAGCTTTGGAAAAGGGAATCAGTTTTTCAATGTCTGATAACAAGCGGGAAATGCTCGCTGGAGAAAAAAGACTGGGAGTTCCGCCACCAATAAATATCGACACAAGCTCTCGTCCCTGAACATAAGGTAAATCACTTTTAAGGTCGGCCAGCAGATTATCGATATAGGGCTTTTCTGGTAGCTCACCCTCATAAGCATGTGAGTTGAAATCACAATAGGGGCATTTTTTCAGGCACCAGGGGATATGAATATACAGTGATAGTGGCGGCAGTATTAGCCGGGTCTTGCTCATGCCGGGAAATTGGTCAGTAGTTTTTGTAATGCCTGTGCGCGATGGCTAAGGCTGTTTTTTACAGCAGGTTCCAGTTCTGCAGAAGCGCAGTTATATTCAGGCACAAAAAACAGTGAGTCATAACCAAAGCCATTGCTGCCTTGTTCATTAAAAAGAATTCGTCCTTCCCAGCTGCCCTGGCAAATCAGTGGCATTGGATCTTCCGGGAAGCGCACTAATGCAATACAGCACTGGAAACGCGCACCACGATTTTCTTCAGCTATTGGCGCCATGTTTTTAAGCAGTAGCGTATTGTTGGCGGCATCATTGCTTTCCCGATCCTTGTTCAGCCCGGCATAGCGTGCCGAGAAAATACCAGGTTCACCATGCAAGGCATCGACTTCCAGTCCAGAGTCATCGGCCAATGCTGCAAGACCAGAAAGCTTGCTGGCATGCCTGGCCTTGATGATGGCATTTTCGACAAAGCTCAGTCCGTCTTCCACAGCATCCGGGATATCAAATTCCGACTGGGGAATCAGCTTTACATTTTTGCTGGCAAGAATGTCCTGTAACTCTTTGAGTTTTGCGGAATTGCTGCTGGCAAGTACGATTTTATCCAAAACTGTCATGGTGAGAGGCTTGATATCTAGTTGTTATACATTCGGGTTTCCCAGGAAATTTCATGGGAGATGTCAGAACCTTCAGGGCTTACCTCAAGGCGAAAGCGAACAATTTCTGCATTTGAATAATCAAATTCGCCAATATAATAAATAGCCTGACCTTCCTGGATTTCCCGGAAATCTATTTCCCCGGTTTGCCCTAATAAATTGCGTTTGCCTCCACTTACCTGGGCTGAGACCGCAGCGCTGGAGCCGTCATCTGAATTTTTCAACACACTAATGTTCAGAAAGGCGCGCCGGTCGCTGCGCACGATGCCATATTGACGGGCAATATCCGCGTCGAGAAAAGTACTGTTTACCGCCTGATAATAAACGCTGTAGTCGCCAAAGTTTTCCGAGGCTGCCATCGCGCCGAAACTGAAAAGATTCAGGCTGCCAAGTATCAGGATGAATAAGAAATTTTTCATTGGGTTTTTAATATGGCTTAGCGAGTAAAGTGATAAATAGCATTTATCCCGAACAGGTTGGGATTCAGATTCATTAGCAAACTGCTGCGGTGATCAAAGTCGATAACGGTTTTATGCAAAACTTTAATCTTGCGATCTTTACACAAAGTATCAAAATCCTTGATCGTACAATGATGGATATTCGGTGTGTCATACCATTCATAGGGCAGAGCGCTGGACTGGGGCATATTGCCCCCGGTAAGTAATTTCAGGCGGTGACGCCAGTAGGCAAAATTCGGGAAGGTAATGATGCAGTACTTTCCGATACGCAGCATTTCTTCTACCAGATGATCAGGGCGCTCCACGGTTTGTAAGGTCTGTGCCAGCAACACTGTATCGAAACTATTGGATTCGAAATTAGACAGATCCTTGTTCATATCCTGTTGAACAACATTCACTCCGGCCTGCAGACAAAGATCGATGTTTGCGGTATCAATTTCCAGGCCGCAGTCCCTGATATTTTTTTCTTTTTTCAAATGTGCAAGGAAGGAGCCGTCACCGCAACCAAGGTCAAGCACTCTGGTGTCTGCATCTATCCATTGTTGAATAATTTTCAGATCAGCGCGCATCGGCATCGCCCTCGTATCCGCTAATCTCTGCTGATACACAGCTCAAGTAGGATTTAAGTGCCTGGATATAACGCGGGATTGGCAATAAAAAGGCGTCATGTCCCTGGTCAGCTTCTATTTCCAAATAGCTTACTGGCTGTTTTGCTTTCAGCAGTGTGTTGACGATTTCCCGCGATCTTTCCGGCGGAAAACGCCAATCGCTGGTAAAGGAAATTACCAGAAATTTGCACTGACTATTGGCAAAGGCCTTGCTGAGATCAAAATCGTAATCCACCGCTGGATCAAAATAATCCAGCGTCTTGGTAATCAACAGATAAGAGTTGGCATCAAAGCTGTGAGAAAAAATTTCGCCTTTGTATTTCAGGTAGCTTTCTACCTGAAAATCTACGTCATAACTGAAATTCAGTTTGCCTGAGCGCAGGTCACGGCCAAAACTTCCCTCAATTGCATCCTTGCCGAATTTATCGCGCATGGCACTGTCGGACAAGTAGGTGACATGTCCCACCATCCGCGCCAGCATAAGCCCACGTTTTGGATAGGTGTTGAAATCGTAATAGCGGCCGGCGTGAAAATCAGGATCACTGGTGATGGACTGGCGCGCAATCTCATTAAAGGCAATATTTTGTGCGGACAGTTTAGGCGCGGCGGCAATGATAATGGCATGAGCAAGTCGGTCCGGATATGAAATAGCCCAACGCATAACCTGCATGCCGCCAAGGCTGCCACCAATAACTGCTGCCCATTTTTGTATCCCCAGTCGGTCAGCGAGTCTGGCCTGGCTTGTTACCCAGTCACGCACGGTAATAATGGGGAAGTCGGGACCAAATGCCTTACCGGTTTCAGGGTCTATAGATGAGGGGCCGGTGCTGCCTGCACAGCCACCGAGGTTATTCAGGCAGACAATAAAGAATTGATTGGTATCGAAAGCTTTCCCGGGACCGATGCAGCAGTCCCACCAACCGGGCTTTTCCTTGTCATCATCGGGTTTATGAAAACCCGCAGCATGATGATCACCGCTCAGGGCGTGACAAATCAGGATAGCGTTGGATTTATCAGCATTCAGGGTGCCATAGGTTTCCACCATCAGATCATACTGATCTATATCGCGGCCACTGCGTAAGGCCAGAGGCTCATCGAAATGGATGAGCTCCCCGGACACGAGTCCGACGGAATCTGCTGGAATAGATTTGGCCATGTTTAAAAAAGCTTAAAAAGGTTAAAAAGGTTAAAATTATTATTGCCGGTCATACGTGTGTGGCAGTGTCTGGCAAGTCGCTCTCATAAGCGTCCTAGATGCCAATCACATACATAGCCGCTTGCTGGCTCAGTCCGAGTCCGCTGCGCATTGTGCCAACCAGCATGATTTCTACAACCTGAATGCCCAGGAAAATAAAAATCGGTGAAAAGTCGAGACCACCCATTGGCGGCAGTACTTTTCGAAACAGTGACTGCACTGGATCCAATAATTGCTGTACCAGCATCAGCGCGGGATTGCCGCTATGGGGTGCTACCCAGCTGGCAATAATAGAGGCCAGCAAGCCCCAGAAATAGATATTGAGTATCAGGGAAATCATGCCGAGAAATGCCCAGCTCAGTAGAATGCCAATTCCGGGCAAAACAAATCCGGCTGAAAAAATCATCAGGGTTGTGGCCAGGGTACTGAGGATCAAGGTTAATATCAGTGAGGCGATATCAAAATTCCGCCAGGATGGAATGATGCGCCTGGCAGGGTTTAATATGGGCGCAGTCAGTTTTACCAGTGATTGAGTCACTGGATTGTAAAAATCCGCACGGGTTGCCTGCAGCAAAAAGCGTAATAACAAGGCCAGCACAACTAATCCGCCCAGAGCATTTACCAGCAATACGACAACTTGACCAACTGATGATCCCATTTCACTTTCCTGATTACACTGAAATTTCTTTTATTTTCTATTTTTCCTGCTCTTGAGAACTGGCCGCCAGCTCCCTTGAGCGCAGGGCCGCTTTCTCAAGTGCGCGGCCAACCATAGCATTGAAATCTTCTGATTCAAACTGCTTCAGGGCGGCTTCGGTGGTGCCTCCAGGGGAGGTTACACGACGACGCAACTCTGCCACATCCACATCACTCGATTGAGCGAGCCTGGCAGCCCCGAGAGCGGTCTGCTGACACAACAATTCAGCAGTTTTCGCCTCCAGTCCCATGGCAATAGCAGCTTCCTGCATGGCTTCAATGAGCAGGAAGAAATAGGCCGGGCCGGAACCTGATAATGCGGTTACAGCATCCATGTCAGTTTCCTTGTCCAGCCAGCATACGATACCAACGGCATTTAACAGATCCTGCGCATTGCTTCTCTGGGACTCAGTGCAGTTACTGTTGGCAAACAGCGCACTGGCTCCCGTCTGTACCAGTGCCGGGGTGTTGGGCATGCAACGCACAAGGGCCTGCCCGGGATGCGTCCAGGCCAGTAAATTATCCATTGCAATGCCGGCCGCAATGGAAACCAGCAGACACTCATGTGCTTGCAGAGAATCTCGTAGTGGCGTGAGCACATCACCCAGCACCTGGGGTTTGACCGCCAGAATTACCGTGGTGGAGTTATTGATGATGTCGATATTATTTGTCGTGGTATTGACGCCTTTCGCAGCCAGAATATCCAGCCTGCACTGATCCATATCCGAGGCATGAATTTGTGCGGGCTGCCAGCCATTGGCAAGCAAGCCGTCAATGAGCGCGGCGGCCATATTGCCGGCACCAATAAAACCGATTGTTAATTTTTCTTCAGACATTTACCAATTGTACAGTATAGAAAGACACAGGATAGTAGTGGCGAGGCACCGCAGGTGGAAAGTTTTATAGGGACGCTTGCAACTTAGCAACTTAAGTAAACCATCGTTAAGTTGCTAAGTTGCTAAGTTGCTAAGTTGCAAGCGTCCCTTGTACACCTTGTACACGCGGGCCAAAGATATCCGTACCGATGCGGATCATGCTTGCTCCCTCAGCGATGGCAGCCTCAAAATCATTACTCATGCCCATCGACAGATGGGTGCACTGGGTAAAACCGGAAAGTAGCAGCTTGTCCCGTGCTATTTTCAGGCTGTGAAAGTTTTGTCGTTGCTCGGCGCTATCATTCGTTGCGGTCGGGATTGCCATGAGTCCCGACAGTTTCAGTCGCGGCAATGCATTGACTTCACTTGCCAGGGTTTCAAGAGCATCAAGAGTGACGCCGGCCTTGCTGTCTTCCTCGTTGATATTTACCTGCAAGAGAATATTAAGCGGGGGCAATTTTTCCGGGCGCTGGTCATTCAGGCGCCGGGCTATTTTGAGGCGGTCGACACTCTGAACCCAGTGGAATGATTCAGCAATAGCCCGGGTTTTATTAGACTGGATCGGTCCAATGAAATGCCACACCAATGGCAGTGCTTTCAGCGTCTCGATTTTTTCCAGCGCCTCCTGCAGATAGTTCTCACCAAAGTGCATCTGGCCGGCCTGAAATGCAGTTTTTACCGCCTCTGCATCATGGGTTTTGCTGACAGCGATTAATTGAACTGGCGTGTCATTTTGAGCATACTTTTCCTGGTAAAGGAATATCAGCTGGCGAACTTTTTCGAGATTTTCTGGTATGCTCAATGTCATTATTTTTTCCTTAACAAGGTTCTGATTATAAGGGGTATACGGGTAGATGAATATTCAGGAATTACTTAACTTCAGCGTACAACAGGGCTCATCTGACCTTCATGTCACTGCAGGCATGCCTCCTCTAATTCGTGTGGACGGTGATATTCGCCGTATCAATGTGGATCCAATGGATCATAAGGAAGTGCATGCGCTTATTTATGAAATCATGAATGACAAGCAGCGTAAGGATTATGAAGAGCATCTTGAGTCAGATTTCTCTTTTGAAATACCCGGTCTGGCGCGTTTCAGGGTAAACGCATTTGTCCAGAATCGCGGTGCAGCTGCTGTATTCCGTACCATTCCTTCCACGGTTCTGAACATGGAACAGCTTGGTATGGGCAAGATATTTGAGGATATCTCAAACACGCCTCGTGGTCTGATAGCGGTAACCGGGCCGACCGGGTCTGGTAAAAGTACCACCATGGCTGCCATGATCGATTACATCAATGCCACCAGATATGAACATATTCTGACCATTGAAGACCCTATCGAATTTGTGCACGAGAGTAAGAAATCCCTGATCAACCAGCGTGAAGTGCATCGTGATACCCACGGCTTTAATGAAGCATTGCGTTCAGCACTGCGTGAAGACCCGGACATCATTCTTGTAGGTGAGCTGCGAGACCTGGAAACTATTCGCCTGGCCTTGACGGCCGCTGAAACCGGTCACCTTGTGTTTGGTACATTGCATACCACCTCTGCTGCCAAAACTATCGACAGGGTCGTGGACGTATTCCCTGCTGCTGAAAAAAGCATGGTGCGCTCCATGTTGTCAGAATCACTACAGGCTGTCATTAGCCAGACCCTGTTGAAGAAGGTGGGTGGTGGTCGTGTGGCAGCCCATGAAATCATGATTGGTACATCGGCTATTCGAAACCTGATCAGGGAAGACAAAATTGCGCAGATGTATTCTGCAATTCAAACAGGCCAGTCTGTGGGCATGCAGACTCTTGATCAATGTTTAAAAAAATTGGTTTCCAAAGGACTTGTTGACAGACAAGAAGCAATTTCCAAAGCAAAAGACGGAAATCAGATTTAAACCCGATAATGCGGAAGTTGTTTATTGTCTTCCTTGTTGATATTTTTCTGAATCCTCATCTGCAAACAGCAGGTGGGGATTTTTGCTATAAGTAATATTGTTTCTGAATTGAAAGGCTTTTCAAGGGATCAACAGTTTTCATTAAGCCAGGATTCCAGAATTAACTGAGCGGCCAGGCTGTCAACTTCAGAGCGTTCGTCAAATTTCTTGCCTGCCTGTTCGGCATTAGCGCGACAAATCTCTCTGGCTTCTCTGGTGCTCAAACGCTCGTCCATGGTGAAACACTTTATTTTAAATCGATCAGTCAGTCGATTAATAAACTTGTTGGCTCTTTTGGACATTTCACTGGCAGTGCCATCCATATTGAGCGGCATACCAATGATAAAAGCGTCGGGTTTCCACTGAGTTACCAAGTGCTCCAGTTGAGCCCAGTCTGGCACGCCATTTTTGGCTTTAATAACAGGTAGAGGGGAGGCTGTTTGAGTAATGGTCTGACCTACAGCCAGTCCCATTTTCTGGGTACCGTAGTCTATGCACAGGAGAGTTTGTATTGCGCGATTCAGAATTCAAGTCTCATTATTGAACGATTAACTTTGCCCGACATCAGTGCTCATCTGGGACATTGAAAAACCCAGCGTTGATGCTGCCATATCAGGCTTGCCGTCGAAGTCTCTGGAAAAAATAATTTCTTTTGTTGCAGGACAGATAATCCAGGAGTTATCCGCGATTTCCTGTTCGAGCTGGCCGGGACTCCATCCAGCACAACCCAGAGCTACCAAATAATTTTCCGGCCCTTCGCCACGGCTAATATCATCCAGAATATCCTTGGAGGTAGTAATGCTGATGTCACTGGTAACCTTCAAGGTGGATGTCCAGTTTCTATCCGCATCATGCAGGATGAACCCTTTTTCAGTTTCTACCGGGCCTCCAGAGAGAACCGGCTGCTCACCGCTGGCGGGATTTTGCACATCGATGTCCAGCTGACTAAATATTTCATTCAGTTTTATTTGTAAGGGCAGGTTCACTACGATGCCCAGGGCGCCGTCGTTAGTATGCTGCCACATATAGATAAGAGTATGGCTGAAATACGATCCATCCAATTGTGGCATGGCAATGAGAAAATGGTCAGTAAGATCCATTTTGTCGTTGTTTATCTTTTCTGGCTGAGTGTTGTCGCTTTTCATATCTCTTATATTGGGCTTGCTGTGGGAGTTTCAACTTAAATTGATGAATACCACTGCTTATTATTCAGCTTTTCCATAAATTAGAAACTGCGGAATAAATTATTTTGCTGGAACTGCCAGGTTCTGATGATATCCAGGATGTCTGCTTCCTGTCCCAGCTCTGCGGGAAAAGGGTCAAAAGGCGAGGCCAGGTGGACTATTCGCACTGCCGATTCATCAAGCACTTTATGACCGGATGAACTTAAAATACGTATGTTCGCCACTGTTCCATCTTTACGTATGGAAACCAGCAGTCTCAGATTGCCATAAATCCCTTGCGCACTGGCCTGAGCCGGATAATTCAGATTCCCTACAGCCTCGACTTTTTTGCGCCAATTATCCAGATAAAGCGCATCACGTGCTTTCTGGGTTGATGCCGAGGAAATCGTATAGCGTCTTGGCCGTTTGGCGTAGGCCTGGCGGCGAATGTCCAACTGGGCCTGAAGACTGGCCAGGCTGTCATCAAGCTGACTTTCGCTCATATTCTCCATTGGCTGTGCAGCGTTTTCCTGCACGGCTTGTTCGATTGGTTCGTCATTTATTTCCTGGAGAGATTCTGATTCAGTGGCCAGCACACGGTCATTGATTTGTGCTTCCTCAATGCTGGCTTCCTGAAAAGGGCTGACATCCTGAATCACATCTTCATTGAAACGTGATTCCACCGGGGTGCTGGGGGCCGCTTTTTCTTCCAGAGAGCCGCTGCCCTGCTGATTTTCCTGTGCCAGAAAATCGGCGTCTTCAGGGGCTTCGGCACTTCGGTACTGGGCAAGAGTGACTTCCATGGACGTGCTGGTATTTACCTGGTCATAAATACTGAAACCAACACCAAGAATCAGCACCACATGCAGGCAGATTGAAACGAACATGGTGAAGCCGAATCTTTCACTGGAAAGTGATGTGGTTTCTGTAGTGACAGCAGTATTCAATTAAGGAATCTCTGATCAATCATTTCCCGAAGGATCCTGGCGGCTCAGGCTTATTCCAGAAATCAGGCCTGTCCCTTTAAGGAGATTTGTTGTTGTAACTTTGCTTCAAGACAGTCCATCAGATCGCCAGCAATATCGAGATTAAATACCTCGTCCAGCTCCCTGACACAGGTAGGGCTGGTGACATTGATTTCAGTGAGGTAGTCACCAATAACATCCAGTCCAACAAAGAATAGTCCGTTTTCTTTCAGAAATGGGCCGACCTGGTCACATATCCACTGATCTCTTTCAGTAAGCTCCACGCCTTTGGCGCTGCCTCCTGCGGCCAGATTGCCACGCGTTTCATTGGCAGCCGGTAAGCGGGCAAGTGCGTAACCAACAGATTTCCCGTCTACCATCAAAATACGTTTGTCGCCGCTACTGGAAATCTCGGGAATAAAGGTTTGTGCCATGATTTGGCGAGTACCATATTCTGTCAGTGTTTCAATGATGACGCTGATATTTGGGTCGTCGGCCTTAATTCGGAATATTCCGGTACCACCCATACCGTCAAGGGGTTTGAAAATGACATCGCTATGGGACTTATGAAAATCCACCAACAGTTCTTTCTTGCGGGTGACCAGAACAGGAGTACAGCAATGGGGAAACAAGGTGGCGCTAACTTTTTCATTAAAGTCCCGCAGTGCCTGAGGCTTGTTGGCTACCAGCACACCTTCACGCTCCGCCTGTTCAAGAATATAGGTGCTGTAGATAAATTCCCGGTTAAACGGCGGATCCTTGCGCATTAATATGATATCTACTGATGCAAGGGGTTCGCGGCTTTCAGGGCCGAGCTGATAGAAATCATCAGGATCCATTTTGACACTCAGATCCTGCATCACGGCCATTGCCTTGCCGTCATTCAGATACAGGCCATCCTGTTCAATATAGGAAAGCGCCCATCCTCGTTGTTGAGCAGCATTCAACATAGCCAGTGTCGTGTCTTTCTTAAAACTGATGTCCTTTATAGGATCCATTACTACGGCAAGTTTTATTGGCATTTACAACTCCGACAGACAGCTGTCACGGGGTAGGACTGGATTAAACCAGAAATAAAGTCATGAGATTATAGCAAAAATGAGGCATGAGAAACCTTGCTGGTGTACAGATTAATTATGGGCTGTCTTTGTTCAGATCTATATACTGGTTTTGTGTAGCCGAGGCCTGGCTCGTCAGTAGGACAATCTTTCTTTGTACTGCAATGTGGCAATTTTTTTCTGCATTATTTGCTACAATGCCGCCCTGCATTATTCGGTTCAACATATCATTCAGGATAGTCAATTGCGTCTGTTGGGTTTTTACTGGGGTATTTTCGGAGTGATCGCGTTTTTGCTGTTTGCCGTGCTGAGGCTTGGCCCGCGCATACTGGATTTAAGCGATTACACTTTGAGTCCGTTACACTGGCTGTTGATGGTCGGTTTCGTCCTGTGGATGGCCTGGGCAGAAGGTTACAAGGGATTTCATCAGGCCTTTTCCCCCCGTGTGATTGCCAGGGCAAGATATCTGCGGACCGGGTCCCACCCGGTGTTATCGCTGCTGGCACCCCTGTTCTGTATGGGATATATCCATTCCACCCGCAAACGTAAAATAGTGTCCATGGTGCTCACCAGCGTCATTATCGGATTGGTCATGCTGTTGCGAATTACACCACAGCCCTGGCGCGGGATTATCGATGCTGGTGTGGTGACCGGGCTGACTATTGGAATCGCTTCACTGGTTTATTTCTGGTTTCAGGTTGAGTCCGGGCGTTGGAACCACCCGATTGGGCTGGATTTACCTGGCTCAGACAAGCAGAAAGACCTGGACCCGTCACCAACGCTCGATTCTTCAGAGCAGGCTTGAGCTCATATCAGCCTTGAGCTTATACAGCAGCCTTGAGCCTATAAAACAGCCCTGAGCTGAGCCTCAGCCGTAGCAAAGGAAAAGTGCTCTTCAATGTTTTGTTTGCCGGCCTCTGACAAGGACTGCCACAAGGCCGCATCGGAATACAGGCGCATAATTTCTTTGGCAAATTCTTCCGGTTCATCAGCAATCAGAATATCGGTGTCATGCACCAGATTCATCCCTTCAGCAGCAACTGTGCTGACTACCATCGGCACTCCAAAAGACATGCTGGAATTGATCTTACCCTTTACACCCGCGCCATAGCGCAGTGGCGCAATGGAAATTCTGATGTCATTAAAGATCGGTTCAATCTCTTCCACAAAACCTGTGATCACGATGTGCTCATTTGCTCTTGCTTTGATGCTCGCGGGCACATGACCACCGACGATAAGCAGTTTCAGCTCCGGGTTTTGTTTATGCACAATGGGGAAAACGTTGTCCAGAAAAAACACCATGGCATCGGTATTGGGCGGATGCTCGAAATTGCCAATGAACAGCATATTGGCACGCTCCTGAAAACTTTTTCCTGTGGCGTAGGTATGGTGAATATTTGAAAGCAGATTGATTTTTAAATCAGGGGCTTCTTGTTTGAATAATTGGAGTTCTATCGGGCTGACAACCAGAGTTGTATCTGCCTTGCGGGCAAGGGCAAGTTCCTGTGTTTTACGCATGGCTGCTGAATCAGCCAGAACCTTGTCATTGTTTAGTTTTGCTTCGCGTTCTTCGCGCAGGAAATGTAGATCAACCGTGTCAAAAATTATCTTCGCATTGATACAGTACTGTTTTACGTCATCAATAAATTTTTCGGCAGTATCGGCTCGACTTAAAATAACTGCATTAAAATATTGGCCAAACTCTTCCAGGTAATTGCTAATACTCTTCACATAAGGGACATAAAGGCATTCAATGCCAATGGCCTGCATTTGTGGCGTGTATTTCTCGTGGCAATGCAGATTGGCGGGAAGGAAAGTGACTTTGTAGCCGATGTTCTGCAATATCTTCAGAATATTAAACATACGCAATGAACCAGAATCATGATCAGGCATGAGCACACGGGCATCGATGATCAGGATACGTTTTTGCACATGCCTTTCTTTTTCCAGATAGGGAAGTCGTGCATTCGGGCGGTGCTGTTTCAGTGTCTGTTGCCAGCGTGCAAAAAACTTTTTATGGTTTATCTGTTGATATTTCTTTATGCCACTGCCGGTATCTGTGCCTGAAGTTACCCCTTCAAAATGGATCAGTGTGGCATTGGGTTGGTAGTAAACTTTTTTGCCAGTTTCCCTTACCTTGAAAGCCAGGTCAGTATCTTCGTAATAGGCGGGTAAATAATGGGTGTCGAAACCTCCCAAGGCGCTGAAATCATCCAGAGGAATCATCAGGCAGGCACCTGAACAGTAATCTACTTGTCTGCAGTAGGTATAAGCGGGATTATTGGGATCATCACCACGGCCATAATTCCAGGCTGAGCCGTCTTGCCAGACAATGCCGCCGGCTTCCTGTAATGTGCCGTCAGCAAACACCAGTCGGGCACCCACGAGACCTGCATCAGGGAAATCCTGGAAGGTCTGACGCATTGCCTGGAGCCAGCCGTAACGGACTTCAGTATCATTATTCAGCAGTAGCAGAAATTGACCCTTTGCGCTTTCCGCCCCGTTATTACAGGAATTGATAAAGCCCAGATTTTCTTCGTTGTTGATTACGGTGATGCCTTTTATGCCGGCCAGCATCGTTTGCGTCTGGTCAGAAGAGCAGTCATCAACAACGATTACTTCGTAGGATTCATCATCAGTATGCTCGAGTATGCTTTTCAAACAATGAAAGGTGTATTGGTATTTATTGAAAACCGGTATGACAATGCTGACCGTCGGCTTCTTAAAAACCGGAAAGGACAGCGGTGAAAATTTATCAGAAACAGCTGACTCAGCTTTAATTTTCTCTATATGGCTAAAGCGTGGTTCAAGCTTTATCCGCAATCTTGCGAGTAACCCGAGAAACCCTTCCGTACGTATAAAATACCGCGCTATTGTTAGTGCTCTGAGAGGGCGGGTGAGTTTCCAGCTTCTGCTGTTATAGATAATCTGCAATTGATCATTGAGCGCCTGATTAAGATTTCTTTGCGCTGTTGCTTGATTTTCAGATTCCTGTAATTCTTTTCCAACTACCTGCAATTCCTGTTCTTTTGCCGCAAGCTGTTTCTGCTGGGACAGGACTTTCCTGTCTCTGTCATCAAGACGCGTACCTAACTCGGCAATGAATGTCAGCTTATTTGTAATTTCAGCGCCAAGATTTTCCAGACTTTTTTCAAGCACGCTGATACGGGGGAATTCTCTACTGCGGCCAAACAGTGCAATTATTTTCTCATCAGACCATAGCGCCAACCATTTTTTATAGATGGCAAGGCGATAGGCATCCATATCTTTGTCAATGTTATCTTTTGCACCAAAACCACTGCTGTTATCGACGCGGTAGCTTGCGGTGCATTGCTCTATAAACTTAAAGGCATGTTGCTGCGCAAGCTGTAGCCAGAAGTCCCAGTCTTCAAAACGATCAAAGGCAGGGTCAAAACGAAAACCCTCATTTAGCAGACTGCGTTTAAATAGAACCGCATGAATGGGAATATAATTCTCGATCATCAGACGGACAGGATCAAAGGGGTGAGCAAAAGAAGGGACTTCTTCTGTTATGCCATCAGCGATTACTCTTACAGCGCTGTAAGCTAATGCGTAAATGTGCTGGTCAGTCAGGGCTTTTGCGAGATTGGTAATATGTTCAGGATCAATGGAATCATCATCATCCAGGAACAGGCAGAATTCACCCTGCGCCTGTTCCAGGGCAAGGTTGGCGGCATGAGACCTGCCGTGCTGTCCGGTATTGTTTAGCCAGCGTATGTTCCTGCCTTGATCAGCATAGTCTGCCAATATCTCTGCAGAATAATCTGCACCATCATCATTTATTATAATAACTTCAATGTTGCTGTAATTTTGTGCAAGGATCGAATCTATTGCTTCGCATAACAGTGACTTTCTGTCTTTGGTGCGAATCAAGACAGAGATAAGGGCAAGAGAGTTCATGACTGGAAGCTGGTGATGGGTTTAGCCCACCAGACGAGTGATTTTGGTGGCAAGTATTTCGCCGATAAAATCAAGGAACAAAGTGTCCAGACTGGAATTGAAATGATTGTGCTTGTCGCTGCCAATAACCAGTAAAGGGGTGCCGAAAGTAAGTTCATCACGTGATAACTCAGCAGGGTGTACTGGAATAACCGCGGCAGAAAGTATTTCTTTTTTGGAATTCGGGAACAGGAATTTTGCTTGTTCAGGATTAAGTTCACAACAAAAGGTGCGTTTTTTATCAAACAGTTTGCCAAGAATATTTTTTGTTGGTGCAACTGGCAGCAATTGGATTTCTTCACCGTCGATGTTGTCGCCATTACTATCGCTTATAAATAACAGGCTGCTGGCATGGGCGGAGAATTCAGTTTTTAGCGTGTCTTCAATAACATTCGACAATTGGGTCAGAGTGTCACTTTTTAATAACTTCAAAATAACAATGCGGGTTTTCTCAAACAAGGCATCATTTTCTTCGGCATTGAAAATGAAGTCGTTGATATTATTTTGCAGCTCACCATTGCGTTCCCGGAAAAGCTCTACCTGTCTTTCAAGCAGGGATATGGCGCCACGGTTACCATGGGGGATAGTCAGTTCCAGAAGTAAGTCAGTCTTGCGCTCAAAAAAACCGGGATTCTCGCTCAGGTATCTAGCGACGGATTCGTCATCAAGGATTTCTACTGACTCCTTGGCATTGCTGGAATCTGTTGTCATATTTCTATATTCCCTTCGAATACTGTCACGGCCGGCCCTGTTTTCAGTACTGGAGAACCTTCTCCCTGCCAACTTATCTGCAAGGATCCACAGGGCAGTTGGACCTCAACATTATTGTTCAGCAGGCCCTGGCGAATTCCGGCAACTACTGCTGCACAGGCGCCTGTCCCACAGGCGAGGGTTTCTCCCGCCCCTCGTTCAAATACTCTGAGCTTGATTGTACTCGGATTAAGCACCTGCATGAAGCCGGCATTCACACGCCGGGGAAAACCAGGGTGATTTTCAATCAAGGGGCCCCATTGCGCCACGGGTGCAAGCGCAACATCAGGCACAAGCAAGACGGCATGGGGATTACCCATGGATAACACCGACACTTCCAGGTGTTCATTATTAGCTAATTCAAGGGGATAGGTCACTGCGGCTAACTCGGCAATGAAGGGAATTTTCGCCGGCTCAAATACCGGCGCGCCCATATCGACAGTGACATTGCCATCTGCCTCAGCCCGGCAATGCAGGGTGCTGCCATTGATCAGCTGCAGGGAAAATTCATTGTTGCTGCTCAGGCCTCTTGCCTGGATAAATGACACCATGCAGCGAGAACCATTGCCGCAGTTTTCTGCCTGGCTACCATCGGGATTGTAGACCAGGTAGGCAAAATCATGATCAGGCAAAGTGGCAGGGGCAATGACAAGCAGCTGGTCGAATCCGATACCAGTGTGTCGATTGCCCAGCATCTGAATTTGTTCCGGGCTCAGATCAATGGGCTGAATGACACCATCAAGTACGACGAAATCGTTTCCCAGGCCATGCATTTTGGTGAACTTGAGGTTCATTGTTCAGTTCAATCCAGTGGAGTTTCCAGGGCCAGCTGGTCCTGATAGGTTTCACGCCGTCTGGCCAGATGGAGTTCACTGCCGTCCACAAGAACTTCGGCCGCACGATTACGTGTATTGTAGTTGGAGCTCATGGCAAAACAGTAGGCGCCAGCAGATTTTATGGCAAGAAGATCGCCAGTGCTGATTGACAATTCCCGCTGCCGGGCGAGGAAGTCGCCAGATTCACATATTGGTCCGACAATATCAAAAGTCCGGGCAGGGATAGTGGCATTGGGCAGCACTGGTACCACATCCATCCATGCCTGATACAGTGCAGGACGAATTATGTCATTCATGGCAGCATCGACGATGGCGAATCTGTGCTCGCCATTGGTTTTAATATTGTTCACTCGGGTCAGCATTACGCCAGCATTGGCACAAATAGACCTGCCCGGCTCAAGCACCAGCGTTAATGGGCGCTCTGCCAGAACTTCCCGGACAGCGCTAATCAATTCCTGCGGTGATGGAGGCGTTTCATCTTTGTATTGCACACCCAGACCGCCCCCGATATCCAGGTGGCTAATGTGAATGCCTTCACCGGCAAGATCATCCAAAAGTAAGAGAGTTCTGTCCAATGCTGCCAGAAATGGTGCGATGGTGGTCAATTGGGAGCCAATGTGGCAATCCATCCCGGTAATTTCGATACCCGCCATGGTGCTTGCCTGGCGGTATAAAGTGCGGGCATCCTCCATGGAAACACCGAATTTATTTTCTTTCAGACCGGTGGATATATAAGGATGGGTTCCAGCGTCTACATCCGGATTCACGCGCAGGGAAACCGGGGCACGCCGGTTTTTCTCCACAGCGATGGTGTTTAGCTGCTCGAGTTCCTGTGCCGACTCAACATTGAAGCACTGAATGCCGGCATCCAGCGCAGCCGCCATTTCTTCATGACTTTTGCCGACACCGGAAAAAATAACCTTGCCAGGGTCACCACCAGCAGCGATAACGCGGGCCAGTTCGCCTCCGGACACAATATCAAAGCCGCTGCCCATTTTTGCCAGAACACTGAGAACTGCCAGATTGGAGTTGGCTTTCACGGCATAACAGATAAGATGCGGGCAGCCTGAGAGCGCTTCTTCATAATCCCGATAATGCTGCTCCAGTGCAGCCCGGGAATAGACAAAGCAGGGCGTACCAAATTGCTCGGCAATTTGGCTCAACGGCACGTCTTCAGCCATCAGCTGATTATTATCAAAGTGAAAGTTTTTCATAGCAGTTTGGAACTAATGGCTGATTTGGGCAGAAGGGGGCGGGACCAGGGGTCCTTTTTGTCCACATCCTGACAGCATGCACAGACTGATCAACAGTAGTGGCAGCAGTTTTTTCATAGCCAGACAGGTCCCGTGTTGTGAAATTAATAGGTTAAAAGAAGCGTCGATTATACTGATTTATTCAGCTGGCAACCAATCTGATAATACCAATTAGTCATTGTCTGCCGGGTAAAGGCCGATATACTAGTGAGCCACTGAATTGTTAAAGCCCTCCTGGTTATATAAAACATGAATGAACTTGATTTCAATACCCGCTATGAAGAGACCCTTCTGGCCATCGAAGATGCTATTGAGGAAAGCGGGGAAGACCTCGATTTTGAATCAGTAAACGATATTCTGACTCTCACCTGCAGTAATGATTCCTTAATCATAATCACCAAACAGTCTGCTACCAGCCAATTGTGGCTTGCGGCAAAATCCGGGGGCTTTCATTTTGATCGACAGGGAGATGGCTGGGTATGTGATTCAGACGGACAAAGTTTGTCAGACATGCTCGCTCATATCTGCCAGGAACAAGGTGGGGTCAATATCCAATTTCCATGAAGAACGTTCTTGTCCATGCGCATATTTTTAAAAATGCAGGCACGACATTTGATTTCAGCCTGAACAAGCATTTTGGCGACAGCTTCGTGGATCATCGTGACGATGACGCTTTTCTGCAGGGAAAAAATAAGTACCTGCTTGAGTATCTAGGCGACAATCCTGATGTGCAGGCGCTATCTTCTCATTCGCTGCATTTTCGTATTACATCTGATGAAAAAATTCGCACCTTCCCGGTGTATTTTTTACGCCATCCTCTGGCAAGGGTATGGTCAGTGTATAACTTTGAAAGAAGGCAGGCTGATGCTAATACACAAGGAGCGCGCAGGGCGAAAGAGCTTGATCTGAATTCATATGTCGACTGGTACATGGAAGAAAATTCACCAGCAACTATCAGAAATATTCACACCATTTTTCTTTCCGGAGACGGCCCTTCACCTCATGGCATGGAAGAAAAGTTTTCACTGGCCTGCAACACGCTGGCAAATGCTGAAACATCTATTGCTGTTGTTGAGCGATATGATGAATCCATGTTGATGCTGGAACATTCCCTGGGCGAATTTTTTCCTGATCTGGATTTGTCTTATATGAAGAAAAATGTCAGCCCGGAAAGTCAATCACTGGGACCAACAGAATCAGCCAATGCACTATTGGATAAACTTGATGAGAATGTTGCAAAAAAACTGCTGGAGTCGAATGCGCTTGATATCGAGTTGTATGAAAAAGCTAATCGTAAATTGAACAACTGTCTTGAAAATATTCCAGAGCTGGAACAAAGCAAGCGGGATTTAATAAATCGTTGCAGGCAACTACAGGGTTAAATTCAGGGTTAAATTCTATTTTCCTGTAGCGCCTGCTACAAATTCAGATATTTCTTTGCTTAATTAAGCCACGTTGTGCATGTAAACATCTTGTTGAGGATAAGGAATGCTGATTCCCGCTGCATCAAGGGCGTTTTTAATGTTTTCAGTTAAGTCCCAGCGTGTTACCCAGTAATCAGGCGTATTCACCCAGGGTCTGACCACCAGATTTACACTGCTGTCAGCCAGTTCGGCTACTGCTACTACAGGGGCCGGATCAGTCAGAACACGTGAGTCCTTGCCAATAACATCCAAAATAATTTCCTTGGCTTTGCCCATATTGTCGTCGTAACTGATGCCGATTATCAGGTCTATTCTGCGCGTTGGTAATGCGCTGGCATTAACAATAGTGCTGCCAAAAACGCCGGAATTCGGCATGATGATGCGCTGGTTGTCACCAGTATGTAACAGGGTGCAGAAAAGGCCGATCTCATCTACAACACCACTGGTGCCATTGGCGGTAATAAAGTCGCCAATTTTAAATGGCTTGAACAGGATGATCATTACACCGGAGGCAAAATTTGACAAAGAATCTTTCAGTGCCAAACCAACGGCAAGGCCGGCAGCGCCAAGAATTGCAAGCAGGGAGGTAACATTCACGCCGAGTTGATCGACAGCTGCCAGAACCACAGCGACAAATAGGGCGGCGTATAAAATACCGCCTATAAATTTAACCAGCATTTCGTCCAGGTTGGACTTGCGCATTAATCCTTTAACTGTATTGGCAATAGCGCGTGCAATTTTTTTTCCGATCAGGAAAATCGCCAGGGCTATTATTATTTTTATCCCCCAGGGGATGACAAGGGCGGAGATTACTTCGGCATTAAATTCCATAAAGAATTCCTTGGTTTTTTTTATTCAAAAAAATTATTGCAATAAATCTTTTGCATTTTTAATAGCGACCCTGACCTGTTCAGGTGCTGTGCCGCCGATATGATTTCGCGCATTAAGTGATCCTTCAAGGCTCAATACGTCAAAAACATCTTCTTCTATATCCTTTGAAAAACCCTGTAATTGTTCCAGCGACATTTCTGCCAGATCTTTACGCTCTTGCACCCCAAAGGCGACGGCTTTACCAACCACCTCATGGGCGTCCCTGAATGCCATGCCTTTTCTGACCAGGTAATCGGCCAAATCAGTGGCAGTGGAAAATCCTTGCAAGGTGGCTTTGCGCATATTGTCTTTATTCGCCCTGATCGCTGGAATCATGTCAGCAAAGGCCTTGAGGCAGTCGCTGATGGTATCCAGCGTATCAAAAAGCGGTTCCTTGTCTTCCTGATTATCCTTGTTATAAGCAAGTGGCTGAGACTTCATCAGGGTCAACAAGGCAACCAGGTGACCATAAACGCGACCGGATTTTCCGCGTACCAGTTCTGGTACATCAGGGTTTTTCTTTTGCGGCATTATTGATGAGCCAGTACAAAATCGGTCGGGCAGATCAATAAAATTAAATTGCGCCGAGGTCCAGATCACCAGTTCCTCGGACATCCTGGACATATGGGTCATCAGTAAACTGGCCGCTGCACAAAATTCAATGGCGAAATCACGATCGCTGACGGCGTCCAGAGAGTTTGCTGCTGGTCTGTCAAAGCCCAACAGCTCTGCTGTCAGGTGTCTGTTTATTGGAAAAGAGGTACCAGCTAATGCTGCCGCACCTAAAGGTGAGATGTTGACTCTCTTTCTGCAGTCCTGCATACGTTCAAAATCACGTTGCAGCATCTCGAACCAGGCCAGCAAATGATGAGCAAAGCTGACCGGTTGCGCTGTTTGCAGGTGAGTGAAGCCAGGCATGATTGTTTCCACTTCATTCTCTGCCAGACTTACAATGCCTTTTTGCACTTGTCTGATTGAGAGGCACACAGAATCTATTGCTTCACGCAGATAGAGTCTGATATCGGTGGCTACCTGGTCATTTCTGGATCTGCCGGTATGCAGTTTTTTGCCGACATCGCCTATCTTTCTGGTCAGCGCCGACTCAATATTCATATGAACATCTTCCAGGCTCACAGACCATGTAAAGGTGCCCGCTTCTATCTCGTCCCTGATATCTTCCAGGCCCTTGATAATGAGCGCGCCTTCTTCCTGAGTGAGAATGTCCTGCCTGGCAAGCATGGTGGCATGGGCAATAGAGCCCGCAATGTCGACCCGATATAAGCGTTTGTCAAAATTCACAGACGCGGTGAACCTTTCCACAAATTCATCTGTGGGTTCGGAAAATCGTCCGCCCCAGGGCTTGTCTGTATTTTGATCCTGGCTCATGTGTCAGTCGTATTCCGTTCTTGTAATATTGTGAGGGAGATAATAAGCAGTTGATTATAGCAACCGCGGCCATGGTTGGGGTAGCTTCACCTTTGATAAAGCGTAAAATAGAAAACCCGACTTTTTATTGCAGTTTGAGTGACACCGTATGAGCAAAGACCTTATTCGAATAGCTACCCGTGAAAGCCCTTTGGCCATGTGGCAGGCTGAATATGTGAGCCAGGCCTTGCAGGATTGCTATCCCGGGCTAAAAGTTGAGTTATTACCGATGACCACCAGGGGCGACCAGATTCTGGATGCGCCACTGTCAAAAGTAGGTGGCAAGGGCCTGTTTATGAAAGAGCTGGAAGTAGCAATTCTGGAAGGCAGGGCAGATATTGCGGTGCATTCCATGAAAGACGTACCCATGTTTTTTCCAGAAGGACTGGCGCTGGCGGTTATTTGCGAGCGTGAAGATTACCGGGATGCTTTTGTCTCCAACAATTATTCCGATTTTCATGCCCTGCCCGAGGGTGCTGTTATTGGCAGTTCCAGTCTGCGCAGACAATGCCAGCTCAAGGCATTGCGTGCAGATATTCAAATCAAGGATTTGCGTGGCAATGTAAACACACGACTGCGCAAGCTTGATGAGGGTGAATACGATGCCATCATTCTGGCGGCGGCAGGGCTTAAGCGTCTGGGTATGTCTGCAAGGATTGCCAGCTATCTTGATACACAAACCTGTCTGCCAGCCGGTGGACAGGGCGCAGTAGGTATTGAGTGCAGGGATGATGATTACGAAACCATGCAATTGCTGATGCCCCTGGGACATCGTGAAACGACTCTTTGTGTGAGTGCTGAAAGAGCACTGAACACCAGACTCAATGGCGGCTGTCAGGTCCCCATCGCCTGTTTGGCTGAATTAAGCGGTGACGGCGAAAATGAAACACTGCAGATAAGAGGTCTGGTCGGCGCAGTGGATGGATCTCGTTTATTACAAAGCGAAAGTACTGGGCCTTCATCAGAAGGGGATGAGCTGGGAGAAGCAGTGGCAGAAGAATTGCTTGCTCAGGGAGCCGATGAGATTCTGGCTCAGCTTTAGAATTTCTGAATTTTAATTCAACTATTTATGCCTGCTTCATATCGTAAACTTCAGTTAACTATTTTTATACAGGAAAAATAATTGTTCATGCTCGAAGGCAAATCCATCTGGATTACCAGGCCTGAAGGTCAGGCTGAGAAACTCAAGCTTGTCCTTGAAAAAAATGGCGTGCATGCAAGATTGCTACCTATGCTTGCAATTGAACCTGTTGCTATTGATGCAAAGATTAAAGCCCTGGTGCTGAATCTGGATAAATATGAGCTGTTGTTTTTTATCAGTACCAATGCCGCCACCCTGGGCATGGATCTGATTCATAACTACTGGCCACAATTTCCAACAGAACTGAAAATTTATGCGGTAGGTCCAACGACAGCGCAAGTCATGGAAAGCTATGATTTAAAGGCAGAGTTTCCTGAAGAGCGCATGAGCAGTGAAGCACTGCTGGCTCTTGCTTCGCTCTCTGATGTAGCAGGAAAAAAAGCGCTGATAGTAAGAGGTGTTGGCGGTCGCGAATTGTTGGCAACAGCCTTAAAGGAAAAGGGTGCCGCTGTTGATTACCTGGAACTCTACCAACGTACCTGTCCTGTATATAGTCCTGGCGAACTTGCGCAATTTTATGGTGAGAACACTCCAGCAGGAGTGGTAGTAAGCAGCACTGAAGCCCTGGATAATTTTTCAGCTTTGCTTGCCCGTGACAATATTGCACTGGACTGTGTGCCATTATTTGTTTCATCAGATCGAATTGCAGAAAATGCTGCTGCAGCCGGTTTTGGGCAAACTATTACCATGTCAGGAGCAGACGATAAGGCTATAATCGACAGTCTTAAAACGTTTTTTAATTCTGCCACACATCGAGAAAATGATGTCTGAATCAAGTGACAAGCCTGCAACAGCGAATGAGAAATCCGTTCCCGGGAAAACCTCTTCAACTGCTGATATGGATGCTATGAAAGATAAAAAAAATCCATCCTCCCCAAGCCCCGGCAGCGCTGTCTCTAAAGCGATCAAACTGCTGTTTTATTTCATCTTGCTTACTGGTCTTGGCGCAATATGTTATCAGGTTTACCAACAGGATAAGGCTGTAAGCGTATTGTTTGAACAGCAAAATAATTTCAATACCCAGCGTAATGATGCCGGTGCAGAAATTAACCAGTTGCAATCTTCAGTGCAGGCACTGACAAATGCAATGACCGGCCTGGGAAGCCAGCTTGAGGTGGTAAAGCAAGATACCTCTGCGCAGATTCAAATGCAGGTTGATGAATTGGCACAACAACAAAAAGCTGAAATTGATCGGCTGCAAAATGAACTGGTCAGCACGCGCTTAAGAATTTCATCAAGCAATTCTGGCGCCAGTCAGCAATGGTTGCTGGCAGAGGCTGCATCACTTCTCAGGCTTGCCCAGCAACAATTAATTCTGGCGCGCAGCGTAAGAACGGCGCAGGCACTTTTCATAGCAGCCGATGATGTTCTCAAACAGATTGATGATCCCGCAATTTTTTCAGTCCGCGAAATTCTTGCCGGTGAGTTGGCGGCGATGCGTGCTGTTCCTGAAGTTGATGCTCAGGATATTTACCTGCAGTTAGGTGCCGTATCCAATCAGCTTGCAGGCCTTCAAGTCAGTAATGATCTTGCCACACAATTGGGTGATGGTGATCGTGTGACGATTTTTAATGGCAGCGAAAATGCAGAAACGGGTGTGCTGTCAGGGATTTTCAACAGTATGAAAAACCTGCTTAACAGATTTCTGGTAGTTCGCAGACGAGACGAACCGATTCAGGCGCTGATGACTCCGGGACAGGAAGCTGCTCTGTTACAAACTGTGCGTTTGCAAATTGAGCAGGGCAGAACGGCCCTGTTAAAAGAAGAACAGGAAATATATTCAGGCAGTCTTGCTCAGGCGCGCGCTAGCATTGATCAATATCTTGCCGGTGAACCTGCACTGAAGGCCAGTATCCTGTCTACGCTGGATGAACTGATCGGCAGACGTATTGTTACCGAGCCACCATCCCTGGTACGCACCCGTCTGGCACTTGAACAGATTCTATTAAGCGCTGAGCAACAAACGTCAGAGGCAACGAGCCGACAATGATAAGAGGTTTTATTTATAGTCTTATTGCGCTTGGACTTGGTGCCTGGCTTTTTACACTTGCAGGTGATGATCCGGGCTATGTACTGATTTCTTTTGGATCCTGGTCCATAGAAAGTACATTTGTTGCGCTCATTCTATTCCTCCTGCTATTGCTTGTTCTTATTTTTGGTGTCTACAAGCTCTTTGGCATTCTTAATCCGCAGGGCTTGTTTCGCGGCAATTCCTGGTTTGGGGCATCAAGGCGCCGGAGCCACGCCACAGCTGCCAGTGAAGAAGGCTTGCGCCTGCTACTGCTTGGCCACTGGCAGGATGCCTATAAGTTGTTGGTGGAAAACGCCGGCAAGGTGGAAAACCCCGTGTTTAATTATTTGGCTGCCAGTCTGGCTGCCTGGCAACGAGGGGATGATGCTTCGTGGAATTATTGCCTGGAGCAGGCCAATCGCAAGACGCGTAAAGCAAATCCGGGAATCAAGACGCTTAAAGCCCTGCTTGAATATCGTTCCGGAAAAATAGAACAGAGCCTGGCTATTTTGATTGCTCTGGATAAAGAAGTCCCCGGCAGTCCCTATGTCTTGAACCTGATCAAAAGCAGTTACCTGTCATTAGAGGATTGGCGAAAACTGGGAGATTTACTGCCGATACTGGAAAAGTACAAAGTGGTGAACGCTGCCGAGCTTCTGCAATTGCGCGAGAAAGTTGCAGCGCAAGGCCTTGCTCAGATCTCGGCGCAATCCGGAGGTGCCAGCGCCTTAACCAGGCAGTGGCAAGCTATTGATAAAAAAGTCAGACAAGGCGAAGAAATTACGCTGATCTATCTGGGCAAACTGATCGAGTTTTCCCAGCATGAGGAAGCATTGTTGGTAAGTTCGAGTTTTCTGAAGAAACAATGGAGTGACCAGGTAGTTCTCAAGGCGGGATTTATTGATACCCCTGAGCCGGGCCGCTTGCTGGTACAGCTGGAAAGCTGGTTAAAGGCAAGACCTGCTAATTACACCCTGATGCTGACCCTGGGGCGGGTAAGCTTACGCAATAAATTATGGGGAAAAGCCCGTGAGTATTTTGAAAGCTGTCTCAAGTTTTCACAAAGCACATCACTTTCTGCTGAAGCCAATGCCGAACTTGCACGCTTGCTGGATCACATGGGAGAACACGCCCAGAGCGCATCACTGTATAGAAAGGCGATGGCGCAGCTTGATCATAAATTGCCAGATTTGCCTATGCCTTGAAAAAAATAAAAGTGGAAAGTAAGTAGGAGCGGTTTCAACCGCGAAGATGCGAGCCCTTTTCCTTCGGGACTGAAGTCCCTCCTACAAAGTTTGGCTGCCCTTTGCAGGAGCGGTTTAAGTAGGCCGGAAGAGCGCAGCGATGTCCGGCAGAATGTAAGACTAAAGACTAAAGGCTAAAGGCTAAAGGCTAAAAGAAAACTATAAGAAGAAGTTTGACCTTAAGTTCAGAAAAAATACAATTTTTGTAACTTGTAACTTGTAACTTGTAACTTGTAACTTGTAACTTGTAACTTGTAACTTGTAACTTGTAACTTGTAACTTGTAACTTGTTAATCAAAAATCCCCAGCTCATCCCACAACAAATCAACCTTGTCTTTCACTTCCTGCGACATACTAATGGGGACACCCCATTCGCGGGTTGTTTCTTCGGGAAATTTCGCCGTGGCGTCAAATCCGATTTTGGAGCCGAGGCCGGAAACCGGTGAGGCGAAATCCAGATAATCAATAGGCGTGTTTTCAATGATGAGTGAATCTCTGGCCGGATCCATTCTTGTTGTCATGGCCCAGATAACGTCTTCCCAGTTTCTGACATCGATATCATCATCAGTGACGATAATAAATTTGGTGTACATGAATTGACGCAGAAAAGACCACACGCCCATCATCACGCGTTTGGCATGACCGGCATATTGTTTCTTCATGCTGACCACGGCCATGCGGTAGGAGCAGCCTTCCGGTGGCAGATAAAAATCTACTATTTCCGGAAACTGTTTTTGCAGAATGGGGACAAAAACTTCGTTTAATGCGACACCCAGAATGGCAGGTTCATCCGGTGGCCTGCCAGTGTATGTGCTGTGATAAATCGGGTCCTTGCGATGGGTGATTTTGGTTACCGTGAAGACCGGAAACTTATCGACTTCATTGTAATACCCGGTGTGATCACCAAAGGGACCTTCTTCAGCCACTTCGTCGGGATCGATGAAGCCTTCCAGGATAAATTCAGCTGAGGCAGGGATTTGCAGATCATTACTCAAGGACTGCGCCACTTCGGTTTTACCGCCACGCAGTAAACCGGCAAAACCATATTCTGATAAAGAATCGGGAACAGGGGTGACCGTGGCAAGAATAGTGGCAGGATCAGCGCCAATAGCGACGGATACCGGAAAGGGTTTGCCTGGATGGATTTGTTTCCACTCACGGAAATCAAGGGCACCGCCACGTTGAGCAAGCCAGCGCATGATCAGCTTGTTCTTGCCGATGACCTGCATACGGTAGATGCCAAGATTCTGCCGCTGTTTATGTGGCCCTTTGGTGATCACCAGGGGCCAGGTAATTAATGGCCCTACATCTTCCGGCCAGCATGTTTGAATTGGCAGCATGCCCAGATCAAGCTCGTCGCCTTCAATAATGATTTCCTGGCAGGGAGGCTTTTTCACCACTTTTGGGCTCAGGTATAAGGCATTTTTAAATTTTGGCGCTTTCGCCAGCAAGTCTTTCCAGCCTGAAGGAGGATCAGGTTCTTTCAGGAAGGCGAGTAGTTTGCCAACATCACGAAGGGCGCTAACATCGTCTTGCCCCATGCCCATGGCAACTCTTTTGGGTGTCCCAAACAGATTGCCCAGAACCGGTATTGAGTGGCCTTTGGGATTTTCAAATAATAGTGCGGGGCCCTGTTGTTTCAGGGTGCGATCACAGATTTCTGTGATTTCCAGATTGGGATCAACTTCGGTGGTGATGCGTTTCAGCTCGCCTGCTTTTTCCAGTGTCTGAATAAAGTCACGCAGATCCTTTAGCATTAATCAGCCTCGAAGTGGGTGGGGCGTATATCTTGAAGCTTCGACAGACTTGTCTATTTACGCTTCATAGACTGAAAGAATTCTTCGTTAGTCTTGGTGTCTTTAAGTTTGTCGAGAATAAATTCTGTCGCAGGAACGTCTTCCATTGAGGTCAGCAGTTTGCGCAGAATCCAGATGCGCTGCAATTCTTCCTCGGTGGTAAGCAGGTCTTCACGGCGAGTGCCGGAACGACGAACATTAATAGCAGGATAAACACGTTTTTCCGCCATCTTGCGATCAAGATGTAATTCCATGTTACCGGTACCCTTGAACTCTTCGTAAATGACTTCATCCATTTTGGAACCGGTTTCAATCAAACAGGTAGAAATAATTGTCAGACTGCCGCCTTCTTCAATATTTCGCGCAGCACCGAAAAAGCGTTTTGGTCTTTCCAATGCGTGGGCATCTACGCCACCGGTTAATACTTTGCCTGATGAGGGGATAATAGTGTTATAAGCACGCGCCAGACGGGTCATGGAGTCGAGCAGGATGACGACGTCTTTTTTATGTTCAACCAGACGTTTGGCCTTTTCGATAACCATTTCCGCAACTTGTACATGTCGTGAAGGCGGTTCATCAAAAGTACTGGCAACCACTTCACCGCGTACGGAGCGTTTCATTTCTGTTACTTCTTCAGGTCGCTCATCAATTAAAAGAACTATCAAAGTGCAATCCGGCGCATTACGGGTAATAGCCTGTGCCATGTTTTGCAGGATTAAAGTTTTACCTGCTTTTGGTGGGGAGACAATTAAACCACGCTGACCCTTACCAATAGGCGCAACAAGGTCAATAACACGGGAGCTTAAATCTTCCGAGCTGCCATTACCGGATTCAAGAACTATTCTTTCATCAGGGAAAAGCGGCGTGAGGTTTTCAAAAAGAATTTTGTTTTTGGTGTTTTCAGGTTTGTCGTGATTTATTTCATTAACTTTTAACAGAGCGAAGTAGCGCTCGCCATCTTTTGGCGGCCTGATCTTGCCGGCAATTGTGTCACCTGTTCTTAAATTAAAGCGTCTGATCTGACTAGGGCTTACATAAATATCGTCCGGTCCGGCCAGGTAAGAGGCATCTGCAGAGCGCAAGAATCCGAATCCATCCTGCAAAATTTCCAGAACACCATCGCCATAAATATCCTCACCATTTTTGGCATGGCGTTTAAGCATATGGAAAATGACATCCTGTTTACGTGTTCGGGAGACATTGTCCAGTCCCATTTCATGGGCGGTTTCGAGTAATTCAGATATTGGTTTTGTTTTTAATTCGGATAGATTCATGTTGTAAATGCAATTGCGGAAGGGTTAGGGGACGAACAGGGTGGTTCGGCTAATTGAAGGTTAAAAATTATTAATAAATTTTTTATTGGTATCTTTGATTTTTTTGACTTGCGGAATTATTGTCTTGGTAATTTTTTTATTGGTAAAGTTGTTTTTTTTTGAAAATTGCTCTGGGAATAGGTGTCGAGAGGACGAGCAGATTCGTAATCTATCACCCAAATTTGTAGGTGTCCAGAAAAAATAGTGGTTTTTTTATTTAATACAAAAAAATTTTTATTATTTCAGATGAAAAAAAGGCTCCTGGTTAATGCTCAGGAGCCATTTATAACTACTTTTACAAATACTCTGACAGCTGGTCTAAAAAGACGATCATATTGAGCTGTCCAGAAATGCTGCCAATTGTGATTTGGACAATGCGCCAACTTTTTTAGCTTCTGCAGTGCCATTTTTGAACAGGATCAGTGTTGGAATCCCTTTCACATTATATTTAGGTGCAGTTTCGGGATTAGCTTCCACATCCAGTTTGCAGATTTTCAACTTGCCTGCATATTCTTCAGCAACCTCTTCCAGAACCGGAGCAATCATTTTGCAGGGTCCACACCATTCTGCCCAGAAATCTACAAGCACAGGACCGCTGGCATTCAGGACATCTTCTTCAAAACTTTCATCAGTAACATGGGAGAGGTTTTCGCTCATTATGGTTTCCTTGAAATGGAGGGGGTAACTATTTCTTGTTAAGTGTCGGCCTATAATAAGGGCAAATAAATACTATTCAAGTCATTGCACAGAATATTCCCGCGCAGGGCGTTCTTCTGTTGAGTTATCAAAGACTTCCTACATTCTTTCAGCGGCAGTCTTGGCAAAATAAGTCAGTATTCCGTCAGCACCGGCTCTTTTTATACCGGTCAGAGTTTCAAGGATGATGGCGTTCTCATCGAGCCAGCCTTTCTCAAAGGCTGCGCACAACATCGCATACTCACCGCTTACCTGGTACGCAAAAGTCGGCACACCAAATTCATCTTTCACGCGCTGAATGATATCCAGATAAGGCATGGCAGGTTTTACCATGACCATGTCCGCACCTTCAGCCAGGTCCAGAGCGACTTCATGCAGGGCTTCATTGGAATTGCCTGGATCCATCTGGTAATTATCCTTGCCGGCACCGCCAAGGTTGCCAGCGGAACCCACCGCATCACGAAAAGGACCATAAAAAGCCGAGGCGTATTTTGCTGAATAAGCCAGAATCCGGGTATTAATGTGACCCTCATGTTCCAGAGCCTCCCTGATAGCGCCAATTCTGCCGTCCATCATGTCAGACGGTGCCACTACATCGGCACCAGCCTGGGCATGGGAAAGGGCCTGTTGTACCAGGGTATCGACAGTGACATCGTTTAGAACATAGCCATTGTCATCAATGATGCCGTCCTGGCCATGGGTGGTAAAGGGATCCAGTGCAACATCGGTAATCACGCCCAGTTCCGGGCAGCAATCTTTAATGGTTTGCACCGCACGCTGGGCCAGACCTTGTGGGTTAAAGGCTTCTTTGCCGCTTTCAGTTTTTGTGGCGGGATCAGGCACAGGGAAAATCGCCATGGCAGGAATGCCAAGGCTTGAAACAATGCGGGCCTCTTTGGCCAATTCATCCAGACTTAAACGCTCAACACCTGGCATTGAGGGAACCCGCTCACGTGAATTCTTGCCTTCGATGACAAACACAGGATAGATCAGGTCGGCGGGTGTGAGTACGGTTTCACGCATCAGACGCCGGCTGAAATCATCCCGCCGCATGCGTCGCATACGTGTTGTCGGAAATTGCCTGGCAAATCGGTTTGAAGACACGCCTTTACTCCTGAATTCAGCTAAACTCGGACTTTAACTTTCTTTAGTAAGCCCGATTAAGTCAGGCTAAGTCCATTATAGGTAAGCAAAAAAGCAAAATTAAACAGGTCGACACTATATAACATAAAGCTTCACGGAGTAAGCTTTGCGGGAATCTCCGGTCTTGATCCTGGTTACCTGACTCAGTAATTAATATCTCTCAATAATAGAAAGCTAATAGAAAACCAAAAGAAAACCAAAAGAAAACCAAAAGAAAACCAAAATACATATGAGTATTAAAAAAGTCCTCCTGCTGATAATTTTTCTTGCCCTTGTTACACTTTTTTTTGTGCTGGATTTGCAGCAGGTATTTAATCTGGAATATTTTCAGGCACAGCGTGATGGAATTCTTGCCTACACCACAGAGAATTTTTGGCTTAGCAGTGCTGCCTATTTTTTCCTGTATATCACTGTTGCGGCATTGTCCTTGCCAGCCGCGGCAATTCTTACCATTGCTGGCGGGGCTGTATTTGGTTTTACCTGGGGTCTGGCCATGGTGTCCTTTGCCAGCACCATCGGGGCAACACTGGCATTTCTGCTGTCAAGAACACTGTTAAGGGATTGGGTTCAGGCAAGGTTTGGCAAATATCTTCGGTCGATTAATGAGGGAATTGAAAGAGATGGTGTGTTTTATCTTTTTACCTTGCGCCTGATACCGGTATTTCCCTTTTTCCTGGTCAATGTGTTGATGGCGCTTACGCCAATTACTACGGCTTCCTTTTATATAGTAAGCCAGCTCGGCATGCTGTTCGGGACAGCCCTGTATGTGAATGTGGGTGCTGAACTGGGTCTGGCCACAACGCTTCCGAATATTTTAAACGTAGGCGTGATCAGAGCGGTCGTGGTGCTGGCCATTTTCCCCTGGCTGGCAAAAGCCGGCTTGAAGTTTGTCAGAAATCGCAAAGTGCTGGCTCCCTGGAAAAAACACAAGCCAGGAAAATACGATACCAATATGGTGGTTATCGGTGCCGGCTCAGCGGGTCTTGTTACTTCTTATATAGCAGCCCTGGTTAAGGCCAGGGTTACTCTGGTCGAAAAGCATCGCATGGGAGGTGACTGTCTTAATACCGGTTGCGTCCCAAGCAAGGCCTTGATTCGCAGTGCCACAGTGAGTCATCTGATTAGCCGGGCTGAGGAATTTGGCCTGGAGAATGCCGCAGCCACGGTTAATTTTAAGGCGGTGATGGCACGCATCCAGCAAATTATAAAAACGATTGAGCCCCATGATTCAGTTGAACGTTATTCCTCACTGGGTGTGGATTGTGTGTTTGGCGAGGCGAAAATTACCTCACCCTGGACCGTCCAGGTTGGCGAGCAGGAAATCAGCACCCGCCATATTGTCCTTGCAACGGGTGCGCGCCCCTTTGCTCCGCCAGTACCTGGCCTTGAGAATATTCACTATCTGACATCAGACTCTATCTGGGAACTGGAAGAATTACCGGCAAGATTACTGGTGATGGGTGGCGGCCCAATTGGCTGCGAGCTTGCCCAGGCTTTTTCGCGGCTTGGCTCACAGGTGACAATTGTTAATCGGGCAGATCGTATTCTTCCTCGTGAGGACCTGGATGTTTCTGAGTATATTGCGCAGCAATTCAAGAACGAGGGCATTGAGCTAATTACCTCTCATCAGCTTGTGGCTTTTGCCGAACTGAAGGGCAAGAAAACAGCAAGGCTTGTCGGCAAAGATGCGCAAGGCAACAAGCTTGATCGAGAACTTGAGTTTGACCAGGTACTGGTGGCGGTTGGCAGAAAAGCCAATACAGAAAATATTGGTCTGGAATCCCTGAATGTTGAGTTGAACCAGAACGGAACCGTAAAAGTTAATGAATTTCTGCAAACCAATTTTCCCAATATATTTGCCTGTGGTGATGTGGCCGGTCCCTATCAATTTACCCATATAGCGTCTTTCCAGGCCTGGTTTGCTGCGGTGAACAGTTTGTTTGGCACCTTTAAAAAATTTCGCATCCATTACGATGTCGTGCCCTGGGCCACCTTCATTGATCCGGAAGTGGCCAGAGTAGGACTAAACGAACGCGATGCGGAGGAAAAGGGCGTTGCCTGTGAAGTCACCCGTTACGATATAGATGATCTGGATCGGGCCATCGCCGATGGTGAAGCCAAAGGTTTTGTTAAAGTGCTGACGGTCCCTGGCAAGGATAAAATACTGGGTGCCACTATTGTTGGTTATCATGCCTCGGAATTGATTAATGAATTTGTACTGGCCATGACCCATGGGCTTGGTCTTAAAAAAATCTTGGGGACGATTCATATTTACCCGACACTCTCTGAAAGCGGCAAGTTTGCAGCAGGACAATGGCAAAAGAGTCATGCACCACAGTGGCTTTATCCTTATCTTGAAAAATTTCATACCTGGCGCAGGAGATGAAAGTATGTAGTAGGGGTTTTAACCCCGAATGACCGGTACTTGTTCTTCGCGGTTAAAACCGCTCCTACATGGGATAATCCAATTGAGACATTATGATCAAAGATCGCTCGAATATAAAACATACCAGAACGTAGGGCGGAAAAGCGCAACGTCATCCGTCGGGACGATCAAAGATCGCCTGAATATAAAACATAACAGAACGTAGGCCGGAAGAGCGCAGCGATGTCCGGCAAGGCGATCAACAATCGCCAGAATATAAAACATATCAGGAGTAATAAATTGAATACCGAATCAAATGTTTCAGAACGTTACGCCGAAGGCGCCAAAGCTGTCGAGCCAAGTCTTTGTTGTCCGGTTGAATATGATGCCGGCTTGCTTGAGCTGCTGCCGCGCGAAATTATCGATAAGGACTATGGTTGTGGCGATCCTTCCCGCTATGTTGAAAACGGCGATACGGTGCTGGATCTTGGTAGTGGAGGCGGAAAAATCTGTTATATGGCGGCACAGCTGGTAGGCGAACACGGGCAGGTGATTGGCGTAGACATGACCGATGAAATGCTGGCCCTGGCAAGAAAATATCAAGCAGAGATGGCGCAGAAACTGGGCGGCGACAAAGTCAGTTTTCGCAAAGGCTATATTCAGGATCTGGCGCTTAATCTGGAGGCAAGAGACGCTTTTCTGCAGGAAAACCCGGGTATTGAAGAGCGTGACCCGGCAGCACTGAGCGCCTGGGAAAACCAGCAAAAACAAAGTGCCCCGCTGGTTGCAAACGACAGCGTTGATATTGTGGTGAGCAACTGTGTGTTGAATCTGGTTGATGAAAAGCATCGCAGCCAGATGATCAGTGAAATTTTTCGGGTCTTGAAACCCGGCGGGCGAGTGGCTATTTCAGATATTGTTTCCGATGAGTTTGTGCCACAACATCTGAAAGATGATGAGCGCTTATGGAGTGGTTGTATTTCAGGCGCGTTCCAGGAGCAGCAATTCATTCAGGTCTTTCTTGATGCCGGGTTTATTGATGTGGCTTACGACAAGTGGGATGAAGCACCCTGGCAGGTGGTAGAGGGTATTGAATTTCGTTCAGTCACTGTAATGGCCACCAGGCCAGGAGTTGATAATGTCGACAAAGGGCATACGGTTATTTATCGCGGGCCTTTTGCCGAACTCAAGGATGACCGTGCCAGGGTTTATCGACGTGGCGTTCGCATGGCTGTTGATGAAAGCAGCTTTGAGGCGTTGGCAGACGGGATGGCGAAAGACAGTTTTATTTTTATAGAACCTGATGCGTCTGTGACAGCCGATAAGGAGCTGGAAGAAAATGGACAGCGCTCACCTGAGGAGAGTAAAGGCACTTCACACATTACCGGCGGTAGGAAAAAAAGCAGCTGCTGTTAACAATCGTCCAGGGAGGAAAGTCGCTGCAGGCGATGCTTTCCCCGGTTTCGGAATATTCTTATCCAAAACACGGTTTCCAATATCGCGCCTGCCATAAAAAATAACTTCAAGCCGGGTGTGTAGCCAATCAGGTAACAAATGCATGCTGCCAGCATGAAGCTGCAAGTAATCAGTATCTGACCTGTTCTTCCATGAGAAGTGAGAGAAAACCAATTCATTTGCGAAATGCCTGCCAGACACATACGCCGGTTAAGGCCACAAAACCCAACAGGCTCCACTGCGGAATACTCATGCCAATTATCGGGTCTTGCCAGGCAATTTCTGCGCAATTGCCATCACCGGTAAACATGGTGGCCAGCGCCTCAGTTAGGGGAAATTCCTGAAACATATAAGCCACACTTGGACCACAGGCGGGCACCTCATCTTTAGGAAGATGCTGTAGCCAGATTTGACGAATGGCAAAGCCGCCGCCACTGGCGGAGAAAAATGCAGCCAGCAGGCCATAAACTATTTTGCCTTTACCCGCAGGATTATGAATAAAAGCAATTAAAGAAGTGAAGCCAGCCAGGATGAAGAAAAAGCGCTGGGTCATGCACAAGGGGCAGGGTTCCAGCATCATTACTTTTTCCATGTACAGGGCGATAGCCAGCAAGGTCACGCAAAACAGGAAGATGTATAGATAGAGCAAGCGAGTGTGTAGCAGTTTTTGTAGTGTTGGATTATTCATCATGGTCATGTCTTGTTTTGGTTTCAAGAAGCATTCATTTGCTTAAGGTAGGTTTCAAAATCTATATTATCCGCGCTTTCTATGGCTTGTCTTTCAAGATTGGATTTTTCTGCCATTTCTTTCAAACGTGTCATCACTTCACTATCCAGTGTTTGTGAACGGAAAAAGTCACTGTTGGCCAGAGACTGGTTCATGGCAAAGGTGAAGTAGGGTGTTTTAAGTTCATCCATGCGTTGCAGGATTTTTGCAGAAGGAGTCAGCGTGCTGTCTTTCACTTTGGCTAGCTGAGCCTTTGTCGCTTGAGAATGTGTTTCATCCTGGTGAATGTCATCCATCAATGCCGAAATAGCCAACGCTTCATGAAGAATTTCATCGGCCCAATCTTGCAGTGCTATGGACTTTCCCTGCTGCTTTAATTCAAGACCTGGTTCTCTGCCTCGATTCACCACGGTTTTTAAATTGTCTTCTATTTCAGCGTATTCGTCAGCGTCTGATGGCGGGCTTTTACGCAACAGGCAAAGCATCAGAAAGCTGTTGAGGAACTTTATTTGCTCGCTATCTATTCCCACAGGAAGAAATGGATTCAGATCGAGGCAACGTACTTCTATATATTCAACGCCCTGATCCCTGAGCACCTTAAGCGGACGGGTACCGGTTGGTGCTACACGTTTTGGACGGATGGTGCTGTAAAATTCATTTTCAATTTGCAGGATACTGTCATTGAGTTGTTTGAACTGGCCATTCTCCGGTGTAAATTTTGTATATGGTTCATAAGGCGTATTAATCGCATTGGTCAGACCAAGAGCATAATTTTCCAGATCGTTGTAACTGATATACAGATCAGCCTGTGCGTCGCTGGTGTAGCCCAGGTCTCCCATTCTTAAACAGGTGGCATAAGGCATATAGAAAGTACCATCGTCGTAGGATTCAAGGCCGTGATCCTTGTTGTTTCTGACAAAACTTTTACATACCGCAGGCGATGCACCAAACAAATAAATAAGCAGCCATGAGTAACGGCGAAAATTACGAATCAAATTAAAATATTGTTCTGTTTTGAAATCTGTCAGAGAAAGTTCCGAGTGCTGGAGGTCTTTATACATATCCCAAAAACTATCCGGCAGGGAAAAATTGTAATGGATGCCCGCAATGGTTTGCATGGCGCGGCCATAACGATGGCTTAACCCCATGCGGTAGAGTGTTTTCAGTTTGCCGACATTGGATGAGCCGTATTCTGCCAGCGGAATCTGACTATCATCATCCAGGACGCAGGGCATACTGGATGTCCAGATAAGCTCTTCCCGGTCCATATGTCTAAAAGTAAAAGCGTGGAGATTTGCCAGGTATGCCAGGCTTTCATCAGGTGATTGAAAAACAGGTGTAATGAATTCAAGCAGGGCTTCGGAAAAATCCGTCGTCAGACTGGGATGGGTAAGTGGCGAACCGAGACCGGCCGGATGTGGGGTCTGGGCAATATGGCCTTGCGGGTTTATGCGCAAACTTTCTTTTTCTATGCCATGACCAATGTCAGCGAGACAACCAATGCTGGAAGACTCAGTGAGCTGGCTCAGGCGCTGCTTTAATTGTTCCGACAAAACAATATCCCTGAATAAATTTTAATGAGTTTGGGTTTGCTCTCGCTTAATTCGCAACTATTCACATCTGTCCATTACTGCCAAATAAAAAATGAATATCGTATGCAGTAAGGTATTAATATCATTGAGGATTTACTGCTGAATTCGCTGCGAGGAAGCCTGTGGCTGGGGATTATGCCATAGATAATGGTATCTGGATAATTCAATTTTAGTTGTTCCAGGGGGAGGCAAAGTGCCAATGACACTGACTCTTTTATTATCGCTATGGGACCTTCAAACAGTGCCATGTCTCACCTGGATGCGTTCTGCCAGAATGCAGTGGCATAAAAGAGGACTCAGGATTCTGTATTTTTTCTTATGAAGCGATGGATTTGACGACGGTCCTGTTTGCTCGGGCGCCCACTAGCCAGAGGATTCATGGCACGTTGCATCTTGCGTTGTTCTGCCTGCAGCAGACGTTTTTCAATACTTTCGGATGTTTCTTCATAGAGTAGTGCGGCCTGAGGCGCGCTGCCACGTTTATCAGATAATGCGCTTACAGTAACAGTCAGTTCATCCAGGCCCCGGCGTATTTCCAGGATGAACCCGGCTTCTATTTCGCGGCTGCTTTTGCTGCGGGCACCATTGCAGTGCACTTTGCCCCCTTCTATGGCCTGTTTGGCCATTGACCGGGTTTTAAAAAACCGCGCTGCCCAGAGCCATTTGTCGAGACGCACTTTAGTCAATTCTGCCATGTCATTAACTCATCAAGATGTTCGATGCCGGGAAAGTGGGATGGATCACTGGGCTGGGTGCCTGAATCCGGATGCAAAACCTGGATCAAATGGCCAATGCCACCGCGGTGAGCGCACTCCAGCACCGCAAGGCTGTCATCTACAAACAGTGAGCGCGATAAATCCAGCTGTTCGCGCTCTTGCAGCTTTTCCCAGAAACCATCATTTTCCTTGGCAAGGTCAAATTCGTGGGAGCTGATCATCTGCTCCAGATGAAGGTGAAGGTTTGAGGCTTCTACCTTGATCGCCAGTGCTTTGGGGTGGGCATTGGTCACCAGTACCACCCTTTTTTCCAGGGTCTTCAGAAAGGCTAAAAATTCAGCACAGTGGGGGCGCATGGCAATTCTGTGGCGGACTTCTTTTTTCAGAGCCTCAACATCCATGGAAAGTTGTTCTGACCAGTGATCAAGACAATACCAGCGCAGGCTGCCATGAGACGACTCGGAAAGGCTGCGCACGGTTTCCTGTGCCTCTTCAATGGCGATATCCTTGTGAGCAGCTATTTTGTGAGGCAGAAATTCCAGCCAGAAATAATTATCGAAACTAAGATCCAGCAGGGTGCCGTCCATATCAAGAAGCACGTTGTCTATGTCTGCCCAGTTCACCATAAGTTTAATTCATACAAGCCTTGGTAAGTTCTATTATAATGTACTGGCCATGGAATTTATTTTTTAACTGTCCTGATTGGTAAAGTAGATAAAAGATAGGTTAAACGCAGGTTAAACGCAGGTTAAAAGCAGATAAGTAAAGACGGGAAAATATGAACTATCAATTGCTACTTGAAAGTATCAAGAACATCAGCCGCGAAGCAGGCAAAGCAATAATGGATGTGTATACCCGCGAAGGTGAGATGGATATCACCACCAAGGAAAACGATTCGCCACTGACTGAAGCTGACCTTGCCGCCCACAGAATCATTGTCGACTTACTGCGTGAACTGACCCCTGCCTTACCCATCCTCTCCGAAGAGTCCCGGGCTATTCCCTGGGAAGAAAGACAGTACTGGGATACCTACTGGCTGGTCGATCCCCTGGACGGTACCAAGGAATTCATCAACCGCAATGGTGAATTCACAGTGAATATTGCCTTGATCGACAATGGACGTCCCTTGATGGGCGTGGTCTATGTCCCGGTAAAAGATGTTCTATATTCAGGTGGTCCGGATGGCGCATTCAAGGAAGAAAATGGCACTAGCGAAGCAATCGAGTCAGCAAAAATTAATGAAGACCAGCATACCGTTGCCGTAGTGGCCAGTCGTAGTCACAAAGGTGATGAGCTGGAAGACTGGCTTGAACGAGCCGCAGAAAGGTTTCACCAGATGGAGCTGGTGAGTATGGGCAGCTCACTGAAAATCTGTCTGGTAGCAGAAGGCCGGGCTGATATTTACCCGCGTCTGGCACTGACTTCAGAATGGGACACCGCTGCCGCCCAGGCTATTTTAGAAGCCGCGGGAGGCATTCTCACGGATACGGACTTTAATATTTATCGCTACAATCAAAAAGAAGACATTCTCAATCCCTTTTTCTTCGCTATTGGCGATAGGGAATTTGACTGGTCGGCTATCTGATTTTCGCGATCGCCTCTGACCAAGCCAGAGGCTGCCGATACTTAATTAAGCAGAGTCCCGCTGAATCAATTATCGAGTTCTTGTATCAGTCTTGGCTGTCCTTGTCTGGTTGGGTCAAGAGTGCCTTCTTCTGAATTCAGGAAATACCATTCATCGCCCAGTTTTATATGCCGGTTATTTTCCGCGCAAACATATTCAACCCAGATAACCTCATCTGATGGTGGCGTATGGCTATAGGATCTTTTTACTGTCCAGGGACCAGTTAAGGCATCGTCGATAGTGGTGATGGTGTTTTCCAGGGTATTGTCATCAAGGCGTCGGAACTCTTCCAAGACAATGGTTTCGTTATTATCGTGCAGTACCACTGCACTTGAATCAAAAGAGCGCGGCCCTTTTATACTGCGTGTTTCTACCGACAGCATGTCGTAAATTCCGTCATTATTCTCGTCATGCCATTGGCCAATGGAATAGCCATTAAACTCGGGCAGCATATAAGCGGGCCAATCCCTGCCATCGGTATATATTCTTCTCACCGCACTATCCCAGTCAGCGAGAATATACGCGCTTGCTGGTGTAACCAGCATTTCAAAGGGAAAGGACATGGTCATCAAACGGGGCATGCCGGGAGGCAGGCAGGTGGCAGGGGGATCGCCGACCAGTACGCCTAAATCACGCAGTCGCTGAAACTCTTCACGTTTAGCCTGGTATTCAGGCGTCAGAGGTGGCTCGCCAGCAACGGCATAGCCCTCGGGCTCCCAGTTCAGACTACCAATACGTGTCCATTGACCACTCCAGTCCGGGTAAGTCATGGTTGTTTCTTGAGTGCAGCTGGAAACAGACAAAGCTGCAAAGACTATAAATATGTATCTGAGAGTAAATCTCATATCAGTACTACCTCTTACCGTTTGGCTTTGGGATCAAAGGGTGTGCCGTCCAGGTTGCGGATATTGCTATAGTTTCCGCCGGGCGCGCCACTGTGCAGTGGTCGCACAGTGATGATGATTTCATCACCAGCTTGCAGAGAGTCCGGTGTCCAGCCGCGGCGAAACATCAGTGATGTATTGCTGCCTTCCAGGCTCCAGACAACTTCCTCGCCGCTTTCATCTTCCACTGCAAGAATGACAAAAGTATGGGGGTTGGTAAATTGCCATTCCACCACACGACCCTGTAGCTCTACAGGGTTGTCAGAATCATAAATAGCGGTGGAATGATGCCCATAGCTGCTTCTTGCCAGCATCATTGCCGGTAAAAATAATATAATAAATAAGGTAAATCGTTTCATGCCTGGCCTCTTTTATTCATGAGTAGCGTTCAAGACGCTTAATGTCTTAATCCTGCATCCACAGGCACGCTTAGGTCAATATTTTTATGAGGAGAAGTATAAACAGGGAAAAAGAAAAAAAGATGAAAAAAGAAGAATAGAAATACAAGCAATGAATTTTGTTGCGCCTTGCTGCCTATCAGACGGCCATTTGTAAAACAAACTTGGTGGCCAACTCACAACCTTTCATTTCAATTTCCAGATCATCATTAAAATAGGAGCCACTGTCCTGATAATTGTCTTCCAGCCACTGATTGTAAACGCTCAGCATTTGTTTGACCGCATCAACTGCTAATCCAGAAAGGGTTTCAATATCAGGTTCAATGCCTGTGCGCATTTTTTCGGTATTCATTTCAATCATGATGCCATTTTGGATCAGCTGCAGCGCTTGATTCTCATAGCCTTGTGAAACATCGGGGGAGTCCTGGGCAGTCAGTGCCGACAGTGTCATATTAAGCGCAGTACAGCGGTTCATTACTTCGGCCATCTTGTTGGCATCTGCACTTCCCATGCTACCCAGCAGCAGCTCAGCGACAGGAATCCAGGTGGGTTTTTGTGCCGAAACATTCAGACTTACCAGGCAGAGAAAGCATGCCAGCAGTCTAAGACTGCGCATTATGGGGCTTGATTGGCTCATCAGGGGGTAGTCCTGTTTTATTGGCGTGGGTAATACGGTGATTACCTGTGCGACTGAGGAGTATTAATTGCATAATTGCGGCGAAGTTGTCAAAAATATTTTGGTTTCAACGCGGCTGGAAAGTGAGAGGGACTGCCTGCTTTAATTTGAAAAAATCATGCCGCCCAGGTTGATCTGGGTCAGATTAAATTTTTGATCATCTGCGCATAATGACCAGCGAAGATACAGGGTAAATGGAATTGCGTCGGTAAATAAACTTTATACTTTATTATTGTGTTCACAATCTTTCATTTTTATATACAAGATAAAAAATAATCTATGGGAATATTTCACTGGAACGAGCAGTTTTTTCCAATCTCGCTGAGGTAGACGAGCAGCATCATCGCCCGGTAGATCTTATCCACGATTTTGGCGTAGTGATTTTTGAAGATAAGCTTGACCCGGAATTTTTTAAAAAATATTGGGCGAATTAGTGGCTTACACTCAATATTATTTTTCCGCAGAAGAAACGCTGATGGAAAAGTCTGGTGTTGGCGCGCTGGATGGTCTGTTCAAAATTCTGTCGGAGAGAAATAGAGAATTATCTGAGTTGGACAGAACACTGGAAGAAAAATTCACTATGCGCACGCGGAAATTAAGAGAAGCGAATCTTGGCCTTGAAAGACTTTCATTAATTGATTTCCTGGCTCAGTTGCCTGATAGACGATATGACATGCAAATGCTCACGCATGCTATGGAAGAGTGACGGCAAAAAGATATTCCCAAATCCTGCATGATGATCGATGCAGATCATTTTAAGGAAGATAACGATAATTACGGTCACCCTGCTGGTGTTGAGTTCTTTATTATTTGCCCGGGTGCCGGGCATTGGCATGGCAGTATCAGTATCGGTGTTGCCTCTATCGATAAAGGGATAGATAGAGGGATAGATAGAGGGATAGAGAAAAACCCTGCTAAAGCGATGTTAAATGAGGAGGTATTGGTGAAACTGGCGGCTGAAAGTATTTATCTGGCTAAAGAAAATGGCAAGAATCGGATAGAGTTTGTTAATAAATAGAGTTCATAAATAAAATAAGGCTGCTGCTTTGTATTCCTGCTCATCCAGCTTTTGGTAACAGGTAAAAATAGACCGCGACAAAATGGCAAAAGCTGCCCAGTAAAACAAATATATGGAATATGGCATGATTGAAGGAGATGCGCTTGATGCTGTAAATGATCGCCCCAAGAGAATACGAAATCCCGCCGATGACCAGCCATAACATGCCTGCATCGACAAGGTTGTTAGCCAGAGGCTTGATAACGAAAAGAATAAGCCAGCCCATAAAGACATACATCAACGTAGAAATACGCTTAAACCTGCCAGTAAAGAACAGTTTCAAACCACTTCCCGTGAGCGCAAAACCCCAGCTAAGGCCCAAGATCAGCCAGCCCGTCATGCCCTGTAATGTGATCAGGGCGAAAGGGGTGTAAGTGCCGGCAATGAGCACATAAATAGAGACGTGATCGAAAACTCTTAGCCTGGAACGCCGCTGCGGGTTTTTACAATTGTGATAGACGGTGGAGGTGATATACAGCATCACCAGACTGGCGCCGAATATGGTGAAACTAACCAAAGGCAGGATTGCGGCTTCCTCAACGGCGCGCAAAATCAGAAAAACCAATGCGATGATGCTGAGCACTGCGCCCACAGCATGGGAATAGACGTTGATTAATTCTTCGGCTGGCGAATAGTTGCTGTTAGCAGCTTGTGCATTCATGGCTGTTGCCGTGCCTTGTTTTTCTCATGAATCGATTACTCATGAAAAAGTATTGGTCGTAATCTTCCTGAAAGTGCTATTGATTAACTATAATCAATTTGGGTTTTTACTTCTCTGCTTTTTACTGCATAATCAGCTCCCGCCCAATTTCTTAAAAATAATCGATTAACTCATTTGCCAGGCCCTGATTTCTATGTGGTTCAAGAATATCCGTTTGTATTGCCTTACCCAGCCCTTTGATCTATCCAGTGAAAATTTTGAATTGCAGTTGGCAGATCATGCTTTCATTCCATGCTCCAATTACGATAAATCCCGTATTGGCTGGGTTAGCCCTATGGGTAATGCTGCCCCTGATTTAAATGCAGCCAGTGCTGAACGTACTGGAAGTGTTGGCAGCGTCGAGAGTGGCGAAGATGTCGAAGAGGGCGCCGATGAAAGCAGCGAGGTAGCACCTTTACTCACCCACACTGTCGGCAATTACATCATGCTGTGTGCGCAAATGCAGGATCGTTTGCTGCCTGCTTCAGTAGTGCGGGAAGCGACAGAAGAAAAAGTCGCTGAAATTGAAGCGCGTCAGGGCCGCAAAGTCTATCGTAAAGAGAAGCGCGAGATTCAGGACGATGTCTACAGTTACCTGTTGCCCCGTGCATTCACTCGCTCCACCAAAGTCTATGCCTATATCTCCCGTGAGGAAAATCTGCTGGTGGTAGACGCCGCCAGTGCGCCGAAAGCTGAAGATCTATTGAATTTATTGCGCGATACCCTGGGCTCATTTCCAGTGGCCTTGCCTGATAGTACGCGCGCTCCCAGTGATGTGATGACGCGCTGGCTGAAAGAACAAAGTGCCACGGACAATTTTCATATTCATGCTGATTGCGAATTGGTCAATCCGAAAGATGGCAGTAACGTCGTTCGTTGCAAAAGTCAGGATCTGGAAGGGGATGAGATTCAGGCTCATCTGGATGCCGGCAAGCAGGTCAGGCAGTTGGGTGTGCAGTGGAATAATCAATTAAGCTGCAGCATTGTCGAAGACCTGACCATCAGGCGGCTGCGCTTTGAGGATATAAGAGAAGAGTCTGATAATTTTGAGGAAGAAAGCCAGGCACAAAAATTTGATCAGGAGTTTGTGCTGATGACCCTGCAGTTAAATGCCTTTTTCAAAGCCTTCTTCAATGCCTTCGGCGGTCTGGAAGACCCAAGGAACAAGGAATTACCTGATAATAGAAACAAGGAAGGTTTTTAGGACAAGGGGCTCTATTGCCCGTCTACCGGGCTTTGTCCTGTATTTGGCAGGCCTCGGCGTCAGTCTGTGCTAAATAGTTCGGCACCAATTCCCCGAGTCATTATTACCCCTGTTCACTCTTTTACCGGTGGCCGTGCAATTGAATCAGCGGCTAAGGCTAATTTGTGCTAGTATGCGCCCCCCCAAAACCGGGGAATAGAATAATAGTGCACAGACCAAAAGTCTGTTCGATTTCCAGAAAACCCCAGAAAAAGAGTTTACATGACTACCGATACGGTTATCCCCTTTGATCAGCTAAAGCTGAGTGCCCCCATTCTTGAAGCCCTGAAAGATGTGGGTTATGAAACCCCATCCCCGATTCAGACCCAGACCATTCCATTGTTACTGGAGGGCAGGGATGTGCTCGGCCAGGCACAAACAGGGACCGGAAAAACTGCGGCCTTTGCCTTACCCGTTCTAAGCAACCTGGATATCAAGCAGAAGGATCCCCAGGTGATGGTGCTTGCGCCGACAAGAGAACTGGCGATTCAGGTGGCCGAGGCCTTTCAAACCTATGCCAGTCACATAAAGGGTTTTCACGTACTACCGGTTTACGGTGGGCAGGATTACAGTGGCCAGATTCGCGCGCTGAGACGCGGCGTGCATGTAGTGGTTGGCACACCGGGTCGAGTGATGGATCATATGCGCAAGGGCACATTGAAACTGGGTTCTCTAAAAACGCTGGTGCTGGATGAAGCCGATGAAATGTTACGCATGGGTTTTATTGATGATGTGGAATGGATTCTGGAACAAACGCCACCAAAAAGACAAATCGCATTATTCTCCGCGACCATGCCCAAGGAAGTTCGGCGCATAGCGAACAAGCATTTAAATAATCCCGCCGAAGTGACCATTGAAATGAAGACAGCCACGGCGGCTCTTATCCGCCAACGCTATTGGATGGTGGGCGGCATGCATAAACTGGATGCACTGACGCGCATTCTGGAGGCTGAAACCTTCGATGCCATTCTTATCTTTGTAAGGACTAAAGTGTCTACCCTGGAGCTGGCCGATAAACTGTCCGCACGTGGCTTTGCCGCCTCGGCACTCAATGGTGATATCGCCCAAAAAACCCGTGAGATGACTGTCGATAAATTAAAGAAAGGCAAGCTGGATATTCTGGTGGCCACCGATGTTGCCGCGCGCGGCCTGGATGTTGATCGTATTAGTCATGTTATTAACTATGATATTCCCTACGACACTGAAGCCTATATTCATCGCATTGGACGTACTGGTCGCGCTGGTCGTACTGGTGACGCCATTTTGTTTGTCACCCATCGTGAAAAGCGTCTTTTAGGGGCCATCGAGAACGCCACGCGCAAGAAAATTGAATTGATGGAGATGCCCTCCACTGAGCTGATTAACAACAAGCGTATCGAGCAGTTTAAACAAAGCATTACCGATACCCTGGCCAGTGAAGATCTGGTCATGTTTAATAATTTGATTGAACAGTATCAGCAGGAACATGATGTGCCCGCATTAAATATTGCCTCCGCCTTGGCAAAACTGTTGCAGGGCAATGAGCCATTGTTGCTGCAGCCCAAACCGGCACGTGACAAAAAAGAATTTCGTGAAAGAGATAGCAGAGAAGGCAGGCAAGGGCGTGAAGCCAGAGAAGGAAGACCTGCCAGAAATGAGAGCCGGGATGGCGCTCGCCCGCCACGCCGTGAGCGGGATGAAAACAGACCTGATAAAAGAAGCGAACCGCGTCATAAAAATACGCCACCGGAAAAGGATAAGGAACGCTTTCGCCTCGAAGTGGGCCACAGACACGAAGTCATGCCCGGTAATATCGTCGGCGCCATTTCCAACGAAGCCGGTCTGGACAGCAAACATATTGGCCTCATCAATATTTATGAGGACTACAGCACCATAGATTTGCCCCGAGACATGCCCAACGAAATCTTCAATGACCTGAAAACCGTTAGAGTAGTCGGACATCCGCTGAAAATTTCAAGAGAGTCTGACGGCGATTCTTCAGGCAATCCTGCAAGAGAAGAGCGAAAAGAAAAACCAAAATCAAGAAGAAGCCGCCCGCCCATCAGTGTGCAAAGCGAAGCTGCTTCGCCCGAGCCAAAAAAGAAGCGCAAGCCCAAACCGAAAAACAAGGACAACGCGGCGTCCGACGTAAAATAAATAGGGGTCAGAACAACATTATTTTTGAGTTTTCAGCAAACTGATAAACTCAACGCTAAGAAATAACGTTGTTCTGACCCCTATTTATTTAATTTAATCCGGCAAAAAGCGTCGGGTAGAATCCAGGTCGCAGTTAAAAGGGGACATGTCCGCATCAGGCACATTTTGCAGTTCCCTGCTGTAGTTCATATTGCCGACTATATACTCCGGATCTTCCAGCATAAATGACACCGCCATATGCGTGCCGCCATCAATCAGTCCGAAACGTTCCACGATATGTTTTTGTGGGCCAGAAGGTATGCCGTTTTGATAAGGCGAGCGATGCGGGGCAAAGTTTGTGGTGTCGATGACCAGCGTTTCACCCTCCCAATGACCGACAGAATGGCCTTCGTGAAAAAGCTCACTGGCGGACGGATGCTCGCGGCCGTCCATGTACACGGTGCGCACCTGATCAAAGTACTGACTGCGCAGGGTGATGGTTTCATCATTGTTAATGACAATTTCCATGGGATACAGGTCGGTATAAATGATCATCGCCGGGGTCGGTTTGGAAATGCAGGCTAATTCAGGGTTTTCATCGGATGCCTGGCTGTATGCGGCCTCCATGACGCGGCTGGTTTCGGTCAGCGCAAGATCCCTGAGTGTCAGTTCGTCAAGACCGCCCGGATAATCTGCCGGCAGTCTGCCACGATCAACCAGCCAGCGCCCGGCAATGCTGTCGGCGCGGGTAACCAGCGGACGCGAGCGCGAAATGCCACGGGGCGACGCGACCAGCGCTTCTCCATTTCCCTTGGTGATGGAGGTCAGCAGGCCATAGGAGCGGCCATCAAGTGCAGGATACAGGCCGACATTGACTGTTTCTCCGATGGCCAATGAATCCCGATCCCAGCCCAAACGGCGCATGGTAATAGCCGATGCCATTTGAATATCCCATTCCACCACCGAGTTATTTTCACCGCTTACTGCGACAGTGACATAGGCATGAGGATTACGCAGGCTGTAATCGGAAACGGATCCGGTAATGGTAAGCACCGTTTCCAGGTCCAGGGCAGCATCACTGTGATGGGAGAACGAATTGGCCGATAGCAAAAGGCTTACCAGCAAAAGCAGGGTATGGGTGGTTGATAAGATTTTCTTGGACATCAATAGGGTCTCGGTTATTGTGTTGAATCTGAATTTCAAAATAATAACATCATAATCCAGGTGTGAATAATAGAAGGTAAGAGGAAGTGGCAAGAGCTTAACTTCGCCGGCGTCAGACCAACTTGATTAAACCTCTGGCTTGCCGCGAAACTGAAATTCAAAATCAAGTTGCTCTGACCCCCTTTTATAAAAGAATAGAGTAAATACTATAAATGAATAAAGAATGCCTTGAATGCGGGATGGTGAATTCAATCCCGGTCTTCGAAATAACTGACTGGAATAAGAAAGATAGATGTCTCAAATGTGACTCGGTATTAATCCTTCAGCATGATGGTTCGACCCATACCTGCGATATAGCCCATGGTAGAGAAACTGTTGATCAGGCTATGTCAAAATTAAATCAGCACCTGAACCAGGCCATCAATAACTACACGCGACGTTTACGATTAATAGTGGGTGGTGGGCTTATAAAAGAAGAAGTGCAGGGCTTATTATATTTTTATCAGCAGCAGCAATATATTGTGTCATATTCTGTGGATAGCAAGAATGCCGGCGTGATAAGTGTCATGATTCGATAGTAATAGTTTGCATGACAGATAATGTTGCTCTGACCCCTATTTACGAGAAGAAGGAGAATAGAAAACCATCTCTTCAATTCATTTACTGAAACGTCTTCTTGGTTACTTTTGGCATACAGGGTTAACAGCCAGGTTTCCGATCTTGCCTTGTTGTAATAAATGACTCTGGCGCCACCCAGAGATTAATTGGGGTCAGATCCCAATTAAATTAGTTTGAATTCAGGTATATTATTAAGCTCATAGGTCGGATAAGCGCAGCGCTATTCGACAAGAAAAAGTAAAGTTAATAAGGGTTCCGTAATAACCTTTAGGCAAAGACCACCCTACAGTGAGAAGGCTGAACTTTAAAAATACTATATAGGATAAACAGGTCGGATAAACGCAGCGCCATCCGACATGGCGTCTGCAAGACGCCTTTAGATTAAAGCTTAAACTAAACAAGGCAAGCACCCATGACCAAGCAACTAAACAAATTCCTAACCCTGCTAACAATTCTGTGCCTACCTCTGCTAGCTTCTTTACCAGTCCAGGCCCAACCCTATCCCGCGGCTGATCCGGACAAAATCCAGGTATTAATCGTCACCGGCAGACACGTCCACTACTGGCCGGATACTACGCCTGTATTAAGAAAAGTGCTGGAAGATACCGGTCGCTTTGAAGTGCGCGTCTCCGAAGAGTTTCGCGGCGCCACCGATCGCACGCTGGCGGAATATGATTTGCTGGTATTGAACTACTACGATCGCCGCCAGGCTGAAAACCTGCGCTGGGGTGAGGAAACTGAACAAGCCGTTGAAGATTTCATCAGCAGTGGCAAAGGACTGGTGATGTATCACCTGTCCATGGGGGCTTTTTATCATTGGGACGAATACGAAAAGATAAGTGGCGGCAACTGGCGTGACGGGCGCGGCCATCACAGTGCCCAGCATGATTTTGACGTGGATATTATTGATCAGGAACACCCAATCACCCGGGGCCTGAAAACACCGCTGCGCATGGAAGATGACGAGCTCTACGCCAACCTGATCTTTCAGCCGGTTGACAACTTCCATGTATTGGCCACCGCCTATGATGATCACTCACTCTACGGTGACAACCCACGCCAAGCCATCCCGGGCGCGGGCATCACCCAGCCCATTCTATGGACAGTGAATTACGGAGAAGGGCGCGTGTTTACAACCGCCCTGGGCCATGACGAAGTAGATGTTGCCCATCCCACGTTTGTTACCACCTTCACAAGGGGTGCGGAATGGGCCGCCACCGGAGAGGTAACGTTACCAATCGCGCCAGAGATGGCGGAATAAAGTTGGTAGGAGGGTTTCAACCCAGAATGAATTGTAGGAGGGGCTTCAACCCCGAATGATTTCAAAGCCAAAAGTCTAAAGCGAAAAAACGCAACACGTAGGGCGGAAAAGCGCAGCGTCATCCGCCAAGGTGTCCGCAGGACATCCGAATACCCAAATCCGGCCATAGGCTGAAAAGTACGTAGGCCGGAAGAGCGTAGCGATGTCCGGCAAGGAGCCCGCAGGACACCGCCAGGAATTCAATCCGCCGGCTCCAATTTCAATAATTTACCCGTAGCCTCATTCGCCTTGGCATCCTGGCGCACCACCAGATAAACATTGCCATCGGCATCAGTATCCACATCACGATACTGCAGCAACAGTTGTACCAGCAGGGACTCTCTTGCCGCCGAGGCGCGACCTTCCAGTACCACGGTCTGCAGCATCTTGCCGCTCATGCCGGTCACCATCATTTTGTTTTGCCAGCCAGGAAAGGCCGCACCGTCATAATAAATAAGATCTGAAATACCAATAGAAGGCACCCAGAACCAACGCGGCGGCTCCGTGCCCGCCAGCATCGGATCGTTAGTGATCAGATCGTCCTGGTAAGTGCGCCCAAAAGACACCAGCGGCCAGCCATAGTTGGCACCGGCCTTGAGAATATTCACTTCATCGCCACCGCGCGGGCCATGTTCACTGGCCCACATTTCCCCGGTCACAGGATGATGCATCAGGCCCTGTTGATTACGATGGCCATAGGTAAAGATGCTTGGCAGTGCGCCTTCCACATTTACAAAAGGATTGTCCTCAGGGATAGAGCCGTCATCGTGCAGACGCACGGATTTGCCATGGTGAAAACCCAGGTCCTGAGCTTTAGATTCGCCGTCCGGTCCGCGGTCACCGATAGTAATATACATATAACCCTCACCATCGAATGCGATACGTGAGCCATAATTCAACTGTCTGGGCTCCCAGGCATTGGCCACAAATATTTCTTCAAGATTGGTCAGCGCCATATCATCCAGTCGCGCCCGACTCACCGCCAGGGTGCTGCCCTGATCAGTGATCTTGGAATGACTCATATAGACCAGGTGGTTATTCTCAAAATCAGGATGCAGGGCAATATCCATCAAACCGCTATGCAAACTCCCGGCAGCCTCGGGGGTTCCGGATATTGGCAAATACTGCAGCAGGCCATCGCGCACCAAACGTAATCTGCCTTCCTGTTCAGTAATCAGAATGTCGCCATCAGGTAGTATCGCCATGGCCCAGGGGGCATCCAGGCCATCTACCATGGTGGTGACTTTGATGCGGTGATTAGCGGATTCAAGAACAATACTATCCTCGGCGGCCATCACGCTCGAAAACGGTAGCAGTGCTGACAGATAGAAAATGCAGGTAATAAGTTGTCTGGCGTTGATCATTGTGATGTCCCCGGGTATGAAAACCTGGTCTTGTGTCTTTCTTTATAATGATTGCTTATGATTATGCTTAACAGCGGGAGAAACAGCCAGTGTTTGATGGCACTCTTGATTTGCACTCGCCATCAAAGATATTTAGGGTCACAGAATGAAGGTTGGATAAGCGCAGCGCATTCAACAAGAAAAACAGACAGCCATAAAAAAAGCCGGAACCCTTTGCAGGATTCCGGCCTTTGTAATTCTTACTTCTTTTAACTACGCTCTAACTACTTGCGTTTTGCTGTTTTAGCCGGCTTTGCAGCAGGTTTTTTGGCAGCTGGTTTGGCAGTAGCAGGTTTACTGGTAGTTGTTTTCTTCATTAAGATAACTCCAAAAAAAGACATCACCAGTTGTGATGCGCTTAGAATAATAATCCTAATTGCAAAAAATACAATATGTCTAAAAAAAATATTTTTGGAGGTTTAGCGCTAACAGTAACGCTTGCAAATCTCGATCTGAATCTGAATATAAAGTTGCTCTGACCCCCATTTACACAAACACGCAAGAGGATAAAAACATGACCAGGTTAAAACAGTTCCACCAAACACTGCACCAGACTACTCTGGCATTAGGCACTCTCATTTTGTTTGCCCAGCCACAAATCACTCTCGCCCAGGCACCGGATACAGAACACTTCAACACCGTCAAACAAAAACTGGCCGAAGGTCGCCAGGTTGTCGGCGGCACCGTCACCTCGGCTGATATCAATATCTACTGCGCCATGGCTGACTCCGGTTTCGACTTTCTGTGGATAGAGATGCAGCACAGCCCGCTGACGTATTCTGAAGTGGCCACCATGATCCGTGCCTGCCCTGGTCCTGCCATTCCTTTTATCCGCGTGCCGACCGATAGTGAGGGCGATATCCAGAAAGCCGTCGACATTGGTGCTCTCGGGATCATCGTGCCGATGGTGGATACGGTGGAAAAAATCAGTAACGCCATCATGTTTGCCAAGTATCCACCCATCGGTAAACGCAGCCAGGGCGGTGGTCAGTATGGCGCACTCTGGGGCAGTAATTATCGAGAAGTGGCCAATGACAACATTATGATTGTGGCCCTGGTTGAAAATCCTGCCGGGGTAGAAATTGTTGATCAGATAGCAGGCCTTGAGCAAGTAGATGTGGTGTTTGTCGCCAGTTCAGACCTTGGCAGCTTTACCGGTCGTCGTCAGGGTGATCCTCAATACGAAGCCCTGGTCAGCCGCATCAAGGATGCTACCCTGGCCGCTGGCAAAATCCCGGCAGGTCCATCCGCCTGGAAAGATACCCGCGAAGGCTACCGATTTTTCCAGGGCCCGCCCGATACTTCCCTGATCCGCAGCGGCGTCCGCCTGACTCTTGAAGGCAGTGCCGATAC
>CAWUSW010000067.1:0-29689 GCA_963925675.1 uncultured Pseudomonadales bacterium
GGATGACATTGAAGAAATCCAGGTTACGGGTTCCTTCATTTCACGTCCTGCTGACAGGCCTCAGCCTGTAGCCGTCATGGGACAAGAAGAGCTTCAAGCTAACCAGCGTGTATCAATTGTCGAAGCTATTCGTGACATGCCGCAGATTTCATCTGCCAATACTACTGGTAACTTTAATACGCCAAGTAACAGTATCAGCCTAAGGGGACTGGGTGCCAGATCAACTTTGGTACTACTAAACGGTCAGCGCCAGACTATTGATGCAAATACTTCTGGCGTTGTAGACGTTAATAACCTCGCTCCTTCTATCATGATAGAGAGAGTGGAGCTTGTACTGGACGGTGCTTCCGCACTATATGGTTCCGATGCCGTTGCCGGTGTTGCCAACTTTATCACCCGGAACAACTTCGAGGGTGCTGAATTTTCTGTATCAACTCAGCATGCTCAGCATCAGTCTGGCATTCCTGAAGTTCTTATAGGCGGTCTCTTCGGTGTACAAGGTGCCGATATGGGCCTGGTGATGGGCATAGAATGGCTAAAACGTTCAGACGAAATGCAAAGCCAAGATGTATTTTCTAATGAGAGGATAGGCCTCGGACTGATCACAGGCCTTGCCAACCCAGGTACTTTTGGTGCATTAGGGCCTGCTAGAGCAGGCGATATTCGTGTGAAAGGTGGTTGGTTTGCCGATCCACTATGTGGCAGCCCGCTGATTGGTGGTCTTGAAGCGAATGTAATGTATGATCCAGCTGGAGCAACTGGTTTCGACGGGTCTGGTTTTGAATCTCCAGGCAACCCTTTCTGCCGTATGTCTCTAACTCACCAGAGAACAATCATTCCTGAGAATGAGCAGTTGACTGGTATGTCTGTATTCACCAAGTCTTTCGATGGCGATTTTGTACAGAACATGCAGTTTGAACAAAGCTTTGCTCGAGTTAGTACTCTGAGTAGCTTTGGTACTGGTGTGCCACTACTAGCACTAAGTGGACTCGCTGTTAAGATGCCTGCGACCAACCCTGGTGTTATTGATGCTAATGCACGCAGCGGTGGTACCTTCCCTCTTCAGGATTACCGGACTATCTTTACGCGTCAGGCAGCTCCAGTTGAGGGAGCTCTCCCTTCAATGGCTAAGCAGCATACATTCCGAACATCTCTTTCATTTGACGGCATGCTAACTGAAGGTTGGGACTGGCGCCTTCAAGGCACTGCTTCATGGAACCAACAAGAAGCTGGTAGCTCAGACACAATTGCTGATCGTTATGCCCGCGCCCTGCAAGGTTATGGTGGTGGTAACTGCAAAGCTAACGCAGTTGTCGGCTATGAAAATGATGCAGCCCTTAAGCCTGGTGTAGGTAACTGCGAGTGGTGGAACCCGTTTGCAAGTAGATTGATAGCCAAGCCTGGTGAAGCAACTTATAACAGTCAACAACTCTCTGAGTGGATGACCAACCAGAATATGTCTAGAGGCACGTCTCAATTATTTACAATTGAGGGTATTGTCACTGGTCAACTTTGGGAAATGGCTGGTGGTACCACAGGCATAGCACTGGGTGCACAGTTCAGGAAACAGGAACTAAACATCGAGATTGACTCTGTTGCAAGAGACGGTGGCTATGGTTTCGCTCCACAGGTATCTCGCCCTTGGAACTCTAACCGTGATACCGAAGCAGTATTTGCTGAAATGGTAATGTACCCATCGGATACTTTAGAGGTTGACATTGCCGCTCGTTACGAGAGTACTCTTGGTAAAAGCTCTGTAGAGCCTAAGATCAGTCTTCTTTGGACTCCTACTGACGACATTTACGTCCGTGCATCAGCCGGCTCATCTTTCCGATTGGCCTCTGAAAACGCCTCGTTTGGCATAGGTGCTACTGGCACAACTATCCGCGAAATCGGTGGTGAAGTTACTCAGGCACGTGCAATGGCAAGGGGTAACCCAAACCTAGAGCCTGAAACTTCAGAGAGCTGGGGTGTAGGTATCACATGGGATGTCAGTGATAGCGTAACTTTAGATCTTAACTATTGGTCCTATACCTTTACCGACCTAGTTACTACTGTTAGCCCTGATGATATCTTGCTTGCAGACCAGGCAGATGGCTTTATTACAGATCCACGTATTGAGCTTTTCCCTGGTAGAGCTAATGAAGTCTGTGAAATCACAGGTAGATGGTCTGGTAATTCCTCAGATCCACTGCCAAGTGGTTGTATGACTGGTTTTGATGTAGCACTATTCAATTCAGGTTATATTAATCAGGACAGTGTAGAAACAACTGGTTTTGACTTCCAGGGCTCATATGACTTTGCATTCGCTGGAGGCGATGCTGGGATAAGCATTAATGCTGCATATGTTACACGTTATGCTGGCACCACAACTGATGGCTCTTTGCTTGATGTTGTAGGTACAGATGGTAGTGGTGTTGCCGGTGTAGGCACAAACCCACAGTTGCGAGGTAATATAATTGCAACTTATGCCCGTGATAACCATAGCTTGCGTTGGACCACTCGTTTCACAGATGGGACGGAACTACGTAACCCAAATGCGAACCAGGTCTTGAGCAATCAAGGCGGTTGGTCTGTTAATGATTTCCTTTACACTTACAACCTTGCAGGTGTAAATCAGTCAAGCGTGACCCTTGCTGTGCTAAACGTTACAGATAAGGTGGCTCCATTAGTAATGGGCTCACTAACAACTGTAAACAGCGGCTTGTATGATCCAAGACGTCGTATGTACAGAGTAAGCTACAACCTTAGCTTCTAATACTTATTGGAAGTTTTGTAAAAGAAGTAAAAAAAACCTCGCTTCGGCGGGGTTTTTTTATGACATAAATTTGTCTCAGATTCTATTATAGCGGGTACGGTTCTGCTGAAATTGCCAGTGCTTAGGTCGACTCCCGACAACACACAATTATGGATCCCGCCTTAATCAATATCTTTGCGCTAGATCTAGTCAAACAGGCATGTCTTCTAAAATTTATTCAAAATTACGTAAAAAAAAATAAAAAAACCCGTATGAACGAGGTTTTTTTATTATTAATTATTTTGAGTGATATTGATGCAATAAATTTCAAATAACTTTAAAAATTTTATTCAACACGTGAAAGGCGCATCTTCTTATTATTATTTGAATTACTCAAAAAATATGACCCAACTGAAGCCTTCCTAATAGTATAGACAGCTCCAACATCAATATCGTAATTATCGGTGCCGACCTGTTTCCATATCCCGCCCGCATCAAATTCAATTCGCCAGCCTACAAAGTCATTATGTTTCGCTGCCATCACGCTGTAACGTCGTGTAGTCCCTTTGGAGAGGTCACTATCCAAACCGAATGCATCGGTCACAACTATCTCTTCACTCGGATCCGATGAAACAATATTAGTGCTATATGATTCTGATGAGGATTTTTGAATTGTTCGGGGTAACCTTATGACAGGTAAGTTCTGTACTTGTTCCGCAGCACGGTCATAGCAGGCTAACCTGTCATCAGAATCCTTTACTTCTCCGCAAGAGATTACGGAGACTTGGGCATTTACTGGTAAGTTTAGTGCACATACCCCAGTAAAAAAAACTGCTAGTTTAGCTACTCTACAAGATACCTTATTTAATTTTTTACTAAGTATCACAGGCTCTATTCTCAAATTTAATTTGCTATTGAGCTGGGCCTTGGGAAGCGCCAGTACCAAGTGTTCTAGATCGATTTCGGATCATTTCTTCTGTTGATCCCTGCCGCATACTCTCTCTCTGCGCCCTTGTCAGGCAAACACGTCTCCTAAAATTACTTCCGGTTATCATTTCATTTCTACAGATAATTTCGTTCGGATCATTTTCAGAAGGAGCACTCTCACCCTGAACAGCGAGATCATCCCCTGCTTCATTTTGAGAGCCGTTATCAGGTGACGCACAAGAAGCAATTAGTAGCACTGCAATAAGGACAGTAATATTGATATATATCTTATTCATATAGCACCTCAATATGTAGAATATAGCAGAAATATAAAAACGAAGAGGATACATACAGCATTCCATAATTGCTACTATTTATTAAAATTCATGATAGGAATCAGCAGCACATAAATCCGGCTCCTAACAACAAGTTCGACCACCTTCAAACCTCATTGAGAGAAAACTTTTTAAACAGATGGATCAGATACTCTGCATGCCAAATAAACCCCTAAACTAATGAATATATTGACAAATATAACGGCTACATTCTTTTGTGCAAATACCGTGGAATTGGTAGTAACAAGAATGGATATACTATATAAAAATTAACCGAATTTAGTACAATAGTGCTAACCTCCCTAAGCCGCGCAGGGGAAGCATAAAATAACAAGAGTCCTCTCACAAGAGCCTGGGCTTAATTAAGGAGTTAACAATGTTTGCAAGAATTATCTTATTAATTACCTGTTTCGGACTAGCAGTACCAGCTTTATCCCAAACCGGACATCCTGCCAAGGGGTCATGGTCGGGCAATTTAACCTCTTTTACTTCAGAGGGACCGGAACGAATTCGTTTATTAATCGAATCCCTGAATGGAGACCTTTCAGGTTCAGTTAATCCTGGCCGTCGTAGTGTAGAAATGACCAGTGTCGAACTTAATGCTGAAACGTGGACACTCACTATTAAAGCAAATATGACTGACGGCCCTCTAATGATGGAAGGAAAATTAAGCAATCTGGGTTCCTGGACCAACAGGAAATACAGAGGCTCTTATACGATGGGCGGCACTAAAGGCACTTTCGACATTACACTTAATTGATAGACACCAAACTGTACCTGGCCTTTGTATAAGAAAGTGAATCGACAGGCTACTTAGTTTCTTTAAAGATTAGAAACTCAGCTATTTAAATTAAAGATCGGGAAAACCCCGTTACGGAGTAAAACATGAAGACTAAATTATTGGCTCTGGCACTTGGCGCCCTTGGCGCGCTAACAGCATTCCAGGCAACAGCTCATCACTCCTTTGCCGCTGAGTTCGACGGCAATTCTCCAGTCAACGTTACTGGCACAGTTATCAAAGTTGACTGGACTAATCCCCATACCTACTTCTATCTCGAAGTAGAAACTGAAGACGGTGACTACGAGGAGTGGGCTTTTGAAATGGGCAGCCCAAACGGCCTGATGCGTCGTGGCTGGACTCGCAATACCCTTGAAATTGGTACTGATGTGATCGTTCGCGGAACACGAGCCAGAGATGGTAGCTTTAAAGGTAATGTTCAAACGGTTGTGATTGCAGAAACCTGCCAGCGTTTATTCGCCGGCACCAGCCAACGCGATTTTGATGAAAATTCTGCTAATGAAGAGTGTGAACTCTAGATTTTTCAGATTCATTTTATCAATTTATTTTCGCTAAAATACGCGACCACCACGGGAAGAAAATAGTGTCCTACATAAAGAAAAGAAAATTATTTAAAACGGTCATTATGGCTGCAACTATTACCAGTGTAATAGCGTTGCAATCAAGTATTCAGGCCCAGCCGCCAGGCTTTAATAGCGACGATCGCCCTTCAACGCCAACACCAAGAATGGCTGACGGTACAATTGATTTGGGTGGCAGCGGAGTTTGGAACCTGCCCTGGGTTACAAACTTTGCTGCACGTATGCCGGGCTATGAAGAAGGCGATCAACCGCCAATGCAGCCATGGACTCAAGCCATGTATGAATATAATAAGTCCAACAATGTAAAATATGATCCAGAAGGTTTCTGCTTGCCGCCTGGTGGGCCGCGCTCAATGGGCACACCATATCCAGCCGAAATCGTTCAGGATCGTGACCGCATCATCGTTGTATTTGAAGGTGGCGGACATGTATGGCGTGAAATTCACATGGATGGCCGCGAGCATCCGGAAAACCTTAACCCCACTTACTTTGGTCACTCCGTAGGCTATTGGGAAGGGGATACGCTGGTAGTAGATACTGTCGGTTTTAACGAAAAAACCTGGGTTGATTTTGGTGGTTATATGCACACAGAGCAATTACATACCATTGAACGATTCACCCGTCCCGATAAAGAAACTCTTCATTACGAAGCTGTGCTTGATGACCCGGGTGCTTACAGCGAGCCCTGGACAGTGGCCTGGGATATACGTTGGAGTGAAGGACAGGAATTGGACGATTATATCTGTCAGGAGAACAACAAGTTTCTTCTGGATATGAAGGATGATTTTGGACTACCCTTCTTTCAGAAAACCTCTGGCTTATAAAAGATTCTTCGGAATTAAAAAAGGCGCTAACTTGGCGCCTTTTTTATTTCTCTCAATTTAATCAACTTTTTGTAGCTGCAACTTGTAGCTATAACTCGTTTGTAGAGGCCTCGCCCCTTTCTTCCTTTTGTTGAAGATTCCACATATGACTATAAGTCCCACTTGAAGAGAGTAAATATGCATGAGTGCCGGACTCAATGATTTTGCCCTCATCCATGACCAGAATCCGATCCGCATCGACAACGGTTGATAGCCGATGAGCAATTACCAGGCTGGTATGACCTTCGGAGATTTTTTTCATGGACTGCAATATTGCTTTTTCAGTTTTACTATCCAATGATGACGTTGCTTCATCAAAAACCATAATGGCAGGGTTCTTCAAGATAGTTCTGGCAATGGCAACACGCTGCTTTTCCCCACCGCTTAACTTCAACCCACGCTCACCGACTTTTGTCCTGACTCCGTCCGGTAATTGGCCGATAAAGTAATCAAGGTGCGCCAGATGAATTGCCTTTTCAATTTCTTCTTTAGTAGCCCCTGGTCTGCCATAAGCGATATTTTCATATATTGTGTCGTTAAAAAGTACCGTGTCCTGCGGGACTATCCCAATCGTGGACCGCAGCGAATGAAATGTCAGATCACGAATATTGATTCCATCTATTTCGATACTGCCTGACTGACAGTCATAAAAACGGAAAAGCAGTTTTACCAGTGTTGATTTTCCGGAGCCGCTACTGCCAACAACCGCTACTTTTTCACCCGCGTGTATAGTGAACGACACACCGCGAATAATTTTCCGATCAGAACGATAGTGGAAGTAAACCTCTTTAAAACTGATTTCAGGACTTTTTACATTCAGATAAACAGGATCAGCGATTTCAAGTACAGTGGCTTTTTCTGCGAGTAAATCAAACATCTTTTCAATATTAGCCAAAGATCCCTTGATCTCACGGTAGACAAATCCGAGAAAGTTAAGAGGAATAAATAACTGCATCATAAACGCATTAACCAGCACAAAGTCCCCCAGCGTCATGCTTTGGTACGCGACCCCCTGGGCAGCAAGCAACAACATGGCAGTCATCGCTAGGGAAACTATCAGTGCCTGCCCGCCATTAAGCGCAAAAAGGCTTAAGCGGTTTTTCCGCTTTGCCCCTTCCCAATTGGCAAGTTCACGGTCGAAATACTCAGCTTCATAATCTTCATTGGTAAAATATTTAACTGTTTCATAATTAAGCAGACTATCAATTGCGCGCGTACTTGTTGCCGAATCTGCGAGATTCATTTCTCTGACAAAACGCGTACGTTTTTCTGTGGCAATAATGGAATACACTACATAAAAAAGGATGGCAAAAAATATTACCGCAGCAAAACCTATACCGTAATTGCCGAGAAAAATACCAATTACGATAAGCAGTTCAAGCAAGGTTGGAATAATATTGAAGATCATGACCCGCAACAGAAAACTTATGCCTGAAGTACCTCGCTCTATATCCCGGGACAAACCGCCAGTCTGACGGTTCAGGTGAAAATCCAGGTCCAGCTTGTGCAGGTGTTGGAATGTACGCAGGCTAAGACGCCGAATGGTTCGCTCTGTTACCCTGCCAAATATTGTGTCACGCGCCTCATTAAAAATTATGTTCATGAAGCGTGCCAGACCGTAGCCTAGTATCAGTATCAGGGGCACTGTTACAAGCGTAGAGGAGTTGGCAACGTCCAATTGTCCATCGAGGTTATCAACAATATATTTCAGCAGGAAAGGCATGAAAATTGTTGAAACCTTGGCCAGAGCAAGACATACAAAGGCCGCAAGCGTACGTTTTTTAAATTCAAGCAGATATGGGATAAGCAGCCTGAACACATGCCACTTCATGTCCAGGTTTTCAATGTCAGTATTTTGGCGGGCCATTAAAAGTTACATTGCCGCCAAAGACTGCTTTATTGAATGACGTATTCCTTCTGAATCCAGACCGCAGGAGGACAACATGTCATCGACCTTCCCATGTTCCAGGAAGGTGTCTGGCAAACCAAGGTTTAATACCAGCACTCTAAGCCCTGACGCTTCGAGAAATTCATTAACGGCTGAACCTGCTCCACCCTTAATAGTATTTTCTTCTATAGTGACAAGAAGCTCATGGGATTGTGAAAGTGTTTTAATCAGTTTTTCATCCAGCGGTTTAACAAAACGCATATCTACCAGCGTGGCATCAAGTTCTTCAGCAACCTTTATAGCCCGGGCTAGCAAGGTTCCAAAGACAAGTATAGCTACCTTGCCCTGGCCTTCGCGGCAAACTTTTGCTTTGCCTATTTCAAGTTTTTTTAATTCAGCTTCTATTGGGCATCCGCTAGCCTTACCCCGGGGGTACCGCACAGCTGCGGGACCTTGATGATAATAACCGGTGGTGAGCATACTCCTTGCTTCCTCTTCATCACTGGGCGCCATGACTACCATGTTTGGAATGCAGCGCAGGTATGACAAATCAAAACTGCCGGCATGCGTTGGACCGTCTTCTCCAACCAGCCCTGCCCTGTCAATGGCAAACAATACATCCAGGTTTTGCAAAGCCACATCATGAATTAGCTGATCATAGCCTCTCTGCAGAAAGGTCGAATAGATAGCAACAACTGGTTTCAAACCATCGCAGGCCATGCCTGCGGCAAAAGTCACTGCATGCTGCTCCGCGATGGCCACATCAAAAAATCTGTCAGGAAATTTTTTTTCAAATCCGCGCATGCCAGATCCTTCTCCCATAGCCGGAGTAATACCTATCAGATCCGGCTCTTGCTCTGCCATCTGACATAACCAATTGCCAAAAATATTTGAATACGTTGGAATACTTTCTGAGACCTGAGGCGATGTTTCTGATGCGGCTGCCATTTTACTCAGCGCATGCATACCAAAAGGATCTTCTTCAGAGGGTAAATAGCCTTTACCTTTTTGTGTAACAACATGCAGAATACGAGGCCCTTTCATATCCTTGATGTTATTTAACATATTGACCATGCCTTCAACGTCATGACCATCAACCAGGCCAAAATAAGTGATGCCGAGTTCCTCAAAGATTGTTGCAGGGGATACCATTCCCTTCATATATTCTTCGGCACGATGTGCTGCTTTCCATGCCGGCGGCAAGGCTGATAAGACTTTTTTACTACCTGAACGCAGCACGTTATAGGGCTTACTCGCCCACATGCGGGCAAAGTAACTGGACAATCCACCTACATTTCTGGAGATGGACATATTGTTATCATTGAGAATAATCAGGATATCCCCTTCAAGTTCCCCGGCATGATTCAGCGCTTCAAATGCTAAACCTGCAGTCATGGCGCCATCACCAATGATGGAGACAATTTTTCTCTCTGACTCTTGCTGACTGGCGGCCACCATCATGCCCAGTGCAGCTGATATGGATGTGCTCGAATGGCCAGCACCAAAAGTGTCGTACTTACTTTCTTTACGATTGGTAAAAGCAGCAAGACCACCAGACTGACGGATGCTTAACATCTCTTCTCGACGGCCAGTGAGTATTTTGTGAGGGTAAGTCTGATGTCCTACATCCCAGACCAGCTTGTCTTCAGGGGTATTAAAAACATAATGCAGGGCTACGGTAAGCTCAACCACGCCAAGGCCTGCACCAAAGTGCCCACCTGTCTTGCCTACCGTATAAAGCAGATAGTGCCGCAGTTCATTGGCAACTTGTTCCAGCTGCTCAAGCGCTATTTCACGTAAATCGGCAGGGGAATCGATGCTGTCGAGAAATGGCGTTTCAGGCCGCTCATGGGGGATTTCATTAAACATCTATGGAAAACTAGCTCGTAAAAAAACAGGTTATTTTAACGCAAAGGGACCGATCAGTCTTTCTTCAACTGTGATAAATGACTACAAGAAAGAGATTAATGTTTTCTTTCTATTATAAAAGAAGCAATACCTTGCAATTTTTTCGCATCTTTCCCAAATATCGACAATGCTTGTGTGCCCTCATCGAACAGGGCCTGCATTCTGGTTCTGGCGCCATCCATACCCAGAATGGAAGGGTATGTGGGTTTATTCAAGGTCTGATCCTTACCTTGTTGTTTGCCAAGGACTTCAGTTAAACCCTCAACATCCAGAATGTCATCCTTTATTTGAAATGCCAGACCAATACATTCGGCAAATTTTTCCAGACTATCCAGCGTGTCTTTTGAAGCCAGGCCAGTACTGATCGCGCCTAGTTTCACACTGGCATTGATTAGTGCCCCGGTTTTCAATCGATGCATTAAGATCAAATCATCTTCCTTGATATGTTTTCCTGCACCCTCTATATCAAGACTCTGCCCGCCAACCATGCCGTGCCAGCCTGAAGCTTGCGCAAGAGTCGCTATCATTTTAAGACAGAGTGCCGGGTCCTGGTTTTCTTCAGGGTGGGCCAAGATTTCAAAAGCCAATGTCTGCAAGGCATCTCCTGCCAGAATAGCCGTGGCCTCACCAAATTTAATGTGACAGGTAGCTTGTCCACGGCGCAACTTATCATCATCCATCGCTGGCAGGTCATCGTGAACCAGCGAATAGGCATGGATCATCTCAACTGCGCAGGCACAACTGTCAGCATCTGCCAATGTTCCACCTACTGCTTCGGCACTGGCATACGCCAGAACGGGGCGAATGCGTTTACCGCCATTATGCACAGCATAGTGCATAGCATCCCCCAAACGGGCTGAATAAGGTGAGTTTTCAAGACGGGTTTGCAGTGCAAATGAAGCTCGGGTCTGCAGACTTTTGATATATTCCAGCGTGTTCATATGATGAAGGGACTAATCCGTATCCTCATCTGCATCTTCATCTTCTTCGAAGGGTTCTGATTCAGGGATATCATCTGTACTTACCAGCAACTGTACTTTTTGTTCAGCTGACTCCAGGGCCGCCTGGCATTCACGGGTAAGCTTGATACCCTGCTCAAAAGCTTTTAAGGATTCTTCGAGACTAAGCTCACCATCTTCCATGGCTTCCACTAGCTCTTCAAGATTTTCCAGAGCATCTTCAAAGTTAAATTTGGCTGATTTACGGGCCATTTCTGATCCTCATATTGGCAGGAAGCGCAACCCTACCGGAGTCGCTTAAACAGGTCAATTGATGTCATTAACAATGTGCAATTATTAAGGAATCTAGCGACCGTTTTATGTAGTTAAGTTTGCATTCAGTAAATTTAAAACATACTGTATTGAAAGCTTATCAAGCTCAAATGCTCATTGTAAGCAATTGAATTGAAAGATATTAACATGGATAAATTCGGATTTATTCCATTGAAACAGGAAGACAGGAGAGAATGAACATGGCACAATAGCCCTCGCTAGTAGCTGGCATCTATACTGATATACAGGCTTGCGGTGAAGGTTTAGAAACCTGATTAACGATAAAGTACAATTGTACTGATTACAAACACCTGGAAACAGATTTTAATAACCAACAGATGGGGACAACATAATGAAAAAGCTCATTATTACCGGAGCAATTATTTTAAGCTCAATTTTTTCAATTGGTGCAATGGCGCAGATGTCTGATGAAGATGCTGCTGCTGCTGTTAAACGGCGTCAGTCAGTATTTCAGATGCTGGCATTTTCAAATGGCCCTCTGGGTCAAATGGCTCGCGGCTCTGATTTTAGTGCTGAAACAGCTATTCTTGGTTCACAGCGCGTAGCTATGATGGCACCAATGATTGCTGATCTGTTTGCTACTGATACTACCGGCAACAACAGTGTTACGACCCGTGCTTCTGATACTATCTGGGCCAACCAGGCTGATTTCGCGCAGCTTGCGCAGGATCTGGTAGATGGCGCTAATGCTGCTATCGAAATACTTCAGAATGGCGGTGATGCTCGTGCAGCTGTTGGCCAGATTGGCCCTAAATGCGGCGCCTGCCACGACAGATTCCGTCTGGATTAATTTTTACTGTTTAAAGTAAAATTAACAAAGATGAAAAAAAACGCCCCAATGGGGCGTTTTTTTTGATTCCATAATTAACAATTTAAGCTATTAGCTATATTTCCTGCTTATTCACCATTGCGGATGAAGAATGCAGCGTAGGCTTCCTGATCTTCCTCACTGAGCTGACTGGTGTGCTCAACAACATCTGCCATCTCACCCCCGACAAAATCGAAACTGGCTGTCATGCCCAACTGTAATAAACCAACGAAATCAAATGCAGTCCAACTGGAAAGACCTTCAGGATTGATCTCGGTAGAGACGATTTCAGATCCGCCAAACTCCTGAGGAAGTATCATTATACCCAGAGCATTTCTTGGCGTATGACATTCGCCACAATGGCCAAGCGCTCTAGCCAGATAAGCACCACGTTGTACCTGGGGGTCATCACTAATTGCTGGTGCTTCACCTTCAACAAAATCGGCAAGTATATTCCAGCCAGCCATCAGGAAATCAAACTGCCATGCTGGTAATTCGTGCTCAGGGACTTCATTGCTAATAGCAGGCTGTACCATCATATAAGCGGCAAGATCCAGAATATCCGCATCAGTCATATTCATATAGGTACGATAAGGGAAAGATGGCCAGTAAAAGCCACCACTGGGGCTGCGTCCATGTTTCATGGCCAGGATAAAATCCTTACCGGTCCAGTCGCCAATGCCAGTTTCTTCATCTGGCGTAATATTTGGCGTGTGGAAGGTGTTCGGGAAAGGGTTTTCCACCTCAATAACATAGCCCCCTACAGACCCTTCAGCATCATCTACCTGATGACAAGCCCCACAGCCGCCCGCATTATAAATATACTCGCCTCTGGCTATCGCTTCTGGACTCGTGGGTATTTCCGGATTACCGACCAAGGGCAAGCCAAACACCCAATATAAGGCGCTAAGCAGAATGGCAAGAATTACTATTAAAGGTATAAATTTATTATTCATATACATATTCCTGAATATTTTTTTACGAGGATACCGATTATTTATGCTTTCCCCAAACTGGCCAAAAAACAGCATGAGCTTCTTATTACGAGATTACCTCTCGAATGAAAAAAAAACATGAAATACGAAGCCAACAATACTTGATAAATCCCTTGTCTGAAAATCAGTTAGATTATGCTTTTGGGGATTTATCTTTCTGGTGTTTCTGCTGCTCATTTTTAAAGGCTATTTTTTTCTCTTTACCCTTCACAATCAGCTCATTCACTTCCGAACCCAGGTGTGACTCCCCTCTTATGGATGCCAATGACATTTGTTTTTCACGCTCCCGAAAGCGTTGCTTCTGTTCTGCTGTTTTGTTCTCAAAACAATATGGGCAACTTACACCTTTCTCATACCGGGCATTAAGCTTGTCTTCTTCTGTTATTGGCAGTCTGCAGGCATGACACTGATCATAATCTCCTTTTTCAAGTTGATGGTTCACTGCCACACGATTATCAAACACAAAACACTCTCCTTTCCATAGAGACTCACTTTCCGGCACCTGTTCCAGGTACTTGAGAATTCCACCCTCAAGGTGGTAAACCTCATCAAAGCCCTTTTCCTTAAGGTAGGCCGTCGATTTTTCGCAACGTATCCCGCCAGTACAGAACATGGCTATTTTTTTATGTTTTGCCGGATCCAGGTTTTCCTGCACATAGACCGGAAATTCTCTGAAACTTTCAGTTTCCGGATTTACTGCTCTTTCAAAGGTCCCTATTTCAACTTCGTATTTATTACGCGTATCAATCAACAATACATCGGGATCCGATATAAGCGCGTTCCACTGCTCAGGTTTAATATGAGTGCCGACCTTTCGATTAGGATCGATACCCTCCACACCCATAGTGACAATCTCTTTCTTCAGTTTTACCTTGGCCCGGTAAAAAGGAATTTCATCATCAAAGGAAATTTTATGGTCGAGGCCTTTTAGCCGTGTATCGTTTCGAAGCCATGCCAGAACTGAGTCTATGCCCTCGCTATTGCCGGCAATAGTGCCATTGATACCTTCACTGGCGAGCAAGATAGTCCCTTTGACATTATTCACCTGCATCATTTCCAGGAGCGGTTGACGTAATTCTGCGAAATCATCCAAACTGACAAAATGGTAAAGGGCACAAACCACTACAGCGTGTTTTGTTTGCTGTGTCATTTAAGGAGTCTCAAAATAAGTATGAATAGTTTCAGCATGATCGGAAGCGTAATTTCGAAGCAAACAATCAATTCAAAAAACGCAGCAGATTATACAAACTGCATAGCCCGTTCGTCCACGCGCAGGTTTGTTTTGAAACAAACCCGGCGCAATTATGCTGACATAATCCTCTCTATATCAATAAATTGTAGCGCCCTGCCTGCAGAATCTTCACCATCAAGCCAGGGAATTTCAGCCAGCATCGGCGCTGGCATAAGATCCACCAGAGTGGAAACATTTTCCTGATACACAGACATTTCCGGATCGATCTGATTAGCAACCCAGCCCGCCAGGCGCAAACCATCTGCCAGAATGGATTGCGCAGTCAGCAAGGCATGATTCAGACAGCCCAAACGCATTCCTACTATGAGAATTACAGGTATCTCAAGATGTTTGGCAATATCAGCCATCGTTTCCTGCTCTGAAAGTGGCACCTTCCAGCCCCCGGCGCCTTCTACCAGAGTCAGATCCGCTTTCATGTTAATAATCTTTTGGCATTGCTCCGCGATATTGCCCGCATTCAGGTTTATACCCGCTCTCTGTGCGGCTATATGGGGAGCAATAGGATCCTTAAAACACACAGGATTAATATCCGAAAGAGTCAGTGGCAAAGAGCAATACTCTGACAATGCAATAACATCTTCGTTCTGCAATCCTTGAGGACTATTACTGACCCCTGCAGCTACTGGTTTGATTGCCGCCGTTAAGTAGCCCTGTGCCTGTGCTGCACACAGGATACTGCAGGACGCAAAAGTTTTGCCTGCGTTGGTATCTGTTCCCGTAATGAAAAAAAGTTTCTGAGCTGAGATAGTGTCTTTATTACTCATTTATTTCACCAGATGAAGCAAGACCAGGTCATAGGTAACCGGGATACCCTTACCGGCAATATTTTTCTTCTCAAAATTTTGTTTGAGCTTCCTGAGTGTTGTCTTCCCGGTCAGACCGGAAGCCTGACCTGCGTTCTGATTATGCGCGCCGATTCCTTTTAACTCATCGGTCAATGTTCCCAGAGAATCATAGAAATATATTTCCTGACTATGACTGTGCTTTATTTCAGAAAAAGGCTGCGCCTTCAGGGACTGGAGAACATTGTCACAAGTGAGGAAATTATTTACATGCCTATAGGAATCAATACTGGCCCAACTTTCCTTAAGCTCCAGCAAGGTATTTTCTGCAAGTGTGCTTACCCAGGCCTGGGCGCCGGGCTTCATCACTCTGAACAGTTCCTTAAACACCTGATGAGGGTTTGCACACCACTGGATAGTCAGATTAGAGACCACCAGATCAAAACTGTTGTGGGAAAAAGGCAGGTGCTCTGCATCCCCGCATAGCCAGTTCTGATTAATCTCATCCTGATCCAGCTGGGGGCTTTGTTTGGCAAAATGTAGCATAGCTTCGGCGAGGTCCATGCTTGTCACTGTAGCAGAAGGGTTTGCCAGAGACAGTTTACTGGCACAGTAACCAGTACCACTACCGAGATCGAGAATGTCTTTGGCGTTTTTTGCCGAGACCCCGGCAAATAATTTCTCAGCGATATCACGTTGCAGATGTGCATACTGGTCATACTTTTTCGCAGCCAGGCTAAAAGAGCGCGCAATCCGGTTTTTGTCTGGTAATGTCTGAATGCTATTCACTTTGCCAGTTCCGAGCGCATCGCTCAAAAGCATCGAGCAATTTAATGAACTGCTCTTCGGTATGCATGGCACTGAACGTCACTCTCAGTCTTGCCGTTCCGACGGGAACGGTGGGTGGGCGAATAGCAGAAACAAAAAGTCCTTGTTCCATTAATTGCTCACTGGCTTCCATAGTAGTCTCCACATCGCCAATAAGAACCGCTTGAATAGGTGTTTGTGAGGGGACCAATGAAAGCCCCAGATCTTCACAGTGGCGCCTGAAGCGACTAATCATCTGGCTTAAATAATCTCGACGCCACTGGTCTTTTTGAATTAATCCAAGACTGCAGCGAATAGCTTCTGCCATCGCGGGAGGTATAGCTGTGGTGTAAATATAAGGACGACAAAATTGAATCAGCGTTTCAATGAGCTCTTCACTACCAGCAACAAAAGCACCACTCACCCCAAAAGCCTTACCAAAGGTGCCTATTAAAATTTGCAAATTATCTTCTGTAATATCCACGCCTGCTTCCTGCCAATGCGCAACACAACCACCACCTCTTTTGCCCAGCACACCAAAGCCATGGGCATCATCTATCATCAACAGGCTGTCTTTTTCCTTTGCCACCTGAACAAGCTCAGGCAGAGGAGCAATATCACCGTCCATACTAAACACGCCGTCTGACACAATCAGCTTTCTTCCAGATGCAAGCGCATTACCCAGCTTTTTTGCCAGAGTCTGAATATCGACATGCGCATAGCGCTTGAAGCTGGCACCGCTAAACAAGCCACCATCTAAAAGGGAAGCATGATTAAGCCTGTCTTCAAACACAGCGTCTGATTTACCTAACAGGGTCGTGAGTACACCCACATTCGCCATATAACCACTTGAGAAAACCAGTGCCTTGCTACGACCAGTGAATTCAGCGAGTTCCTCTTCCAGAGCTTGATGAGGTATCAGATGGCCACTTACCAGGTGAGAAGCGCCGCTACCAGCGCCGAACTTTTCCAGTCCCTTATGAAATGCCTGAATCACATCAGGATGATCAGCCAGGCCTAGATAATCATTACTGCAAAAGCTGATGACATGTTCACCATCAAGAATTATCTGGGTGCCCTGGGGGGAAAAAAGTGTGCGCCGCTTTCGTAGCAAGGCATTTTTTTTCCTTTCATCCAGTCCTTGCTGGAGCTCCTGCCGAAAATATTTCACAAGGGTTTCAGCAGTCCCTGTTATTGAACCGAAGCATCATAGAAGGCAGAAGCACTTTGCGGCAGCGGATCATGAAACGTTTCATCACCATCAAGTTGCAATTCTTCCGGATGAATGCCAAGTCTTTTGAACAGCAGCATGTCATCATTTTCCAGGGGATTAGACGTGGTTAACAATTTATCCCCGTAAAAAATAGAATTAGCGCCGGCGAAAAAGCAAAGTGCCTGCATTTGATCATTCATTTCTTCACGCCCGGCAGAGAGCCTAACATGAGAGATAGGCATAAGAATTCGGGCCACTGCGATCATGCGCACAAAATCGAACTCATCAAGGTCATCAACATTTTCCAAAGGAGTCCCTTTGATTTTAACCAGATTGTTGATGGGTACGCTTTCAGGATGCTGGGGTAAACTGGCCAGCTCTACCAGGAAATTGATCCGGTCTTTCTTGTTTTCACCCATGCCGACAATACCACCGCAACACACTTTGATACCGGCATCCCGAACATTGGCAAGCGTATCCAGACGTCCTTCAAAAGTTCGCGTAGAGATGATGGTTTTATAATAATCACGGGAAGTATCAATATTGTGGTTGTAGTAATCCAGTCCAGCTTCAGCAAGCGCCTGACTCTGCTCATTGCTCAACGCCCCCAGCGTCATGCAGGTTTCCATGCCGAGTGCCCTCACCCCTTTTACCATATCAAGCACATGCGGAAAGTCTTTCGCTGAAGGGTGTTTCCAGGCAGCACCCATGCAGAAACGAGAGGCGCCGTTTCGTTTTGCCGCCTTGGCTTCTTCCAGTACTTTCTCAACTTTCATCAGCTTTTCTTTTTCCAGCTCAGTATTGTAATGCCCGCTTTGCGAGCAGTATTTACAATCTTCCGGGCATGCGCCGGTCTTGATCGACAACAATGTACTTACCTGGACGGCATTAGGATCAAAATGCTCACGGTGTACGGATTGAGCATGGAAAAGCAGATCGTTAAAAGGCAGCTCATATAGCGCCTGCACTTCTTCAAATGACCAGTCGTTACGTTTCACAAATTGCATAATGATTCCTGAAATAATATTGAATGCTGACAAATGACATGGCAGAAGGACAATCACGACCTAAACTGAATTCAACCAATAAAGACGCGCATCTTATCATGTCAACCAGATTTCAAGTAATAGTTTACCAGTGATTAAAAGTTGCCCAATACTGGCTTATGCCACCGACCTGTATTGTATGTATGAAGTCTGCAAATCAGTTCAGGGATTTGTGTGATGACTGTGAAATGTCACTTTGCAGAATAGAGCGCCCTTGCAGGTCTTGCGGCTTACCCCTTCCCCCAGGCGCTTACCTGAGTCCGCGTTGTGGAACCTGTTTGGCATTTACCCCACATTTTAGTCGACTTATTGCCCCCTATCGCTACAGCCCCCAGGTTTCCTCATTAGTAGCAAGCTACAAATACAACAGAAAACTTGTCAATGGCAGAGTCCTCAGCCAACAATTTAGCAAATACCTGCATATGCAATACCAGGCTGGCAATTTTCCAGTCTTGCTTATTCCCATGCCTTTACATCCAGCAAGATTAAGACAGCGCGGCTTCAATCAGGCCATTGAAATCGCCAGATACCTTGGACGTGACCTGGACATACCGGTCAGCAGGAATCTGGTTAAACGGTCAAAAAAAACCGTTCAGCAAACAGGCTTGAATGCCCGAGAAAGAGCCAGAAACGTAAATGCGGCGTTTGAAATAAAACAAGGCTTTCGCTTTGCCCCTGAAACAAGCGTCGCCATAATTGATGATGTGGTGACAACAGGATCTATAGTCTCAGAACTGGCAGAATGTTTACTCAAAGCTGGCGCCCGGGAAGTGCATGTGTGGGCACTTGCCCACACTGTGGCATAAACCTGGTCATCAAATGAAAAGGCATTGCTACTTTTTATAAGCACACATTAGTACAACAGACGCTTATTCAATAGAATAGCAGCCCATGATAGATCTGGATTTTGACAAGCAACACATCTGGCATCCCTATACTTCCATGGATAGCCCTCTACCCGTATATCCTGTTACCAGAGCCGAAGGTGTCAGGCTAGTACTTGAGGATGGCAGCGAACTGATTGATGGTATGGCCTCCTGGTGGAGTGCAATTCATGGCTATAACAACCCGGTTTTAAATCAGGCTGTAACTGATCAGCTGGGCAATATGGCCCATGTCATGTTTGGTGGTATTACCCATGCACCGGCGGTAGAACTGGCCCAACAACTTGTGGCGATGACACCTCCCGCACTGCAAAAAGTTTTTTATTCTGACAGTGGTTCTGTAGCCGTGGAAGTGGCTATCAAAATGGCCTTGCAGTATTGGATGAACACCGGCAAAGCCAGCAAGAAAAAACTGCTCACTATTCGTAATGGCTATCATGGCGATACTTTTGCTGCCATGTCAGTGTGTGATCCGGTAACCGGGATGCATGAAATATTTGCCGGTGTACTTCAGGAAAATATCTTTGCTGATGCACCGCAGTGTCGATTCGAAGATGCTTGCCAGGAAAGTGATCTTGCCAATATCAGGTCTTTACTGGAACACCATCACCAGGACCTGGCCGCTGTAATTCTGGAGCCGATTGTTCAGGGCGCTGGCAGGATGTTCTTCTATTCCCCGGATTACCTGGCAAAAGTAAGAGCACTTTGTGATGAGTATGAGATCTTGCTGATCGCGGATGAAATTGCCACAGGCTTTGGTCGCAGTGGCAAATTATTTGCCTGTGAGCATGCGGACATCTGTCCGGATATTCTCTGCCTGGGAAAAGCCCTTACCGGCGGCTATATGACTCTGGCGGCAACACTTTGTAGCGAGAAAATAAGCGAAGGTATTTCAAGAGACAAGGGAGTTTTCATGCATGGCCCCACTTTTATGGCCAATCCACTGGCCTGCGCCTGCGCACTGGCCAGTATTAAGCTGCTGAAAAACAATAACTGGCAAAAGCAGGTGTCCAGAATTGAAAACCAGCTCCTTACAGAGCTGGCTCAGTGCCGCAATTCTGATACGGTCGCTGATGTCCGGGTTCTGGGTGCTATCGGGGTTGTTGAAATGAAAGAGGCTGTGGATATGGCACAGGCGCAGGCCTTTTTTGTTGAAAAAGGGGTCTGGATCAGGCCTTTTGGCAAACTGGTTTACCTGATGCCACCGTATATCATCGAACCGGAAGACCTGGCTCAATTAAACCAGGCAATATTAGAGTTTACCCGGAGGGGTACAAATAGCTAAAATAGCCGCCTTTTTAACTCTTAGGAAATAAACCGTGTCTGACGATAAAAATAATATTCTGAAATTCCTGGAAAACACTTCAGTTGAGGTCACTCCAGGCGGCGCTCAGAAAATTGAAGATTTCAACGATCTTCTGCGCCCGGGAACTACTGTCTTTGTAACTTTCCTGCCGGGTTCCGATATCAAGGATACCGTCGCCTGTGTGAAAAGACTGTTTGCCGAAGGCATGAATCCTGTTCCCCATTTTGCTGCGCGCTCAATACCCAGCAAAGCTTTTTTCGAAGAAACCCTGAAAGTTTTACAGGCAGAAGCCAAGGTTGATGAAGCCCTGTTGATTGGTGGCGGTGTTGATAATCCGGTTGGCGACTTTTCAAGTTCCATGGAAATTCTGCGCACTGACTTGTTCCAGCAATACGGTATCAAGAAACTGGGCGTTGCGGGTCACCCTGAAGGGTCTCCGGATATTCCCCCGGCAGATGTGACCAGTGCGCTGTTGGAAAAAAATGCCTATGCCAAAGAGCATGGCATTGAAATGTATATCACCACCCAGTTCTGCTTTGAAGCCGAACCCATTATCGAGTGGGACAAGAAAATCCGCGCCGAAGGCAATGAATTGCCAATTCATATTGGCATCCCCGGACTGGCCACTATCAAAACCCTGATGGCCCATGCCAAACATTGCGGTATCGGTCCTTCCATGCGAGTACTCACTCGTCAGGCGGCAAATATTGCCAAACTGATGACCACCCGTATGCCGGACAAACTCACTCGTGATCTGGCCAACTATCAGGCACAGGATCCAGACTGTGGTATCAGCCAGTGCCATCTGTATCCACTGGGCGGCATGAAAAAATCAGCAGCCTGGATGTACGCTGTAATGGATGGTGATTTTGAACTGAATGAAAAAGGCGGCTTTGATCTAACCCGCGAACTGGATGCTTAATAAGGTCTGTTATTACACTGTCTTGAAAAATTGTGACACGGTTCTCATCATGACAGTGCTTATGTGAATCAGATCGCAGACTGAAGTCGGGGAAAGAGTAGGATTACGTGTAAATCAATTCCCCTTGATTTAAGATTTTGGTCTCATCTATTTAAACCCCGGTTCTGCCGGGGTTTTTTTATGCCCGAAAATAATAATTAATATGTTGTTGTACTGTTGATGAGTAATCAAAGTCGGGCTTTATAGATTCCTTGCTGATCACCAATAGCCAACATTAATCCTTGCAGAGATTCACTCAAGCCTGGCAAAACAAAATCCTCTCCAGCAATTTCTTTTAAAGGCTCCAGCACAAAACGTCTTTCTTGTGCTCTAGGATGAGGAACAATAAGCTCAGGAGTGTCGCAAACAACTGCACCGAAAACTATAAGATCCAGATCAAGTATTCGGGCTTCATTTTTTAAACCACTTCTTGTTCTGCCTGCTTCGTTTTCTATTACTTGTAACTTATGCAGCAAAGACAAAGGCGTTTCAGTGTCATCAGGAATAATGCCTGCCACAGCATTTAAAAAATCAGGGGTACCTGCAGGGCTGTCTACCGGAGTTGAGGAATAGATAGAAGATTTCAGGAATCCGGAGGATGGAAGTCTGGCAATACAATCAAATGCCAGAGCAATTGTCTCGGCAGGTGAACCGTTAGCCGATGGCAGGTTGGCACCAATAGAGATAAATGCATAACTGGAAAAAGCGCGGTTTGAAGCGTTTTCTTCGGACATCTTTAGCGAAGGGGCTGGCTAGTCATGGTATGGGGCGGATAATTCATGCACCGCATCAATAAAAGCAGTGACATGATCGGGATTCACATGCTGATGAATGCCGTGACCAAGATTAAAGACGTGACCATTACCATGGCCGAACTGTTCCAGTATCAAACCCACTTCCTTGCGTATTGCATCCGCGCTTCCGTATAAAACAGCCGGATCCATATTCCCTTGCAGGGAAACGCTATCACCAATTCTGGCGCGCGCTTCATTCAGTGGCAGTGTCCAGTCGAGACCTACACAGTCACAATCACTTTCTATTATTTTTTCCAGCCAATGCCCGCCATTTTTAGTAAAAAGGATTACCGGGATTTTACGGCCATCATATTCCCTGATCAGTCCTCTCACAATTTTTTTCATATAGTCGAGAGAGAAAGTCTCATAGGCATGAGCACTCAAAGCACCGCCCCAGGTATCAAAAATTTGCACTGCCTGCACACCCGCTTTGATTTGTGCATTGAGATAATCAATGACCGAGTCTGCCAGCTTATCCAGTAATTGGTGCATGACTTCCGGCGTATTCATCAACATTGATTTTATATTGGCAAATTCCTTGCTGGAGCCGCCCTCAACCATGTAAGTAGCAACTGTCCAGGGACTCCCGGAAAAGCCGATGAGAGGGACACTGCCGTTAAGTTCTTTTTTTATTAGCTTTACCGCATCAAGGACATAGGGAAGGTCTTTCTCTGCATTGGTGATATTGATAGCCTCTACATCAGCTTCATTTCGCACTGGTTTTTTAAATTTTGGCCCCTCTCCTTCAGCGAAATAAAGCCCCAATCCCATCGCATCGGGAATGGTAAGAATATCGGAAAATAAAATAGCGGCATCAAGGGCATAGCGACGCAAGGGTTGCAAAGTCACTTCGCAGGCCAGTTCAGGATTCTGGCAAAGACTCATAAAATCGCCTGCCTGTGCGCGAACTTCTCGATACTCAGGCAAATAACGCCCCGCCTGACGCATCATCCAGACAGGAGTAACATCCACATCCTGCCGCAGTAAGGCACGAAGGAAACGATCATTTTTAAGTTCTGCCATAGTTTTAGCCAGATTAGTTATTAGAGGAGTTAATCATTGAAATAAACAGCTATCAGACTTCCAGATAATCGAGAATCCCATTGCCTGCCTGGCGCCCTTCATAAATCGCGGTAACTACCAGATCAGCGCCTCTCACCATATCTCCACCAGAGAATATTTTTGGATTGGATGTCTGGAAAGGAAATGCACCCTGTTCAGGGGCGACAACTCTGCCTTTTGTATCAAGATTAATAGCAAAATCTGCAAACCAGGGTGCTGGGCTGGGCTGGAAGCCAAAGGCAATTAATACGGCATCCGCATCCATAACAATTTCACTGCCAGGAATCTCTTCAGCACTACGACGGCCATTCGCATCAGGTTTGCCCATTTTTGTCTGGATAAATTTCACGCCAGTGACCTGATTATTATCACCGACAATTTCCACAGGCTGGTGATTGAAGACAAACTTCACACCTTCCTGAGTGGCGTTTTTTACTTCCCTGCGTGAACCCGGCATATTGTTTTTATCCCTGCGGTATACACAGGAAACCGATTTGGCACCCTGCCGTATTGCGGTTCTGACACAGTCCATTGCCGTGTCGCCACCACCTAATACAATGACGTTCTTATCTTCCATACTGATGTATTCAGCCAGGTCAGATTTGTAATTCATATGATGGTTGGTATTTCCGACAAGATACGGCAGTGCTTCAACAACACCGCTCATGTCTTCGCCGGGAAAGCCCCCTTTCATGTAGGTATAGGTACCCATCCCGAGAAATACTGAATCAAATTCATCGAGCAATTCCTGGAAGCTGATATCTTTGCCTACTTCAGTATTCAAACGAAACTCAATACCCATATCTTCAAAAATTTCACGTCTCAGATGCATGACACTTTTTTCCAGTTTGAACATTGGAATACCGAATGTCAGCAAGCCGCCAATTTGAGGATATTTATCAAATACCACGGGTTTTACACCGGCCCGTACCAGGATATCGGCGCAACCTAAGCCGGCAGGGCCTGCGCCAATGATGGCTACTTTTTTGTCCGTCGGTACAACCTCGGACATATCTGGTCGCCAGCCCATTTCAAAGGCTTTATCAACAATATATTTTTCGACATTACCGATCGTGACGGCACCGAAACCTTCATTAAGTGTGCAGGCACCTTCGCATAATCTATCCTGTGGGCAGATACGTCCGCACACTTCAGGCAAGGTGTTGGTTTGATGACACAGCTCTGCGGCTTCAAGAATATTGTCTTCCTGAGCCAGTTTTAGCCAGTTCGGGATATAGTTATGTACCGGGCACTTCCATTCACAGTAAGGATTACCACATTCCAGGCAACGTTCGGACTGATCCTGGGCATCCTCTTTTTCAAACTGATTATAGATTTCCACAAATTCGGTTTTGCGGATTTCCAAAGGTTTTTTTCTAGGATCTTCGCGATCCTCAGTAAGAAAACTGAAGGTGTCTCTTGATCTGACGATGATATCTGACATGATCTAGTTCCCCGTCACTGTGACATCATTGAGCAACATTTTCAGGCTTGCCGCCTTGGGCTTAACCAGCCAGAATTTACGGATGAAATCCATGTAGTTCGCCAAAATATGTGCCCCCCATTCGCTACCGGTTTCAAGAACAAACTCTTCAATAACTGAATGTAGATGGCTGCGATATTCTTCCATGCCTTCCATTCGGATACGGTGCACTTCCACCAGTTCATGGTTGTACTTGTCGACAAAATCTTTTTCCAAATCCAGAACATAGGCAAAACCACCGGTCATTCCAGCACCGAAGTTATGGCCGGTACGACCCAGTACAGTAACAAGTCCGCCAGTCATATATTCACAACAATGATCGCCAACACCTTCTACCACAGCATGGGCTCCGGAATTTCTTACGCCAAAACGTTCACCGGCAGTACCTGAAGCAAAGAGCTTGCCACCAGTGGCGCCATAGAGACAGGTATTCCCGATAATGGAAGTATCCTGGGTCTTGAAACTGCTGCCAGGGGGAGGCACTACCACAAGCTTGCCGCCTGCCATGCCCTTGCCTACGTAATCATTGGCATCTCCGCTCAGGTGCATGTGCAAACCACCCGCATTCCAGACACCAAAACTCTGTCCACAGGAACCACTAAGACGCAAATTAACAGGGTTATCTGCCATGCCCTGATTACCATAACGTTTGGCAATTTCTCCTGACAGGCGCGCGCCGATTGAGCGGTTAAAATTCTTTACTTTATAGTTAAATATACCGCCGCTTTGATTTTCAATAGCTGGCAGAATATTCAGAACCATTTCCTCAGCCAGCTCACCCTTATCTTTGGGCTCATTCCTGGCACTGTTACAGAAACGATCCATTTCCTCGGGAATCAGGTCATTGTAAAAAAGTCTGGAGAAATCCAGGTTGGCCTGTTTTTCTGTCTGCGGCGGTAATTGTTCCAGCAAGTCGGTTCTGCCGATAACATCGGTCAGCTTGGTAATTCCCAGACTTGCCAGCCATTGCCGGGTATCCTGGGCAACGAATTTAAAATAATTCATCACCATCTCAGCCTGACCAATAAAATGCTTATCCCGCAGTCTGCTGTCCTGAGTTGCAACGCCCGTTGCGCAGTTATTCAGATGGCAAATACGTAAATATTTACAGCCCAGGGCCACCATCGGGATAGTGCCAAAGCCGAAACTTTCTGCGCCCAGTATGGCCGCCTTGATAACATCAAGTCCGGTCTTCAAACCACCATCTGCCTGCAGACGAATTCGTCCACGCAAATCATTGGAGCGCAGGGCTTGCTGAACTTCACTAAGCCCTAATTCCCAGGGAGTCCCTGCATAACGTATTGAGGTTAACGGGCTGGCACCAGTGCCGCCGTCATGACCGGAAATAGTGATCAGGTCGGCATAGGCCTTAGCCACGCCTGCAGCGATAGTACCTACACCTGGGCCAGAGACCAGTTTCACACTCACCAAGGCATCCGGATTTACCTGTTTAAGGTCAAAAATCAGCTGCGCCAGATCTTCGATGGAATAAATATCATGATGAGGCGGCGGTGAAATAAGCGTAACACCAGGCACTGAAAAGCGCAGACGTGCGATAAGCTCATTGACCTTACCGCCAGGCAACTGTCCGCCTTCACCAGGTTTTGCACCTTGCGCAATCTTGATCTGCAGAACTTCAGCATTCACCAGATAATGCGGTGTCACACCAAAACGTCCCGAGGCGATTTGTTTAATTTTGCTGACTTTGTCAGTGCCAAAACGGGCCGGGTCTTCCCCGCCTTCACCTGAATTGGACCTGCCGCCCAGTCTGTTCATCCCCTGAGCAAGGGCTTCATGTGCTTCCGGCGATAATGCCCCCAAAGACATGCCTGCTGAATCGAAACGTTTGAGGATTTCCTCAATAGGCTCCACCTGATCGATGTCGACAGGATCAACATCTTCTTTAAGGGTAAACATATCCCTGATAGTGGAATGCGGCCTGTTATCCACAAGCTGGGCGAATTCCCGATATTTCTCAAAATCACCGCTTTGTACGGCATCCTGAATAGTTCTGACCACATCGGGGTTGACCATGTGGTATTCGCCGCCGTGGATATATTTAAGCAGACCGCCTTGCAGAATTTTCTTTCTTGGCAACCAGGCATCCTTATTCAGGGATTCCATATCATGTTGTAAATGTATGAAATTGGCACCACCAATGCGACTGTCCACATCGGGGAAACAAATCTTAACTACATCATCAGCCAGGCCAACTATTTCAAATAGTTGAGCACCACGGTATGAGGAAACTGTACTGATACCCATTTTGGAGAGGATTTTAAGCAGTCCCTTGTTAATACCCTTGCGATAGTTTTTGTGTGCCTCAAGGGAGCCCATCTGCAATAAATTTTTCCCGATCATGCGATCGATAACATCGTAGCTAAGATAAGGATAGACAGCGGTTGCGCCATAACCGATCAGACAGGCAATCTGATGGGAGTCCCTGGCACTTCCAGTTTCAACAATAAGATTGGTGTCGCAACGCAGCCCTTTGACACTCAGGCTTGAATGAATAGCGGCCGTAGCCAGTAAGGCATTAATAACCAGCTGGCCTTTTTCAGGCAACCTTTCAGACACGAATAACAGTACCTTGCCAGCCCGTACTTGCTGCTCCGCATCAGTCATAACACTTTCTATTGCCTGTTTTAATCCTATGGAAGGATCGTAGGCCAGACTGATATGAGCCACATCAAAACCAGGTCGCTCAACATGCTGTAGCAGATGAAATTTTCTGGGAGACAGCAGCGGTGAATGCAAAATAATTCGATCTGCATGGGCCGGTGTTTCCTTGAAGATATTAAGTTCTTTACCCAGCCTGGTTTCCAAAGACATCACAATAGTCTCTCTGAGTGAATCTATTGGCGGGTTGGTAACCTGAGCAAATTGCTGCCTAAAATAATCATATAGTGGGCGTACATGACGTGAAAGCACGGCAATCGGCGTATCATCACCCATTGATCCTGTGCCCTCTGCGCCTTTTTCTGCCAGCGGCGTAAAAACCTGATCGGTTTCCTCAAAAGTGACCTGAAACATTTTCATATGTTTCTCACAGTCACCTTCCGACATATGCCTTAACTCAGCAGTGTCCTCGGACAGCTTGGCTTCCAGGTAACTGGTATTATCCCTCACCCACTGGGCATAGGGTTGTCTGACTTTCAGATAATCAGCCACGTCATCCGAATGCATTATTTTGCCTTCCTGGGTATCCACAACGAGAATCTGGCCAGGTCCTACTCTGCCCTTGGCAATGACATCTTCAGGTTCATAATCATTAACACCGATTTCTGAAGCAACAGTGATATAACCATTGTTAGTCATTACCCAGCGTGAAGGCCTCAGACCATTGCTGTCTAATGCACAAGCAGCAAAACGACCATCAGTGAGTACAACACCTGCAGGGCCATCCCATGCTTCCATATGCATGGAGTTATAGATGTAAAAGCTGCGTAAATCAGCATCCATATTTTCCATGTTTTGCCAGGAAGGTGGCATGATCAACCTAATGGCCTGATATAAATCCATACCACTGGTGGTCAACAATTCCAGCATATTATCCATGGAGGAAGAGTCAGAACCTGTGACATTCACAATGGGAGCAAGCTCTTCGATATTAGGAATGGCTTCTGAACGAAACTTGTTGATTCTTGCTGCCGCCCAGTTTCTGTTACCGCGAATAGTATTAATTTCACCATTATGAGCCAGCATTCGAAATGGCTGGGCCAAAGGCCATTTTGGCAGTGTATTGGTTGAAAATCGTTGATGGAAAGTACACATCGCCACTTCGATGCGGGGATCATTCAGGTCCAGATAAAAATTAGGAAGATCCACGGGCAACATCAGGCCCTTATAGGAAATCACGGAATTGGAAAGACTGCAGATATAGAAATCTTTATCGTGTGCCAGACGAATTTCAGTTTTACGCCGCGCAATAAACAGCTTGATGGTCAGGTCCTTTTTAGACAGACCCGGTGCATTGACAAACACCTGCTCGATAGTGGGCATATTGGCCAGAGCCATACGTCCACATACTGAATCATCGCAAGGCACCATGCGCCAGCCCACCAGATCAAGGCCCTGGGCGGCTATTTCTTCATTGAGGATTTTTTTGCTATCGGTAGCAATAACAGGATCCTGGCTAAGGAAAACCATCCCGATACCATAGGAATCAGAAAGCTCTACCTTAAACAGCTCGCCAGCCACTTCACGCAGGAAGGAATCCGGCAGCTGCATCAGCAAACCACAGCCATCCCCTGTAACCCCGTCAGCTGCAATTCCACCTCTATGGGTCATGCAGGTCAGGGACTTAATAGCGGTTTCCAGCAGATCATGACTTGGCTCGCCCTCAATATGGGCGACTAGGCCAAAGCCACAGGCATCTCTGAACTCATCTGGATGATACAGACCCGTCCTCATAATTCCTCGTTAAATCAATAGCTTAAGGGGACTTTTCAGGAAGAAAAACTACCATGAATTTGTCGCAAAACAGCCGGCCATTTTACACAATTCAATCCCCTCGAGCAATTAGGAAAACAATAATCAGTATAATTAAGCCCAATAACCTTGCGGGCTTAAGGTGATATTAAGGGGGCAAACCCTGAATCATGAGCTCATATACAAAGGGATTATTTGGTACCATAGGCAGTCTTTATTGCGTGACCCAAAAAGCGAATATTTTACCAATCACATAAGTAGACCCCATGCTCAATAAACCCACGGCTGGAATATTATGTTGTCTGTTCAGTCTACTGAGCGCTTTGGTATTTTCACTGGCAGCCTCTGCCAATAGCCTTATCCTGACCCAAGCAGAATTGAAGCAACTGGATTTACTTTGTGCGGAAAATTCGACAGCGATCTTATCTACCACCAGTAAGAAAAAAATATTGCTGTTTCATCGCGATGGCTATGTCCCTTCCATTCATTCTGAATTGCCTGCCAGTGTCCGCGCCGAAGGATTAGACAGTGCCGC
>CAWUSW010000068.1:0-18618 GCA_963925675.1 uncultured Pseudomonadales bacterium
CAGCACATTTCAGGTAAAGTGGTGGGATCGATGAAAAATCTCAAGTATTAAACGCTTATGAAATTTTTATTGCCTTTTATCTTCTTTTTGTTGGCCCCGCCCTGTTTCGCGAATGTGGAAATTGATGGCAAAAAGCGACGCCACCGGTTTAGCAAAAATCAATAATTTAGCCCCAGGTGAATACACATTTAAAATCTGGCATGAACGTGCACGACGTAGTGAGCAGTTTAGTACCTATGAAGTCAGCATCCCCGAAAATGGTGTTGCATCTGTTGAGATTGAGCTGGACCTGGGCCGCGATCGCCGCATCCGCCGAGCACCAACAGGATCAGGCAGCAGTTACCATTAACTGGTATTATTGAATCCCTCCCAAACAATACAAAATCATGCCTGCCCCGTTTGTTTTACAGTTCAAAAGTTATAGCTCGCGGATAATTACCTATCTGGTAATTCTGTTTTTGCTGATTCTGGGTACTGTATTTTTCTCAGTCAATCGTTCCACCTATAACAACACACGTGACGTTATAGATGACAGCCTGGATATAGGCCGCGAAGTTTTCATTCGCTTGATTGATGAGCGTGAGGCTAATTTCAAGGTAACTTTTCGCGCCCTTGCCCTGGATTTTGCCTTTCGAACTGCCTATAACACCGGTGACTTTGACACCATGTTATCTGTCAGTGAAAACTTGCTGGCACGCACGCAAAATGCAGATATGTTGATGGTAGTGGATTATGACTACCTGATGGTGGCCGACACACTGCAGTTACATGCACCAGAAACAGAGTTTCCCTGGACCTACTTGCTCGAAGATGCTGAAGACGATGATAACTATGAGACCAGCTCTTTCATTCTTATTGGTGACGTCGTTTATCACATAGTGGCCGTCCCAATTCTCACGCCTCTGACCGATGGATGGATCATTGTTGGACAACGCCTCGATACCGACTACGTTACGTCACTGAAAGAAATTCTCTCCTCCGATGTATCTATTATTGAACTCAACCAGCGTGGCAATGGCAGACCAATAGCGACAACTTTATCTCCCACACAGGCAAATGAACTTGCAGTCGAATTTAATCTGTTTTCGGCTAATGCTCAGGCAACAGGGATGCTTGATCTGGCTGATGAAGAATTTGTGTTTCTCAATACTGCTCTCGTCGAACGTCCAGAACTTAAGCTCATTGCTTTGATCCAGCAATCACTACCCGATGCCCTCGCCCCCTATCGCGAACTCGAACAACGCCTGATTTTGCTGTTTACGCTTGGTCTTTGTCTTTCCTTTGGCATGGCAATGTTCCTGGGTCGCTCAATTAGCAAGCCTGTATTGTCACTGGTTAAACGGGTCAACAAAATTGAACAAGGGGATTATTCTGTTAGTCAGAGCAGCAAACGCAACGATGAAATCGGCAAGCTTGAAATCTCGGTTGACACTATGGCAAGGGGTCTGGCGGAGAAAGAAAAAGTCCGAGATTTGCTCGGTAAGGTGGTCTCCAGAGATATAGCCGATGAGTTAATGAGTGGTCAGGTGAAGCTGGGCGGCGAAATCCGTATTGTCACTATTCTGTTTTCCGATATTCGCGATTTCACCACCCTTTGTGAAGGCAGAGCACCTGAAAAAATTCTGAGCTTGTTGAATAATTACCTGACACAAGTCAGTGCGGCTATTGATGAGCATCATGGTGTTGTCGACAAATATATTGGTGATGCTGTGATGGCGCTTTTTGGCGCTCCGGTAAAAAGTGACAGTGATACATACAATGCACTTGCTGCAGCTTTGCAGATAAATGAAAACGTTGTCTCATTAAATAAAATCAATGCTGAACAAAATCTACCCTTGTTAAATACCGGGATCGGTCTGCATACTGGACAGGTTGTGGCAGGTAACCTTGGTTCTGCTAACAGACTTAATTACACCGTTATTGGCGACCCGGTTAATCTGGCATCACGACTGGAGTCTCTGACAAAAACTTATGGCGTCAACATCATTGTCAGTGAAGAGACGAAGAATCAAGGCGCCGGTTTTATCTATCGCGAGCTGGACCTGGTAAGAGTAAAAGGCAAGGTGCAACCCGTCAGGTTGTATGAACTTATTGGTTTAAAAGAAAATGCTACACCCGAAATCATGGATGATGTTGAGCGCTTTGAAGAAATGCTTTCCTGTTATCGCAAGCAAGAATGGCACTCTGCCCTGAAAATTATTGAGACAATACAGAAAGAATCAGCAACAGTTCTCTGCCAATTATTCCAAGAGCGTATAGAGACATACCAAAAGTCTTCGCCAGGGCCGGGCTGGGATGGTGTTTTTACTTTCCAGAGCAAATAAAAAATCAAAAAAAAACCGGGGGATATACCCCGGTTTTTTATTAGCAATACAAATTAATACTGGTTTTCCAGCACCATTACACCGGCACCGGTATTTGAGATTGGCGCGTGATAATGCTTATGAATAATTTTCGCATCGTCTTGTAATGCGCCACGCATTACCAGCCACATGATAGTTTCTATTCCTTCAGTGCCAGTCCTGCGCATAATTTCGCTATTGGAAAACTGGGTAAACCATTCCGGGTCCGTAGCAATTTTATCCATGCATTCAATATCAAAATCAACATCGATCAAACCCGCACGTTCACCCTGTAACTGATGAGACATCCCGCCGGTGCCAAATATAACTACGCGGGTATCTTCCGGATAGGATTCGATTGCCTTACCCAGCGCACGTCCAAGCTTCAGACAGCGCGCTGCAGTCGGTACAGGATGCTGCACGACATTCACAGCCAGAGGGATAGTCTTCACTGGCCATTCTTTCAGCGTGCCATAAAGAGCGCGCAGAGGATTTACGAAACCATGGTCCACCAACATCTCCTGACAGGTACAGATATCAAATTCCTGTTCAACCAGGGACTCAGCGATATGCCAGGATAATTCGGCGTCTCCGGGGAAAGGGGCCTGAGGCTTTAATCCCCAGCCTTCATCGGCATTTTCGTATATATCTGCACAACCCAATGCAAAGGTGGGTACTTTATCCAGAAAGAAATTTAAGCCGTGATCGTTATACACTACAATAACAACATCAGGCGCTGCTTTTCTCAGCCATTCTTTTGCTGGCTCGTAACCATCAAAGAAACGCTTCCAATAAGGTTCCTGCTGCAAATTGTTTTCAATGGCATTACCCACTGCTGGTATGTGTGAGGATGTTAATCCTCCAATAATTTTAGCCATTCCAATAACCTCCAGCGCTTTCCAGCTTCTCAATCAGGCCATCCGCTCGTGCCTGCAGCTTGGCTTGAAATTCTTTAGTAGTAATACCTTGAAAGGCTGCGCCGGCGTCTTGTACCGAGGTCCCTCTTGGAATTGCCATCTTTGCCATATAGTAAATATTGCAGCCCAGGCGCAACATTCTCAAAAAGTCTTTCTGCACGACACATTCCTTAAAGTCGCCAGTCACACCATATTTGTCACAATAAGCAACCGGATCGGCCTCAAATTCATCACGGCATTCTTCCTTATTAAAGGTAAAAAGCATCTTGTTGATATTATAGGATTCATGGGCAGTCTTGCCGTCGAACACATAAGTGCCCGGTATATCTTCATAATCGTGCTTTGTCCAAACCATAAGGAGTCACCCTGCTAGATTTAAAATTTGTATTTTTTATTAAATATCAATGAGAAATGCGACTTTAACGAGGCGCTATTATAGTAAAAGAAACTAGGCTCGTACTGATATAAAACAACTTTTCCTTTGCTGACTTAGAACTCCCACTAATCCCCGATAATCAAACTGTCATCACCGGATGTACGGGAAAACATCGAGGCTGCCTCAAGTTCACATTTGTACTCATACATAGGGGTGTCATCGGCAATGCGCGCCAGCTCAAGCCGGCCAATATAGGGCTGAGAAAGATAAATAGGGTCCTTTAAAGTATATTCATAGATCAGGGTCTGACTATCTTCACTGACAGAAAAACGCTCTGTTAGCGTCTTCCTGGCACTGCCTGGCATATCTGCCCCGCCACCAAGTTTTTGAGTGGCGCCACCCAGCCCCCATCGTGACGGAATATAACCACCACTTTTCAGTACCAGGGTCTCCCCTTCTACTGAGGCCCTTACCACACCAAACAATCCATCCAGACGAGGTCTTACCAATTTACCATTCAGCGGGACTCGCCGTGTGACTTCCCAGGCCTGGTTGTAAAGCACGGCGGCTTCATCTTCAAAGCCCAGGTCAAAAAGATAGGGGGCATTAAACATATCGGGGAAGTTCATCGGTTCACAGGTATTCGCTGGAGACAATTTTGCATCGTAGCTGTCCCAGGCCTCCCTGCCTCTGGCATTCAGGGGCAGGATCATCCCGGAACCAAAACCACCCGGTGAACTCCAGCGTCCGGCCAGACGATCAATTCCTGTCAGTCCGGCAAGCTCACCACTACTTACATTTTCATAGGGCGCGCTCTCTGCCCGACTGAATCGCTGTTCGCCCTTGATGAAAGTGGAGGAATTAACAAAACGATAACCCGCCTCCCTGTTGGGATTGGCAATGATGGTGATTTCATCACCCGCTTGAAAACTGTCCTGGCTAATACCCATGCGGCGTAAGCCGGCAGCAGCTGAGGATTCAATTTCCCAACGTTGTGCGATGGTTTCTTGCGGCTCGCCATCAATATAACTTATACCATCCACCACCATCGACGCATGAGGACTGCGTAATTTGAAGTCCACTACAGTACCCCGGATCTCCATTTGTCGGGACATGTCGAAATGCAGGCTGAAAGAATGATGTGCCTGAGCCGGGACTATTGAAGACAGACTCATCAGTACAATAATTTTTAGCAATAATTTCATCGGGACAATTCCTTCAATTGAGTTTTACCAGCCGCCACGACCTGGACCGTAATCCGCTGGCCACACACTTGGGTTTTGATCAGGCAGATTGAAAAGAACTGCATGTACTTCCTGAATCATCCCATTTTTCATCTGAAAAAATTCAGCTACCAGACGATCGTTGGATGTCGCGACACTTTGACTTTCCATGCCATCTTTTAAACCAAAGCGTACCATGGACAGGACGATCCCACGCTCCTCATCCACTACCGAATAACGTCGATCCCACAGGTTACGACCAATAAACCGCCCCGTATCGAAACCGTCTGGCGCAGAACGGAAGCCACCGTCCGGGAACTGCCCGGTGGTCTGCAAGCCATTTTCAAATCTGTGAGTGTCATACAAAAGATCAGCGGGATGGTATTCATCAGTACCATTGGTCTGAAAGGCGCGCCAGTAACTTTCCGCACCAGCGATAAGACCGTAATATGAATCCCGGTCTGCGACACGAATGGAATTGGTTAAATTAAGAGAAAGAGGATAATCCACCAGCCGTTCTGGCCCCCACAGTCTGTCAGCATCACCTTCGTTAGCACGAACTATTTCTACTTCGGTAATAGCATTTTGTGCCACCTTTAAGCGCACCATGATCATGGTATAACTGTCGTCAGTATTTTTTATCACCGCTTCAGAAGCTACATCGCCCAAACGTGGATTCGCAATATCCCAGCGATACACTATTTCCTGAGCCTGATCCCAGAATGCCTGATTCAGGCTAAGCAGAACATTGTTGTCACTGATCTTTGCACCATTCGCCAAAGGCACGGTATTCGGATTATTACTAATCAGTGCATTGAAGTAGGTATCCAGATGGCCACTTAAACAGGCTCTGTCACAACCAATCTGGGCATTTACGGAGCCCGTAAACCCTAGCGCGGCAATTAATATTGTTATTTTGATGATTTTCATTTCCCCTGCCCCCTTACATAACGCTTTAAAAGTGAGTAATAGTCAAAAATGATCGCATTCATTATTATCGAGAACACCGGTAACACGAAAAATAAGAATAAACACACATACCAACAATGTCCATGACAGGTGCTTGTAGAGTAAGTCATTTCAATAACCTGCAAGAGTGAGCTTGTTGGCGGCACCCAATAATCCCAGGTCATGTCGAGTGACAACGCGCACTGGAATATCGGTTAAATAATCCGAGAAACGCCCTTTTGCTTCAAAGCGCTCACGAAACGCACTTCTGGCAAAAAAATCCAGCATGCCAGGAACAATCCCGCCGGTGATATAAACACCGCCAAGAGTACCCGCAGTCAACGCCAGGTTTCCCGCCACTGAGCCCAATATCCGGCAAAACAACCTGAGTGTTTCTTCGGACAGTGGATCACTGCCCTGCTGTCCCTGTAACGAAATTGATTCCGCTGTAGCAAGCGGCGCAGGTTTATCTCTGATTTTTGCCAAGGCCTTGTAAATATTGATTAAGCCTGCTCCACATAGCAAACGTTCCGCAGAGACCCGATCAAATTGTGTACTTAAAATTTCCTGGATTTGGTGTTCCAGACCATCCAATGGCGCAAAATCGACATGTCCGCCTTCGCCATCTACAACAGTGAGATGATTTTTCCCGGGAATTGCCATGCTGACCCCAAGACCCGTACCTGGACCAATAATTGCGATCGGCTTGTTTTGTTGCGCCTGCTTGCCACCCACTTGCACCCAGTCTGTGGCCGACAATTCCAGAACCCCAAACCCTTTGGCGGCAAAGTCATTAATCAAATCAATCGACTCAGCTTGAAGAATTTCGTTTAAAGCGGTACGGGTAAAATGCCAGTGGCTGTTTAAAAAACTGATTTCTTCGTGATCAACGCGAGCAGCAAGCCCCAAACATGCAGCAGTCGGAAAGGCTGACCAATTATTGTTTTCCCGCATCGAGGCTAGAATATATGAAAGTGCATAAGTGAAATTTTCATGCCCGGCAACAATGACAGTAGTTATATCGAGCAGCTGATTGCTGCCTGAAACCTTTCTGGCAAAACGCGCATTGGTAGCACCAATATCGGCGACCAGGCTCCAGGTCTGACAAGAATGATTACTGCTCACGGAAGGACTTGTGCTCTTTCTGATGGTGAATTTTCGGGCTGTGCTTTTTGCCGGATTAGCCTATCATTTTTCCTTGGGAATAGTACACTTGGCTAAGCTTTGTTTAAAATATCCGGGAGCATGCATGAAACATTTCCAAACATCATTAGTGAGATTTATATCAGGGCTTTGCCTCTTGACTGCAGGTCTACTAAATTCAATTTTTTCCTTTGCTGGCGGTGAAGCCGGCATTATCAGTGTGCGCGACCAGGGCCACTTTTATGTCGGTGGCGAAATGTCAGCACCGGCAGAAAATGGCTCAGTCCAGATATCAAACCAGATGTTTGTGGGATACCAGCTACCTGCTGTAAAACAACACAACTATCCCCTGGTACTTGTCCATGGCGGCGGCGGACAGGCAACTGACTGGTTCGGCACCCCGGATGGTCGGGATGGCTGGAGAGATTACTTTGTCGCCGCAGGGTTTGATGTTTACTGGATAGATCGTCCTGGTTACGGCCGCTCACCTACCAACGTCAATTATGGTGAGCTTGCTGAAAGCGCGAACTCCAGCATTATCAATTTCCTGGCACGCTCCGAACACTGGCCTGGCGATTCACAAGACCCTACTGACCCGGCAATCGTAGAATGGCTATCCAGCTCACCTCCAGGTCCCTATGCAGGTGATGATATTGCAGCTGCTGATATCAGTAAATTACTGGAAAGAATAGGTCCTGCAATCCTTATCACCCATTCCGCCGGCGCCGCCAGCGGTTGGCTCGCAGCAGACATAAATCCAGCGAATGTCGCGGGCATTATTGCCTTTGAACCCGGCGCCAGTAATTTGCTGCACGACATAAGAAAAGGACTGACCTTTCAACCTTCTCTGGCAGCAGATTTTGAGCCTACAGCAGATGCTGAGGGCTGTGATATGCAGTCTGGGGATGCACCTTCTCAACTTATAAACTATGCCGATATACCGGTTCACCTTGTGGGCTCTGAGCTCGGACTTATTGCCGGGCTCCCCTGTACAGTTAAAGTATTTGAGCAGGCAAGTGTTTTCGTTTCATATACCTATTTGCCTGATCTGGGTTTTAACGGCAATGGTCATTTCATGATGGCAGAAAAAAACAATGGCGAGATCGTCAGGATATTCATTGATTTGGCTACCAGCATTGAGTAAATCACAATATCTTTACTGGATTTCAAAAAGCAAAAAGGGGAGCAAAAGACTTGAGCAAGCAATTCTTTATTTCAATTAGCTTAAGTATGGCGGTAATTCTGACAATACTGTATTCCACTGTTCAGGCAGAACATGCAGGTGATGGAATTGCTGATAGCGACCTGGGCAATGTTGTCAACGAAATGGTAACAGCGGCCAATGCTATGCTTGATACTGTTGCAGACGGGCCAGGTGGCATTGAAAATGCTGTCGGTTATAACCGCCAGGAATTATTGCACCTGGATGCGCAAGACGAAGCCCGTTCAAATTATGTGTACTGGCCTTATCTGCGTAAAGGTCTGCCTCTGGACTTCATGTCGGCACAGCAAAAAACACTTACTCACAAATTGCTCAATACTGCATTAAGTTCCAAGGGATATTTAAGCGCCATTCAGGTCATGCAACTGGAAAAAATACTCTCCGACAATGAAGTTATCGGCTTTCCAAGAGGTCCTGAAAACTACACCTTGGCGATTTTCGGCTCTCCTGCGCTTGATAAGCGATGGGGCTGGCGTTTTGAAGGTCATCATTTATCGCTTAATTTTTCTGTTGCTGCTGGCGAGATCAGCGTCACCCCTACATTCTTTGGTGCCTCACCTGCGCAAATACGCACAGGATCTATGGCAGGCTTCAGAAGTCAGCACTATGTGCATAATGCAGGCTTTAATTTAATCAATTCATTTACTGACAGCCAGAAGTCACAGGCTATTGAAGATGGCAACCCACCATTCGACATTCTTTCCGGCAATCTCAATCGCCCGACGGAAAACTGGAATGACTGGAAGTCGCTTGGAAACACCGGGATAGCTATCAGCAGTCTCGACCCACAACAAAAACAACTGGCACAGCACATCATCGATGAAGTGATCACTGTATACCGACCGAAAATTTCTCAGTCTTATTTGCATCAGATAGATATCAACCAGCTGAATTTCACCTGGATGGGCAGTATTAGTGATGGTGAAGCACATTACTGGCGACTGGACGGCCCTGATTTCTTTTTTGAATATGACCTTGTGCAGGGTAATGGCAATCATGTTCATGCGGTATGGCGCAGCAAGCAAGGTGATTTCGGAGAAGATTTACTCATGCAGCATCGCCAGGAAAGTCATTAGTTCTGCCAGCTTTAACCCTGTTTTACTGCGTTTTTTCGCGCTGCTTGCCGGCAATGAAATGATAGAATTGTGCAGAAACTGAATAATATTCTGGCAATCCAGATCCTGATCTAATTCGTAGAGATAAAGATAGACTCTGGTAGTAACTGTAGTCTTACTGTTTCACATGCCAGCTAAACATATTTTGCCGCAGAAAATTATTACATGAGTTCATGAAATGATCATTTGCCCTGAACAGTCAGCATTAAACAAAAAGCCTACATGCTTAGCTGCCCATATGTTGTCGCTGTTTTTCCTGCTTCCTACTCTACTATTTCCAATAACCACTTACTCCCAAAGCAAAGCCGAGCTTAATCAGTTGATATTTGATCCCGCATTACTGGACCAAACTTCCGACCAAAAAATAAACATTAAGGGGAATGGTAAAAATACTGTAATTCCACAATTACAAAACACAATTGATTTCAAAGATGGCATTACTTCCCTCCCCGCACAGAGTATAAGCAACAACATCCAGCAATATAGTGATCAACTGGAAACAATTGAAATAGACAGTGGCCCATTTGGCAGCGACTTATACGAAACTTTGCTCGACCTTGCCAGGCAATATCAGCAATCGGGGAATCATGAGCAAGCGATAGAAACCTTTGAACGTGCCGAATATGTCAGCCGCATAAATCATGGTTTATTCCACCCGGAACAATTTGCCAGCATTGAGGCGCTGATAAAAAGTTACCTGGCCACTGGCGATATCGCCAATGCCAATGAAAAGCAAAGATATCTGGTTTATCTCAGTGAACAATATTTTGGATCAAACAATCTAAATACCTTGCCAGCCATTATTAATCTTGCCAAACAAAATATGGATACTTACAAGAACATAATGGAGTCCCCGGTGATGCCCACCATCAGCTTCACCTCATTAATGGGGACAGGGATGCAACGCTCCTCTCAACCAAGCCAACGACAAATGGCGTTTGGCAGCCTGTATCAGGCACAACAGAATTACTTTCGTGCTATTGCAACCTTGCTGGATAACGAAAAGTTTTTCGAGCCACTTCTCGTCGAACTGGAATATCAGCACCTCGAAACACTGCTATTACAGTCTTTCCGCTCATCCATTCTGATGGATCCCGACTATTATTTCAGCGCAAAGCGCTATTCAACTGGCTCCCGTATCAGAACCAATTACAACAGGCGCTATTCATCTGCTTATAAATTTGGCAATAATGCCTTTGAAAGAATGCTTATTTATATTAGCAACAACCCTCGAGCTGATGCCAACCAGCTAATCAATACCCTGGTAAAACACGGTGACTGGCATATGTTATTCGGGCACACAAACTCAGCCATCGATAAATACAGGGAAGTTTACCAACTTCTGCAAACCCTGGGCCTCCAGGCAGAAGAGCTTGGGATTTTTTTCAGACCCGCTATTCCGGTACACTTGCCTCTCATTACAGCCAAGCCCAACAGTAGAGATAAGTTCGGTATTTCAACAGAGCAAAGTCTGGAGTATAAAGGCTACGTAGATATTGCCTTCACCATTTCACGCTATGGCCGTGCCAGCAAATTTGAAACCCTAGGCATGTCGGAAAATGCATCCAGAGCAATAGAACAGCGTCTGAAACGCTACCTGCGTAACTCACCATTCAGGCCCAGGATAGAAACTGACGGCTCTGTAACATCAGAAAGAGTTACCTTGCGCTATTACTTTTCTTACGCAGGGATGAATGAGGAGGTAGCCGCAGATCAGGTCACTTCTTCTAAAGGTAAGCCCACATACTGTTCTGCAATTACTCGAAGACCTGCTTCAGTCCCGGTATAAAAATCCAGTTGTGAATTCATGATTTTGCGATCAATTTCATCGCCAAAATTGTGCAGCATATTTGTCATCCACCAGGAAAAGCGTTCAGCATGCCAGACCCTGCGCAAGCAAAGCGATGAATACTGAGCAATGGCTTCGGGTTTATTTTCCTTGAACACTTTGAGCAACACACGATACAGATAATTTACGTCACTGCTGGCAAGGTTCAGTCCTTTTGCACCGGTTGGCGGGACAATATGTGCGGCATCCCCGACCAGGAATAGACGTCCATATTGCATTGGTTCACAGACAAAGCTGCGTAGTGGTGCAATGCTTTTTTCTATGGAAGGCCCCGTTACCAGATCATTCTTGACCTCATCCGGAAGGCGGTTTTTTAATTCATCCCAGAAGCGTTCATCAGACCAGTCTTCCACCTTTTCTTGCAGACTGACATCGACATAGTGGCGACTGCGAGTATTGGAGCGCATACTACAAAGGAAAAAGCCCCTGTCACTAACGCCATATATCAACTCATCTGAAATTGGAGGTGTGTCAGATAAAACTCCCAGCCAGCCAACGGGATACACTTTTTCATATTCTTTTCTGACAGTTTCTGGAATTGTCTTGCGACTCACGCCATGAAAACCATCGCAGCCAGCTACATAATCACAATCAATTCTCTGTTGTTCCCCATCCTTTTCGAATAACACATAGGGAGCATCATCCATGAGGTCATGTATTTCTACATTCTCTACTTCATATACTGATGGTGCACCACTGGCAACACGAGCTTCCATGAGGTCAGCCGTAATTTCAGTTTGTCCATAAACAACAACCTGTTTGCCTTGAGCATATTTATGCAAATCAATACGGCGAATTTCTCCGTTGAACGCAACTTTTACTCCACCATGGGGCAGGCCTTCCCTATCCATGCGCTGTGCAACACCAGCTTCTCTCACCAGACCGACAAAACCCTCTTCAAGAACACCTGCGCGAATTCTGCCCAGTACATATTCAGGAGTTGCGCGCTCAAGAATAATGTTGTCTATACCCGCTTTATGTAGAAGTTGACCCAGCAATAGGCCTGAAGGACCAGCACCAATAATTACTACTTGTGATTTCATCTATTCTCGCCAATAACGTACTATAAAAAAATATGAGCTGAAAAATCTTCAGTCAATTATAGCCTGCATAACCGCGCTTTCAAATTCAGGACGCATTGAGCGTATAGGAGTCTGAATAAACATCAGTGCAATTAGATCCTCCTGCGGATCAACTATTAGATGTGTTCCATAGGCACCTGACCAACCAAAAGTACCTTCATTCAACAAGCTGCCCATTGCCACTGGATCTGTAACTACCCTGACACTTAATCCATATCCTTCACCCGGGTTGCGCCCTGGCAAGGTGTCGGGAATCCACTCAGAACGCATCACTTCCATGGTACGGGTACCCAGCAATCTGGTTTCATCCAACATCCCTTCTCCAGCCAGCAACATGGCAAAGCGGGCATAGGATTCCACGGATGACATTAAACCGCCTGCTGCAGAAAAGTATCTTTCCCCGGACATTGAGTCAGGGTTATTGCGTAACTGCAGACCATCATCGGTAAGATTGTATGAACTCACCAGCTTTTGACGCTGATCACTGTTTGGCCAAAAAAATGTTTCCTGCATATCAAGCGGCCCAAATACACCTTGCTTGAGAAAGTCATTAAAGTTTTGCCCGGACGCAATCTCAACCACACGACTTAGAACATCAAAGCCCGCCAGGGCACTGTAAGCCCAACGACTACCAGGCTGGAATTCCAGAGGTGCGTTGCCAAGCTCATCTACCCAGGCTAGTCCCGCATCATGTCTCGTTGCACTTAATGACCTGCCTTCTAAATTACTGAAGCGACCACTCATCACACCGGAAGTATGGGTAAGCAAATCCTTGATAGTGACTTCCCGTTCAGAGGGTACAACATAGTAACCTGCATCCGGATCATCGCTGCGCGGCATGGCAACCATCTGATTCCTGAAACTTGGCAAGTAGTCAGATACCGGATCATTCAGCCTTACCTTGCCCTCTTCAATGAGCATCATAATCGCCAGGCCCCCTACAGGTTTAGACATGGATGCCAGGCGAAACACACTATCGGTTTCCATAGGCTTACCGGAAGCAAGATCCATAACGCCCTGCGCCTGCAAATGGGCAATTTTGCCATGTCTTGCTACAAGGGTTACCGCGCCTGAAATATTACCGGCATCAATATATTTTTGCATAAGTACATTGATCCGTTCAAGCCTTTCTGAAGAAAGACCTACAGATTCAGGATTGACCGTTTCTGCAAATGCAAAAGTGTTAACAAAAAACAGCGTTGTCAGTAACAGGAATAATTTTTTCACTTTCTTTCCCCCGGGAATATTGATCTTATTTTATTGAGCTTGCTCAGCAGCCAGACGCTGTTCTTCCAGCCTCAGGCGCATTGCTTGTTCATTAATATCTATTTCATAAAAATAACCCTCAGGATCAATGAAAGGATTTTCGCCCTGCCCGATGAGAGGATATTTTTCTGCCAGTTTGTACATTGAAGGATGAGAGCCAAGTGGAATATCCACATCCAATGCGCGTAATTTTGCATAACTGCTTTCGTATAAAGCCACAATGTTCGGCCGTTCAGGATTATTCCAGAGTTGGTAGTTGGGATTTACGCCGACACTACAGATAATAACAACCTGGTAGTCCAAACCACCTTCGGACACGGTCAACTCCCACGAGGTGCAGCCATCACTATGTCCTGGCGTTAGATGCGCGGTGAGAACTTCATTGCCAATACTGATCTGTTCGCCGTCAATAATGACCTGATCAATGGGATGGGCTTTGCCTCCCGGGCGCATATGGGCAAGACCGGGAACCTGTTCGGCGACAGCTATTACCTGCGCACCACTTAGCTCTTTTGCCAGAGCATCACCTTGCATGTGATCGCCATGCTCATGACTGCCAATAATAATTTCAATATCTTCAAAAGCAAAGCCCAGTTGTTCAACAGAGTCCTTGATAGTTGGCACTGTGCGTTCAAAGTCAGAATTGACCAAAATGTGACCTTCATCGGTAGTAATAAGAAATGATCCCAAAGACTCGGTACCCACATAGTAAATATTGTCTATTATTTTATGGGGCGGAAACTGTGCATCCAATTGTCCTTCACTGCCAATATTGCGTCGAAAAAGATCATCAGGCAGCAGTCTGGGTAAGGGCTCCTGGGCGAATGCACTAAGCCCGGTAAAGACTATTAAAAGTGAGATCGAGAAGATTTTAAATTTTTGCATGATTCCCATACTTTTCCCCATATTCAAGCGCTCGAGTATAGCAATGCACTTCTCAAGTGCAAATGAGAACGTATAAAACCATGCATTTAGACAAGGTTAAATCGAGGAGATGAATCAGGGCAAATATTACCAGCCAGGCAACAGGATCAATCAAGCATATGCCCAAAGCTGGTCAAAAATGAGCGTTCCTGAGCGGTCAAAAGCAACAAAAGTTTTACTGTGCCAATAATATTTTCTTCCGGAACAACACCCCAGAAGCGTGAATCTGTAATATCCAAAGTCACGTCAGTACCTACCATGGCAGACTTGGTATCAACCATTCTTACCGTACTGTCTGCTACCACGATTTCCTGAATTTGCGTGCCGGCAGGTTCCAGTGTGTATTCCAGGGTAAGGCTTCTGCCAGACACCACCAGAACATCTTCAGATGGTACTGGCTGAGAACCTGCCCCATTTACTGAGACTTCATAATCAGCAGAGGAATCCAGGCCCATCAGGTTAACTTCACCATCGGTACCAGTGTTCGTGTTTTAGTCGTCAAACTCTCTGATATTTGTACTGTGTTAGTTTGTATACTTTTTTAATGCATTAATGAGTGAATTTTAGGGAGATTATCCGCCGTGGCACGAAGGTCCGACCACACACAAGCCGAATTAAAGGACTTGATTATCAATGGCAGCATCAAGCTGATTACAGAAATTGGCCCCAGTGCTTTCGGCACCAGAGCGATTGCCAAGGAAATCGGGTATTCCTTCGGCACTATTTACCACATCTATGGGAATTTGGAATCTCTGCGTTATCACGTCAAAGGCAGAATTCTGGATAACTGGTATGAGGAATTATCATCCAACATGGCTGACCAGCAAGACAAAACCAAATATCTGGTGAGTGCCTATATCCGGTTATCAGAGCAGCAGAGTTTTCTCTGGGCATTTGTGTTTGCCATGCCCAGCGGCAGGAAGGAAAGTGCCCCTGACTGGTATATCAAAAAAGTTGAAACCCTGTTTTCCGTGGTGATAGATGCTTTCGAGCCCATTACCAAGGACCGAAAAGAAGCTGAAATTGCGGCCCGGACGATGTGGCCAAGTATTCATGGCATCTGCGTACTTGCCATGTCGCACAAACTGGAAATGATCAGCGATGAACCTACCAAGAAACTGGCTTTTGACCTTCTTGATATTTATATGGCAGGACTAAAGAATATTGATCGTGATCCGGAGATTTTTACTGTAACAACGGCAGGTAACGTCTAGCAATAGCATCCCAACCCAGAGAATCCACAAAGCGACTCGCTGCTTCACTTAGCTTTGCCCCCTCTTGCGGATTATTCAGTAAATTCTCAATGGCATCGCTAATGGCATCAAAGTCATCAATGATCAATGCTTCAACACCGTTTTCAACCGGAATCCCTTCAATGCCTTTAGATGTACTGATAACCGGTACTCCAGCGGCAAAATAATCCAGAATTTTCATCCGCGTGCCGCCCCCTTCCTGGAGAGTAACTACTGCCAGATCTGCTGCAGGTATAACTTCTGCCAAATCATCAATACTACCGACAAAATAGATGTCCTCATGCAATGGGAAATCAGGCGGTTTACTCCCTATCGCCAGGACAGAAACAGCAAGTCCCCGCAATTTTAGACGCGGTAATATTTCCTCAGCCATAACTTTCATGGCTTCGAGATTGGGGGCATAACTATAGGTGCCATGATAAACAAGTACATCATTATCCGCTGGAATTCCAAAATTGGCTTTTATATTTATTGTCGGGGTTTGTTGAAAGGCAAGCAAATCCACTCCATGGGGAATGGTATGGATTTTTTCTGCTGAGACGCCATCCCTGATCATTTTTTGCCGATCATTATCTGAAACCGCGACAATATTATCCGCAAGGTGGCACATGGCAATTTCAATATTTTTTAAGGTTTGGAAGTTTTTATCGCTCAGGTCAGATACCTGATTTTTAATGCGGTCATATTCAACATTGTGCTGAACCAGAAGAATTTTCCCTCCAAACAATGACCTGGCATATCGACAGGGCCGAACATAAGCCGGAAATTCAGCCTGGTAGGCACCTATTGGTTTACGGCTGGTTAAATAGACGGATCTGACAATGTAGCTGAAATCTGTCACAGGAAGATAAAGGAAGCTGTTACTGACCGGATAACCTTTCCTGATTAAAGTCATGAAGGCAAGAAATCTGGGCAAACATAATAGTCTTACCAGTAACGGGAAACGATGGCTCATCATCTCTCCATTACTAAACTGGAAATATTCTTTTCTGCTATCGGTGGTTAGCCAAACATCTCTTCCCCGTCGTGAAAGAGATTCAGCAGTCCTGATTATTTTTACTGCAGCACCGTGATCTACCGGAAACAGGTCAGATCGGGTCACCATTAAAATATCCGGTGTCGATTCAGGTCTGGCAGGACAAAAGAATTTTTTAAAAATCGACGCCAGAATGATTTTAGATGTTGACGCATTGGCTCCTTTTGGAAAGTCCGCCTTTTCATCTGATTCCGGGACATCCTCAGGATCAGGATCAGCGCTTTTAGCAAAGCGATCAACTTTATATGGATTACTCAGATATTTCAGCAAGGGTGCACAACTGGTTTTGTAATTCAGCACTTCGTTCTTAAGATTTATTACACCTGCTTGCTTGGCTTGTAAAATTTCAGGATTATTCTCAACGTCTAAAAGCAGATTGTGTAATGCTGAGGGCTCATCAACTACCCACCCCGCATCATATTGAATGATCAGTTCTGCCAGAGGGATCCAGCTATTGATAATAATTGGCAAACCAGATTCCAGATATTCCATTGCCCGGAATGAATGACTAAACTCCCTTTCAGTATTGCGCTCTCCCAGTTCCAGGCCAATATGGCACTGCTGCAGGCTGGCTTGCATTTGCGCATAACTTTGCAAACTTGATTCGGCTTCTTCTGTTTCAGCATTGCCAGGATAGGCACCTGAAAACTCAACGAATGTAATTCCTTTTCGTTTTTCTACCAGCTCCTTGATAACAGCTCTGTAATTACTAAAATTCCGCCAGGGCCAATCTACCCCGGCATTAACCAGCTTCACTGGCCTTGCTGACTTTGCTTGTGATAAAAGCTTTGCTCTTGTGGAAATAGGAAGTATAGATATCGGGATATCTTGCCGACAATCTATACCAGCTTGAAGCAGTAAAGGCAGGAGCAAATCAGACTGGCGCTTGTTACCAACAAGAATGTGGTCAACACATGACAACAAACTAACTATTTCATTCGTTGTTGCTGGAACGCTCTCCGGTGCCTGAAACATTAACTCGAGCAGGCGTGGAGCAATAAAGTCCAGAATTATCGGAACTTCAGTAGTCGGCAAGTCAGCAAGCAAAGACCAGTAAGCAACAATAATGACATCAAACTGTCCGCGCCCGACAAGGGCTTCCAGCTCTTCTCTGGAATGATAAATGTTGGCGTTTACTGCGGTATCCGGATCTGAGCTGTAAACCAGCTGTACCACCTCATGTCCGGCATCTTCCAGAACCTCACGGATGCCCAAAACCCTGACTTGATTGCCTGTGGCTACTTGTTGGATATCCAGTGGAGTATCGAGAGTTAGATAAAGTAATTTCATGAAGGACCACACTTAAAACCAGCCGGCATGATGCTGTCCCCTTCCAAGCCTGTCAAGCCTGTCAAGCCCGAAATCATCGGGCTTACACGCCAGGGAATATATCTGTATTTTATAAGTAAGGTCATTCGACAGCCAGAAAGATATACTTGGTCAATGTATTCTATCTATGACCTCTGTATTTTCTTTTTACTTGTTTTGCTGGTGATGTACTGGTGGCGAACCCGGGAACAACATACATCAGCACTCAACTTTGCCAGAAAATACTGTAAAGAGCGCGACATTCAGCTTCTGGATGAAACCCTTGTCTTTCAGAAAATAGCCTTGAGTAAAAACTCATCAGGTCATAAGGTGTTTAGCAGGATTTACAGCTTTGATTTCTGCCGCGATGGTCAGGACCGCAATAAAGGAGAAATTGTACTGTGTGGTTATTCTGTCATTCGGGTTGTGCTGGAAACAGAACAACTGGAAATTACGCAGTATTGAAAATATCTCAATCTCAAGTCTCAAGTCTCAAGTCTCAAGTCTCAAGTCTCAAGTCTCAAGTCTCAAGTCTCAAGTCTCAAGTCTCAAGTCTCAAGTCTCAAGTCTCAAGTCTCAAGTCTCAAGCGGGCGACCTTTGGTCGCCATGTCGG
>CAWUSW010000069.1:0-23957 GCA_963925675.1 uncultured Pseudomonadales bacterium
GATTATTATGGTTGAGCATTGATGATATCGGTGAACTCAGCTACAGCTTTAACGATGTCATGGCAGCCATGGTGCCTTACTACGCGCTTCGTCTTGTGGCTGGATTGATCTTTCTGGCTGGCACCGTGCTGATGGCATACAACCTTTTTCGAACCATGTATGGACGCCACACGGTTGCAGTGAGTCCGCCGCAAATAATCGATGAGTTGCAAGGCACGGTATACAAGGAAGAGCCGCGCGAACCATCAAGTGGGAATGCTCAGGAGGTGCCGGCATGAAATACCATGGCGTAACACTGCACCGTAAACTTGAAAATAATATTGGCCTGCTAATTTTTTGGCATCCTGTTTATTTCATCCATAGGCGGTCTGGTACAGGTGCTTCCCAGCATCTTTCAGGAATCATTGAAGACAGCCACAGAGAACAGCCATCTGTATAGCGCCGTTGAACTCACCGGTCGGGATGTCTATATCAGGGAAGGCTGTCATGTTTGTCATTCTTAGCAAATCAGGCCTTTATTGGCAGAAGTTGAGCGCTACGGGCCTTATTCAAGAGCCGATGAATTTGTCTATGACCGGCCGTTTATGTGGGGCTCAAAAAGTACCGGACCTGATTTACATCGTATTGGTGGCAAGTATTCTGATGACTGGCATCGGGTACATTTGATTGACCCGCGCAGTGTCATTAACAATTCCATCATGCCTGCCTATCCCTGGTTAGCGGAATGGGAAGCCACCGATTTGGGTGACATCCAGAAAAAAATGAGTGTATTGCGGATTCTTGGTCATCCTTATACAGATGAAGAAATTGCTGCTGCTCCTGAGGAAATCGAAGGGCTAAGTCAACTTGATGCGCTCATTATTTATCTTCAGGTATTGGGTACAGGCCTGGCGGAGGAATATCGATGAGACACTACAGTTTAACTTCTGATGCTGTGGGCGCTGCCTCTGGAGGCAAAGTAAAATGACAATGTTTATTTTTGTCGGCGACATGCTGGTAATGCTTTTTATGGTAGTGCTGGTGGTATGGGTATTCATGGTTTCACCTGATAGTGAAATCGAAAAAGCCGCGATGATTCCTTTCAATGATGAAGATTACGGCCCAGATGCCGGCAATGGAATTGATAGTGAAAAGGACGCTGGAGTCTCACATGGCTGACATGCCCAACGATTTTTGGAGTGGCTGGATTATTCTGATCACCTTGATCAGTTTTATCGGTCTGGTGTGGCTGGTGGTGAGTGTATATACCGCAGCACCGCCCAATGATGCAGAAGTTGATCACACTACCTGGGATGACAATCTCAAGGAAGGGATGAATCAGGCGCCCCTGTGGTGGTTCTGGATGATCTTCGTGATGATGATTTTTTCTGTATTTTATCTCATGCTTTATCCTGGCATGGGTTCCTTCAAGGGCGCATTCCAGTGGTCGCAGGGTGGCCAGATTGAAGAGCGTTATCGCGCGTTTAATGATGAATTTACAGAATTGCGGGCAGAAATTGCGGTGATGCCTTTAACTGAAATTCAGGCTGATGCAGCCTTGATGGGCAGTGCCAGTGATCTCTTCTCACAACATTGCAGTGCCTGTCACGGTTATCAGGGGCAGGGCCAGGCGAATCTGTTCCCGAATCTTAATGATGATATATGGCAGTGGGGTGGCAGTGCTGAAAACATCGAACTGACGCTGCGCAACGGCAGGGTTGGGGTGATGGCTAGCTAGGAAGCATTGCTGGGTCAGGAAGGGGTGACCAATGTCGCCAATTATGTGCTTTTACTAGGCTCTCCTGAAGCAGAAGGCCATCCAGGACAAGCAAGGTTTAACCAGATTTGTATTGCCTGCCACGGCATTGAGGGCACCGGTAATCCTTTACTGGGCGCCCCTGATCTGACCGATGATGACTGGCTTTACGGCAATGATCTGGCAAGCCTGCGCGAAACCCTCAGGGCGGGTAGAAACGGTCAAATGCCAGCTTTTGGTGACAAGTTTGATAATGCGCAGATCAGACTTTTAGTCGCCTGGTTGACCAGATAAAACAGTTACAAGGTACAAGGTACCTTGTACCTTGTACCTCAAAAAATACGAAGTTACCGAGCCAAAATCTCTCTTACATATCCCCCCACATCTCCAGCCTGCTCAGTCATCAGGCAGAGGCAGTGAAAAAGATGAGCACGCTGATATCTGCAGGTTCACTGAACCATTCGGCAAATTTTAAAATCAGTGATTGTAAAAAGACAAAGGCAACAAAAATAGATAAAGGGATCGGTATATTTTTCTTTATATCAATATATCCCTGATTTAATATTTTTATTATGAGCCAAGTGCTGTTGTCTGTCGTAACGGTCAATACTTCTGAACGGCTAATTACAATTTTTATTCAATCAGTAAGTATTAGACTCTTAGTAAGGGTCATATTTATAGCAAGTATGGCAAAAAATTATCCCCCTGAACTGGAAAATAAATTTTGTTACAATGCCGGCGCCTCTGATTTATTCAGTAGTTATTTCCACTTTTTTCGTTAATGTGTTCTGTCTTTTTGACAGTTATGGAGTTTTTTATGTCAATTGAACTGCCTTCTTTACCTTATGCTCAGGATTCTCTTGAGCCACATATATCCAAAGAAACTCTTGAGTTTCATTATGGTAAACATCACAACACTTATGTGGTAAAACTTAATGGTCTGATAGATGGCACTGCCGATGCAGACAAGTCACTTGAAGATATCATCAAGACTTCAAGCGGTGGTGTCTTTAATAATGCAGCCCAGATATGGAATCACACGTTTTACTGGAACTCTTTGAGCCCCAATGGTGGTGGTGAACCTACTGGCGCTGTGGCCGATGCCATCAACGCAGCTTTTGGTTCGTTCGAGGAGTTTAAAGCCAAATTTACTGATAGTGCGGTAAACAATTTTGGTTCAAGCTGGACCTGGCTGGTAAAAAATGCGGATGGTTCTCTAGCCATTGTGAATACCTCTAATGCCGCAACTCCGCTGACCGATGAGGGTGTTACTCCCTTGTTGACAGTAGATTTGTGGGAACATGCCTACTACATTGATTACAGAAATGTGCGCCCTGACTATATGGCTGCTTTTTGGAATTTAGTTAACTGGGAATTTGTTAATAGTAATTTAGGCTAGTTGTCAGCAGTAGCTACTGCGCTCGCCCATGCTTCGTTAAAAATATTTTCGGAACCGGTTGCATACTATTGTATGCGCCCGGTCTCGAAAAATATTTTTGCCTCGCCTGACCTTCGCTCGCGACGCTACCGGAATTTGAGCTTGTCAGAGCAGGCTTCGATCAAGAAAATAGTCTCAAGTTGTAAGAGGCGACCAAAGGTCGCAATGTCGGATGACGGGCTTGCAGGCCTCTTCCAATCTACTTTCCACTTTTAATCCTGCCGGACATCGCTGCGCTCTTCCGGCCTACGATGCCTTTAGCCTTTAACTTAATTTTCTGGATCAATCGGCGCTGGCGCCGCCTTACCAAGAATAATATCCGCTGCTTTTTCTGCCACCATCACGGTGGGGGCGTTGCTGTTGCCACTTACCATTCTGGGGAATACCGAGGCGTCTACGACACGTAAGCCTGCCAGGCCTCGCACTTTCAGTTCTGGATCCACCACACAATTATCATCGCTGCCCATTCGGCAGGTACCACCCGGGTGATGCACGGAGGTCATATTGCCTTTAATGAAATCTTTCAATTCCTCGTCGCTGTCAATATTCACACCAGGCAATGTTTCCTTGCCCTGGTATTTGGCCATGGCTGGGCTATCAAGTATCTGGCGGGAGATGCGCATGCCGCGTATCAGAGGGGCAAAATCCCCTTCGTCGCCCATGAAATTGATGTCGATCAGTGGTGCCTCACGTGGATTGTTGGATGCCAGTTTTACTGAACCGCGGCTTTTCGGTTGTAACAGGACGGTGTTGATGCCATAGCCGTGACCAACAGGAAAAGGAAAACCAGGTTTGGGGCGATTGGCCGGCATGAACACTAGTTGGATATCAGGCTTGTCGAGTCCCTCTGTTGAATGCAGAAAGCCGGTGACTTCAAACAAATTGCCTGCCAGTTGTCCCTTGCGCATTAATAAATACTGAAACAGACTCAGGGCATTGCGTGGCAGGGCTTTCCAGGATATGCCGTAGGATTCCGAATTGCTGCACACGCGCTGAACCACAGAGGAGGCATGGTCATGCAGATTCTTTCCTACGCCAGGCAGATGATGGTTTACGGGTATGCCAAGGGCCGCAAGATCCTCGCTGTCGCCAATGCCTGAATGCTGCAATAAAACCGGTGAACCATAGGCGCCACCGCAAAGAATGACTTCCTTGCGGGCAATAAAATTTTGCCGCAGTCCATTTAATTCCAGATCAATGCCACTGGCGCGATTATTTTCCAGCAGGACCCTGTTTACGAAACACTCAGTGACGATAGTCAGGTTTGGCCTGTTCATCACCGGTTTTAAAAAAGCAGTGACTCCGGAGACACGACGGCCCTGATGAATGGCATTTTGCCGCATATCGAAACCAACAGGCTCCATGCAACCATTAAAATCTTCACAGCGTGGATAGCCCAGGCTGGTGCTTGCCTCTAAAAAAGGCGTGATCATCGGATTGTATTTACGTACATGGGAAATATGCATTTCGCCTTTTGTGCCGTGGTAAGGCGAATTGCGGTAATCCACATTATTTTCACTGCGCATGAAATAGGGCAGCACATCGCGGTAAGACCAGCCTGGATTGCCCATTTGGGCCCATTCATCAAAATCTTTCGGATGACCTCTGAAATAGGCCATGCCATTGGTGGAGCTACAGCCGCCGAGAATTTTGCCGCGGGGCAACAGCACCTGCCTGCCATCGAGGCCTTGCTGAGGCGTGGTTTTATAATGCCAGCCGTAGGTCTTGTGAAACATCAAGGTGCCGACCAAGGAGGGGATGCGGACCAGTGGCGTTTTATCATTCGGGCCAGCTTCTATCAGGCAGACCTGTAAATTTGGATCAGATGAAAGACGATTGGCCAGGACGGTACCAGCAGTTCCTGAACCAACAATAATGATGTCGAAAGTCTTGTTAGTCATATGGCTAGCCTTAGCGGTCTCTTAAAGCGCAGCTGACATGACAATATCGCTGAGACGCTGAAAACGTTCGATATTGGTGGCCGGGCCCATTACGCCTGAAGTCAGACAGACAAAAGTGATATCCCATTCCGGATCTACCCAGAACAGGGTGCTACCTGCGCCATAGTTACCGAAGGTGCCGGGGCTTGCCAGGGTACCGCCATAGATAGATGGGCATACCGCATCACCGCGTAAGCCAAAGCCCAGACCAATATAGGCAGGATAGGGTTCCCAGCCGTGGTTGATAGCGATTTTTTTGTACAGCTCGTTGGGTTTTTCTTCGGTCCAGTTACTGGTCGCCAATTCCAGCATGGCCGGTGACAAGAGTCGCTGGCCATCCAGGGTGCCACCCTGACGAAACATTTCGGCGAAACGAAACAGGTCAGGCACAGTGGAAATGCCACCTACCCAGGGCATTTCTGCCTTTTCTTCGGCGAATGCGCCTTGAGGCCCAAGATCGTTGCTCCCTAAATGTTCCTGGGGTGGCTTGCCGCGGAAATCCGGGAAGATATGTCTGTTTGCCAGGTCTTTACGCACGCCTATGGAAGTGTCTTTCATTGCCAGCGGGCTTAATATTTCATCCTGCAGTAATTCCCGGTAACTGCGTCCACCTGGATCGCAGCGTCTCACTGCTTCACCCAGCAGGGCATGGTGGACCAGGGGAGAGTAATGGACGAGTTCACCGGGTGACTGCAGAGGATGGATGTTTTCGCAAATCGCTTCAATAATGTCGTCAAGTTTGTCGATAGTCATACCTTCTTTTGGAATCCAGACTGGTGGCAGACCCGAAGAGTGTGTAAGCAGATGGAAAAAATTTATTTTGTCGCGACCATGGCCTGCAAATTCCGGAATAATTTCGACCACGCGAGTGGTGAGTGCGAACTGGCCAAGCTCAATGGCGCGCAATACCAGGGCATTGGTTAAGGCCTTGGTCAGTGAAAACAGGGAAAACACTGAATCAGTGTGCAAAGGGGTTTTGTGTTCCTGGTCACCCCAGCCAATGGCCTCCAACATGCCAATCTCGCCATGGCGTGCAACGGCGATAACCGCGCCAAAATATTTATCCGTGGCAATATCTTCTTCAATGACGGATTTCAGATGGTTAAGACGCTCTTGATTGAGGCCTGCTGCAGATTGACTCATAGGAGATTTTTCTCTTTTTATTTTTTCAGGAACTTCTGATTTGCTGGTCTTGATGCAGGATGTAAGACTAGCATAAAAAAGGCAGGCAGGAAGGTGGTGCACAGCCGGAATTCGCCAACAAATCTACAGCTGTTTTAGTGTAAAAAAAAGGATCAGACGCCGACGTAATAGCGCAGTGATACGGTGTCGGTATAGGGCTGGCCGTCCCTGAACAAAGGCCTGAATAACACTTTTCTCAGGTATTGGTTGAGTCTGATTTCCATGTTGCGTGTGAGTCTTCCCTCCTGGGAAAGAATGCGCACCTTTCTGGCTTTGCCAAACTTGTCTATTTCGAAAGACACATCAAAATACCCAAAGTAAGTGACCTCGTCATCAGGGCTGATATCGAGTTTTTCCTTACTGTTTGGTGGGGGTAAATACACCGGCAGGATTAGCGGCTTGTCGGGATAAAGTAATTCGGTTATTTCTGTCTGGGCTTCAGGGTATTCAGAGAAAAAATCGTAAACATTCTGATATTCCTCGGCAGCTGTAACCTTGCGTTCAAAAAGTAAATGCCAGTCGGCAGCTTCCAGCATTGCCGTGGCAACCATGGTATTGGTTCTTTGCGGATTGTTGGAGATATAGGCGATGGATCTTTGGTGAGAGGCGTTGCCTGCTTTGTATTCCTCGGACGCCATCAGTTCAATGGAATTGGTATTGAGTCTGGAGCCGGTTTTTCTTTTTTTTCTGGTGAGGTAAAAATCCGGTTCGTAAAGAATATTCTCACGATGAATGCTCAGGAAATAACTTTTTAACAGCATTTGTTCCAACTCGAGAATTTGTGGGTGAATATATTGCTTGTTTTCAACCAGAATGCCAATGGCTCGCAAAAAGTTTTGCTGAGCCTGGTAAAGGTTGAAAAGAGGAGTATCGGTGAGATTATTGTTGCTGCCCATAAAGTTATTGGGGTCATTCATAAATTGCACAACATTCATTCGGTTAACATTCAGCAGAATATTGGAGCGCGTCAGGAAAGCCTGCATATTCCATTCACCTAATTTGGCCAGGGCAGGAATAATCTCTATGCTGTCATTACCATACTCTTCGGTATGAATATAAAGCAGAGACTCATTCATCTCATCAGCCTTTTTAAGCTCTCCCATGGCCTCAAAGCTGGGAATCATGGCTTCGATGATAGGCAGCTGCTCCAGGGTATAGAGCCCGCCGCTGACACGAATGATGGAGCGTGAGCGCTCATAGTATTTAATAGCCTCGGCGTGATTGCCCTGTTCCTGATAGAGAAACGCCAGACTAACCAGAGCTTCGGTCAAGTCACTGGAGAAGGGCCCCTGTTCCGCTTCAAAATCTGCTGCCAGCGGCAAGTATTGAGCAATAGCCTGGTTTATTTCCAGGATCCTGTTTGGCTCATCTGCAGCTAGTTCCTGTTCAGCTGTTGTACCTGTTTGAGGACCTGTTTGAGGACCTGTTCCTGGATTTATCCCAGCTGCATCGCTCAAGACCAAAGGATTACTGGCAGCAATTGAAAGTGGTACAGGGTGAAATAAAAGGCGATCGGTTCTTATATCTTCCTGTGCAAATAGTGAGGCTGGATAAAACGCCAGAGTGAAACTCATTAACAGGAATTTTGCATAAGCAGTCAATGGACGCAGGCAATTGCCCTGGGTTATGCCAGTGCTTTGGCTGGTGCTCTGAAAAGAAGAAGTATTCATAGTTAACACTCTTATCCGTAAGCAAAACCCTGCATGAAGACAATGGTTATCTAAACTAAAATGCTTATCTAAAGTAAAAAAGATCTGAAAACAGAAGTAAATAATTAATGAGCGGCACTAAATACTTTGCTGAAGTGCCAGTTTAACTTATTAATTGTATGTGCATTCCAGAGCCTTTCTCTGAGTATAAGACCAATAAATGTCATTTACATCCTCTGCGGCATTTTAGAGACTTGAAAGCCCAGCTAATCTATAGATCATAAAAAAAGCCAGAACAACTCATAAGAGATGTTCTGGCTTTGATAATCAGCCTTTAAAGAGGTCGTCCTGTCCTCTTAAGCCGTTAACCAACTACTAGTCAGAAGCTATAGTTCGCAGACAAGGCGTAACGACGACCAAAGGTGTCATAGTTAGCGCTGGTAGTCTGTGAGCCGCCACGTGAAGAGAAGCTGGCAATAATGGGTGGGTTTTCATCAAACACGTTCTGAATATTGAAATTCAGATTCAGGTTCGAACCCGTGGCCATTTCCATGCGGTAGGTAAAGCGCATATTCGTCCATGTAGATGCATCAACAGTATTAATATCAACATCAACGCCTTCAACCCAGCGAGTATCACGAATACTTTCCGGGATATAGCGCTGTTGCAGGGATAAACCAAAATCACCGATGTCATAGTTTACGGTGATGTTCGCGGTGAAATCAGGTCGGTTATAACCGCCTTCCGCGTTAGTAACAGCACCAGTAAAGGTAGTATCGGAATCTTCCAATAACCATCCTGATAAAGCTCTTATGCTTAAGGATTCAGACTGGTTATCGAAGAAGTTTGGCTCGGCTCTGTATGATACTTCAAGGTCAACACCCTCGGTTGTTGCTTTATTAAGGTTCTGGTTGACGTTAAAGACACGCAGTACGCGATTGGTTACCGCATCACGCTCGATCAAAGCACACTGGCTTGGATCGGCACCGCTATAACAATCTTCGACAATACGTTGTTGTCCTAATGAGGCAACGGCACCATCGATTTTAATTTCATACCAGTCTGTTGACAACTGGAAACCTTCCAGCCATGAAGGCTCATATACGAAGCCCATTACCGTGGTATCACCAATCTCGGGGCTGAGGTTTGGATTACCGCCACGCACGGTAGTGATCTGATAGTTTTCACCCCCAAATTGCGGATCATCAACGCTACCACCGCCACCCTGGGCATCGAAACGCTCAGAGAAGTTGGCTTCGCGCACATCACGAGACTTGGTTGCTCTGAAACGCAGGTCTTCCATTAGCTGAAAATCTATACCAATTTTCCAGCTATCAATGCTGCCGGTGGTCGAATAATCAGATTGACGGAAGGCTGCACTGGCACCCAGTCGTTGTGCGCCGGAATCAGCTTCCCAGACAGTAGCCTGGACTTCAGTGAACCATTCCCACACATCGTAGGAACCTGAGATCAATGGCACAGTAGAGAATTGATGCAGGTTTGGACTACCACCATAATAACCACGAGGAATACCTCTAATACCTAATGCCGGGGCATTAATGGGCGGTCCAAGCACGTCAACATCTGTTGGTACCGCGCCATCAGTAAATGACTGCTCACGATAGGTTAGACCAGCAGCCATGGAGACCGGGCCATAACCCCAACCTTCATAGATATCACCGGTAAGCAGTACTTCAGCAAAGTCCTGTTCAACAAAACTGACACCAATTTTATCGGTACCAATGTAATCCACAGCAGCTTGTGACGCATTACCTGAGCCAAAATGGTTCCAGGGTACACAATCACTGACTGAGTTATCCAGACCAATAGGCGATGCTAAAGCCAGATTAGGGTCACGGGAAGACACTTTGCCCTGAATTTCAGGAGCGGCGGCCAGATCAGCTACACTTGGGTTGGTCAGAGTGACATTACATACGGCGCCGCCAGTGGCTGGATCAACTACAGCATCAAGGGCGAGGAACATACGGTCTGATCTGATGTGGTTATAAGAGCCTGAGCGTTTGTCAGACTCACCACTTTGCCAGGAGGCACGTAAATCCCAGTTGTTGCTGATATTCCAGTCAAAACCTACCTGCCAGGAATAGCTGGTAAACACATTCCTGGCTTCAGTATCAAGACCAGGATTTAGTTCGCCAAGACGTGAGCCCACTTTTTGTAAACCGAATGATTCGATACCTTCAGCATCCATTGCAGCTTGCACAGCTGGTGGTAAAAATGGATTTCCTGAGAAGATAGTAGCAACCCAGGGTCCCTGAGTTGAGTAACTACCACGAACGTTTTTGTTATTTGATTCAGAGCGACCTGCCATGATTTGGGCAAAGCCTTCCAAGTTATCAGTGAAGGTATATTTCGCGCCAATAAAAGCAGAACGGCCAATAACTTCGGCGCCACTCGGTCCTCCACCCTGGACATCATTATGAATCTGTCCCATGGGTCCACCACTTTGTGAATGTGAGACACCGCTGGATATATCGCTTACGGGAAAAGCCTGCACGCCACGTCCATCGTCGGTAAATTGCAGGCCATTCATGGAGAATCCAGGGGCAGTAATAAGCCCTGTTGGTGAATGGTCAATAGAGCTAACCCAGGGGACGGTCAATCTTGTTGGGCCAGACCCCGAGGTGTTGTTTACATGGCCCCAGCGTTGCCACCAGTCAGAATCCAGATCTGCCGGGTCACGTGCGATTTGGTTGATTTGCTTGGCTTCGATAGAGCCAATAAGATTTAAATTGTCACCGATTTGTGTCCCACCGGCGATGCCAAAATTCCATTTCTGTCCATCACCCCATTCATTGACACCAGTGCCAACATCAACCTTGAGGCCCTGGAATTCACGGTCAAGAACAAAGTTGGTAACACCCCCCAGGGCGTCAGCACCATAAGCCGCAGAAGCGCCACCGGTCACTACGTCAACGGTTCTCACCAGCGCGGTAGGGAACATATCAACATTGACGGTACCGCGTTTGTCAGCTGGCGCTACACGCGAGCCATCAAACAATACCAGTGTTCGTTGTGAGCCAAGGCCGCGCATATTCAGGTAACTGCCACCGGCAGAACCAAACAGGGCACCGCCACCACGTTGTGCGCTCTGTGTTGAAAAGAACTGCGGCAAAGCGTCCAGCTGTTCTGCAATGGTGCCGCCTGGCTCGAAATTTGTCAGATCTGCAGGTGTGATAGCTGTTACCGGAGTTGGTGCAGCCATCCCGTCTGTCATTCTAACTCGAGTACCTGTTACGGTAATTTCTTCCAGTTCAACCGCACCATCCTGGGCAAAAACCCCGGAGCTGTAAGCGGTCGCTGTTGATAATGCCGCAATGGCGAGAACTAGGGATTTTTTCCTGTTCGCCGGATTGAGTTTTTTCATCATTCGTTCCCCTTAAAAAGGTTTTAAGAATTAACTTTTTAAAAAATAAGCCTTGCCTTCCTTTATTGTTTTTACTGGAGACTTAACTTAAACCATGCAAGCGAAACTGTATAAAACAGTGCAACTACGAAGGGATCTGAACTCTAAAATTGCTTTCAGAGTGCTGGTTGATAATTTGAAGAATGTCAGGATGAAGATCAGGTTTAGTGCTTCATTGTGGAGACACGCTCCACGAATTCAGAATAAACAAAATAACTAAATAAAAAGACTAGCCTGCTTTAATTAAGATAATTACCAGATCTGATGCCTTAACGTGTTGCACGCGTTACCAACAGTCAGTAGCGTAGTTAAAACATCAACTTTCTACTCTTTTCTCCCGGAATTTTTCAAGCTATCAGGTCGATTGAGATTGATTGAATGTCCATAACTTTTGGTCATGCAATTTCACTCTTTTTGTACCCCTTCAACCTTGCTCTTTGTTTTTACCTAGATATAAAAGAGACTGCAAGCGTATAGACAGGGAAATTAAATTTCTATATATATCAACAAGATATGACCGGTCTCAATGCGAAGAAATCAAATATTTTGTGCAAGAAATGTTGAAGTGGCGTGCAAGCCGGATAAATTAATTCGATAGTTGAAAAATTAATTTATTTTATTTTAAAAAAAGTTTCGTTATGCGAAAAAAGACGATTAATAATTATTATCGTTACATTATTTAAAATTTATAAAATATATGAATTCTTAACACAGCAATAAGAAAATATGGTGAGTTGCCATATCTTTTTGTTTTTACCTCAAAACCAAAAGTGTCAAAAATTCTCAGGAGGGTAAAAATTCCACAAGGTTGGTAGGTGATCCTATTTTACCGATCGGAATAGTATTAAAGGCGATTGAATAACGCATTTCAGTATTTTGAGAGTGCTGGACACTGTGGTGAAGTCCCGAGGGAAATAGAATCAGTCGACCGGGCTTTGGATTGATAACGAATGATTTCTGGCCACGAAAATTATTGGGATCCTCATTTGTTTCCGGCATCATGCTGAAAAGATTTTCACCGAGAAAATTATGAAAGGTAAATGCCGACCCTTCAGTGAGATAAAAACTGCCACTGAGATAACTGTTCACATGCCGATGAAATCGAATGGACTGTCCCAAACCAGTTATGTTTCCCCAGGAGTTACAAATTTCCATTTGTGCTACTCGATGTGAATAGGCTTGCGCCAGTTCCATACAGTTTTTCAGTATTTCTTCCTTCACATCTCTGAACATTACTTTATCGAGCAAGTTTTGTTCCCGGGTGTATGCTCCATCCGATTCCAAATCCTTAATCAGTTCACCATGGGCAACTTCTGCTATGGCTTTTTCAATGAGATCAGGCGTTAGTGATTGCAGTTCAGTGACAGCAATCGTGGCAGGAAAAATATCAACAAGATCCATGGAAGTTTCCTTATTAGAGAAAACAAGTATAACCACGAAAAGCATAAAGGAAAGTATTGCCGATAGGCTGCTCTGGGATAAAAGATTCAAGCTAAAGATAAAAAATGTCAGGAACAATCCTGGTCAATAGTCCAGCGCGACAAAATCTGCTTTTGATCGGCATTTTTTCGATGCACGCCAAAACGGGTGGCAGGTGGAGTGGCGCTCATTTTGGGCATGGCACTTGCCTGGCTGATCTTGTCGATAGTTTGAAAACTTTGTCGGGCAATGTTGTGGGGGTGGGCTTGTGCTTCTTTCATATTAAGAACGGGCACGATACAAACTTCATGATCTTCAAAGTATTTGATCCAGGCATTCCTTGGTTTTTTCAAAAACATTTGTTTCAGCGTTTTGATGCGAGTAGTCCAGGTATTTCTTTGCCACTGGTCAGAAAACTCTGCTTCATTTAATTCGCTGGCATCAATAAAGGCCTGGTAAAACTGCGCTTCTATACAAGCAAGACTTATCCATTTTTTATCGGCGCATTGGTATACATTGTAAAAGGGTGCAGCGCCATCAATGACATTACTTTCGCGTTCATCATTCCAGGTGCCGGCATTGAAATCACCATAGATCATGTTCATCAAAGAAATCACCCCGTCAGTCATGGCAGCATCCACTACCTGACCCTTACCACTATTGCGGGCATGGTGAAGCGCAGAAAGGATGCCCATCATCAGGTACATGGAGCCACCGCCGAAATCTGCTACCAGATTGAGAGGGATCGCGGGTTTCTCTTTAGTCCCCATAGCGTGCAGGGCGCCCGTTAATGCCAGATAGTTAAGGTCATGGCCGGCCTTTTTCGCGAGGGGGCCAGTTTGTCCCCAACCGGTAATGCGGCCATAGACCAGCGCAGGATTGATGGAGAAAAGATTGTCAGGTCCCAGGCCTATGCGCTCCATTACGCCGGGCCGAAAGCCTTCTATCAGGATATCCGCTTTTGCGGCAAGCGCTTTGGCAATGGCTAAATCATCGGAGTCCTTGAGGTCCAGCACGATAGATTCACGTCCACGGGACTCGACATCTTCTGGTTTGTAATCCTGACCTCCAGCTCTGTCGATGCGCACTACATCAGCGCCAAGATCAGCCAGCAGCATGCCGCAAAAAGGCGCAGGCCCCATGCCGGAGAATTCCAGTACACGAATGTCTTTAAGCGGGCCAGTGTGATTATTATCAGGCATAGTGATTTTATTTTTATGGTTGAAGGGGGTTAAGGATAAAGAATAAAGGATAAAAGTGATCAGTTCAGATAAATCTGAGAGTATGTTTTTATTATTCTATACAGCTTGTACAGGCTTCATAATATTTTTTAAAAGGCGCCAGGCTTATGGATCCAATATAAGCCGCCCACATTTATCTTTTTTCAGCGAAGCCCTTGTAGGAGCGGTTTCAAGCGCGAAGAACAATGTTCCATTCTTCGGGACTAAAGTCCCACCTACATTAATTCACCTGAACCGATCACTTTTATCCTTTATCCTTTATCCTTTTTCTTTTATGCAGATTTTCTCTCTCAACAATGATTCCCAGTTTATCCCGATCGAGGGTGTCTGCGGTAATGCCTTCGCTTCTTAGTATATGTTTTTCAATTTTCTGCGTTGGTGTTTTCGGCAGCTCAGCAATAAAACGAAAATATCGCGGCACCATAAAATGAGCAAGGCGTTTGCTTAAATAGTCAGTTAGCTCTTCAATATCAATGTTTTCATTATTTTTTGTGACCAGGATGGCCATCACTTCATCTTCACCGCCGTCACCCGGGGCTGCCACCACTGCGGCTTCCATGATGAGGGGATGGCTGAGTAATTCTTCTTCGACCTCAAAGGACGATATGTTTTCGCCACGGCGACGTAGCGCATCCTTGGCGCGATCGACAAAGAAATAATTTTCCTCTTCATCCCGGTAAAAAAGATCACCGCTATGAAACCAGCCATCGCGCCATGCCAGCTTGCTTGCCTGGGGATCATTTAAATAGCCGTGACTGATGGTATAGGGCTTATCCACATGGACCAGTAATTCGCCAGTTTCTCCAACGTTCACTTCTTTGTTGTGTTTATCTATCAGCTTCAAAGAGACCCCTTGTCTGGGTTTGCCGCAGGTCCCTCGCACCGTGGGATTGGGCCCGCCCCACAGCGGTACGGAAAGCTCTGTCATATTAAATTCCGTATGCACCTCAATGCCGAAGCGTTCGCCAAAGGCCAGGGCATCGTCGCCAAAAGGGGCTATAACTGCTTTTGTAACGGGATGCTTCTTATCTTCCGGTGAAGGGGCTTGTGACATCAGGTATTGCACCATGGCGCCAAGCAGGCCTACAGAACTTACTTCCAGTTCTTTTACGGTGGGCCAGAATTTTGAAGTACTGAAGCGGTCAACATAGGCAGCACAGCCACCATGAATCAGAGCAAACCAAATACCGAGAATGCCCCCCACATGGAACATGGGCAGTGCGACCAGGTTGGTATCTGCGGGGCCAACATGTTTGAACTCAGTGGCACTGGTATACAGGTGCAGGTAACTGCATAACACGCCTTTTGAGGGGCCGGTGGTGCCTGAAGTGAAAATGACTGTTGAGGTGGCTTCGGGTTTTATGTCATTACTATTAATCACAGCATTAGCATTAGAAACAGCATCATCACCATCTACCTGCTCAATTTCCATGGAAAGTTGCCGCAGAGCATCAGCAGGCATTTGTTGAAGGGTATCGTCGTCAAGTCGTTCGTCGCCATCGACTATTAACATGTCCAGATTCGAATAATCTACATCCTCGAGTCTCTCAAGCAGGCGTCCATCAGCAATCATCACCGACGCTGAGGAGATGCGGATAACATGTTCGAGTAATTTGCCGCGATAGGCGGTATTGAAGGGGACGTAAATGGCACCAAGAAAGTTCAGCGCCAGATAAAGATTTACCGCTAGCGGGCAATTAGGTAACCAGGAAAGCACATAATCACCTTTTCCAATGCCCAGACGTGCGAGATTTCCTGCCAGTAACTGCACTTCTGATAGGAGTTGAGCTGCAGTGAATTGTTCACCACTGTCGAAGCGCAGTACCACCAGCGCCGGTGTCTGTGCAGCATTACGTTCCAGCAGCTTGCGTAAGGTACAGTGCTTTTCAGATGCCATGGCCATGCCAGCTGTCGACTTTATTCTTCGTTGGCATGAATCTCGGCGGCACTGTGCTTGTAGTGCTTGATCGACCAGGCCAGGATAAGTGATGAAATGGTGCCAAACACAATGGCAATGGTAAGCATGGAACGGTTGATAGCCATGGGATCCTTGAACAGATAATCATTGAGCACGCCGACACTGATGGGACCGACAACATTGTTGATCATGCCGACCACGAAGATGTAGATGGCAATCGCCTGACCACGAAACTGGTTAGGGGTGATGTAGTTCACTGCTGCAGGGGCCAGTGCCACCGGCATACCAAAACAGGCGACAGCCGGACACAGCAGCGCGAAGGCCAGATAGGGGTTAGGGACCATAGCGGCGGACCCGGCAAATACAGTTGCTCCCATCACCGCCCAGATAGCCACCTTGAGATAGGCATGTTGCTGGCCTTTTTGCAGCAATTTGTCGGCAACTGCGCCGCCCAGGATAATACCCAGGGTGCCCATCACCATAATGATGGAGCCAAAAGTGAGACCTATCTGCGCGGTCTCCCAGCCATGAATGCGATTGAACAGAGGCGTGGTCCAGGCGAAGAAACCGATAGCCATGGCACCTGCCAGCCCGAATCCCAGAAACATGATGGCGTAAGCCTTGAAATGTTTCATGAAGAAATCCCGCGTTGCTCCCAGGCCGCTGTCTACTTCCTTGCCATCCCGGGTGATCATGCCGTGGCGAAACGGCTCCTTGATAGTGGCCATTATGGCGACCAGAAGCAGGCCGGGAAGGCTCACCACCAGAAAGGTCATTTGCCAGGCACTTAATTCACCTAAAACAGGCAGGACAACGCTGTCGCCAGCATTGGACACCATACCAACTACCAGCCCCCCCAGAATGAAGGAAAGACCCACGCCCACATAGACTCCCATGAAATAAAGGGCAACGGGTTTGCCGCGCTTGTCCTTGGGGAAATAATCACTGATCAGTGAATTAGCGGCAGGGGAGAGACTGGCTTCGCCGACACCCACGCCGATACGGGCGATGAACAGTGTGGAGAAGGATTTTGCCAGGCCGCACATGGCAGTCATGATGCTCCACAGAAACATGCCGACAGCAATAATCACCTTGCGGTTTTTCTTGTCGGCCAACCTGCCCAGGGGAATGCCGGCGAAGGTATAAAATACGGTGAAAGCAAAACCCTGCAACAGTCCGATTTGGGTATCACTGATGCCAAGATCCGCTTTAATGGGTTCGACCAGCAGGGAAATGATCTGTCGATCAATATAGGAAACAACAAATGCCAGGAACAGGATGACCACCACATACCAGGCATAAGTTGGGTTTGAATATGCCTGTTCTGCAGAATTCTCACCAGGATTAGTGTGCATGGATTTCCCTGTGTGGATCAGTTTTTTTATTCTTGGCCAGCGAGTGTACTTAATAATTCCGAAGCTGAATAGCTTGGGGGGATAAAAGAAAAAGGATAAAGGATAAAAGATAAAAGTGGGCTGGTTGCGTTGAATCCAAAAGTTTAGCGGCCATTACCAGGAAGCAACTCCCGGTCAGGATGAGCAGTGATGAAATTGTGAATAATTTGAATATAGGTCATGACTTACCTGAATCGCTCACCTTTATCTTTTATCTTTTATCCTTTTTCCTTTATCTTGTATCCTTTATCTTTCAACAATTCTTGTATTAGTAGCGGACCCGGATGACAACTGAAACTCAAGCTAAATCGGTTAGAACAGAAATCAAGTACGTCGTAAAAGGTGAGCATACAATCTTTTATCCCGGCGACCGGGAGAAGTCCTACTGGCCTGGTGACGACCGTGAGGTATTGGTCACTGACTTGCACTCGCTGTCTGAAAATGAAATGCCGTCAGTTGCAAAAAACGGCTTTGCCTTGCTCCGGCATGAAAGCCAGATGACCGATTACGAAGATGAGGAGCAAGTCGAAAGAATTTACTACCCAGAAATGATTGAGCTGGCAAAACAGGTTAATGGCGCGCAAAAAACCATTGCATTTGGCCATGTCGCCAGAACGGATGCGCCGGATGCGCGTCAGCATCAGCAACCCTCCCATGCCGCCCACGTTGATTATGGTCGCAAAACTATTGAGGAATACGCCTACAATATTCTTGGTGATGAAGCAGAGCAATACTTGCAGAAAAGAGTAGTGCTGATGAATTTCTGGCGGCCCATTAAAACTGTTTATCGAAGCCCGTTGGCTTTGGTGGATGCGGCCACTGTTGAAAAAGATGATCTGAACTTTGCAGAAGTAAGGGGCGGCTTGAATGACCCTGATCGCCCACCACTGTATGGATGGAATCTCAGTTATAACCCAAAGCATCACTGGTATTTCGCCAGTGAGATGCAGCCAGAAGAAATATTTGGCTTCAAACTCTATGATTCAAAAGAAGAGGCGCCTCAATACACCGGCCATACGGCAATTAATTTGCCTGGTACAGATGAGAACACGCCACCGCGGCACAGTATGGAGATTCGCACCATTTCATTTGTTGATGAATGAAGGGGGCTTATCCGACCTGCTGAGCTCACCTTTACCCCGGCACCGGGTTATAGGTAGACTCCCTGTCAATAACAAAAAAAATAAGGGGATTTTCGATGTCTGCAGATATACAGGCACCAGCACCTGCCGGTAACAAGAGCACCTGGATGACCTATGAAAATGGCATCCTGGTGCTACTCGGCTTCACCTTTGGCCTAATCTTTTTTGATCGCAATGCGGTCGGTGTTTTAACGCCATTCATTCTTGAGGACCTCGGGCTTAGCAATACCCAGCTGGGAATGCTCAGTTCGGCATTGGCATTAGCCTGGGCAATCTCGGCCTATGTTTTTAGTGCCTGGTCCGATCGGATGGGGGCTCGCAAACCTTTTATCCTGACCTCAATTATTGTCTTTTCCCTCTGTTCAGCACTTTCCGGCTTCGCAGGTTCCTTTGCTTTCCTGCTGATTGCCAGAATTGTTATGGGCATTGCCGAAGGGCCTTTTCTACCCATTTGCCTCTCGGTGATGAATGACGAAAGCTCTTCCCACCGACGCGGGATGAATGCCGGCATTATGCAGAATGTCTTTGCCGCGCTGCTGGGCACCACGCTGGCGCCAATTGTGCTCACGGCACTGGCCATTCAATTTGACTGGCGTGTCACTTTTTTCCTCACGGGCATTCCCGGACTGATTTGCGGGTTTCTGGTGTGGAAATTCATGAAAGAGCCTAACAATATCAATAAAAAAATGGGGTCAGAACAGTCCGCTGATACAAAAGCGGGTGTTGCACAAAATGATCAGAAGGGATTCAGCGCCCTGAGCATGCTGAAAGAACACAATATTCGAGTCTGCTGTCTGATTGCCATCTTCCTGGTGTCCTGGTTTTTGGTGACGCTGACCTTTATGTTTGTTTTTCTTACCAACTACCGCGGGTTTTCCCCGGAAGAAGCTGGCGGGGTAATGTCAGTGATGGGCTTCAGTACCATGCTGGGTGGTTTTCTTGTACCTACCTGGTCCGATCGCATTGGCCGTAAACCGGTGATGATTCTGTTTACCTTTATTGGTGTGATCACGCCGCTGGCAGCGCTGTATTTTGACGGCCCGATGTGGATGATGGGCTTGCTGTTATTCATTGGCTGGAGTGCCACGGGATCATTCCCGTTATTTATGGGGGTTGTGCCCGGCGAAACAGTTTCACCGATGCTGGCAGCGACATCGATGGGCCTGGTGGTCTGTATTGGAGAATTGGTGGGCGGCTTTGGTTCGCCCTGGCTGGCTGGCATGCTGGCAGATTCGACCACGCTGCAAGCACCGATGTACTATGTGATGATCTGTGCTTTCCTTTCAGGTATCTGCGCACTGTTTCTCAAGGAAACGGCGCCGAGTAAAGTTGGATAAGAAAAGTAAGCCGGGTCAGTAAAATCAGGAGAGCTTTATTTGCTCTCCTGATCGGTATCCAGGCGGCAACCGTCATCGTCGCTGACCACATAACCTGCAGTGGGATCAGCGAAGTGCGAACCGATAACCAGAACGTCAGAATTGGCCATGTCTGCAACGAAGGCTTCACGGGATTGCGCACCGGCGGCCTGATCCATATCAAAGCGCACAATTCTATGGGGTTCTTCCAGTTGCACCGGGTTATGCATCAAGTCGCCGGTGATGAAGGCTTTTTTACCTTTTGATTCAATGCCGATGCTGACATGACCCGGCGTATGGCCAGGTGTTGGACGCAGGGTAATTTCCGGGCATACCTTGTGTTCTATACCGATCAGATCTACCAGACCTGCATCCACCACAGGCTGCACAGCATCGTACATATGATTAAGGTCATGATAGCCATTGGTTTCTTTCAGATGCATCCAGTGTTCATATTCCTGTTTACCAAACAGGTAACGGGCATTAGGGAAAGTTGGAATCCATTCACCATCGACAAGATGAGTATTCCAGCCCACATGATCAAAATGCAGATGAGTGCATAGCACGGTATCAATTTCTTCACGCTTGAATCCGGCCTTGGCCAGGTCGTCGAGAAAGCTGGTTTCCATATTGGTGAAGACATCGAATTCACGCTGGCGATCACCACCAATACAAGTATCCAGCATGATCTGACGTTCAGGGGTGCGCATGACAAAACATTGAAAGCTGATAATCATTTTGCCTTCAGGGGTAGCGAAATGAGGCAGTAGCCAGGGATATTTTTGAATATCTTCGGCTGCGGCATCGGGCCACAACATGGAGATGTCATCTTCCCAGCCGTTGACTTCAACGATGCGGGTGATTTCTACATCACCAATTTTCCACGTGTGTAAGTTTTCAACAGCCATCACAAACCTCAATTCTTTTTAACGAAATAATTTTATTTTTTGTATGACTTGTTAAACATAAGTTACAAGTCGCAAGTTACAAGTCGCAAGTTACAAGTCGCAAGTTACAAGTTACAAGTTTTAAGTAAAGGTATCACAAAAATTTTCACGCTCGCAGTGGCGCTCACAATAGACGTTCAGCTTAATTTTGTCAGTGCTTCCGGCGCGGGAATATTCAGAATCATGTCCGCGGCTTTTTCGGCGATGGCGACCACGCTGGCGTTGGTGTTGGCGCCAGGAACGCGCGGATAGATAGATGCATCAGCAACACGAATCCCTTCCAGACCATGAATCTTCAGCTCATGGCTGACCACATCTTTCGGGCCATTACCCATCCTGCAGGTGGAGCCTGGATGATGAACGGTGGCGAGGGTGTCGCGTACATAATTTTCCAGAGTCTGATCATCCATGGCGGCTTGGCCAGGCATTCTCTCCCTTGCCTGGTATACGGCAAAAGCAGGCTTGCGGAAAATCTCCCGGGTTAATTTCAGACCGCGCACCAGGGTTTCAATATCTTCCGAGGCTATGCCTAGCTGCGGATCAATCAGAGGCGCTGATAACGGATCGTTATTTGCCAGCAACACTTTTCCGCGACTCTTCGGATACAGGCAGACAACACTAATGGCAAAGCCATGTCCCAGGGGAATAGGGAAGGGTTTGATGTTGCGTCGTGCTGGCTGAAACACGATCTGCATATCAGGGCGATCAAGATTTGGCAGCGAACGGATATAGGCATTGGTTTCAAACAGGTTGCTGGCCATAGGACCGCTGCGGAACAAACAATATTGTAAAAATTGCACGATATCCCGGGGCAGGGCTTTCCAGGACAGGGCATATGAAGTGCTGTCGCTCATATCCATGGCAACCAAACTGGCAGGGTGATCATGAAGATTTCTGCCTACGCCAGGCAAATCATGAATCACTGGAACCCCCACCTCATTAAGATGCCCGGCATCACCGACACCGGAATTGAGCAGGATGTGGGGTGAATGAAAAGCACCAGCGGAAACGATAATTTCTTTTACTGCCTGGTACTGTGAAATTTCATTGTTCTGGAATACGTCGACCCCAATCGCTTGTTTGCCGTTAAACAAAACACGCCGGGTTGACGTTCCTGTCATCACTGTGAGGTTATTGCGCTGCATCGCCGGGCGCAAGTAGGCACTGGCCGTAGAAACACGTTTGCCATTGAATATTGTGCCCTGCCTGTAGCCATAACCTTCAGGATAGGCCGTATTGAAATCATGGCATTCAGGGAAGCCCAGGTCTGACATGGCGCTGTTAAAAGCCTTGCACAGACGGTTGGGTTTGGGAATAAAACTCACCCCCATGGGGCCGTCGATGTTGTGATAATCCGAGTCCTGAAATTCAGGGTTATGTTCACTGCGCAGGAAGTAAGGCAGCAAATCCGCATAGCCCCAGCCCGGATTACCCTCTAATGCCCAGTCATCATAATCCAGCGCGGTGCCACGGTAATAGGCCATGCCATTGATTGAACCAGAGCCCCCGAGAACGCGGCCTCTGGGTAAAGGCACCTGCCTGTTATGCAAGGCTGGCTGGGGGACAGTTTTCAGGTTCCAGCCCATTTTCGGATTCATGATGGCGGCGCCAACCCCTGCCGGTATGCTGATATAGGGGTGCTTTTCAGAGCCGCCGGCTTCAATCAGGCAGACCTTGTTATCAGGGTTCTCGCTGAGTCGGGCGGCCAGTACACAGCCCGCCGTGCCAGCGCCAATAATGATGTAATCAAAGGTCTGTTTAAATTCAGGAGAAGAAACTGCCAAGGGATTTCCGATCAATTTAATTAATGGTAAGGTCGATGCGCATTTGCGCAGACCAGCAGGCAATATAGCAAAGCTATCTTACAAGGCAATAAATAAAAAGGAGCAGTTTTGGAACTTGATCAGATAATTACGGCCAGAGGCAATGAATACCCGACAGGCGGTCAATATGACCCGGAATTTCAAGCCGTGGTGGATGCTTTCATCGAAAATTTCAAGGTGGAAGATGAGGTTGGCGCGGCGTGTTCCATAGTGCAGAACGGTAAAACTGTTGTCGATATCTGGAGCGGCTGGCGCAATGGTGCCATGGTCGATCCCTGGGAGGGTTCAACCACGGTCTGCATGATGTCGGTGGCCAAGGGCATTACCGCTATTTGTTTTAATATGTTGATGGATCGTGGTCTGGTGAATCCGAATGATCCGGTTATCAAGTACTGGCCTGAATATGGGCGCAACGGCAAGGAAGCGACTTTGATAAAACATTTTCTGGATCATACTGCTGCTGTGCCGGTGCTCACCACCAATCCTTTATGGCAGGGCGCCATGTTTGACCGCAAAGCCATTGTGCGTGCCCTGGAAGAACAGGAACCGCTGTGGGAAATAGGCACCAAGGCTGCCTATCATGTGCATCATCAGGGCTTCCTGTTGGGCGAGATTATGCGCCGGGTCACAGGAGACACAGTTGGCCCCTTTTTGAAAAAGGAAGTCAGCGGGCCCTTGCATGCTGAATACTATATCGGTGGTATGAGTGAGGAAGAGCAGTCCCATGTGGCAGAAGTGATGCCAAATATGGAGGCAAAACTTTTTGCGGCAAAAGATGGGGTAGACCAGACCTCTTTGCGCGCATTGGCCTTTAAACAAAATCCTGATGAGCCCTGGGCTGTGACTATGAATAAAAAAGAATGGCGTGAAGTTGAAGTCGCCAGTGGCAGTGGACACGGTAATGCCCGTGGTGTTGCAAGAATTTATGCTTGTGTTGTCAACGGTGAACTCGATGGCGTGACTTTGCTCAGCCGTGATGGTCTGGAAACCATGATTACAGAACAGCACAACCAGACGGAAGGATTGCAGGAGCGCCCTTACCATCAGGCGATGGGCGTACTGTTAAATACTCCCGAGGCAGTTTATATGGGGCCCAATATGCGCAGCTTTGGCCATCATGGCATTGGCGGTTCTATTGGCTTTGGCGATCCGGATGCAAAAATCGGATTTTCCTATAGCTGCAATAAAATGCATGCGGTGGGGACAAATGGGCCGCGGGCGGCAAGATTGATTGATGCGTTATATAAGGTGGGATAAAAAAAAGGATAAAGGAAAAAGGTGAGCTCTCCAGGCGAATCAACGTAGGAGGGACTTCAGTCCCGAAGAAAGGTGCTCAGCTCTTCGGGGTTA